>JBGPKU010000031.1:0-29450 GCA_041486085.1 Candidatus Limnocylindria bacterium | reverse complement strand
GTGACCGAAAGCGGCGCACCGGGCGCGGATCGCGGCACGCCGGAGAACGCGAAGAGCTGCGAGCCTGGGACCATCCCGAGCTTCATGTAGGACGCGATCGCGGTCGGGTCCGGCGACGCCCACACGAACTGCCGCCTCACGCCGCGGCGCAGTCCTTCATCCCAGACGCGCCGCAGCAGTGGTCCGCCGATGCCCTGCTGCCGCATGTTCGCGTCGGTCCAGAACCCGGAGAGGAACCACTCGTCGTCACGGACGATCGCGCAGGCGAGCGCGACCAGCCGGCCGCCGTGCGTGGCAACATGGAAGATGCCCGTCCGTTCCACGAAGCGATAGCCGGCGTCCTCGAACTCGAGGAGGCTCGGAGGCGGCGGTGGGTCGCCCAGGCGGACGGTGAGCGCGGTGACCGCGTCAAAGAAGAGCTGTGCGGCTTCGCGGAACTCGTGCTGCGCGATCGGGCGGTACTCGACCCCAGCGGGCTGCGCTATTTCTTCTTGACCTTGATCGTCGGCTTGGTCCTGCTCTTCTTCGCCGCGCCGGGGGCGCCGGCACGCTGCGCGCTCTTCTCGCGGTCCGCAAGTGCGTGCTCGACGGTCTCGAACTTCCGCAGCGTGCCGCGGCGATCCTGCGTCTGCTCCTGACGCCACTTCGGGCTGGCCGAGGTGCGCCGCGCGAGATTGCCGTCGCGCATCGCGGCGCCGACGATCTTCGCGATCTTTCGTAGTGGCACGACGTGATTCTACGGAAGCCGGCTAGCGGTTCCGCTCAGCCCGGACGAAGCCGGCCGTGCCGACGATCATGAACGCAACGAACGCCATGCCGATGATCGCCAGGTTCGTGGAGAGGCTCTCGAGCACGATCCTCGGGTTTCCCCCGTAGAACACGTCACGTATCACATCGACCGCGTACCGCATCGGCGACAGGCGCGACAGGATCTCCAGCGGCAGCGGCAGGTTCATCACCGGGTTGAAGACGCCGGCCAGGAAGAACTGCGGAAGCATCACGAACGGGAAGATCTGGTTCGCCTGCCGCTGACTGTCCAGGCGCGACAGGACGAGCACGCCGAACGCGCCACCGTAGATTGCGACGAGCAGCAGGATCGGCACGAGCGCGAGCAGCTTGCCGACGCTGACGGGCACGCCCAGGAGGATGCCGAACAGGATGATGGCGACCCCCTGCGGCATCGCGACCAGCGACTCCCCGAGGATCTTGCCGAAGATGATCGAGTAACGCGAGATCGGCGAGACGAAGATCTCCTGACTGAAGTCCTGCTCACGATCGGCGATCAGCGAGATCACTCCGAGGGCGCCCGACTGCCAGATCGTCTGCGCGAGCACGCCCGTGAAGACGTATTGCAGCAGGTCGATGCCGGACGCGGCGCCGAAGCCGGCCTGCAGCGTCGTGCCGAGGATCCCGATGAAGATCAGCGGAAAGCTGAAGTCGGCGACGATCCGCGTTCGATCCCGCAGGAGCTTGATGAAGTCGCGGTGCGCGAGCGTGAGGATGCCCGAGAGCTCACTCATCTTTGAGACCCGCCCCGACGATCTCGAGATACGCGTCCTCCAGGCTCGGCGCGTGCGTTCGCACGAGAGCGAGCGGCGTCTCGATCGAGCGCAAGACTGGATGGACGCCCCGGCCGGCGAGCATGATCTTGAACGGGCCGTCGCCCGAGACGGGGAGCTCGAGGCGCGCGAGCTCCTCCCGCAGCCGCACCCGGTCGTCCGCATCGACGACGCAGTATTCCTCGACCAGCTGCGACTTGATCCGATCCGGTGAGCCGTAGGAGACGACCTGGCCCTTGTCGATGATGCAGATCGTGTCGGCCGACTCAGCTTCCTCGAGGTAGTGCGTGGTCAGGAAGATCGTCGTGCCGCTCTCGCGGCGGATCGTCGTGAGGTACTCCCAGAGCGTGCGGCGGCTCGGGACGTCAAGCCCCGCGGTGGGCTCGTCGAGGAACAGCACCTTCGGCCGGTGGAGCAGGCTGCGCACGATCTCGATCTTGCGGCGCATGCCGCCCGAGAACGTCTTCATCGGTTTGTGGATGTCGGCGCTGATGCCGAGGAGATCGGCCAGCTCGTGCAGCTGCTGCCGGTACGCGCTCGCCATGAGGCCGAACGTCGGCGCGTACGGATAGAGGCCATACAGGATCGCGTGAAAGCGCACGTTCTCCTCGGCGGTGAGGTTCATGTCGAGGCTCGGGCGCTGGAAGATGATCCCGACGAGCTTGCGCACCGCGCTTGCCTCGCGCTGTATGTCGCGGCCGTCGATCGAGGCGCGGCCGCTCGTCGGCGCAAGCGTCGTCGTGAGGATCGAGATCGTGGTCGTCTTTCCCGCGCCGTTCGGGCCGAGCAGCGCGAAGAATTCGCCGGCCCGCACCTCGAAGGAGATGCCGTCGACCGCGTTGCGGTCGGACTTCTTGTAACGCTTCACGAGATCTTCGATCCGGATCACCCGCCGAGTCTACGAAAGGACGTCGAAGTGTTCGGCGAACGTTGCGCGGATCACGCAGGGCCCGTTCTGGCGACGGCGGACGCGGCCAGGCGCCCGGAAGACAGTCTGCGCAGTTGCTCTCCGCTGGAGGTGGTGAGATGGCGACGATGTGGACGCTGATCGAGATCTCTTTCGCGGACGCGCGAAAGGCGGACGAGCTGTTCGCGAGCCCCGCGTCGCGGCGCGACCTTCATCTCGGTGCCGATCCACTCGCCGCATTCGCGGTCGGTTCGGACACGGACGAAGTCCGGGCTGGAGTACGGTACAGCGGTGAAGACCGACGGCATCTGGCTGATCCGCAGGGGCAAGCCCCGGCTTAAGCGCCGGCCGAAGGACCCGCTCGGCGACGTCGAGCAGCTCGACTACAACAACCCGTACGGCTACGACATCGAGCGGGTGTGGTTCAACGGGAAGGTGATCTTCGCCAGCGAGCAGGGCGAGGTCGACATCGATGAGACGAAGGTCAAGGTCGCGCAGGAATACCAGATCGTCTACTCGGTCGAGCTCAACAAGAAAGGCACGCTGAAGGGTGGTAGGGAGCCCAAGCGCGTGCCCGGCCAGCTGAACATCTACGACACCGTCCCGGGCATGCCCGGCTACAGCCCGATCTGGCAGTTCAACTACGTGATCGTCCCGCGCGACTACCAGGCCAACACGCTGCGCTCCGAGAAGGACTGTCTAGGGAGCGGCTACCCGATCAAGAAGAGTCGCGTCTTCGAGAACTGACCGGTCCTCTAAAGACCCGCGGTCGGCGGGTCTACCGCCCCGCAGCGCGACGACGGCCGCCGCGGTGATGGTCGCGTAGAGGCTCGTCCTCGATCTCTTCCCACTCGCGCGAGCTGTACATGTTCGCGGCGAGGCCCGCGTCGATCACCAGGACGATGAGGCCGGCGATCGCAAGGAGGAACGGAGCGGGAGACGGCGCGACGGAGCCAAGCTCCAGGCTTCGTAGCACCGCGGAGGCTCCGTAAAGGATGACCACGGCGACCGCTGCGAGGATGTCGATCTGCGCGAGACCCCGCTCCTCGTCGATCACGTCGCCGCGCTCGGCGACCGCGGCGATCGCCGCGGCGCCCGCAAGCAGAAACGTGGTGACGCAGAGCCACTGCGCCACGATGGCGTAGCCATTCGTCTCGCGCGCGCCCAGAGCGAACCAGGCCATCAGGTCGGCGATCATCACCGCCAGCCCCACGCCAACCGCCGCAAACGCCAGATGCGAGCGGATTGCGAAGCCCATACGACGGCCCTGGACAAATTCCTTCACGGGGTGCCAATGCTAGCGGTTCAGGGGGGCGGAGGACCCTCCGCCGGCTCAGGGAGTCAACAGCCCGGCTCGCCATCGTGGCCGCAGCAGGGCTGCCGCAGGGCCACGCGAAGCCAAACGTTGCGGCTCGCCACCACGACGCGGCGCGGCAGCGGGATGTCGGACTCGAAGAAGTTCCGCAACGCGCGCCACAGTGTCCCATGGCGATGGGAATGCACCTGCCTACTATCGACGCGATGCCCGACGATGCAAGAACGGTGAAGACGAGAGACGGCAATCTGACGCTCGAGCAGATCGCCGAGCTCCTGCCCGGCACCGGCGAGATCATGCAGTCCGTCGGCAACGCCTGGTGGAAGTGCGCGTATGCGGCGCGAGGCGGCAACTGGGAGCTGGCGGCCTACTTCGCGCGGCGCGTCCGCGGGCTCCAGGCGAAGCTTGGCGTCGTACGCCCGAAGTACGCGAACGACCTCGCGGCGTTCGAGGACGAGGTGCTCGCGCCCGTCCTTTCGGCCTGCGATCGCAAGGATCGCGTCGCGTTCGATGGCGCGTTCACGGCGGCGGTCGATCGCGCGAACGAGCTGCACACCAAGTGGGGCAAGTCCTACATCCGCTGGATCCTTCCAGGAGACCCGCCTACCGATCTGGATCTGGGGGCGCAGCCGCCAGAGAGCTGACGTCGTCCCAGGCATAGCCCGACTCCGTGATCGTGACGCCCTCGATCTCGCGATCGGTGTCTCGATCGCGCAGGTGACGCCCGCCCATGTGCTCGTACCACCGGCGTGATGAGCTGTTCTCGCGGAGCACCCAGATGAGCATCGCGTGCCAGCCACGCGTCAGAAGCTCGCGTGCCGCGGCCTGAAGGAGCGACGTGCCGTGATGGTGGCCCTGATGCGCCGGCAGCACGTAGATCGCGTAGATCTCGCCCGAGCGCGCCCGGTACTCGACGCGCGACGGCCCTCCGTACGCGAATCCGACGACTTCACGGCCATGTTCCGCGACAAGGACGAAGCGGTCGCGTTGCAGGGCCACCTGCGTCATCTGCTGGCGGCGCCGCGAGCCGTCGTATCCGAGGGCGTCGAGCACGCGGTCGGGCATGAGGCCGCGGTACGTGGCGCGCCACGTGTCGGTGCGCACGCGCTCTATCGCATCGGCGTCGTCGGGCATCGCGATACGCACGGTCACGGCGCGAATCCTAGGCTTGGGCCCGCCGTGCTCGGAGACTGGGCGACCTTCTTCCTCGCCCTCTTGCTGGTGCCCGTGTTGCTCCTCGAGGAGTCGAGCAGCGACCCAGGCGTCGTGTGGGTCGCGACCGTGACGAACGTGCTCATCTGGCTCGCGTTCGCGCTCGACTACGTCGTCGACCTCTGGCGGACCGCCGATCGACGCACCTACATCCGCGCACATTGGGCGGACCTCGCCCTCATCGTCGTCTCGCCCCCGCTCCTCGCACCGCCCGAGGCGCAGGCCTTACGCGTGCTTCGCGCATTCCGACTGCTGCGGGCGTTCGCTGTCGTCGGGATCATCGCGGAGCGCTTCGGGACACCGCTCACACGTCGCGCGGCGCTGGGAATCCTCGGCGTTCTCGCCGTCGTCGTGCTCGCGGGCGGCGTGCTCATCATCGTGGCCGAGCCACGCTCGTTCCCGACGATCGCTCAGGGCTACGCCTGGGCCGTCGCCACCCTCGTCACAGCGGGCCACGCGTCGCCGGAGCCCACGACGGCGGCCGGGCGCGCCATCTCGACGCTCATCGTGGTCATGGGACTGGGATCGTTCGCCGCGCTTGCGGCAAGTCTGGCGACCGTGCGGAGCTAGCGGAGACGAGGCGAACGAAGCGCCGCTATGCAGCGCGACCTATGCGTGTGTGTCGAACCAGTTGACGATGCGGCGGCAGTGCTCGACGCGGTTCCGCGGCTTGCCGCCGCGCGTCAGGTCGTGGTTGTCCTCGGGGAATCGCACGAACTGCGTCTCGACGCCGTGCATGCGGAGTGCGACGAAGAACTGCTCGGCCTGCTCGATCGGACAGCGCAGGTCGTGCTCGGCGTGGAGGATCAGGAGCGGCGTCTTCACGTTCTGCACATACATGAGCGGCGAGCGCTCGAGGAGCTTCTCCGCATCCACCCACGGTGAGGCGTTCCCCATCTCGTACTCCCAGAAATGCCAGCCGATGTCCGACGTGCCGAACGCGGAGACGTTGTTGCTGATGCTGCGAGCGGTGGCCGCGGCGCGGAAGCGATCGGTGTGTCCGATGATCCAGTTCGTCATGAATCCGCCGTAGCTGCCACCGGTCACGTAGAGCCGGTCCGCATCCAGCCATCCCAACGCGAGTGCGTGATCGACACCGGCCATCAGGTCCAGGTAGTCCTTGCCGCCCCAGTCGCCGACGCATGCGGTGGAGAAGCTTTCGCCGTAGGCGTGGCTGCCACGCGGGTTCGTATACAGCACCGCGTAGCCGGCGCCGACGAGCACCTGGAACTCGTGGAAGAAGCCGTGGCCGTACGCGCCGTGCGGGCCGCCATGCACCTGAAGGACGAGCGGCCACTTCTTCGCCGGGTCGAAGCCGCGCGGCTTCATCAGCCAGCCCTCGATCGTCCATCCGTCGGCACCGGTGAACTCGATCCGTTCTGGGGTCTCGATGTGACGTGCGCTCAGGAGTTCACCATTCAAGTCAGTTAGGCAGCGCATCGCGCGACCGAGCTCGCCCGCCGCGACGTCTCCTGGGTCGGTCGCGTTCGAATACACGCAGGCGAAGCGTTTCGCGTCGGCCGCGAGCGAGAGGCTCACGACCTGATGCGGTCCGACGGTCTCCGCGCGGATGTCGCCGCCCGCCGCGGCGGCGCTGTAGACGTTCGCCGTGCCCTGGTCCGAGCCGACGAAGATGATCCGGGACCGGTCCGCGCTCCACGTGGGCGGCAGCGTCTGCATATGCGAGCGCATGTCCGACATCACCGTCGAGCCGACCGTGCGATCCCAACCGTCGGTCAGGTCGCGGCCGGCACCGTCGCCACGCGCCGGAAAAACGAAGAGGTGCACGTTCTTCGCAGACGAGCCGACCGCCTTCGCGACGCCGTAGCAGGCGATCACGGATCCGTCGGGAGAGAAGTGCGGATTCCCGTACGACCCCACCCCATCGGTGACGCGCCAGCCACCGCCGCCGATGCCGACGACATGGATATCTGCCACCGTGTTCTTCTCCCGATCGTCCGTCCGGTTGGACACGAATGCGAGCAGCGCGCCATCGGGCGACCAGGCCGGCTGTGCGTCGTCCCAGTCGCCGTCGGTGAGGTTGCGAGGCTCGCCTCCGGCGACGTCGACGACCCACACGTGACGCCGGCGCCCGTCGAGCAGGAAGCCCTCGTCGGTCTTGTAGCGCATCCGGTCGTAGACGCGGATGCCGTCGTCATCCGTGCCCTTCGCCTTTGGATCCTTGAGCGTGAAGGCGAGCCGCTTGCCGTCGGGGCTCCAGGCAAGATCGCCGGCGTCATCGTCGAACGACGTGAGCTGCCGGGCCTCACCACCGGCCAGCGACAGCGCGAAGATGTTCTTCGGCTTGCGCTTCTTCGCATCGTCCGTGGGCGCGTTCCGGTCTGAGACGAATGCGAGCGTGTTCCCGTCGGGTGACCAGCGCGGCAGCGAGTCCTGACCAGGTCCCGAGGTGAATCGTGTGCCCTGGGACGCTCCGTCCGCCGGAACGAGCCAGATCCCCGACCGGTAGGTGTTCTGCTCACGGTCGATGGTCCGCACCACGTAGGCGACGCGCGAGCCGTCAGGCGAGATCTGCGCATCGGCGAGGAAGCGGAATTCGTAGAGGTCCTCCGGGATCATCGGAGGCAGAGCGTCGGACACCACGGCGTATCGTGCCATACATGGACCGCATCGACGCCCGGACACGCACGGGTCTGCTGGTCGGTTCGCTCGCGATGTTCCTCGCGCTCGACGTCGCCTTCCTCGTCTCGCTCATCGGACTGCCGTTCACGCCATTCGCGCTCGGGCAGGCGATCATCGACGTCTTACCAGGCTTCATCTCGATCCCGCTGATCGAGACGCTTCAGTTCTGGGCAAAGGGCTTGCTGGTCGTCGGCGTCGTCGCGCTGTTCTTCGTCGGGGGCGCGCTCGCGGGGGTGCTCGCGATCTCACCCAAGCGCAGCGACACCGCGGTGATCGCGGTGGTGGCAGCTCCCTGGGCCATCGCCGTCGCGCTCGGCGCGCTCGTGGCCGGGCAGCGCATCGACCTCGGTACCGCGCTCACCGATGCGGCGGTCGGCGTGGCCGTCAACGCGTTGGCGCTGGCGTTCCTCGCGCCCGCCTCGCTCGACCGGACCTCCGTCCCCGCACCAGAGCGACGGCGTGTGCTGATCGGCGGCGCCGGCGCCGCGGCGCTCGTCGCGTTCGCCGGCCTGCCGCTGTCGCGCACGGTCGCATCCGTCGGTATGCAGATCGGCAACGTGGTCCAGAGCGCGCGCCACCTGAAGGAGCGCGCCGCGATCCCCGCCGCCGACGCGGCGATCGACGCGATCCCGGGCATCACCGCTCGCCTCACGCCGACCGAGGCGCACTACACCGTCGACACGACGCTCGTGAAGCCCCGTGTGGACATCGCGACGTGGAAGCTGGACATCACCGGCAATGTCGAGCGCCCGTACTCGATCAGCTATGAGGAGCTGCTTGACCTCGACGCCATCGAGCAGGTCCGCACGCTGGAGTGCATCAGCAACCCGATCGGCGGTGAGCTCATCTCGACCGCCGTATGGACCGGCGTTCGAATGAAGGACCTTCTCACCCGAGCTTCGCCGAAGGCGAACTCGTACGACGTCGAGCTCACGTCCGTCGACGGCTACAACGATTCGTTCCCGATCGCGAAGGCGATGGAGCCGGACACGTTCCTCGCGTACCTGATGAATGGACGCACGCTGCCGGTGGAGCACGGCTATCCCGTGCGCGTGCTCGTGCCGGACATCTACGGCATGAAGAACGTGAAGTGGCTGCGCGAGATCGAGGTCAAGACCTTCGACTTCAAGGGGTACTGGCAGGCGCAGGGCTGGGATGACGGCGCGATCATCAACACGAACACGCGCATCGACGTCCCCGGCACGACGGTCCGCTGGACTGGGGGCGAGGTACCGATCGCCGGCATCGCCTACGCGGGCGCGCGCGGCATCAAGGCGGTCGAGGTCTCGTTCGACGCGGGCAAGAGCTGGGAGGCCGCGACGCTCGAGCCCGCCGCGGGCCCGATCACGTGGGTCCGTTGGGTCGTTCGGTGGACGCCGCCCGGTCCGGGCCCGAGGACGGTATGGGCGCGCGCGACCGACGGCCGGGGCAACGTGCAGACACCGGTGCGGCGCGAGCCCTACCCCGACGGCGCGACCGGGTACGACACCATTCCGTTGAACGTCGTCAAGGTCTGACATCGCCGTAGGAGTTACCCGTAGGACTTAGGGCACCTGAGTCAGACGCACACCCACGCCGGACCGATGACAGTTCGGTCATGAACACACCACACGCCAACACCAGACTTTCATTTGTGACGCCACTGAGGCACGCGCTCGCTGCGGTCGCGCTCGTCGCGGCATCGTGCGACGCAGCGGGATCGGTCGTCACCGGATCATCGCCGGCACCATCTGCGGGCTCGTTCGCGCCGCCTCCCGCAGCATCCGCGACACCATCGGTGGGCGCACGCGTCATCAGCGGCATCAACGGCATGATCGGCCGAGTGCAGGTATCGCCCGACGGCAAATGGATCGCGTTGACGCCTCCGCAACCCAGTGGCAAGGGCATCCCTTGGACTCCGACGATCGAGCTTCACGACCTCGACGGAAAGCTCGTCAGGTCCGTCGACGTGCCGACGCCCAATTGGGCATGGATGCCCGACTCGTCAGGAATCTTCGTCGCGCTCGACGTGCCCCAGCGTCCCGCATCGCTCGGCGTCCTCGACATCGCCGGCGGCGCGCCGAGGGCGACCGGCATGATGATGGCCCGACAAACGCTGTCACGCGACGGTCGTTGGATCGTGGCCGAGCACGCGGAAGGCTGCTGCGCGAGCGTCACGACACCCCAGATCCGGATCGCTCCCCGCAGCGGCGGCGACGCGATGACGCTGGTCGCCGCCAGGTCGGATTCGATGGGCCTCTCGCTGCTCGGGATCGACTCGGCAGACCGCGTCGTGTATGGCGACGGGGGTCAGATCCTTCGAGTGCCCGTGACCGGTGGGACTCCGCAGGCGCTCGGGACGATCGCGGAGTACAAGACGACGCTGCCGGGAAACCCCTCGCCCGACGGCACGGTCGTCCTCGTGCGCGGCTACGAGCCGCTGCGGTGGTACGTCATCGCGAACGATCGCGTGACGCAGTGGGCGGATGGCGCCGGTGCGATCGTGGACGACTTCCAGGGCGAACGCCTGCTCTTCGGGACGGCAGCGCGCTGGATCGGGCCGCATGCGCTCCTCGTCCGCGCGCCGTCGGGCGACCTCTCGTCCTTTGATGTGCTCACCGGGGCGGCGACCGCGACAAAGGCCCGTCTGGGCACGGGCGATCTCGCCCTCGCGTACGACCACGGCCGCTTGCTCGTCGCGCGAGACAGGAGCACCTTGGTCATCGACCTCGCCACCGGTCGCGAGAGCGACGCCGCCGTCAACGCGATGGACGTCGACGGCGCCCGGGCATCGCGCGCCTTCGCGCTACCGGCCGGCGGATTCATCCTCTCGACCCTCACGTCGACCTACCGCATCGACTGACGCGCATGCACGGCGGTCGGTACCCTGTTCGTAACAGTGGCAAAGAGACGCTTCACCACCAGCGCCACACTCCCGCCGTACGCTCCGCCGCGTAATGAGTGGCGTCGCAAGGTGCACGCGGCGGTGCTCGAAGCACAGACGTTCCGCGGGGTCGGCTATCGCGAGAACGACCAGCTCGAGCTGCGAGTCGCGATCTTCCTTGGCCAGCGCCCGCTCGATGTGCACGAAGTCGACGAGCGCGTGAAGGACATCGTCGACGCGCTCGAGGGCCGCATCGCGGGACGGCGCAGCCGGCGGCGCATCGCGCCGATCGTCTCGGGCGGTCAGGTCCAGCGGGTCATCCTCGAGAAGGACACCCGCACGCTGCGCGGCCGGCCATTCGGCGTGCTCACGATCGCGCGCTACCGGAGACGGTGATCAGGCAGACGCTGGAGCGGACCGATCTCGGCACCGGCGCGCTGGTGTGGGCGGGGTTCAACGGAGCACAGGCGCCGGGCGAGATCCTCGACGGTGTCCGCACCGGCCGGATCGGCGGGATCCTCCTCTTCGCGATACGCGGCAACATCTCCACAAAGGAGCAGGTGCGCGCGATGCTGCGCGAGATCCAGACGGCGGCGCACGCGGGTGGATTGCCGCCGGTCCCCGTTGCCGTGGATCAGGAGGGCGGCCAGGTCGTGCGCATCGCGTACCGGGCGGTGTTCCCGAGCGCGATGGCGATCGCCGCGACCGGCGACCCCGCGTACGCGGAGAAAGCTGGTCGAGCCGTCGCGGAGGGTCTGCGCGCCGACGGCATCGCCGTGAATCACGCTCCCGTCTGCGACGTGAACGTCGAGCCCAAGAATCCGGTGATCGGCACGCGCGCGTTCGGCGACGACACCTCGAAGGTCGCGGCGTTCGCGGCGGCCTGGGTGCGCGGCTCGGAGGGCGCGGGCGTCGCGACGACGCCGAAGCACTTCCCGGGGCACGGTGCCGCCGGTGTCGACTCGCACCTGGGGCTGGTCGACATCGCGGCGGAACGCGCGACCATCGAACGCCGCGATCTACCGCCGTTCCGGGCCGCGTTCGACGCGGGCGCGACGATGGTCATGACCGCGCATGTGCGCTACACCGCGCTCGACCCCGGCGCGCCCGCCACGATCTCGAAGGTCATCTTGACCGACCTCCTGCGAAAGAAGATGCGGTTCACCGGCTTGTGCATCACCGACTCCCTCGACATGTCCGGTATTGATGTCGACTCTCCGGATCGGGTCATCGGACGGGCTATCGACGCCGGCAACGACGCGGTGATGGTCACGAGTCACATCGATCGACAGCTCGCGGCAGGCGACTGGATCGCGAAGGTCGCATCCAAGGAACGGATCGCCGAGGCGCTGGGACGAGCCGAGTCGTTTCGCGCCCGCTTTGGGATCGATGTCCCCGACGCGGACATCGACGACGCACCGGCACGCGCGCTGGCCGGGGAGATCGCGGCGAAGTCGATCACCCACCTGGGCCCCGGCCTGCCGAGGCTCACCGGCGACATCCGTGTCACGTCGTTCGAGCCATCGCGCGTTTCGCAGGCCGAGGAGCTCTCCGATCCGGTCGCCACGCTCGAGCGCGCGCTGCGCAAGCGCTTCGGCGATCGGCTCCGCTTCGCGCGGCGCGGGCAGATGCCCGACGGCGACGGCCCGGTCGTCGTGTGCACGTTCAACGCGTGCTTCGACCCCGAGCAGGGTCGCGCGTTGGAGGCGCTCCTCGGCGACGATGGGATCCTGTGCGCGTTGCGCAGCCCCTACGACGCGATCCTCAGGAATGGACGTCCGGCGCTGCTCGCGTACTCCGACGTGCCCGTCTCGCTCGACGCGCTCGCCGCCGTCCTCGCCGGCGAGCGAGCGGCAACGGGACAGCTGCCCGTCACGCTTTAGGTGAAGCGGCGCGATTTCCTGGCGAGCGCGGGTGCAGCGCTCGCCGCCTGTTCCGCGCCGATCTCGAGCGGCGGCACGACGTCCACGCCGGCATCGTCCGCGACGGTGCGCGAGAAGGCGATGGAGATCCTCGCGTCGCTGCCGCTCGAGCAGAAAGTCGGCCAGCTCATGAGCATCGCGTTCCACGGCACCAAGATCACGGCCGCGGTGGAAGCGATGATCCGACAGCGTGCCGTCGGCGGACTCGTGCTGCGGGCGGAGAATGCCGACGATGCGGCGGGCCTGACCAGGCTCACCGCGGATCTGCAGACCATCGCGCGCGATGCCAGGGTCCCGCCGCTCCTGATCTCCCTCGACCAGGAGGGTGGACCGGTCATCCGCGTCGGGAAGGGCATGACGATCCTCCCTGGTCAGATGGCGCTCGCCGCGACACCCGATCCCCTCGGCGCGATCAAACGCGCGAACGTCATCGCGGCGGCGGAGCTCAACGCGGCCGGAGTGCGCTGGAATCTCGCGCCCGTCGCGGACGTCAACGACGAGCCGCGAAACCCGATCATCGCCAATCGCTCGTTCGGTTCCGACCCGCAGCGCGTCGCACAGCTTGTCGCGCAGTCGGTGACCATCTACCGCGCCGAACGCATGTTCCCGACAGCCAAACACTTCCCCGGTCACGGATCGACGACCACCGATTCGCACACGGGCCTGCCTGAGATCGACTCCGACCGGAAGCGTCTCGACACGGTCGAGCTCGTGCCCTTCAAAGCAGCGATCGCCGCGGGCGTGCAGGCGATCATGAGCGCGCACATCGTCGTCCGCGCACTCGATGCGACGCCCAGCCTGCCGGTCACGCTGTCGAAGAAGGTGATGACCGACCTGCTCCGCGGGGAGCTGGGCTTCCAGGGCCTCATCGTCTCGGACGACCTGGAGATGGGCGCGCTCTCCACGATCGGCGAGGCGCGCGCGGGCCTCATGGCATTCGAGGCCGGCGTCGATCACCTGCTGTTCCGTTTCGAGGAGAGCGCGCAGCTCGAGGGCCATCGCCTGATCCTCGAAGCGCTGCGGAGCGGGCGTGTCCCGACTTCCCGCCTCGACGCCTCGGTCCTGCGTTTCCTCGGCGCGAAGCTGCAGCAGGGCCTCTACGACGCGCGCGCCCTTGCGACCATCGACCTCGACGGGAACGGACGGATCGGGACCGATCTCGCGCGCGAGTCGATCACCCTCCTCACCAACGACGGCGTGCTGCCACTCAACGGGCGGGTGCTCGCGGTCGGTGTGATCGGCGCCGACATCGGCTTCGTTCCCGGCGACAGCGATCTCGGGACGGAGCTCGCTGCGGCGCGGCCGAACACGACCGCGCGGAAGTTCGCTCAGGCCACCGACGCGTTCATCGCGTCCGCGGTCGCCGACGCGCGGGCGGCCGACGTCGTTGTCGTCGGCGTGGCGGATCTTGGGACCAACGAGGACCAGCGGAGGCTGGTCGCAGCCCTCGCCGCCATGAAGCCGACGGTCATGGTCTCCCTGCGCGCGCCCTACGACGCGCTGTACGTTTCGGGTGTGGCGGCGATCGTGTGCGCGTACGGCGGGCGTGTACCCACGCTGCGCGCGGTGATCGAAGTCCTCACCGGTGCGCGTAGGCCCACCGGACGGCTGCCGGTCGTCGTGCCCGGACGCTTCGCCATCGGCGCCGGGCGGAGCGATTTTTGACCGCCCTCGCCGAGCGTGCGCGCACGGTCGCGGAGGCGGCCATCGGCTCGCTCTGCACCGCTTGCGTCGTACGGGTCGAGCGTGGCGCCCAGGTGGATCAATTCGCGCTCGGCACGATGTGTCCCGATCCCGAGGCCGGGCCGGACGGATCCTGCACGCTCGACTCGTACTTCGACCTCGCCTCGCTCACGAAGCTCGCCACCACGGCGGCGGTCCTCGCGTTCGTGCGCGAGCGACTGCTCGACCTGGAGATGCCGTTCCGCAACATCGTTCCGGATTTCCACGGTGGAGACAAGGACCGCGTGACGCTTCAGGCGGTGCTCACGCACACCGCGGGACTGCAGTGGTGGCTGCCGTTGTGGCGCGACGCCAAGGGCCTCGAAGAGGCGGTCTGGCGTGCGGCGCAGGAGCCATTGGCCCAGGACCTCGGAACGTTCCGCTACAGCGATCTCGGCTACCTCATGCTGACGAAGGGTCTGGCGAACGTTGCGGGGCGGTCGTTCGCGGACATCATCCGCTCGACGGTCCTCGCGCCCGTGGACGCGCGGTCCGCGGACTTTGGACCTCGTCCGCGCGATGTCTCGGTCGCGACAGAGCGCGATGAGGAATGGCGGAAGAAACGGTTGCGCGGTGAGGTGCATGACGAGAACGCGTTCGCGGTCGGCGGCATCGCCGGCCATGCCGGCCTGTTCGGCACCGCAGCCGACGTCGCCGCGCTCGCACGCGTCTACCGCGAGGGTGCGGTGATCGGCAACGACCTCGCGCGGCTCGCGCGGACGGAGCACGTGCGCGATGACAACGTGCGCCGGGGACTTGGCCTCGCCCTCCGCGCGCCGCGCGAGGCGATGGTCGGCCGGTACATGAGCGTCGACACGTATGGGCACACCGGGTTCACCGGCACGTCGTTGTGGATCGACCCGGCGATCGATCTCACCGTCATCATCCTCACCAACCGCGTGTATTTCGGCCGCAAGAACGACGACGCGATGTACAGGTTCCGCATCGCCATCCACGAGGCGGTGAGCCGGCCGTTCGCGGAGGCCGCCGCGTGATCGCGATCGGGCTGATGTCGGGCACATCGGGCGACGGCGTCGATGCGGCCGCCATCGAGCTCGACGTCCCCGCGAAAGATGTGCGCGTCCTCGCGACGGCGAGCCAGTCCTATCCGAAGAACATCCGCGATGCTGTGCTGGCGCTGGGCGAGGGCGGCACGGCGAGCGCGGCCGACATCGCGCGCCTCCACGCGCTGCTGGGAGATCAATACGCGGACATCGCCGAGCACATCTGCTCCGCACTCGGCACGCGCCCCGAGGTCATCACGCTCCACGGACAGACCGTCGCGCACCTGCCGGACGAGCACGTCACGTTCCAGATCGGCGACGCGTCGCGCGTCGCGCGCCGGACGGGTGTCCGCGTCGTCAGCGACCTCCGCAGCGCGGATGTCGCGGCCGGCGGCCAGGGTGCGCCGCTCGTCACGTTCGCCGACTTCGTGCTCTTCGCGCGGCTCGCGCCGGTGGCGGTCTTGAACATCGGCGGCATCGCCAACCTCACGCTCATCCCGACTGCACGCGCGGAGGACGTCATCGCGTTCGACACCGGCCCCGGGAACATGGTCATCGACGGCGTCGCCGCGTCGCTCGGTGCGACGCACGACATCTATGGCCGGGGTGCCCGGCGCGGCAAGATCGACCAGGAGACGCTCACCGAGCTGCTCGGTCACGCGTACCTCGCGCGGCGCGCGCCCAAGAGCACCGGCCGTGAGGCCTTCGGCCTGGCGTTCGCCGGGCGCCTCTTGGAGCTCGTGACGAAGCACGGTGGCACGCACGACGACGCGCTCGCGACCGCCACCGCGCTGACCGCACGAACGGTCGCCGACGCTCTTCGCCGGGAATCGTCCGCGCCGTCGTCGCGCCTCCTCGTCGCTGGCGGCGGGGTGCGCAACCCGGCGCTTCTCGAGATGCTCGAGGCCGCGGTCGCGCCGCTTCGGTGTGAGAGCACCGATGTGCACGGCGTACCCGCGGCGCACCGCGAGGCCGTCGCCTTCGCGATCCTCGGCGCGTATCGCCTGCGCGGCCTGCCGAACACGCTGCCGCGCGCGACCGGGGCGTCGCAGGCGGTCTCCGGTGGCGCCGTCCATATACCGTGAGCGCGTGAGATCGGGCCTCGTCGTCGGCATCGACGCCGGCGGCACGAAGACGCGAGCGTTCGTCGTCGACCGCGCCGGCCTGGTCGTGGGCCGCGGCGCCGGCGGAGGCGGCAACCTCCTGAGCTCGCCCGATCCGCAGGGCTCCATCGGAGCGGCACTGAATGAGGCCCTCGGAGGGCGCGCCGCCGACGCGATCGTGCTCTCGTGCGCGGGCGGCGATCGCAGGGCGGATCGGGAACGGGGCAGGGAGTTGCTCACGCAGGTGGCGCCAGCCGGCGCGCGCCTTCTCGTCACGCACGATGCGATCGCCGCGCTGTACGCCGGGAATCCCGCGGGCTGCGGCGTGGTGCTCATCGCCGGGACGGGCTCGATCGCATACGGGCGCAATGAAGAAGGCGACGAGGATCGCGCGGGCGGGTGGGGTCACCTCATCGGTGACGAGGGCTCGGCCGTCTGGTGCGGCCTCGAGACACTTCGCGCGATCGCGCACGCCGTCGACGGCCGCGGACCGCCGACGATGCTGACCGACCTGCTGTTCGGGGAGCTCGGCGTCGGCGAGTTCGCCGACGTGCTTCCCCATCTGTACGGACGGCCGCATCCCGCACCGGCGATCGGCGCGGCCACGCGCGCGCTCGCCGTCGCGTCGTCACAGGGCGACGCCGCGGCGAACGCGATCCTGCAGCGCGGTGCGGTGGCGCTCGCTCGCGCGACCAGCGTCGTCGCGATCGCGCTGTCGCTGCATGGCGGTCCGGTGTACCTCGCGGGCGGGGCCTTCGAGAGCCTGCCGCTGCTGCAGAAGCTGGTTCGCCTGGAGCTGCTGGGGGTGCTGCCGCAGGCGAGCGTGGAGCCGGTGCGCGAGGAGCCCGCCATGGGCGCGGCGCGCATGGCCATGGAGCTCGCGTGGAGCGAGCGATGACGCAGCGCGGCCGGACCGAGGCGCGCAACCCGCGCGCCGCGAAGCTCGGCTCCTTCACGACGCGCGAGATCCTCGAGCTCATGAACGACGAGGACGCGACGGTGCCGGCCGCGGTGCGCGAGGCCCTCCCCAACATCGAGCGTGCCGTTGACGCGATCGTCGCCGCTGTGGCGAAAGGCGGACACGTGCTCTACATCGGAGCCGGCACGAGCGGGCGCCTGGGGGTCCTCGACGCGAGCGAGGCTCCGCCGACATTCGGAGTCGGGCCGGACCTCTTTCACGGGATCATCGCCGGAGGTGACGCCGCGCTGCGCTCATCGATCGAAGGCGCGGAGGACGAGGACCAGGCGGGGCGGCGCGACATCGCCAACGTCGTGCGTCGTGACGATGTGATCGTGGGCATCTCGGCGAGCGGCCAGGCGCGCTACGTCCTCGCGGCGCTCGAGAGCGGTGATGCGGTCGCATCGGCGACGGTCGCGATCACCTGCAACGAAGACTCCCCGATCGCCCACGCAGCCGATATCCCGATCGTCCTCGACGTCGGGCCCGAGGTGCTCGCGGGGTCCAGCCGGCTGAAAGCCGGGACCGCGACGAAGCTCGTCCTCAACATGCTGTCGACCGCCGCGATGATCCGCTCGGGGCGCACGCGTGGCGACCTCATGATCGACCTCCGCGCCACGAACGCGAAGCTCCGCCTGCGTGCGGTTCGGATGGTGCGCGATGCGACCGGCCTCGATCCCGACGCCGCGCGCGTGCTTCTGGAGTCGAACGGATGGAGCGTGCGAAAGGCGCTCGACGCGCCCAATGCGGCGGGCAAGCCGTCCGCCGTCCCCAAGGAGCGATGAGGCTCATCGTCAACGCGGACGACTTCGGCTACACGCCGGGCGTCACCCGCGGGATCGTTCGCGCTCACCGTGAGGGCATCGTCACCGCGACGACGCTCATGGCGAACGCGCCGGACACCGAAGGTGCCGCACGAGCGGCGCGCGCCACGAAGACGCTCGACGTGGGCGTGCACCTCGTCTTCACCTACGGGCGACCGCTGGCGGCGACCGCGGCCGTGCCGTCACTGGTCACAGAGGGCGGCGCATTCCCGCACGTGACCGAATTGCTGCGGATCGCGCAGCCGAAGGCCGACGAGGTGCTCGTGGAGGCGCGCGCGCAGTACCGGCGGGTGCGCGACCTTCTGGGTCGTGAACCGAGCCATCTCGACACCCACCATTGGGTGCACGACCTGCCGGCCATCGAGGACGCCGTGCTCGCGCTCGCCAAGGAGACGGGTGCGGCGGCCCGAACGCACGACGGCCGGCAGCGCGCTCGTTTTCGGGACGCGGACGTGCGCACGCCGGATCGTTTCGTGCGCGAGTACCAGCACGCCGGAAAGATCGGGCTCGAGTGGCTGCAGGCGTTGCTGGAGATCCTCGCTGAAGACGCGGGCACGGTCGAGCTCATGTGCCATCCGGGCGAACCCGATGCCGCGCTCCTCGAGGGCTCGAGCTACGGGGCGGAGCGTGGCGTCGAGCTGGAAACGCTCACGGATCCGACCGTGCGCGCCACCGTGGAGAGGCTGCGAATTGAGCTCGTTGATTATCGAGCCCTATGAGAAAAGCTCTATGGATTGTGCGCGACAAGATCGTGACCCCCGAAGCGATCGACGATCTGCTGGAGGAATCCGCGTTGCGTGGGATCTTCGACCTGGTCGTGCAGGTCCGTGGCCGCGGCGATGCCTACTACGCGTCGGCGCTCGAGCCTCGCGCGGAGGCGCTTCTGGCGGACTTCGATCCGCTCGACCGGCTGATCCGCTACGGCGCGTCCGTCGGCGCGCGCATCCATGCGTGGGCCAACGTGTTCTTCGTCTGGTCGCACCCCGAGGGCCGGCTCCCGAGCGAACCGTCGCACATCGTGAACAGCCACCACGACTGGCTGCTGCGTCCCGACGGCATCAGCACGCTCGATCCCGCCGGCGGCACGGACTTCGAAGGCATCTACACCGACCCCGCCAACCTCGCTGCGCGCGCCCACACGCTCGCGGTGTACGAGGACATCGTGCGCCGCTACCGCGTCGAGGGCCTGCACTACGACTACGTGCGTTATCCACAGGTCACGTACGCGAGCAGCCCCGACGATCACGCACACGTCACCGCTCTCGTGCGGGAGAGCGCGCGTCGCCTGCGCGAGGCGCGGCCGAACATCGTGATCTCAGCGGCGGTGTTCCCCGATCCATCGATGGCTCGCGATCGTGTGCTGCAACGCTGGCCCCAGTGGGCGGCCGAGGGTCTCGTGGACCTTCTCTGTCCGATGGCTTACCGGCGCGACAGCACAGAGGTGGCTCGGCTCCTCAGCGCTGCCCGCGCCGCGGCTCCCGCCACCGAGCTCTGGGGCGGGCTCATGGCGTACGCGGGCGAGCCGGAACGCCTGCGTGAACAAGTTCGCGCCGCGAAGGAGGCGGGCTGCGAGGGCGCGATCCTGTTCGCGTACGACCCGGCGCAGAGCGACCTGCTCGACGTTTTCGCGACCACCTGACGGCGGACCTATCATCACCGCCCGTGCCCGAACAGCCGACACCAACACCGGTCGCAGCCCCCCAGCCGCCGGACGAGCAGAAACCCGACCCCCTGGCGGCGTCGGTCGCCGCCGCGGTCGGCAAGCTCCGGCGCGACGCCGGCCTCTCCGAGCGCGCGGCCGCGAAGAAGCTCGGCACGTCACAGACGCAGCTCCGCCGCATGGAGGATCCGCGTTATCTGCCGTCGCTCCGATCGCTCGCGCGGGTGGCGAATGCGTACGGCGCCAACCTCGTCGTCAGCTTCAAGTCGGAGGACGACAAGGCGAAGGAGACGGCCGCGCCGGCGAAGCCACCGGCCGTGAAAGCGACGCCGGGGAAGACCCGTGGATCGTCTCGCGGCGCCCGACCGGCTAGAGGGTCCGGGTCACCTTCGAAAGGCCGGCGGGCCGCTCCGGGTCGCGGCCGTGGAGGCGCGCGACGTGCGCCGCGACGTGCTGCGCCACGACGGAAAGGGCGATAGGCGCCAGCGCCTCGCTGACCTGGGACCGCAGCAGCACGGCGTCCTCCACCCGTCCGGCGAGTCCGGCGTCGTTCGTGATCGCGTAGACCCGCGCGCCACCCTTGCGAAGGCTTCCCGCCACGCGGCGTGCCTCACCCAGCGTCGCGCCGCGTGAGGCGAAGAGGAGCACCGGCGTCCCGCGCTCCGCGAGCGTCAGCGGGCCGTGCTCGAAATCGGCGCTCGAGTACGGCTCCGCCCACACCCGCGCGAGCTCCTTGATCTTGAGCGCGCCCTCGAGCGCAGCCGAATAGTCGTACCCGCGACCGAGCACGACGAGCACGCGGCTCTTTCCGATGTGCCGCGCCAGACGCTCCGCCTCGCGCTCCGCATCGACCGCCTCGCGCACCGACTCCACCACGCCCACAAGAGACAGACCGCTGCGACCGCGGGCCTGAGCGGTGGCAGAAGCGAGGAGCGCGAGCGCGATGAGCGACGCGGTATAGGTCTTCGTGGCCGCGATCGCGCGCTCCCTGCCGCAGCGAAGGAGAAAGACCGCGTGAGCCGCACGCGCGAGCCGGGATCGTGCGACGTTGGTGATCGCGAGCGTGAAGGCTCCGTCGGCGCGAGCGGCGGAAACGACCGCTGCGACATCGGGCGAGCTCCCGGATTGCGAGATACCGATGGCCGCTCCGTCGGCGAAGCTCGGCGGCGCGTGATACCGCGTCACCAGTGACGGCGCCGCCGATGCGGTGACGATCCCGGCAACGCTCTCAAAGAGGTACTTGCCGTACGTCGCCGCGTTGTCGGACGAGCCGCGAGCGACGAGGGTCAGGTGCTTCGCGCGCGCGAGAGCGACGGCGTGCGTTCGCGCTTCTGGCCAGCCCTCGTTCAGAAGTCTTTGTACGACGTCGGGTTGTTCAGCGATCTCGCTTCGGAGCGACATTGTGTGTGGATGATGCGGTAGTACGGGCGGGGCAGGACGAGCGTCCTGTTGCCGCACCCGGTGCGGCCTCCGAGCATCCGAGCCTCAAGGGGAGGCAAGGGTGCCACATCCATTCGAATGGGCTCGCGCAGTGGTCAGTCGGGCCGACCCGCGCGCTCGCTTTGCCGATCGGGTCGCGACGTACCTTCGCGAACACCTGCCGGATGACCATTTGGTGCTGTCGCGATACGCACCGCGCGACGGCGGCGATCGGGTGCCGGTCGTCGTCATCGGGCGCTACGGTCTCACGGTCATCGAGCCCCGTGACGACGAGGGGGACCTCGTCTGCTACCAGGATCACTGGTATCTCGGCGCCGTCGGCGCCGCGCACGCGCTCGGCGATGCGCCATCGGTGCGGGCTCGGATCAACGCGGTGCGCGTGAAGCGCGATCTCGGCACAGGCGGCTTCATCAATGTCCCCGTGGAAGCGCTGGTCGTGCTGACCCGTGGCCGCCCCGCAGACGTACGCAGCTCGTGCGTGCCCGTCATCGGCGGGCTCGACCCACTGGTGCGATTTCTGAGTCAGCGAGCCGCCGGCGCGCCGGTGCCCGAGCGGACCGAGGCCCTCGCGGCTGCGCTCGCCCACCCGATCACGCTCACCGTGTCCTAGAGCGGCTCGCGCACGCGCTGCGGACCTCAGCGCAGGGCGGCGAACAGGTCGGTCTCGAGCCCACCATGCGGATCGGGGAACTCACGGAGATAGACCTCCTCGGAAAGCAGCGACGGCACCTGCTCGCGCGCTCGGAGCCACATCTTCATGTCCGGCGCCTGAGTCCGGTGCGCGTGCATGGCGTCGAGCTTGCGGTCGATGAACGGTTGGACGTCGAGCGCAGCGCCGAGCCGGTCGCGCGTCCAGCGCTGCGGCTTGACCGCCAGGGTCTTCATGTACTCGGCGAACTCCGGAACGAGCCGCGTGAGGTTGTCGATGAGCTGCGCCGACGCGACGAAGCGGTAGACGCGCTTCACGTGCACGTGGTCGCCGAGCTCGGGCTCGTACCGCGCGATGCCTGCCGTGTCGATGGCGCGCAGCGCTCGATCGCCCGCCGCGATGTGGTCGGGATGGCCGTATCCGCCATCCGGACCCCACACGATCACGACGTCGGGCCGGACCTGCCGGAGCCAGCGAACGATGTCCCGAACCACGTGCTCGGGGTTGACACCCGCGAGCGCACCGTCGGGGTACTTGAGGCACGTGACACTCGCCAGGCCCATTCGCCGTCCGGCCTCCGCGAGCTCGCGGGCGCGCGTCGCGCCGACGTCCTCGCGCGGGACCACCGCCGCATCGCCACCGCCGTTCCAGCCCTGCTCACCCTCGGTGAGACAGAGGCTGTGGACGGCGACGCCCTCGCTCGCGTAGCGGATGAGGGTGCCGCCCGTGCCGAACGTCTCGTCATCCGGGTGCGCGAGGACCGTCGCGAGAACGCGTTCTGTCACGCCGACGCACGATAGCCGCGCCTCGCGCCGTATGCTCGCCGCGTGAGCGCCACCGCTCGCATCGTCGTCGTCGAAGATGACGTGTCCGTTGCCGAGCTCGTGACGCTGTACCTGCGCAACGCGGGCTTCCTGGTCGAGCACGCCCCGACGGGCGCTCGCGCTCGCGAGCTGTTCGCGGAGATGAAGCCCGCCCTCGTGGTCCTGGATCTCGGTCTGCCGGATGCAGATGGGCTCGATCTCCTGCGCGAGCTCCGGGGCAAGGGCGACACGCCCGTCGTCGCGCTCACGGCGCGCGCCGAGGACGTGCAGCGCATCGCCGGCCTTGATGCGGGGATGGACGACTACATGACCAAGCCGTTCAACCCCAAAGAGCTGGTGTCGCGCGTCAAGGCGATCCTCCGGCGCGCATCGGGCATGCCCGGCGGCGGGCGGGTGCTGAGCGTCGGCAACCTGAGCGTGGACCCGGCGCACCACGAGGTGCGCGTCGGCGAGGCGCTGATATCGCTGCGGGCCAAGGAATTCGAGCTGCTCGAGGCGTTCTGCCGCCAGCCCGGGATAGTTCTTACACGGGACAAGCTCTTGGAGGATGTCTGGGGCTTCGCGTATCCGGGCGAGACGCGCACCGTTGACGTACATGTGAAGCAGCTACGCGACAAGCTGGTCGGCGCCGACGCGAAGATCGAGACGGTCTGGGGAGTTGGATACAAGTTGGTCGCGCCGACCGAAAAGGCCTGATGTTCAAGAGCGTCGGCGCCCGCCTGTTCCTGTCGTACCTCGTGGTCGTGGTGATCGGGCTGCTCGCCGCGTCGATCACGATCTCGAGCCTGCTCGTCCGGTACGAGAACGACGTGCTGCGGCTGCGCCTCGAGGAGCTGTCGGCGCCGCTGCTCACCGCGATGACCACGGCCCTCAGGGCGAATCAGCAGCCGCGCGATGTTATCGACACGCTGTCGGAGCAGGCGAAGTCCGCCAACGCGCGCCTCCTCGTCCTCGCGTCCAACCGCCGGGTGCTCGTCGACAGCGAGAACGTCCTCGTCGCGAATCAGGTGCTCGATCGGCCAAGCTCGGGGAGCTTCGGCTCGTTCAACGACAGGAACGACCAGTGGCTGTTCGTGCAGCAGATCTTCCGTCCGAACGCGACCGGCGTCACGCCCGCGATCATCGTCGTGGCGAGACCGCGGGCCGCGTTCGCCGACGCCCTGCGCATCCTGCTGCCCTCGCTCGTCGTCGCTGGGGTCGTGGCCGCGGGGTTCGCTCTGATCGTCGCCGGCCTGCTGTCGCGCACGATCACGCGACCGCTGCGCGAGCTCGCCGGCGCCACGCGCCGCTTCGCGAAGGGTGACTATCGCGCGCGCGTTCCCGTCGCCGGTCCGAGCGAGGTGGCGGAGATGGGCGGCGCCTTCAACGACATGGCGGGCGAGATCGAGCGCGCGCGCGGGAGCGAGCAGGCTTTCCTCGCCGACATCTCGCACGAGCTTCGTACCCCACTCACTTCGATACAGGGGTTCGCGCAAGCCATCGTGGACGGTGAGGCCAGCGGAGCGGCGATACCGCCGGCCGCGAAGATCATCCAGCGCGAAGCGCGCCGCCTCATGCGGATGGTCGAGGGCCTCCTCCAGGTCGCGCGACTGCAGTCCGGAGCACAGGACCTTGCGCGGGAGCGTGTCGATCCGGCGCAGCTGCTCGCGACCGCGCGTGCCGCCCTCGAGCCGCAGGCGCAGGACGCGGGCGTGTCGTTCGTGTTCGAGCCGAGCGACCTGCCTGCGGTGCAGGGAGACCCGGACCGCCTCACGCAGCTCTTCACGAATCTGCTCGACAACGCCGTGAAGCACTCGCCACGAGGCGGCGCCGTGGTCGTGCAGGGCGCACGTCTCGACGGTCATGCCGTCGTGACGGTCCGCGACGCGGGATCGGGGCTGCCGCAGGGCGCCGACAAGCGCCTCTTCCGGCGCTTCTATCGCGGTGAGAACGCGCAGCGCGACGGCGCGGGCCTCGGCCTCGCGATCGCGCAGGCCATCGCCGAGGCGCACGGCGGCTCGATCACCGCGCGCAACGTCGAGCGCGGGGGTGCCGAATTCACCGTCCGTCTCCCGACGGAGTAGCGCGATTCGCGGCGAGCACGCCCTCCGGGTCGAGCGCCCGGGCCGCGGACTCGATGACCTTCATCGCGGTCGGTCCGAGGCGCCGCTCCTGCCACTCTCGGTGGTCGCGGCCGATGCCGTGATGATGCGAGACGACGCCGCCGCTCGCCAGCATCGCGTCCAACGCCGCGCGCTTGGCCGCATACCAGCGCGCCTCGGCGTCCTGGCCGCCGGGCGCGACGAACGTGAAGTACAGCGACGCGCCGACCGCGTACGCGTGCGAGACGTGGCACACGACGACCGCGCGGCCCGCCGGATCGAGGGCTGCGGCGAGCTCGCCGCGCACCGCGG
Organism: Candidatus Limnocylindria bacterium; assembly: GCA_041486085.1. Taxonomy (GTDB): domain Bacteria; phylum Chloroflexota; class Limnocylindria; order P2-11E; family P2-11E; genus CF-39. The sequence continues at coordinate 4,452 of JBGPKU010000031.1, read as the reverse complement.
CATGGACGCGAAGGACGTTCGACCACAGCGTCGCGGTCTCCAGCGAGTCCGCGACGAGGCCACGCTCGAGGAGAGCGTCGCGGAGGTACGGCGCGTCGTAGCGGGTCTCGAACCAGCGGTCCGCGGGCGCGCGGCCCAGAGAACGCCCCGCGCGGCCGAGTGACGCGACTCGTTCGGCCCGGCTTGTGACGTCGTCCTGCGTCCCTTCGACACCGGCGACGAGCAGCGCTCCCGGCGCGCCCGTGAGCATCGCCGTCTCGGCCTCGTCGGAGAGCCGGACGATGTCCGGCAAGACCCCGCCCTGGATCAGCGCACGCATCGCGCCGAGCCCTTCGGCGAAGCCTGGGAACAGCCATGCGCCTCGTTCCGCGGCCTCGGCCGCCGGGCGCACGCGCAGCGACGCTTCGGTGACGATGCCGAACCGTCCCTCGCTCCCGAGCAGCAGCTCGAGCACGTCCGGACCCTCGCTGGAGGGTGGCATCGCGGGCAGGTTGATCCGGCCCTCGGGTGCGACGGCTCGCAGACCGACGACGAGGTCCGCGATGTCACCGACACCGGTGGAGAGCTGACCGGAGGAACGGGTCGCGATCCATCCACCGACCGTCGAGCGCTCGAAGGACTGCGGGAAGTGGCCGAGCGTCATGCCGCTCTCACCGAGCGTGGCCTCGAGCTCGGGGCCGAGGATGCCCGCGTCGACGGTCGCCACGAGCGAGATCGAGTCGACGGTCCGCACGCTCCGCAGACCGCGCGTCGAGAGCGTGAGATGAGGGGTCTCTGGACCGGCCACGCCGCCGGTCACCGAGGTGCCACCGCCGAACGGAACGACGGCCAGGCCGAGCGCACGCGCCTCGACGAGCGTCTCCGCGACGTGCGCGGGCGACCGGGCCGTCACGACCGCGACGGGCGGATCCGCGACCACACCTCGCTGCGCGCGGACGAGCTCGGGATACGACTGGCCGACGGCGTGCCGGGCGATCGCGAGTGGGTCGTCGCTCACGGCGGCCGCGCCGAGGCGGTCGCGAAGGCGAGCCACGATGCGCGCATCGGTCGGCGGGAGCACGGGGGACCGCGTCTCGCCCGGCGCTGCCGCGGAACCGGGGAGGGATGTCGCTAGCTGCTTCTCCAGCTGGGCGATCAGCCGGTCGGCCTCCGCTTGGACGCGGGCCGGCCGTGCCCCCCATCCCCACCATGCGGTCATCGCGCGCACTCTACCGAGTCCCGTAGTCTTTCTTGCGATGGGCTTGGGGGGCATCGTCAAAGGCAAGAACACGGTCCTGCGCACACCGACGGAGGACGACCTCACACCGTTCGCGCGCTGGATGGCCGACATGCGCGTCCGCCATCTCACACGGGTGTGGCACGAGCCCGCGATGCCGGCTACCTGGAAGGAGCGTTTTACCGAGCAGACCAAGGAGAAGGGCAGCGTGCTCTGGGCGATCGAAGCCGGCGGCCGGCTGGTCGGTCTCGTCCTCGCGGGCTTCGGATGGGAGCCGCACCGCGACAACGCGCACATCGACCAATTCATCGTCGATCCGGACGCGTGGCGGAAGGGTCATGGGTCCGATGCCGCTCTTGCCCTCCATCGGTACTTCTTCGACTACCTCGATCTCCGCCGCGTCACGGTGAATTTCACGGTCGAGAACGAGGGCGCAAAGAAGATCGCGGAGAAGCTCGGCTACGCCGAGTACGCGCGCAAGCATGAAGTGCACTACCGGGACGGTGCCTACGTCGACGAGCTCGAGCTGATCCTCGAGCGTCCCCGGTGGGACGAGCGCTGGGGGTCCGAGCGCGAATACCAGCCGCTGGGCAAGGCCTGATGTTCGGTCCGCGCATCGTCGGCGACAACGAGATCGAGCTCCGGCCGCCGGTCCGCGAGGACTACACGCTGTTCGCGAAGTGGCAGCTCGAGCCGGGGACCACGCGCTTCTGGGGACCGCGCTTCATCTCGCACACGCGGGCCGAGGAAGAGGAGCGCATGAGGAAGGACGGCGAGAGCACGACCTCGGTCAGCTGGACGATCGCGTACCAGGGCGAGAGCGTCGGCTTCACCGGCATCTTCGGCATCGACTGGGTCCGCCGCGATGGTGAGACCGGTATCTTCATCGGTCCCTCGGAGCTCTACGGCAAGGGCATCGCGAGCGAGGCCGTGCGCCTGCGAATGGCATACATCTGGAACGAGCTGGGTCTGCGTCGCACGCACAACTGGATCGCCTTACCCAACCGCGGCAGCTGGAGGGCGAACCAGAAGTCGGGCTATGCGCAGGTCGGTACGTACCCGCGCTCGTCGTTCCGTTCAGGTGAGTGGATCGATGAGTGGCTGGGCGAGGCCTTCCCGCGCACCTTTCCGGCGGAAAAGCTGCCCGCAGCGTGGCGTGATGAGGGAAAGAGCCGCAAATAACACGCAATCGAGCGGAATACCCCAGGCCGCTGACTGTTATGCTTGATGAGCCCGAAAGGGCAGCGGCGACGAGAGTCATCCACGCGGGTCGAGTGAGGCGTTTCTTCCTCCCGAGTCCTGGCGAATGCTCAAAGCGTCAGCAACACATAAGGGAGGAAGCTTTAAGTGAGCTTCACCGACAAGACCCTGACCTGCAAAGACTGCAGTCAGGAATTCATCTGGACCAGCGGGGAACAGGAGTTCTACCAGTCCCGCGGTCTCGTGAACGAGCCAGGGCGTTGCCCGGCATGCCGTACGGCGCGTCGTGCGTCTGGCGGCGCGGCCGGCGCAGGCGGCTACGGCGGTAGCCATGGCACCAGCGGCCCGCGCGAGTTCTTCACGGCCGTCTGCAGTAACTGCGGGGGCGAGGCGCGAGTCCCGTTCCAGCCACGTGGCGACAAGCCCGTGTACTGCAGCTCCTGCTTCGAGCAGGTGCGTCCGTCCGCTTCTCGTCGTTACGCCTGAGCAGGAGGGAAGATCGAGCTTGCTCGATCGGCCCCACGAGCGCAGGCAGTGTGCGTAGCACACGCGTAACCGCTAGCAGCAGAGTCAGAAGAGCCTCCGAGGAAACTCGGAGGCTCTTCTATTTCAGCCGCGCGAGCCAGCGATGCGTCGGGTCGCCCGCGGAGATCCAGGCGAACAGCGTGGCCTTTTGCGCGACATCGAGACGCGGCAGCAGGGCGATGAGGTCCGACTCGTCCACCGCTCGGCTGCCCTTCGACTTGTACAGCAGCTGGATGTCCGGGCGAATGAACGGCACGCCCTCGTTGGTGAAGCGGCCGATGTCCTTGGCGTTCGCACCGATGCGCGCATCGCGCCGGTACGTCCAGCGATCGCCGACACGCTCCTCGACGAGCACCTCGAGCTGCCAGGTCTGGTGTCCCCGCTCGCGACACCACAGCTCGTGCGCCTCTTTCTGCAAGGGCTCCTTCTCGCCGAGCGGTGTGAGCGTTCCCGCCTCGGCGATGGACATCTCCCAGCCGCGAAGATGCTCACGCAGGCTCTCGACATCTCTGCGGTAGACGCTGATCTCGATGTCGTCGTGCGCACGGGTCTGCCGCCCGACGAACAGGTCGAGTGCCCAGCCACCGGCGATCCACCACGGGATGTCGATGCCCCGCATGAGCTGCGCGACCTGCTCCGGCGCGAGTGGCTCCCACCCGGGCATGTCCGGCGTGGCCTGCACATCGCGCGGATCCTCGGTCATCGGTAGTCGTACACGCGCGTGGTCGGCAGACGGTAGCTGATGCGCTCCTGCTTTCCGAAGTTGTCACGCATGGCGCGTTCGACGCGCGATTCGTCGCCGTAATACCGCGAGGCGAGCCGGCGGATGTCGTTCTGCGTGGTCTCGCGATCGGTGATCGTCCTCACGGCGCCGTCGACGCGCAGGTAGGTGTAGCCGTCGTCTCCGTAGACCAGCAGGGACACGCGCGGGTCACGCGCGAGGTTCGACTCCTTCTTCCGCCCGGCCGCCGTATTGAAGACGATCTCGTGGCCGTCGAGCAGGTACCACATGATAGTGAGATGAGGCGATCCGGAGGCGCTCGTCGTGCCCAGCACCGAGAAGTGCTTCGCCTCGAGGAATCTCCGCTGTTCATCGGTGAGCGGCATCAGCGGAAGAGGTCCTTCGCCGCGGGCCGCACGTATTCGCGCGCGGTCTCCGACGCGTCGTCCACGACCAGACCGCGCACGATCGCGACCGGGCAGCGGTCGAGCTTTCCCATCACCAGCTCCGCGGCTGCGGCGACCTCGTCCGCGACGGCGATCTCGGTGACCCGCAGCTCGTAGCCCTCTGGATCGAACTGGCCGATGTAGCGCTTCAGCGCGGGCAATCCGGCGATGCCGATCGCGACGTTCATGTGTCCCTCTCGCCAAGCGCGACCGAATGTGTCGGTCACCACGACGGCGACGGTCGCGCCGACCGCCGTACGGACCGCATCGCGCAGACGGGCGGCCGAAGCGTCCGGGTCGACCGGTAGAAGGATGACCGTGTCTGGCGCGCCCGCGTTCGATCG
>JBGPKU010000030.1:0-30822 GCA_041486085.1 Candidatus Limnocylindria bacterium | reverse complement strand
GGCGGGGTCTTGCCCCGACGAGCGAGTCCGCACGCGAGCCCGCAGGCGAGGCGACGAGGCGACGCCGCGGAGCAGGCGGAGACGAGTCGCGAAGAGCAAGAGAAGCCATGAGCGAACGCAGTGAGCGAATAGGCTTCGTCGGTACGGGGATCATGGGCCTGCCGATGGCGCGCAACGCGCGCAAGGCCGGCTTCGTGGTCACCGCGACGAATCGGACGCTGTCGCGGGCTCAAGCGCTCGCGAACGATGACATCACGATCGCGAAGACACCGCGCGAAGTCGCGGAGCGCTCCGACATCGTCGTGACCATGGTCGTGGACTCTCCCGACGTCGAGGCGGTCCTCTTCGGACCGAGCGGCATCGCGGAAGGCGCACACGAGGGGTTGCTGGCGATCGACATGAGCACCATCTCGCCGGGGCGGACGAAAGAGTTCGCCGAGCGTGCGGCGAAGCACACGCCGCCGTTCCGGACCCTCGATGCGCCGGTGTCCGGCGGTGAGATCGGCGCGATCGAGGCGCGGCTCTCGATCATGATCGGCGGCGAGGCGGCGGACGTTGAGCGCGCGCGTCCGCTGTTCGAGGCGCTGGGCAAGACGATCGTCCATGTCGGCGATCACGGCGCGGGCCAGGCCTGCAAGCTCGCGAACCAGATCGCGGTCGCGATCAACAACCTCGGCGTCGCGGAGGCGCTGGTGTTCGCGGCGTCACAGGGCATCGACCTGGAGCGCGTCCGTCAGGTCATTGCGGGTGGCGCGGGCTCCTCGTGGGCCATGCAGAACTACGCGCCGAAGATGCTCGCCGGTGACTTCCGTCCGGGCTTCATGGTCGACCTGCAGCAGAAGGACCTGCGTCTGGTCCTGGGCGACGCCGACGCGGCGCACCTCTCGTTGCCCGGCGCCTCGCTCGCGCACGAGCTCTACAACGCGCTTCAGGCTGCGGGCGAAGGGCGCGACGGCAATCACGCCCTGATCAAAGTGATCGAGCGCCTGTCCAAGATCGAGGCTCGCGCGAAGAAATGACCTTCGAGGCTGTGTTGCAACGGCTCGCGCGGCTGCGCGACAGCGACCTCGAGCGCCCGTGGACCTGGCCGGGCAAGGGCCAGGCGGACGTGCGCAACGCGTTCTTCTTCCTGCTCATGGAGGAGCAGGCCGCGCTGGTCACCGCGGCCACGCCGACGAACGAGTCCGACCGCATCCTCGCGCTCGCGCAGCGCGCCTTCGGCGATCTGCGCGGTCTCCTGCTGGCGGTGCCCGACGAGCTGCTCGACCGCGAGCCGGCGCCCGGCGAGTGGTCCGTCCGCAGGACGATGGAGCACACCATCAACGTCGAGCGCTCGTACCGCGCGAATACGCAGCACGCGCTGCTGCGCGGCGACGACGAGCCGCTCACGCTTCCGGCGGACCGGCGGCCGAAGGCTGACCCTGCCGACACGGCGGGGGGCGCGCTCGCGATCGCGACCGCGCTGGCGCGGCGGCGGGCTGAGACCGATGCGGCGCTCGCCGGGGCGGATGCCGCGGAGCTGTCGCGGCCATCGCAGTGGTCCGCGACCGAGACGCCGTTCGACATCGACGTGCGCTTCCGGCTGCATCGCTTCGGTGCGCATCTCGTGGAGCACACCCAACAGGTCGAGAAGGCGCTGCGCGCGCTCGGCCAGGGCGAGACCGACGCGCAGGCCTACGTCCGTCAGATCTCGATCCTTCGCGCCCGTCACGAGCGCCGGTCCACGGAGGGCGCGCGGGGGCGTCTCGACGAGGCCGTTGCCGCGGTGGCGGAGGCGGCCGCGACTTAGCCCGTTAGGCTTATCCAGGGGCGAGTGACGGAACGGAAGACGTTCGAGATTTAGGGTCTCGTGCTCGAAAGAGCGTGAGGGTTCGAATCCCTCCTCGCCCACCGACCAGGGCAGCGCAGGTTTGGTCGCGGCTTAGCGCGCTGTCAGCTCTTGCGCTTCGCGAACGCCTTCACGATCGAGCGGAGCGTGAGCAGCGCGACGATCCCCACGATCTGACCGACCAGGATGACGCGGTTCAGGTCGAGGGCCGGACGCCACACGACGTTGCCGTCCTTGATCACCCATGCCCCGGCCGGCCTCGCGCGGACCCCGAATCCGGCGCCGCCGTTGCCCTGCATGTCGCCGCCACCTCCGCCGCCACCCATGACGTTCGCCGCCGGGATGACGGTGATGCCGTCCTCGTGATACGGATCGCCGTAGACGCGCTTTACGGTGATGGCGTCGCGAGCCTGGTTGATCGTCTCCATCGCGTTCATGACACATCTCCCCTGCCTGTACTTGCGGTCGTTTTCATCCTATTCCTGCCGACATCGCACGAACGGCCGGACGGCACGACGGATGCAATGGAGCGACCAGGGTTCACAGGGGAGGCGGCTACACGTGGAAAGCAGCAACAGCGCGTCGGGCATTGTCGCCGGAACCGCGCTGGCACTTCTCGTCTTGCTCATCGTCGTTATGGCGTCGAACGGCGCGATGCATCCGCCGGACGCCGGAGGCATCCACATCGGGATCTCGCGCTAGTCCCGCTCGGCCACTTAGACCTCGAGCTCGAGGCCTTCACGCGCGACGAGGACCTCGAGGCCGGGAAGGAGCTCGCGGCCCTTCCTCTGCGCGCTGCGACCGATGTGGTCGAGCGCGTCGTCGTTGCGGTCGGGATCGTGGTGATAGAGGACCAGCCGCTTCACCTTGGCCGTCGCGGCGATCTCGATGGCCGCCTCGATCGTCGAGTGGCCCCAGCCCGGCTTGAAGTCGCTCTTCAGGAACTGCGCGTCGTGGATCAGCGTGTCCGCGCCCTCTGAGAGCGGGATCACCGGGTTCGGCTTTCCACTGAACGGATCCTCCGTGTCGGTGGCGTATACCAGCGAACGTCCGTCGGCTTCCACCCGGTACGCGAGCGCCGGCGCCGGATGGAACAGCCCGACGCTGCGCACGCGGTACGCGCCGATCCGTTCGTCGGAGCCGTCGTGCATCTCGCCGATCTCGATCTTCGCGGGCATATCGTCGAGATCGACCGGAAAGAAGGGATCGTCCATGCCGAGGCCGAGCAGCTCCTTCATCGAGCGAGACTGCTTCGGACCGCGGATGCGCAGCGTGCTGTCCGGCTCGAACGCAGGACGGAAGAAGGGGATTCCCTGGATGTGATCCCAATGCAGGTGCGAGAGCAGGAGGTCGACGGTGAATGGCCGCTGGCCGTTCGCGCTCATGAGCCATAGGCCGAGCTCGCGCATCCCGGTGCCGGCGTCGAGCACGAGCAGCGAGCCGGTCGAATCGCGCACCTCGACACAGGCGGTGTTGCCTCCGTAGCGGACCGTCGACGGCCCGGGTGTTGGGATGGAGCCGCGCGTTCCCCAAAAGCGGATGTGCACTAGGGCTTCGCCGCCGCCGGTCGATCGCGCTCCGAGAGCTCGCTGGCGGCCTCGGAGATCGATCCCATTCCGTGGTCGCCGGGCTTCGGCCAGGTGGACCTGAGCGCGTCGACCTTCTCGCGCAGCTCTGGCAGCGCGCGATGGACCGCGTCCATGACTCTCGGGTCGAGGTGATCACCGGCCATGGTGTCCATGATCTCGATCGTCTTCTCGATCGGGTAGGCCGGCTTGTAATAGCGCGGCGAGGTGAGCGCATCGAAGACGTCGGCCGCCGCGACAACACGCGCGCCCGCGTGGATCTGGCTCGCGATCAGTCCCTGCGGGTAACCCTTGCCATCCATACGCTCATGGTGCTGCGCCGCGATCAGCGGGACCTCGCGCATGTCATGCGGGAATTCGAGGTGCTTCATCAGCTCGCCGGTCATCTCGGCGTGCGCCTTCATGTACGCGAACTCGGCCTCGTCGAGCTTGCCGGGCTTCTGCAGGAATCGGTCACGGACGGCGATCTTTCCGTAGTCATGGAGCAGCGCACCGGCCCGCAGCTTCTCGAGATCCTTGCCCTCGAGGCCCATCGCCCTTCCGATCACGCCGGCGTACTCGGTCACGCGCTGGCTGTGGCCCGCGGTCTGCTGATCGCGCGCGTCGACGGTAGCGGCAAGCGTCTCGATCAGGCTCAGCCACAAGCGCCGCTGCTCGGCGATGAGCTGAGCGTTGTCGAGGGCGACGGCCGCCGACGCCGCCAGCGAGGCAAGCGTCTCCGCGTCGGTCGGCGTGAACGGGCCACCGCCGCGTTTGTTCACGAGCTGGAAGACTCCGATGACTTTGCCCTCGTTGCCGGTGAGCGGAAGCGTGAGGAGGCTCTTCGTGCGGTACCCGCTGGCCTTGTCGGGCTCGGCATTGAAGCGCTCGTCGTCGTACGCGTTCGGAAGGTTGATCGTCTCGCCGGTCCTCGCGACGGTCCCGGCGATGCCGCGACCGATCGGGATGCGGATCTCGTCCGCACCGAGCGCCACGCGGGACCAGAGCTCGTCGCGCACGCTGTCGACGACGTAGATGGTGGCCCGGTCGGCCGCGAGCATGTGCGCGGCGGATTCGGCCATGGTCTGCAGCAACGCATCGAGGTCGGTGACGGACATGAGGCGTCGCGTGACGTCGAGGATGATCTCGAGCCGCTGCGCCGGGCTGCGCCGATCGCTCACGCGGCGATCTTTCAGTACACGCCGCTCCTCGATGCTCGGCGGGGCCGGGCTCACTCTGCGGGGCATCGGGGCACGCCGCTCACGGGAGCGGCGCTCGCCGGCGCCGTGACCGCTCACTCGGTGCCGAGCTTCTCGATCGTGGGCGCGACGGTATCGGCGACCTGTTCGAGCAGCATCTGGTCCCGCCGCTCGAACGTGCCGGTCCTCTTGTTCAGCGCCTGGATCACGCCGACGGGACGACCGCCGGCTCCGAACACCGGCACCGCGAGCAGATTGAGCGTGCGGAACCCGGTGTTGAGATCTACGGAGCGGTCGAACCGCGCGTCGGCATACGCATCGGGAACGTTGATCGTCTCGCCGGTGAGCGCGACCTGACCGGCGAGGCCTCTCCCCATCGGCAGGCGTATCTCCGTCGTCGTCCAATGCACGACACGCGCCCGGAGCTCCTGCTTCTTGTGATCGACCAGGTACACCGTGCAGCGCTCGGCATCGACCACCTGCGCGCACAGATCGACGAGACCGCGCAGGTAGGTATCCCGGTCTCGCTGCACGGAGAGGTGTCCGAGCTTGACCATGATCAGGGCGACCTTCTCGTCGAGCACCTAGTGGTACCCCGCGACGGCGGCCTTGGCGATCTGCATCTCGGGCGCAGGGGCGGGATTGGGGTTCTCGATGACGCCGAGCCGGTTCACCTGGTAGCAGCGTACCGGTACGCCGCGACCCTTCACGGCGATCGCTCCGAGATCGATTCGGTCGACGTCTTCCCCGAGCTGCATCAGGGTCTCGGCGCTGCAGGCGACCTGGTCACGCCGCGCGATGTCGGCCGACGTCAGTCGTGACGCGACATTCGCCGTATCGCCGATGACCGTGTACTCCATGCGGCCCTTCGCCCCCAGGAAGCCGGCCACGACCGAACCGCTGTTGATACCGAAGCCGAACGACACATCGGGACCACCCTTGGTCCGCTCAGCCTGGATCCACTTCTGCATCTCGAGCGCGCACGCGACCGCCTTGCGCGCGTGGTCCGGGACTTCGATCGGCGCGTTCCAGATGACCATGATGTTGTCACCGTTGTACTTGTTCACGGTGCCGGAGAACCTATTGACGATCTCGACCATCCCATCGAAGTAGCGGTTGAGCTCGCCGAGCAGCGTCGCGGGGGTCATCCCCTCGGACATCGTGGTGAACCCGCGGATGTCGCCGAAGAGCACGGTGACGATCCGATCTTCACCGCCGAGCGCGAGCTGACCGGACTCCTCCTTCTGCATGATCGTGCGCGCCACCGCCGGCGTCACGAACCGTCCGAAGGTGTTCTGCGTGCGCGCCACAGCGGATCGCTCCTCCACCAGGAGGTACGCGACGGCGACGACCCACCAGAACGTCGACGGTATGACGTAGCCCAGCGACGGCACCTCCACTGGGCCGCTGCCGACCTCACCGCTCGTCTGCAGCCCGAAGAGCGCGTACGCACCGGCGATGTACACCGCGAGTAGCGCCACTGCGGAGACGAAGCCCCGCAGCTGCCACCGCACGACGAAGAGCATTCCGAGGAGCGTGACGATCAGCAGCTGGAACAGCGTCGTGAAGAATCCCTGCTTCAGCACCGGATAGCGGTTCGTGAAGATGGATTGGGCGGCGTTCGCCCAGATCTCGACGCCGAACATCTTGAGACCGGCCGCGTTCGGTATCGGGTAATCGTCCGGCACGGCCGAGACCGAGTGGGCGCCCACCAGGATCGTTCGACCAGTGACGAGCTCCCTCGGGATGGCGCCGGCGACCACGTCCTTCAACGACACGACACAGAATTCGCCGGTCCGGGAGCAGGGCCTCGGTTGCGCGACGTACGTCGGCGTCGCGGGCGCGGCCGAGTAGTAGATCGGCATGCCGCCGGCGCGATTGATCGGCATGGAGCGCTCGCCAAGGGCGGCCGGGAGGATCATCCGATCGTTGGCGATCCGCAGCTTCGAGAGATCCGCCCGGAGCTGCTTCGCCGCGGCGACGAGCGGCAGCCCGTAGTAGCGCTGGCCGTCCGGGCCCTCGATGACGAGCTGGCTGTCGCGGACGATGTGATCGGGATCCGGAATGATGTCGACCGCACCGAGACCGGCCGCCGCGTCACGGAGCTCCTTGATCGGTAGATCGACGCTGGCATACCTGGTGCGGTGGTCGCCGATGTCTACGGCGGACTTCCCCTGCATCGCCAGGATGACGTTCCCCGCGTCCCGTATCGCGGCCGCGAAGGCTTGGTCGTCGGCCGGACTCGGAGAGGGGTCGTAGAAGCTCACGTCGAACGCGACGACGGTCGGACTCAGCGGCTTGAGCGCGCGCAGCAGGTCGGCGTAGACGCGGCGCGGCAGGGGGAAGACGTTGTACTGCGTGATCGTCGGATCGTCGAGGGCAACGATCGTGATCTGGTTCCGGACCTGTGCCGGGGAGAGCCCCAGCGCGCGGTCGTAAACGGCCGCCTGCAGCGTGGTATCGAGCGCTTCGGTGATCTGGAGGAACGCCCCGAAGAGCACGGCGATCGCGGCAACGGCCGCGACGACAGCGCGCTGCCGCGACTGGCGCTTCGCGAGCAGCCTGTGCAGCAACAGCCCCACCTTCCTTGTTCCGCACGCGCGGGTCGAGGTCAGATTCTAGGGTCGGGCCGCTCGCGCAAGTACCCCCCGGAGGACGGCGATGGCCCGCATGTAATCCGCCAGCGCGAGGCGCTCGATGGGCGTGTGGTCGTAACGGGAGTCGCCCGGTCCGTACGCGACCATCGGGCAACGCCAGACGGGCGCCAGGATGTTCATGTCGGAGGTCCCGCTCTTCACTTTGAATGTGACTTCACCGTCCGCATCCGCGATCGCCGCGACGAACGCGCGCGCGAGCGCGCTGGTGCGTTGGGTCCGCGCGGGCTCTTCTGACGCGATCTTCTCGATGGCGACGCGCGCGTCGCCGCTGTGCCCGGCGACGATGGTCCGAAGCTCGCGTTCGAGCTCGGCCGTCGTGATCCCCGGTGGCACGCGGTAGCCGACGCGCAGCTCCGCGCGCTCGATGAGTCCGTCCGTGACGCCACCCGTGATGCCCTCGAGACGGCAATCCAGCTTCGCGAATCCCGTCGCGCCAGGCGTGCGCAGCTCCGCCGCAGCTCTGATCATCGCCCAGAGCGACAGGGCTTCCTCGGTGCAGGTCGGGCCCGGCGCCGCCCCGTGGCGCGCGTCGCGCGAGAGAGACAGGCGCGTCGCGAGCCGGCCCTTGTACGCGACGGTGACGGCGTCCCAGCCAGAGGGCTCGCCGATGACGCATTGATCCGGCGCGGGCAGCGTCGCCCGGTGACGCGCTCCGGCGCTCGTGGGCGACTCCTCCTCGACCGCGCCGACGACCGTCACGCGCAGTCCCTCGATCGGAACGGACGCCGCGGCGACGAAGGCCGCGAGCGGACCCTTCGCGTCGACCGCGCCGCGGCCCACGAGGTGGCCGTCCTCCACACGGACCGGGAACTCACCGGGGACGGTGTCGATGTGGCCGAGGAGCACCACGTGGCGCGGACCGTTGCCGATCTCGCCGACGGCGTTGCCGGCGTCATCGACCGTCGCGCGGAATCCGCGGCGCGACATCTCGCCCACGAGCCACTCGACCGCGTCGCCCTCATGGCGCGAGACGCTGGGGATCGCGACGAGCCCGCGGACGAGCTCGAGATCGTCCGTTGCCACGGCTAAGTGCGCAGCCCTACATCCCGACGGGATGCCAGACGGTCTTCAGCTCCATGAACGCCGCGATCTCGTAGGGGCTCTGGTGGTCGGCACGACCGTGCACGATCCGCTTCACGTTCTCGGCGCCGAGGCGCTCGAGCTCCGCGGCGTCCCCGTCGGCGCCGCCGACGTCCAAGCCGGCAACGTCCATGTGCGCCGCGAGGACCGGCGCGAGCTCGGCTCGCAGCCCGGTGATGATGTTCACGACGCCCGCGGGAACATCCGCGGTCGCGACGCACTCGGCGAGCTCGATCGCCGCGCGCGGGTGCGCGTCCGACGCGATGACGACGACCGTGTTGGCGCCGACCAGCGCGGGCATGAGGCGCGACACGAGGCCAAGCAGCCCGGGCTCCGACGGCGCGACGATGCCGACGACGCCCGTGGGCTCGGGGACCGTGAAGTTGAAGTAGGGACCGGCGACTGGATTCGCGGAGCCGAGCACCTGCGCGAGCTTGTCGGCCCAGCCGGCGTACCAGACGACGCGATCGATGGCCCGATCGACCTCGGAATTCCCCGCCGTGACATCGGCGAGCGGGATGCGGCGGTCCTCCATCATCTCCGCGAGTCGGTAGAGCACCTGCCCGCGGTTGTACGCGGTCGCGCCCGCCCAGCCGGCGCCCGCCTGCCGCGCGATGCGCACCGCGTCGCGGATGTCCTTACGCGAGCCACGCGCGATGTTCGCGCCCTCGACCACGAGCGTGCGGCCGGATTCGGAGCGCGGGAACGCGCCACCGATGAACAGCTTGTAGGTCTTACGGACGGCGAGACGGCTCATTCGTCGAACGCCAGGTACGGCTCGAGGCCGTGCCGCCCGCCCTCCCGGCCGAATCCCGATTCCTTGTAGCCACCGAACGGCGACGCCGGATCGAAGCGGTTGTAGGTGTTCGCCCACACCACGCCGGCGCGGAGCCTCTGCGCCATCGCGAGGATGCGCGAGCCCTTCTCGGTCCACACGCCCGCGGACAGGCCATAGGGCGTGTTGTTCGCCTTCTCGACCGCCTCGTCCGGCGTGCGGAATGTCAGCACCGACAGGACCGGGCCGAAGATCTCCTCCTGGGCGATGCGGTACGACTGCGCCACGTTCGTGAAGACCGTCGGCACGAACCAGTAGCCGCGCTCGGGGAGCTTGCACGGCGGCTGATAGATCTCAGCACCCTCCTCCACGCCCGAGGCCACGAGCGCGGTGATCTTGTCGAGCTGCGCCTTCGAGTTGATCGCCCCGACGTCGGTGTTCTTATCGAGCGGATCCCCCACCCGCAGCGTGGTCATCCTGCGCTTCAGCTTCGAGATGATCGCCTCGTAGATCGACTCTTGGACGAAGAGGCGCGACCCCGCGCAGCACACATGACCCTGATTGAAGTAGATGCCGTTGACGATCCCCTCGACCGCCTGATCCAGCGGCGCGTCGTCGAAGACGATGTTCGCGGCCTTTCCGCCGAGCTCGAGCGTGAGCCGCTTGCCTGTTCCCGCGAGCGTCCGTTGGATCGCCTTCCCGACCTCCGTCGATCCGGTGAACGCGATCTTGTCGACACCGGGACTCGACACGAGCTCGGCCCCGGTGCGTCCATCGCCCGTGACGATGTTCACGACCCCCGGCGGCAGCTCGGCCTGACGCAGCACGTCGCAGAAGAGCAGCGCGGTCAACGGCGTGGTCTCGGCCGGCTTCAGCACGACGGTGTTTCCCGCGGCGAGCGCAGGCGCGATCTTCCACGCGAGCATGAGCAGCGGGAAGTTCCACGGGATGATCTGGCCGGCCACGCCGATGGGATGCGGCTTGCGATTCGGGAACGCGTACTCGAGCTTGTCCGCCCACCCGGCGTAGTAGAAGAAGTGCGCGGCAGCGAGCGGCACGTCCACGTCGCGCGACTCGCGGATCGGCTTTCCACCGTTGAGCGACTCGAGCACGGCGAACTCGCGCGCGCGCTCTTGGAGGATCCGCGCGATGCGGAAGAGGTACTTCGCCCGCTCTGAGGGCCGCAGCTTTGACCAACGGCGGGTGTATGCGTCGCGCGCTGCGCGGACGGCCTTGGCCACGTCCGCCTTGCCGGCCTGCCCGATCTCAGACAGCGGCGTCTCATGCGCCGGGTCGATCGTCGTGTAGTACTGCTTCGAGAGGGGCTCGACGAACTTGCCGCCGATGAACAGCCCGTACCGGTCGGCGACCTTGACGATGTCCTTCGACTCGGGGGCGGGCGCGTAGCTCCACGACGAAACAATTGCCGCCGTCCTTTGGCCCTTTTCCGCGGGGATGAGCGGCGCGGGGTGTTTAGTCAACGGTGAAGTAGTCCGGGTTCTGGTAGCGGCCGGTCTGCTCCTTGCGCAATTGCATGAGCACGTCGTTGAGGAGCGTGGACGCGCCGATGCGGTAGCGGTCGGGCGTGAGCCACGCCACGCCGAGCGTCTCGTGGACCTGCACGAGGTACTGGACGGCCTGCTTCGCCTGACGCACGCCGCCCGCGACCTTCATTCCCACGACGCGGCCCGTCTCTTCGTGAACGTCGCGGATCACCTCGAGCATGCAAAGAGCGACCGGCAGCGTCGCGTTCGTCGCGGCTTTGCCGGTTGACGTCTTGATGAAGTCCGCGCCACCGGCGATCGCGAGCAGCGACGCGCGGCGGATGTTGTCGTACGTGCCGAGCTCGCCGGTCTCGATGATCACTTTCAGGTGCGCCTTGCCCGCGCAGAGCTCCTTCACACGGACGATCTCGTCGTAGACCTTCGCGTACTGCCCCGAGAGGAACGCGCCGCGATCGATGACCATGTCGACCTCGTGGACGCCCATGGCGACGACCTCGCGCGTCTCCTCGAGCTTCACGGCGAGCGACGACTGGCCCGACGGGAATGCCGTCGCCACCGAGGCCACTTTCACGCTCGTACCTGTGGTGCGCTCGAGGGCATACGGCACGAGGTTCGGGTAGACGCAGATGGCGGCGACCGATGGGACGCCGGCATCGGACGGGTCTGGGCGAATGCCCTTGGACGAGAGTGCCGCGACCTTTCCCGGAGTGTCGGCGCCCTCCAGCGTCGTCAGGTCCATCACGCGGATCGCGAGGTCGAGCGCGAAGACCTTGGCTTGCTTCTTGATCGACCGGGAAGCCAGCATGGCCGCGCGCTCCTCGAGGCCGACCGCGTCGACGGAGCCCAGACGGGGCAATCGGGGCTCGAGAGGAAGCTCGAATCCGCCCGGCAGGGCGGGCGCGGTGGCCACATGGTCAGTCTAGGCAGTCTTGCTACGCGGTCTTGGCGAGGACCTTCGCGGTCGCGGCGATCACGTTGTCCACCTGCTCGGCGGTAATTACGAGCGGAGGTAGATAACGCACCACAGTTGGGCCAGCGCCGAGCGTGAGGACGCCCTCGTCCTGCAGCGCCTTGATCGCCGGACCGGAGTTCTCCTTGAGCTCGATGCCCACGAGCAGGCCGAGACCGCGGACCTCACGGATACGGTCACTCTGGATCGCGGCCAGACCGGCGATGAGCTGCGCGCCGCGCTCTCGAGCCGCGCCTGCGAGACCCAACCTGCGCATCTCACCGATCGCCGCGATCGCCGCCGCGCAGGCCAGCGGGTTGCCGCCGAAGGTGGTCGAGTGCGAGCGCCTGGGCAGATCACCGATCGCGCGAGAGAATGCGATCGCACCCATCGGGACGCCGCCAGCGATCGCCTTGGCGAGACAGAGCAGGTCCGGCACGACGCCGTACTGCTCCAGCGCGAACATCGTCCCCGTGCGGCAGAAGCCGGTCTGCACCTCGTCGATCACGAGCATGGCGCCGCGCTCGCGGCAGAGGCGGGCCGCCTCCGCGATGAACTCTCGCGACGCCGGCCGGACGCCGCCCTCGCCCTGCACCAGCTCGACGATGAACGCGGCCGTCCCGCGAGTGATCGCCGCGTCGAGGGCGTCCGTCTTGTTGAACGGGACGTGAGCGGATCCAGGGAAGAGGCCGTCACCGCCGAGCGCCTCGCGGTACTCGGGACCCCAGGTCGCGGCGAGCGCGCCCATCGTCTTGCCGTGGAAGCCGCGCATCGTCGCGACGATCCGCGGACGTTTCGTGGCCATGCGGGCGAATTTGAGCGCGCCTTCGACCGCCTCCGCACCGCTGTTGCAAAGGAAGTAGCGGTCCAGCTCGGGAGGCAGGATCTTCGCGAGGACGTCGTACAGCTCGGCGCGGCGGTCGTTGTAGAAGAGCTCCGTGCACGACGCCAGCGTGCGCGCCTGCTCCGCGATCGCGTCGGCCACCGCACGATTCCCGTGGCCCAGACTCGCCATCCCCTGACCACTCACGCAATCGATGTACGCGCGACCTTCCTCGTCGTAGAGCGTCGCGCCGTCGCCTCGCGCGATCACGACGGGACGCTTCATATAGAGACCGGACGTGTGCGCGTCTTCTCGCCCGATCGTGTTCGTCGCGGTCGCAGCGTCCACGTTATCGGCTGCCTTCGTCACGCGCGGATCACCGTACGCACCGCCGGGTCGCCGGTCGCCGACCGGATGACGACCTCTTCGACGCCGGCTTCGAGCGCCTCGCGTGCGGCGAGGATCTTCTTCTTCATGCGACCCTGGGCGAGCTTCTCCGCTTCGTCCAGCGTGATCTCCGCGACGAGCGAGCTCGGATCGTTCACATCCCGGAGCAGGCCTGGCACGTTCGTCAGGATGAGGAGCGCGTCCGCGTCGATCGCCGCGGCGATGCGGGCCGCCACTCGGTCGCCGTCGACATTGAGCGCCTCGTTGTCCGTCGACAGCGCGAGGGGCGCGATCACCGGCACGCGCCCGAGGCCGATCAGCTGCGTCAGCAACGGGAGGTTCACCGCCTCGACTGTGCCGGTGTAGTCGTCGCGCAGGATGAGCGTCTTCCCGTCGCGGACCGACCGCACGTCCTTCTTCTTCGCGACGAGGAGCCGACCGGAGAGGCCGGAGAGGCCGACCGCGTCGATACCCCGCTGTTGCAGCTTCTCGACGTAAAGGAAGTTCTCGACGCCGAGCGCCGCCATGGCGAACACCTCGAGCGTCCGGCGATCCGTGCGGCGGCTCACGTGGCCCGAGGGCGAGGTGATCTGCTCCTGCGGAACATCCAGCGCCGCGGCGAGGCGGTCCGTCTCGGCCGACGCGCCGTGCACGAGCACGATCTCGTCGTGCCGCGCCACCTCGGCGACGAGGTCCGCGACCGCGTCGCGTGACACGCCCTTCGAGCCGCCGGCCTTGATGACCGCCCGCAGGGGCATCAGGTGCCTCTCACGGATGAAGCCCCACGAAGTCCAGGCCGGCGCGCTCGTCGATGCCGAGCGCGACGTTCATCGCCTGCACTCCGTTGCCGGCTGCGCCCTTGACGAGATTGTCGATGGCGCAGAGGGCGACGACGCGATCGCCACGCGGGTCGAGCGCGAAACCGACGTCGGCGAAGTTCGTCCCCGCGAGCAGCTTCGGTTCGGGATAGCGGAAGATGCCGCTGCGCTCCTTGACGATGCGCACGAACGGCTCGCCTTGGTACTGCTGTCGGTAGATCTTCCACAGATCCTTTTCTTCGACCGCGCGGTCGACGTAGACGTGCGCCGTCGCGAGCACACCGCGCACGAGCTCGACCGCGGTGACCGACAGATCGATCCGTGGCTTCGCTCCGCCGAGGGTGAGCTCCTGCTCCGCTTCCGCGGTGTGCCGGTGCCCGACCGGGCGGAACGAGCGCACCACACCGACCCGCTCGGGATGGTGCGAGTCCTCGGACGCCTCCCTGCCGCCCTCGCTCGATCCGACCTTGCACTCCACGGCGACGGGCCGCGATCGATCGACGATGCCCGCCGCGAAGAGCGGCAGCAGTGCGAGGATCGTCGCCGTCGCGTTGCAACCCGCGCCGGTGATCCGCGCGGCGCCCTTGATCTGGTCTCGGTGCAGCTCGGGGATACCGTAGACCCAGCCGTCGAGCACCTCGGGGAACGGGTGCGCGATGCCGTACCAGCGCTCGTAGTCTGCGGGGTCCTTCAGCCGATGGTCCGAGGACAGATCGACGATGAGCCTGGCGCGGCCCTCGAACTCGTCGGCGCGATGCGTGCCGTTGGGAAGGCTCAGGAAGATGACATCGCAGCCGATGACGTCCTCGTAGTGAACGAAGGCCAGATCGGTGCGCCTGCGCAGGTTCGGGTGGGCCGCGCTCACTGGCTTGCCCGCGAGCGACTCCGATCCCGGGACGATCGCGCTGACCTCGGGATGCGCGAGCAGCAGCCGCAGGAGCTCGCCCCCGGCGTAGCCGCCGGCGCCGACGATCCCGACCTTGATCAGGATCTGCTCCGCGCGACGGCGAGCACGTAGTCGACGACCTTCGCCGGGATGTTCACTCCGGTCGTGTCGATGGAATTGCGAAACTCCATCGTGTAGTTCACCTCGTTGACCAAAAGCTCGCCATCCCGCTCGAGGATGTCGATCGCCACGACGCCGCCCCCGACCGCTTTCGCGGCCTTCAGGCAGAGCGCGTCGAGCTCCGGCGTGACCGGGCAATTCTCGGCGCGTCCGCCGCGCGCCGTGTTGGTGATCCAATGCGCCGAGTAGCGGTAGATCGCGCAGATCGTCTCGTCGCCGACGACGAACGCGCGGATGTCGCGGCCCGGCTTGTCGACGTACTCCTGCACGTAATAGATGGAGTGGAGATAGGTCCCAAGGACGTCCTTGTGCTCGATGATCGCCTCAGCGCTCTCGCGGTCATTGACCTTGGAAACGAGCCGCCCCCAGGAGCCGATCAGCGGCTTCATCACCGCGGGATAGCCGAGCTGCTCGACGGCCGCGAGCGCGGACTCGGGTGTGAACGCGACACGCGTCTTCGGGGTCGGGACGGAGTCGCGCACCAGACGCATCGTCGTGAGGAGCTTGTTGCCGCAGACCTCCGCGGTCTCGTACGTGTTCACGGTCGGGATGCACCATCCATCGAGGATCGCGAGGGCGTAGAGCGCGGTCCCGTGCTGGATGCAGCGCTCGAGGACGACGTCGACGCCGAGGTCGGGCTTCGTCTCCGTCGGGAGCACGAGCTCGCGGTCGTCGATGACCTTGGTGGGTACGCCGCGCGACGAGAGCTCCCCAAGGAGCAGCTTCTCCTCCACGCGCACGCGCGAAAGGAGGACGCCGACGGTGGGAATGCCGCTATTCACCCCAGTCTTCTTCGGCCTCGGGCGCGAGGGCGAGCCCGGCGGGCGACGTCGCGGTGACCTCGAGCTCGGCGCCGCAGTCAGGGCACGAGACGATCTCGCCCTTCACGGCGTCGGCGCCGATGGTCACGTCGGCGTCGCATTCGGGACACTTCGGCACGACGGCTTCCCTCCCCGCGTTCCCAAAGGATGTGCGGGAAGCGTAGCCGCTAGTCGGCCTCCGCCGCACGATCCGGTGCGGTGCGCGCGCGCGCCTTGTCGACGTACATGCGCTCGTCGGCGACGCCGAGGAGCGCGTCGGCGGTCCTGCCGTCCTCCGGGAACCACGCGATGCCGAAGGAGACCCGCGGGACGAGGTTCTCGATCCCCGCCCAGTGATAGGTCTCGTCACGAAGGCGTGCGCCGATTCGGCTCACGAGAGCCTGCGCCGGGAGCTGGCCGGTGCGCGGCAGGAGGAGGACGAACTCATCACCGCCGAACCGTGCCACGACGTCCTCCGCCCGAACCGCCTCGCGCATCACGCGCGCGACCTTGATGAGGACCTCATTGCCGGCGAGGTGGCCGGCACTGTCGTTGACGTGCTTCAGGCCATCGACGTCGCAGAGCGCCACGCCGAAGATGTCGCCGTGGCGGGTCGCGGCCTTGATCTCCGCCTCGAGGCGCTCCATGAGGCTCCGGCGGTTCATCACACCCGTCAGGTCGTCGTCGCGCGCGAGACGGTGCGTCTCCGCGAGCAGCTGGGCGTTCGCGATCGCGATCGCGATCTGAGCGGCGTACAGGCGGACCAGCCGACGCGTGTCGTTCGAGAACCGGCGCGGCTTGGACGAGTACATCGCGAGGGTCCCGATGATCTCTCCCTGCGCGACGAGAGGGATGGCGAGCGCGGAGCTGATGACGTCGTGGAGCCGAGGCGTGCTCGACGGGTGCTGCTCGTACCGCTCGGCCATGACGAGGTCGCGCGTCTCGAGGGCGTCGCGGGAGATGCCGCCGAGCGGTTCCCCCACGGAGTCCCGGAGCTCGTCCAGCGGGCCCTTGTAGAGAGCGCGGATGACGAAGCGGTGATCGCCGTCGGCAAGGGAGAGCATCGCGCCGTCGGTCCGGGTGAGGCTCGTGGCGTGCTCGACGACAAGCTTGAGGAGATCGTCTACAGAGCGTTCGCCCGCGGCTGCGAGACCGACCTCGTAGAGCGATTCGAATTCGCGCGCGCGCCGGCCCTCCGCCTCACCCAGCCGCCAGTTCTGGTACAGCGCCAGGCCCGCGCGCACCGCCAGCACCAGGAGGATGAGCGCGCCGGCACGCAGGACGATCGCTTCAGTGTTCCGGTTCTCGGCGACGACGATGAGCACCGCGGTGACCGCGGCGACCAGGCCGGGGAGCGCCATTCGCGCCAGCGGCCGCATCGGCGAGACGCGCCCGCGGAACTCGATCGCGCGGTCCTCGATCGACGCAGTCGCGCCGACGCTGATCGCGAGCATCCCGGCCATCCACAGCACGTCGACGAGCGTGCCGGTCTGGAATGTGCCACGGAGGTACTGAGGGAGCGAGATGGTGTAGCCGACCGCAGTGAGACCGACGCCTATCACGAGCCATACGTGCGTGCGGCGCGAAGTGTCCGGCGGCGCGGCGAGGAGGGCCGAGATGGCAGCGGTCGTCGCCGCGGCGTAGAGGATCGTGTACAGCAGGACGATGGTCGTGGCCACTGGATCGGCGGCCATCTCGCTGAGAAAGACATCCTGGACCGCGAACGCGATCAGCGCCACCATCGCCAGGACGGCCGCGGCCGCATCGAGCAGGAGGCTGTAGACCGCCGAGCGGTGCCCCTGCACGAGCGCGACGAATCCGCACCCGAAGAAGATCGCCGCCAGAAGGGCACACGCGTCGGCGAAGCTGAGGCTGTCCGGTTGGATCTCGGAGACCAGGAAGATCGACCGCGACAGCGTCCCGACGATCCAGGCAATGGTGCCGGCGCCGATGAAGAGCCAGGGGAGCCGGCGCTGAGGGGGCGCGGCACGCAGCGCCTGGACGATCCGGCCGAAAGCGCCGAGCGCGAATCCGAGCCAGCCCATCGCGACCACCGCCGAGCGCAGATAGCCTGCGGGCGCCAGCTGCGCCAGCGCGAAGGCGACGACCAGGCCGGCGACCCCCGCCGCGAGCTGCTGGTCCGAACCTCGTGGGAGCGCGCGCCTCAACCGATCCATTACCCAAAAGGCTATCGGCGCGACCGATTTGCGCCAGTGACCGATGCGTCATCCCCCGCGCCAGCACGGTCTCCTACCCCGGCGGGGGGAGAATGCCCCGCAAGGGCAAAGTCTTCTCGCGCGTCGCCTGGTCCACGTCGAGCCGATGGGCTACGGGCTGGGTAAGGCGGCCTCGTCTCCGTCAAGGCGCCCGTGGGCACCTGCGATGCGAAGCCGCGGAGCGACGCGGACTCTGCGGGAACACAACTACAGCGCAACGAGCCACCGACACAATGGAGAGGGCCCGTGGTTCGTTACCCACCCAACACGAACCACGGGCCCCTCGTTTTTCAGACGCTCCCGACCCCGTCCGTGTCGCTACAAGCGACCGTTCGGTGAGCGTCCGTGATGCCGAGGCGCCCACCCTCCCGCCCATACCGTCGCGGCGGGCGGAGGGAGAAGGGGCCACGGTTGGCAGTCGTGGGCCCGCAGGTGGCCGTGATGATCAGGACCATGAGCGCGGATGCGAGCCGCGCTGCGATCACGCCAGTTTCGTTGGCGCGAGCCGGTCGAACGCCGAGCCGACCGCGTCGAGCACTTCCGCGGTGATGTCGTCAGAGAGCCGATAACGGACGACATTCCGTTCACGTCGTGCTCGCACGGCGGAGGCCTCGCGCAATATCCGCAGGTGGTGGCTGGTCGCCGAGCGGCTCCGCTCGATGACCACGGCGAGATCGCCGGCAGCGAGCTCGGTCGCCTGGAGCGCGCGGACGATCTTTAGGCGAGTCGGATCGCACAGACACGCGAGGACCCGTTGGGCTTCGCGTGCCGAGCGCGGCGGCAGCATTCGCGCCTGGGCCTCCGCGACGGCACCGGGATCGATGATCTGTTGGCTGGTCACATTTGCCTCCGACGACCACCTAGTTCGATGCGGGTCAAAATTGCGCGCCACTCCCCAAGCCAGCACCCTGCCGGACATAACAAAGATCTTGGTCATCGAGGACGACCGCGCCACTCAAGACCTGTTTCGCCAGGTGCTGGGCGAAGAGGGCTACGAGATTCTGCTCGCCGACTCTCTGGACGACGCGACGGCGGGGGCAGCGCCCGATCTGGTGATCACCGATCTCGTCGGCATCGACAGATATGACAGCGGGGCCGCGCGCGCGTCGGTCGGTCGCGTCGGCGAGCGGTACCCGGCGACGCCGATCATCGTCTGCACCGCCTACGAGCAGGCGCGCCGGGAGTTCGACCGGCTCGGCGCACAGGCGATGCTGCCGAAACCCTTCACGATCGAGGCGCTCATCGAGACGGTGGCGCGGCTCGCGCCTCGCTAGCAGCGTCGCCTGTCCATGCACGCCTCCAGCCAGCCCGATGGGACGGGCAGCCCCCCTGTGAGGTGATGGTGCATGGGAGCGCCAGCCTGGTCATGACCCTTTCGTCACGACGGAACACATCCGAAGCTAGGCGTTGATAAACGCGGGCCCGCGATCGCTCCGAGGCCGATCACCTGGCTCGCGCTCACAGGATCGTCGCGATCGGATTGGTCGCTGACCCCAAGGGCCTTGGTCAACTCGAGCTCGCCATCCTGGACGGCTGAAGCCGACCAGTGCGCCGGCGTGGTCTAGGGAAGGCGCGGCGCGTACGGAGACGGACGATTGTCACTCTTCGGCTGCATCTGGATGTAGCTGCAGCCGGCGGTGATCGTGAGCGCAACGAGCAGCGCGAGGAGACGCTTCATTCAGTTGAGCCTGGGTCATGGACGGGTGGCTCGGTAGCCATACCTTCGACCCATGACCCTGCCGACGAAGACGCCTGACTGTTGCCAGCCGGCGGCCGCGACCTTCGAGCGGTAGCCGCCAGGATCGCTGAAATGCCCAGATAGCCACACCGCTGCGGCTTGTGAGCGGCTTTGACGATCTAGCCACAGGCGCTCTTGGTCTGGGCAAGCACCGCATCGACCTGCTTCGAGGTGAAGACGAGGTGGGTGAGCGTCGCGCCCTGAAATCCGCTTCCCTTCGGCGGGGTCCACGCCCGCTTCGGCAGCCAGCGCATCTCTACCGTAGAGCCCAAGGAATGAGGTGCCCTGGCCTGGTTTTGAAGACACCGAGGTGCCCTGGTCGTTCGCGGACGGTCAGCTCTTCGCGACTTTGAAGATGCGATGCAGACCTGAATCGCCAATGAACAGTGTGCCGCTCGCGTCGACCGCGAGCGCCGTCGGGCGAAGCAGGCCAGTCGGCCCTGCGACCGTGGTGACCGTGCCTTCGGGTGTGATCCGGAGCACGCGCGCGTTGCCGGTGTCGGCGACGTAGAGGACGTCGCCCGGTCCGAAGGCCAGGCCGCTCGGCAACGCCAGACCGTCGACGACCGGCCGGATCGTGCCACCGTGATCGATCCGTCGCACACGGTTGTTGTTGGTATCCGCGATGAACAGGCTGCCATCGGCCGAAAGCGCGACCGCCAGCGGGGCGAACAGGGTTGCCGCCGTGGCCGGGCCGCCGTCACCGGTGTTGCCCCGCTCACCGGTCCCCGCAACGATCGTGATCGTCCCATTCGGCGAGAGCGCGCGGACCACGCTGTTTCCGTTGTCGAGGAGGAAGACGGTGCCGTCATGATCGACAGCGAGGCCCGTCGGCTCCACGAGCCGCCCGAGCTGCGCGGCTCCACCGCGAGCGCTATAGCCGGGGATAACGCTGGTGACAAGGAGGTGGAACGTGCCGTCGGCGTCGATCCGCCCCAGTCTGCCCGCTCCCGTGTTCCCGTAGCCGAACGTGACGAAGATCGCCCCCGCCGGCCCCGGCGCAGCGTGCGCGCCCGCGTTCAAGTTGAGAGCTGCTGCGCTGGCGCTCGTCGCGGAATCGAGCATCCCGTCGCCGGATAGAGTCGTGATCGTCCCGTCGCGAGCGATCCGGCGGATGTGCGTGCGGTCAACGAATTGGCCCACCAGGGTGAGATTGCCCTGGCTGTCCGCGACGACGAGCCGTCCGTCGTCGTCGAAGAACATGCTATTCAGCTCGCTGAATTGAGCGACCAGAGCCGGGCCGCCGTCGCCTGAGTTGCCTTCGGTGCCGAGTCCCGCGACGAGGACCAGCGTCGGGTCCAGGGATCGGGACAAGATCACGGCGGCCGCGACCAGGGCAGCGACGAGCAGCAGTCCGCCAGTGAGCGTCAGGAGTCGCATGCGTGAGCGTCGCGGAGCGGCTGGCGCTGGCGCAAGCGTCATCGCCGGCGCCGCGGGCATTGCCGCAGCCGGCGCTCTTCGCGTCTGCGTGTACCACGTCGCGATCTGCGAACGCGTGCTGAAGCCGAGCTTGTCGCGGATGTGCTCGAGGTGGCCCTCCGCGGTGCGCTCGGAGAGAAAGAGACGAGCCGCGATCTCCTTATTTGTCAGCCCGTCAGCGACGAGGGCGGCAACCTCGAGCTCTCGAGCGGTGAGGGTCGTTCCAGCCGTCACGAGTGCGATTCTGCGCCGGTGTGATGTTCAGGTATCGGTACCGCCCTGGAAGATGCGTACTTCCGCTAGGTATTTCGTGCGTATTCCTCACGCTCCCAGCCGTCCTCTCGATGCCGAAGATGCCCTCAACGCATCGGAAGGAGAACGACATGAGGACACCGGTCAAAGCCATCACCGTTCTTGCCACGGCGGCCATCCTGGGAGGGCTGTTCGTGGGTGGGGTCATCGCGTATGGGCCCGCCAGCGCCGCCGGCTCCAGCTCAGCGGCCGACACGATCGTCGCGACGGTCACCACGATCGCGTCGCGCTGGGACCACGAAGAGCGAACGCTCGACTTCTCGACCCCGCGTGCAGTGCGCTGGGACCACGAAGAGCGCTCGACAGGTGACGCAACGACCCCACGCGCGTCGCGTTGGGATCACGAGGAACGATAGAGCCCTCAAGCAGGAGGCCGGACCGCAAGCCGGCCTCCCGCGTTGCCGGCACGTCGTCCGCCCGAGTGAGCCAGGAGGTCTGTGAGCCAGGAGGGATTCGAACCCACGACCAAGGGATTAAGAGTCCCCTGCTCTACCGCTGAGCTACTGGCCCACGCAATCGTACCGAGTCAGCCGCGCGCGTGTGAAGCGCGACCGCTCGCGGGTTCACTGATCTCTTTGATCGTCTCGCCGACATGGTCCGCCTTGTCGCGCCGCGCGAGCTGCGCTGTGACGACGATGCCGACCAGGTGGCCGTCCTCCACGACCGGCAACCGGCGAATCTGCCGGTCGCGCATGATGCGCTCGGCATCCTCCAGATCTGCATCGGGCGTGACGGTCACGGGATCGGCGCTCATGACCTCGGAGACCGGCGTTCGCTTCGCGTCGCGGCCCTCGGCGACCGCACGAATGGTGATGTCACGGTCGGTGACGATGCCCACGAGCGTGCCGTCGCGCACGACCGGGATCGAGCCGCAATCCTCTTCACGCATGAGCGTCGCCGCCTGCGCGCACGAATCGTCCGGCGCCACCGTGGCAGGGTTGGACGTCATCAGATCCTTGACCTTCATCTCGGGCACCTCCTGTCGGGTCTAGACCCCAGCACATTCGGTGCGCGGGACGCTGAGGAGCGCCCCAAAGGGTGATCGGTGGTTACGCGGCGCCGATCTTGAAGATCTTCGTCCCGCACACCGGGCAGGAGCCCTGCATTGCCGGTCGGCCGTTCTTCATCGTGATCTGCACCGCGTCCTTGATCTCGCGCTTCTCTTTGCACTTGACGCAATAGCCGTCGGCCACAAGGCCACCTCCGGTTCCGGGATGTCCGGCATCGTACCCTAGGCTTTCGACCTCCCTGGAACCACAAAACCCCGCCTCTTGGACGGGGTCTCGTGGTGAGGAAGGGAAGGGTTGGGATTCTCTTTAGTTGTTGGCGAGCCTCGGAGCAATCCGCGTGCCAAGGAGGGAAAGGGTGCGAGCCGAGATCCTGTCCATCGGCACGGAGCTCCTCCTCGGACAGATCGTCGACACGAACTCGCACTATCTGGCCGAGCGGCTCGCCGATCTCGGCGTCGACGTCCTATTCGTGTCCACGGTCGGCGACAACCTCGGCCGAGCCCGAGAAACAATCGAGAGAGCGCTCGGACGGTCCGACCTGATCGTGACGACCGGAGGGCTCGGGCCCACCGAGGACGACCTCACGCGTGAGGCGATCGCGGCGGCGCTCGGCGAGTCGCCGGCGATCGACGCCGAGCTCGAGCGGCAGCTCCGCGGGTGGTTCGCGGGACGCGGGGTGCCGATGCCGGAGCGCAACCGCAAGCAGGCCTGGCTGATCCCCTCGTCGCGCGCGATCCCGAATCCGAATGGCACCGCCCCAGGCTGGGACACGCGCAAGGATGGGAAACGGATCGTGTCGATGCCCGGCGTCCCTCGTGAGATGCGGTACATGTGGGAGCACCACATTGAGCCGACCCTCGCATCCGGCGCGCTGCTGCGGTCGCGCACGCTGAAGATGCTGGGCATCGGCGAGTCGCACGCGGAGGAGAGGCTCGGCGATCTGGTGCGTTCGACCGCGCCAACGGTCGTGACCAAGGCCAAGGACGATGGACTTCACGTGCGCATCACCGACAAGGATGCGGATGCGCCGACGATGGATGCGCGCATCGCGGCAATGGAGCGCGAGGTACGAGCGCGGCTTGGCCAGTTCGTGTGGGGCACCGATGAGGACACGCTTGGCAGCGTCATCGGAGCGGGCCTCGTCGCGCGTGGCTGGAGGCTCGCGACGGCCGAGTCGCTCTCCGCGGGCGATGTCGCGCGGGCCTTCGTCGACGCGCCCGACGTCAAGGAGTGGTACGCGCGTGGCGTGGTGCTCCCCCACGCCGACGCGGCCGCGCTCGAAGAGGCCATCGCGCAAAGCGGCGCGCAGGTCCGCCTTCTGATCCCGCACGGCGATGCGAGCTCCGAGCTGGTGGCGACGACGCCAGAGGGTCGCCACCAGTCGACGTTGCGATTCGCCAGTGCGCGCGAGGGCCGCCGGCGCGCGCTCCTCGGCGCGCTCGACCTGCTCAGGCGCGTGGTCGCCCGATAGCATCGCCACGCGTGACCGACGCCCTCGAGCTCTCCATCGTCATGCCCTGCCTCAACGAGGCCAAGACCGTGGGCGAGTGCGTGACCACGGCGCGGCGCGCCCTCGAGCGCATGCGCATCGCCGGCGAGGTCATCGTGGCCGACAACGGCAGCTCCGACGGCTCGGTGGCGCTGGCGGAACAGGCCGGCGCGCGGGTGGTCCCGGTCGCGCGGCGCGGCTATGGTGCGGCACTCGCCGCGGGGATCGCCGCGGCGCGCGGGACCTACGTGCTGATGGGCGACGCCGACCTCACGTACGACTTCGACGCCATCGATCCGTTCGTCGAGCGGCTCCGCGCTGGAGACGATCTGGTCATGGGCAACCGCTTCACGGGCGGGGTCCAGCGCGGGGCGATGCCGTTGCTCCACCGCTGGCTCGGCAACCCGGTGCTTTCGTTCCTCGGACGTCTCTTCTACCGGTCCGACGTGAGCGACTTCCACTGCGGCCTGCGCGCCTTCCGCCGTGACGCGATCGCCAGGCTCGACCTTCGTTCGACGGGGATGGAGTACGCGACCGAGATGGTCGCGAAGAGCGCTCTCCATCGCCTCACGGTCAGTGAAGTCCCCGCGACGCTCGCCCCCGACATGCGTGACCGCCCGCCGCACCTCCGCACCTGGCGCGACGGCTGGCGGCACCTGCGCTTCATGCTGCTGTACAGCCCCCGATGGCTGTTCCTCTACCCAGGCGCACTGCTCATGCTCCTCGGCGCGCTGACCTCACTCTGGCTGTTGCCCGGCCCCCAGCACGCCGGCGACGTGAGCTTCGACGTCCACACGCTGATCTACGCGGCACTCGCGATGATCGTCGGCTTCCAGGCGGTCGTGTTCGCCCTCTTCACCAAGACGTTCGCGATCACCGAGGGATTGCTCCCCCCGGATCCGCGCCTCGATCGTCTGTACCGTTATGTCACGCTCGAGACCGGCCTCGTCGTGGGCAGCGCGATCTTCATCGTCGGTGTGATCTGGTCGATCTACGCGGTGGCGGTGTGGCGGGCGCGCTCGTTCGGACCACTCGATGCGAGTGACACCGCCCTCACGCTTCGCGTCGTGATCGTGTCGGGCACCGCGATCGCGCTCGGGCTCGAGAGCGTGCTCGCTTCGTTCTTCTTGAGCGTCCTTGGTCTACGCCGGCGCTGAGGCGCCGGCAGGGACGCCGGCGCTAGATGCGCTCCAGGACGTACAGGTGGTTCAACCCGAGCTCGAACGGCTGGTGTCGTAGCACTCGGAAGCCGGCGAAGTGCGCAGGCGTCTGGTCGGGCCGGTAACCGTGGTGGGCCTCGATATCCATGCCGTGCGCGAGATGCAGCGCGCGCAGGACGTCGACGATCCGATCGACCGCCGGGGCGGGCACGGTCATCACGACGAGCCCGCCCGGCCGCAGCAGGCGGTGGCAAGCCTCGACGACGCTCGGCCGATCGGTCTCGCTGAAGTGTTCGAACACGGCGAGCATCGCGATGACGTCGAAGGGACCGGGGTCGCTGAGGTCGCGAGGGAACGATCCGCGCATGATCCGATGGGAGTACGAGGGCGTGGCGTCCGGCGGGCGGCGCTCATTGTTCACGTGGCGCTGGTCCGGCCAGGCGTCGGGGTCGATCCCCACACCTTCGCGGATGCGAGCGCGCGCGCTCCGGAAGAGCTGTCCATCGGCGCATCCCACGTCGAGCACCCGGGACCCTTCGGGGATGTGCGGCAGGGCCATGCGCACGCGGAGGCGCTGCAGGACCCGGTCGAGCGGCGTCACGCAGCGGTCGCGGCTGCGCGTGGGAGTGTCATCGCCTCTGGCGCCTCGGGCGACTGCCGCCGCCTCCAGAGGAGGGCGACGATCGAGATGAACGCGGCGTCGGGCACGATGCAGCTGAACGTCTCGTCGTGCCGCGCCACTCCGATCGCGTAGAGGATCGGCGACACGACGATCAGGATCAGCGACCACAGCAGCACGAAGCGAGTCGCTGCGACACGCGACGTGCGCGACAGCACCCCGGCCGCGATCACGATCGGCACGTACAGCAGGACCTGGTCGTACGACCAGCTGTAAATGGCGCCGGCACTCGAAAGGCTGGTCCACGCCGCCAGCGATGCGTCGGAGCCCGGCTTGAAGCGCGACGCGAGGAACGCGCCGAGCAGGATGAGCCCACCGGCGATCCACCGGCCGACGGGGCCGATCAGCTCGTTCAGCGCGGAGAGCAGCACCGCGGAGCGGAGTGTCCGGCGTCCGGGGATGTCGGCGAGCCAAGGCGAGAGCCAGTCTCCGACCGCGATCCAGGTGACGGCGACCACGACGGCCGCAAGCACCGCCGTGAACATGACATAGCGCCGGAAGACCGGGCGACCAAGGGCACCGTACGCGAGCCCCAGGGCGGTGAAGACCATGACCTGGGGCTTGGCCATGAGCAGCAGCGACGGGATCGCCGCCAGGCGCGGATGTCCCGCGCGCAGCGCGAGGACGACCGCCGCCACCGCGGACATGAGCAGGAGGCTCCATTGGCCCAGCACGACCGCGTGGAACCCGGGCTGCGCGACGAAAAGCGCGAGCCCCAACGCGCCGTGCGCGGGGGTCACCCCGGGCAGATAGGCGCGCAGCAGGCCGCGCAGGGCGAACGTCGCGGCGGTCAGCGACAGGAGCATCCAGATCCAGCCGGCGACCTCCAGCGGGACCAGGGCGAGCGGCAGCACGAAGAACATCACCCAGGGCATGTAGTCGTACACCAGCGCGTCCGGCGCCTTGGTGCCCAATGACACGGCGATGTCGCTGTAGCGCGTCGGATCCCACGGGCTCACGCCGAGGAGGAACGTGCTCGGACCCGACCATACGCCGGAGAAGTCGTTCATGTGGACCATCTCGAGCCGGCGCCCGAGCGGCCCACCGAGGATGACGAAGAGGAGTCCGAACGCGATGCCGGTGAAGTACGCGAGATCCGCGCGTCGCTCGACGGTCACGCGTGAAGGTTAGGGCGCGCGGCCCACCGGGGGCGTTGCCATTCCGTTGATGGCGGTCTGCAGCTTGTCGGCGGCTGCCCGCGCGTCGGCCGCGGCCTTGCGCGTGGCCGTCGCCGCCGCGGCAGCCCCGGGGGCCGGCGTGGAGACGCTTGGCAAGACCTTCTCGGTCGGCGCGTTGACGGCGGTTGGGACTGCCGCGAGTGCGGTCGTGCTCGCGAG
Source organism: Candidatus Limnocylindria bacterium (assembly GCA_041486085.1). Taxonomy (GTDB): domain Bacteria; phylum Chloroflexota; class Limnocylindria; order P2-11E; family P2-11E; genus CF-39. The sequence goes on along the minus strand of JBGPKU010000030.1, from coordinate 4,010 downwards.
ACTCGGGGCGTTCGTCTTCGCCGTGGCGATCGTCGTGGCCGATGTGACGACCATGGTGCGCGATGACGGCGGCGCGGGCGCGGGGCCTCCCGCGGCCTGGGCGGCGACGTCGGCGATGTCTGTCGCGAGCGCGGCAGCGGTCTCGGCCACGCGCTCGACCTGCGTTCGGCCCGATGCGCTCGAGGGAGCCGCGATCATCGCGAGCACCTGCGAGCTCTGGGAGCTCTTTGTCTCGACGGAGAGCGCGGCCGCGAGCGTGTGTGCGCGCTCGCGCTGCGCCTTGAAGGTCGTCTCGAGCTGCGCTCCAAGCGTCGCGCCTTCCGCCTCCGGGCCTAGCTCGGCGGCGGCCGACGCGATGTGTTGCGTGTACACGGCGGAGGCGACGAGCGCGTCCGATGTGCGTCCATCCGCGGCGAAGCGTTCCGCTTCCGCGAGGCGATGCTCGGCGATCGAGAGCTCCACCGCGGCGCGGTCGGCGGGCGCGACCGCGAGCGAAAGACGTCCGTCCTCGGATGCGAGCTTCAACGGGTACAAGAGGTCATCGGGATTCGCGTCCATGCTCGCGACGGCCACACCCAAACAGACGCTCAAGGCGACGGCCAGGACCGCGACGGCACGGACGATGTACGGCGCGGGACGCGCGAGAAGCTCGAACACCATGGCGACGCGATCGCCGAGCGAACTGGAGCGCGCCTCGAGTCCGCTGAGGACGCGCGCGCGCATCCGCATGCGGGCATACGCGTCGAGAGGGCTGGGGCGATCGGCGTGCAGCCGCAGTGCGATGCGCACCGCCTCGCGAAGCTTCGCATCGCGGATCCCGGCGAGCTCGCGCTGGCCGCGCGACACCTCGTCGATCAGCAGATCCAGCCGGCGTTGCGTGCTTGCATCCATCACGACCGACTAACGCCCTGTTTTAGAGCCGGTTGTCACCTAACAGGGGGACTGAACGACCCCCGTTATGCGGGAATCAGACGGACCGTCCGGCGGGCGCCGACCTTGTCATCATCACGGTCGCGATCCTCGACATGCGCGTCATAGCAGACTCATGCACGGGTCAAAGCGCTCCTCGTCGGCAGCGGGTGGTCGCTCATCGCAGCTCTGGTGCTCGGGATCATCGCGATCGCCGAGTGGCGAACCACCCGATCGGGTTAGGGCGTGGCCGCGACCGCGGCTGGTCCGCCCCACACCGGGACGTAGTGGCTGTAGAAGGTGTCCTGGTGCAGCACTGCGCCGTTCTCCACGACGGTGCGCGTGCGGATCACGTCGCGTCCCTGGATGGCGTAGCCGCGCGGGAACGCCGGATCGGCCGGCTGGTCGGCGGGCACAGCCCTGAAGTTGCGCTGGACCGGATCGCTGAAGGTGACCGTGCGGCCGGTCGGCATGCCCCAGACCTCGAAGGTCACGCTGGTGTCGGAGACGAGCGACCAGAGGAAGACCGGGCTGGCTGTGTCGTTGTTCCAGCGGAAGTCGAGTCCCGGCTCGAATACCGCGGCGTCGAGACCCATCGGGTAGCGCTCGATGAGGTAGCCGTGCTCGTGGCGTTCGACGATCTCGTAGCCGAGCTTGGCGATGCTGTTGAACATCGTCGTCGACACCTGGCACAGCCCGCCTCCGATGACGTGCTCGTCGGAGCGGCCCTCGATGATGGCGCCGGCGTACGCGTACCCGCGATCGACGGTCACCGGTCCGAGAAGGCTCCAGAACGAGAAGGTCTCGCCAGGCTTGATGACGACGCCGTCGAACTGCGCCGAGCCGGTCGAGATGTTCGCGTAACGGCTCGCGTTCACCGGGAAGCTCGTCGTGAACGAGCTCGTGCGCGAGAGCTTCGACACCCATTCCTGCGCCTGCTGCGTCGTGAAGGCAGTCGTGTCGGTGCCCGATGGCGCGACGAGCTCTCGCGCGCCATTCGACGCCGGCCGGAGGAGCTCGTCGAGCATCAGCGCCTTCATCTTGTCCTGCTCGAGGCGGATCCCGGCGACACCTGGGATCACGCTCAGCGTGCTCTCCTTGCTGACGGCGTAGCGGGCGTTCACCGCGGGGCGGTCAAGCTTCGCGCCGAGCGCCTTGACCCATTCGGTCACTCGTGACTCGCTGAGCGAGACGATGTAGCGGTAGCGCGCGGTCGGCGCGATCCCGCCGGCGGGGAGCGCGGCGAGCTCACCAGGCTTCGCGGCGACGCGCTCGATCACGAGAAGCGATGCGAGTCCCGCGGCGTCCTCGCGCACCGTGCGGTCTTCGACCGTCACGTTGAGCGGGGTCGTCGCGGCGCGCGCCTTGGCGAGTGCGTCAGCGAATCCGCTGTCGTCCACGGCGGGATAGGTGGCGCGCACCGTCAGGGCGATCTCGCGATCGGCGAGGGTCTGCGCCGCGAGGATGGTCGCCGCGGTGACGTTGCGATCCAGTTGCCGGCCGACGACCGGCTCGGTGACGACGAGGCCGGTCGACCCGGTCGCGAGCGACCCGCTCACCGAGACACGATCGACGTCCGACGAGACCCGCGAGAGCCACGCGTCGAGCGGGTTGCCCTGCGCCGTGAGCGTGAACGGCACGCGCGCGTCACCGCGCAGCGCGTCGATCCAGGCATCCGCACGGTCCAGGAGCGAACCGGTCTTTCCATAGGCGAGCGCGGTCTCGGCGGCGGCCGCGAGATCCGGATGGACGCCCAGCGCTCCGTTCGTCGTCGTCCACGTGCGCCCTTCCGATGTCGCGACGATCACGCTGTCGGCCCACGGGCGCGCGAGCTCGCTCTGCAGACGCCCGAGCATGGCCTCCTCCGTCAGCGACCCGACGTCGATGCCCGCGACGGTCACGCCCGGCAGGACGCGGCCAACGTAGGCCTGCTGTGCGGCGAAGGCCGCACCGAGGCTGACGCACAGCACAGCGAGCGGCACGATCGCGAGCTTCCAGGAGGATGCTCGAAGGCGCGCCACCAACCCACCACCGTTCGCGTTTCGCGTGATGACTGCCACTAGCTCAATGCCTCCCGTGATGCTGCATGCCGGCTCGCTCGCTGTACTTCACCCACCGTGCTCTTTCCATAAGACGTACACGAGCCTGCCACTTGTTCCGCAGGCAGTCGTCCGATTTCGTAACAACCAAGTACTAGGCGCCTACGTAGCAAGCAACGGGCCGCCTACTGAAAGCTCAGCCTTCCTCGATACAAAACAGCCCCCCTGACTGTTTCCATTCAGTAATGGACGTCACAAAAGAAAAGCCCCGGCAGTCCAGGGGAGCAGGAACTGCCGGGGCTAGAGGCGGACTGGCCAGCGGGCGGGCCGGCCAGAGCCTGGCTTAGGGAGTTAGCTGCACCCGGTCGTCTCTCCGCAGTTCTCGCACTTGTGGCAGGTGCCGTTGCGCACGGTCAGCCAGCCACAGCGAGGACAAGGCGGCGCGTCGGGTGTCGAGTTCATGCGGCGGACCGGCGCGGTCGGCTGCGCGGTCGACACCATCGCGGGTGCGGACTCGACTGTCTGTTTGACATACGGCTTGATGAGCTCGAGCTGCGCGGCGGCGTCGGCGATCTCGCTGTGTCGGACGAGCCCGAGCATCTCCTTGTCGCTTGCGGACAGGAACCGGTATCCCAGCCAGCGGAAGACGTAGTCGACGATCGACTTGGCCATGCCGATCTCGGGATTGCCGGTCCAGCCTGAAGGCTCGAAGCGCATGTGGCCGAACTTCTCGACCAGGTGTGGGAGCGGCACGCCGTGCTGGAAGAGGAGCGACACGCTGGTCGCGAACGCGTCCATCATCCCGGAGAGCGTCGAGCCCTCCTTCGCCATGGTCACGAAGAGCTCGCCTGGTGTGCCGTCGTCGAAGAGTCCGACGGTGATGTAGCCCTCGTGGCCCTCGATCGAGAACTTGTGCGTCAGGCTCGCGCGCGTGTCCGGGAGGCGGCGGCGCTCGGGCCGGTTCACCTCGACGATACGCACCGTTTCTGCGACCGCGGTCGCGGCCGTTGGCACATCGGCCTTCCCCCGCTCGTTGCTGGCGTCGGCGTTGGTCGAGAGCGG
>JBGPKU010000029.1:0-31184 GCA_041486085.1 Candidatus Limnocylindria bacterium | reverse complement strand
GTCCCGACGATGATGCAGCTGACCGTCAGCGACGGCTGGCGGTCCGGCATCTCGCTCCTCATGTTCGCCGCCCTCGCGACGACCGTGCCCGTGCTCCTCTTCATGCGCGACCGGCCGTCGGATATCCGGGCGCGGCCCTTCGGCGAGGGCCTGACGATCTCCGCCGCCGAGCGGGCCGCCGATGAACGGCGCACGCCGCTGCGGGTCGCGGTCCGCAACCGTGACTTCTGGCTGCTCGCCGGCAGCTTCTTCATCTGCGGGTACACGTCGAACGGGCTCGTCGGCACGCACCTCATCCCGCACGCGATGGAGCACGGCTTCACGTCGGTCACCTCGGCGACAGCGGTCGGCGTCATGGGCGCGATGAACATCGTGGGCACGCTCGGGTCGGGCTGGCTGTCGGACCGCTTCGACAACCGCAAGCTCCTCGCGGCGTACTACGGCTTTCGCGCGATGTCGCTGTTCGCGCTGCCGTTCATCTTCGAGACCCAGTGGCTGTACGGGTTCGCGGTCCTCTACGGCCTCGATTGGATCGCAACGGTCCCCCCGACGGCCAACCTGACAGCGCAGATCTTCGGCCGTGCCTCGCTTGGGCAGCTCTACGGTTGGATCTTCTTCTCTCATATGTGCGGGGCCGCCCTGGCCGCGTTCGCCGGTGGCTACGCTCACACCGTGCTCGGTGACTATCACCTCATGTTCATCTCGGCGGGCATCTTGGGGTTCATCGCGGTCTCGCTGGCCCTTCGGATCCGCCCGGCGCAGGACACAATGTCCAGCGCACCGGAGCTCGCGCAGCCCGCGGCGATCTAGATGCTTCAAAAGGGCACGCAGGTGCAAGTGGAGGACGTCATGGCTGTCGTCACGAAGTCACCTGTCTCGAAGGGAAAGGCGAAGGGCATCAACGCCTGCGCCGACCGGCAGGGCATCATCCGCGCGGCCGCGATGGACCAGCGCGGGTCGCTGCGCAAGGAGATCGGCAAGCAGGGCGGACCGACCACGGATGAAGCGCTGACCGAGTTCAAGACGCTCGTGACGAAGGTGCTGACAAACCACGCAAGCGCGATCCTCATGGACCCGGAATACGGTCTGCCGGCGCTCAAGGTGCGCGCGCCGGGCACCGGTGTGCTGCTCGCGTACGAGAAGACCGGATACGACGCGACGGTCAAGGGTCGGCTGCCCGATCTTCTCGACCACTGGAGCGTCCGCCGCGTGGTCGAGGCGGGAGCGAACGCGATCAAGGTGCTCATCTATTACGACCCGTTCGACGAGGCCGACGTCGTCGAGCGCAAGCACGCCTGGCTCGAGCGGATCGGCGCCGAGTGCGCCGGGCTCGACGTGCCGTTCTTTCTCGAGCCACTCGCGTACGACGACGACATGGACGAGAAGGGCCTCGAATTCGCGAAGCGCAAGCCCGAGTACGTGAAGGCGTACATGCGCACGCTGTCCGAGCCACGATTCGGGGTGGACGTCCTCAAGGTCGAGGTGCCGGTGAACATGGCGTACGTGCAAGGGTCGAAGGCCAACAAGACCGGCGAGGTCGCGTACACCAAGGCGGAGGCGCTGCGGCACTTCAAGGAAGCGTCGGAGGCGACGAAGAAGCCGTTCATCTACCTGTCGGCAGGCGTCGACGACGACGTCTTCCGCGAGAGCCTCGAGTACGCGGCGGAATCCCGCGCGCAGTTCAACGGCGTGCTCTGCGCGCGCGCGACAAGGAAGGACGGCATCCCGGTGTACGCCAAGGAAGGCCCGGCCGCGTTCGAGCGATGGCTCGAGGATCGCGGCGTGAAGAACATCGAGATGCTGAACGAGGTGCTGCGCCGCTCCGCGACCCCGTGGTGGAGCGCGTACGGCGGCAGGGAAGCGCTCGGACTCTAGCGCCTATGCTGCCGGAATTGATCGACGACGTCGTCCTCCGGACGTCCGGCCTGGTGAAACGCTTCGGGGCGCTGACCGCGGTGGACCGCCTCGACCTCGAGGTGAGGCGCGGCGAGGTCGTCGGCCTGCTTGGGCCCAACGGCGCTGGCAAGAGCACGACGATCGGCATGATCCTCGGACTGGTGCGGCCGACCGCCGGCAGCGCGCAGGTGCTCGGCAAAGACGTCGCGGCGCACCGCGAGGAGGCGCTCGCGAAGCTTGGCGCGATGCTCGAGGTCACGAGCTTCTATCCGCACCTCAGCGGCCGCCAGAATCTGACAGCGATCGCGATGCTGCGCGGCGGCGCGGCGCGGCAGCGCGTCGATCCGCTGCTCAAGCGCCTCGGCCTGAGCGACCGCGCCAAGTCCAAGTTCCGCACGTACTCGCTCGGCATGCGGCAGCGTCTGGGCATCGCTTCGACGCTCCTGCCGGATCCGGCGGTCGTCATCCTCGACGAACCGGGCAACGGCCTGGACCCGGCGGGCCAGCGGGAGATCCGCGAGCTCACGAAGGAGCTGGCGAAGGAGGGCCGCGGCGTCCTGCTCGCCAGCCATCTGCTGCACGAGGTCGAGCTGGTCTGCGATCGGGTCGTCGTGATCCAGAAGGGCCGCATCATCGCCGCGGGAACGATCGCCGAGATCACGCGCGGCGGAAGCTCGTACGAGATCGTCGTAGGCGAGCCCGAGCGCGCCGCCGAGATCCTGCGCCGCATCGAGGGCGTGCGCGAGGTGCGCGAGACCGAGCGCGGACTCGACGTGGTCGCCGCTCCGGACCGCGGCCAGGAGCTGAACCGCGCCCTCGTCGAGGCGGGCCTCTACGCCGCCGCGATCGTGCCGCGCCAGAGCTCGCTCGAGGATGTCTTCCTCGAGCTCACCGAGAAGGAGACCGATGCTCCGGCTGCTTCGTAGCGAGGTCTACCGGCTCGTCCGCCGCTGGATGCCGTGGGTGCTCATCGCCATGGTCGTCCTGTTCGCTTTCGTGCTCTACGAGCTCATATGGGTGACGTCAAATGCGCAGCTCACGCTGCTCCGCAGCGGCAACGCACCGGTCACGCCGAACGCGCCGCCGCCCGACGTGCAGATCCGACAGCTCCAGGAGGCGATCCAGGCCATCCGGCCGGCGCGCTTGAACGAGCTCGGGGTCGGATTCGTGACCGGGCTGGGATCGATCCTGATGATCGTGTTCTCGGCGAGTCACGTCGGGACGGAGTGGGCCTGGGGCACTCTGCGGACGCTGCTCGCCTCGGGGGCGAGTCGCATGGGCTTCCTCGTGACGAAGTACGTCACGCTCATCGCGTACGCGGTCGTGTACATGGTCGTTGGTGTGGCGGCGGCGATCGCCGCGAGCTTCGTCGTGTCGTCGCAGGCGGGGCTCGACACGAGCGGGCTCGATCTCGGGCTCGCGGCGTCTGCCGGTGGCCGCGGCGTCTACGGCTTCCTGCCGTACATGGCGCTGTCGTCGCTCATCGCCCTGTGGTTCCGCTCGGCGGGGGGTGGCATCGCCGCCGGGCTGGTCATCAACTTCACCGAGAGCATCGCGACGAGTCTGCTGATCTCGTTCAACCGCGACTTCGTGACGATCGCGAACCTCGGCCTCTCGCGCAACGTGCAGTCGATCTCACGTGTCGGCGTCACTGTCCAGGCCGGAGGTGGGCCGACGCCCGTGTCGACCTTGCCCGATCAGACGCAGGCGGCGATCGTGCTCGCGGCCTGGACGCTCATCTTCGTCGCGCTGACCGTCTGGCGGCTGCGCACGCGCGACATCACGCTCTCCTAGCGCGGCTGGGTCTTCTCGCGACGCGTGACCAGCGAGGGCAGGAGCATGCCGATCCCGGCGAGGATGATGAAGACGGGCCAGACGTTGCGCCACGGAAGGTCGAGCAGGAAGATGCCCGCGAGCGTGGCGAACATGATGCCCAGCGTGAAGGATCCGGCGGCCGCCGCCGTGCTATGGCTGTTGCGCCAGACGTACCAGGCCGAGGTGAACGATCCGACCGCCGGGATGAGGATGAAGAGCGCCCACCAGTTGCGAAGCTCGTACCCGAGGTAGTTCTGCACGAGGAAGATCACGCCCATCGCGATCAGCGCGATGCCGACCCAGGCCCCACTCCACTGCGTCCGGTACACGTCGCCATCCTAGTCCTCGCTCCTGATGCGGTGGCCGGCGAAGAACTCCCTCAACAGCGCCTCGCTCTCCGCGCGGAGCACCCCCATGCGCCACTTCGGGTGGTGATTCAGCCGACGCTCCTCGAATAGCTGCGCTATCGAGATGACCGCGCCGGCCTTCGGATCTGGCGCGCCGAACACGACGAGCGGCACGCGCGCCAGCACGATCGCGCCGGCGCACATGACGCAGGGCTCGAGGGTCACGTAGAGCACGCAATCCGACAGCCGCCAGCTCCGGACCTGCTTCCCCGCCTCGCGCAGGCCGAGGACCTCGGCGTGCGCGGTCGGATCGGCGTCGGCCTCGCGGCGATTGCGGGCGCGCGCGATGACCTCCCCGCCGCGCACGACGATCGCGCCGATGGGCACGTCGTCGTGGTCGGCGGCCGCGCGCGCCTCCTCCAGCGCGACGGTCATGTACGGCGGGTCGTCGCCCGGTCCCGGCAGGCGCGCGGCTTCGCTCATGACGTGAACCCTCCCCGCATCGTGCGGCTGATACTATTTGTGGATTCTATCACAATGACATCTAAATGCTAGAGACCAGCAAAAAGGGGGAGTAGATGTTCCGCGAGAAGCACGCCACCGCGCTGCCCGGCCTGGTCATGACGCTGCTGTTCATCACCGTCGAGATCCTGAGCGTGTGGTACTTCGTCGATCGCGTCATCACCCGGGACGGCTGGATGGCCGTCGCCGCCTCGATCCTATTCACCATCGGCCTCGTCGGACTCTTCGGCCTGACGCCGGTGAGCCCGAACGATGCCCGCGTCCTGCAGCTGCTCGGCACGTACACCGGGACCTTGCGCGACGCCGGGTTCTGGTGGGTCAACCCATTCTCCTTCCCGCGACGGAAGGTCAGCCTGCGCATCCGCAACTTCGAGAGCTCGAAGCTGAAGGTGAACGACCACGACGGGAACCCCATCGACATCGCGGCGATCGTGGTGTGGCGCGTCACCGATACGGCGGAAGCCACGTTCCAGGTGGACGACTACGAGAACTTCGTAAAGGTCCAGACCGAGGCTGCGGTGCGGAACCTCGCGACCTCGTACCCGTACGATGCGCACGTCGACGGACAGCTCTCGCTGCGCACGAGCTCGGCGGAGATCACCGACCGCCTGCGCACCGAGATCCAGGACCGCCTCGCGAAGGCCGGCATCGAGGTCATCGAGGCCCGACTCTCGCATCTCGCCTATGCGCAGGAGATCGCCCAGGCGATGCTGCGCCGTCAGCAGGCGAGCGCGGTGGTCGCCGCGCGCACGCGCATCGTCGAGGGAGCGGTGGGCATGGTCGAGATGGCGCTCGACGAGCTCTCCAAGCGCGGCATCATCACGCTCGATGACGAGCGCAAGGCCGCGATGGTGAGCAACCTGCTCGTAGTCCTGTGCAGCGAGCAGAACACTCAGCCGGTCGTCAACACGGGAAGCCTGTACACGTAGTCGTGGCTGACAAGAAGTCGGTGCTGCTCCGGATCGATCCGGAGCTGCACGAGTCGTTACAGCGGTGGGCGGTCGATGAGCTGCGGAGCGTGAACGCGCAGATGGAGTACCTGCTGCGCCGAGCGGTCCAGGATGCGGGCCGCCTGCCCTCGGGGCCGAAGAAGAACCGCTAAGAGGTCTCACGCTCGAACAGTGTCGCGAGGCCCTGGCCCACGCCGATGCACATCGTGACCAGGGCATACCGGCCGTTCCGTCGCGCAAGCTCGCGGAGCGCGGTGCCGGCGAGGCGCGCGCCGGAGGCGGCGATCGGGTGCCCGATCGCGATCGCGCCGCCGTTCGGGTTGGTGCGGTCCTCGGGCAGATGAAGCTCGCGCATGCACGGGATGACCTGCGCGGCGAACGCCTCGTTGAGCTCGATGACGTCGATCTCGTCCACGCCGACCTCAGCGCGCTTCAAGAGCGTGCGGACGGCCGGGATCGGGCCGAGCCCCATGTAGTCGGGATGCACGCCCGCGCTCGCGCTGGCAACGAAGCGGCCCAGCACCGGCGACCCGAGTGACAGCGCCTTCTCGCGACTCGCGACGATGAGCGCGGCCGCGCCGTCGTTTATCCCCGAGGAGTTGCCGGCCGTGACGGTGCCGCCGTCCTTGAATGCCGGCTTGAGCTTCGCGAGCTTCTCGAGCGCCACGTCGGGACGCGGGTGCTCGTCGTCGTGAACCAGCTCCTTGCCGTTATGGATCGATTGGATCTCGCCGGTGAAGAAGCCGTCCTCTTTCGCCTTCGCGTAGCGCCGCTGCGAGCGCAGGGCGTACTCGTCCTGAGCCGCGCGCGAGACGTGCTCCTTGACGCAGACGTTCTCCGCCGTCTCGCCGAGCGAGATCGGGTGATAACCGAGGTCGGTCATCCGCGGATTCACCAGGCGCCAGCCGAGCGTTGTGTCCGCGAGCGCCCGCTCGCCACGCGGGAAAGCCTCGGACGGCTTCAACGTCACGAGCGGCGCGCGGGTCATGCTCTCCGCGCCTCCCGCGATCACGAGGTCGGCCTCGCCGGCCCGGATGCGACGCGCGGCGTCGTTCACGGCCTCGAGACCGCTTCCGCAGAGCCGGTTGACGGTGACTCCCGGCACGGTCTCGGACAGGCCCGCGAGCAGCGCGGCCATGCGCCCAAGGTTTCGGTTGTCCTCGCCGGCCTGGTTCGACGCGCCGAAGACGACCTCGTCGACCTCCTTGTCGGCGATGTCCGTGCGCTCGAGCACCGCACGGATGACGTGGGACGCCAGATCGTCCGGGCGGATGGCTGCGAGCCCGCCGCCATACCGGCCGAACGGCGTGCGCACGTAGCCGATGACCACAGCGTCGCGAGGGTCGCTCAACGGCTGACGATCCCAGTCACGTCAGCGTCCCTCGAACGTCGGGGGACGCTTCGACGTGAACGCCTTCACGCCCGCAGCGTAGTCGCGAGTGCGGCCGGCACGATCTTGAAGTCCCGCCTCGATCTCCAGGAACGACGCGAGGTCGTGGTCCCACGACGCGTTTAGCCCCTCCTTCGTCAAGGCGAACGCCTCGGTGGCACCGCTCGCGAGAGCAATTCCGTAGGCGCGCCACTCGCGCGCGAACTCGGCATCCGGCCAGACGCGCGTGACGAGACCGATGCGCAGCGCCTCCTCGGCGCCGACCGGCTCGCCGGTGAGGATCATGTCCATTGCCCTCCCAAGCCCGACCAGACGCGGTAGGAAGTAGGCCGACCCGGCGTCGGGCACGAGACCGACGCGCCCCCAGGCCGCGCGGAACGACGCCGATGCCGCGGCCACGCGGACGTCGCAGGCGACGGCGATACCGAGACCCGCTCCGGCGACGACACCGTTCACCGCGGCGATCACCGGCTTGCGCATCGCGCGTATCTGACTGATGACCGGGTGGTACCGGCGGCGCAGCTCGTCTCCCAGATGGAGATCCTTCCCCGCCTCGACCATCGCGAGCCGGTCCCGCAGATCCTGGCCGGCTGAGAACGCGCGACCCGCGCCGGTGAGCGCGACCGCCCGCACCCCGGGATCGTGCGCACAGCCATCAAGCTGTTCCGCCAGCGCGGTCGTGAGTCCTTCGTCGAATGCGTTCAGCACGTCCGGCCGGTCGAGCGTGAAGATCGCCAGTGCTCCCACGCGCTCGTGCCGCAGGTTCGTCACTACTTCCCCTTGAACGTGGGCTTGCGCTTGTTCACGAACGCATCGACGCCCTCGTTCTTATCCTCAGTCGCGAAGAGCAGGTAGAACGCCTTCCGCTCGAACTCGAGGCCGGCGTCCAGTGGCGAGTTCCAGGCGATGTCGACCGCCTCGGTCGCGAGGCGCGCCGCGACCGGCGCTTTCTCGGCGATGGTCCGGGCGAGTGCCTTCGCATCCTCGAGCCACGACGCGGCGGGATACACGTGCACGACGAGCCCGATGTCCTTCGCCTCCTGCGCGCTGATGAAGCGGCCCGTGAGGATGATCTCGTTCGCGACCCACTTGCCGACCGCGCGCGTCAAGCGTTGCGTCCCGCCGGCACCGGGGATGATGCCGAGGTTGATCTCAGGCTGGCCGAATTTCGCGGTCTCTGACGCGACGATGATGTCGCAGATCATCGCGAGCTCACAGCCGCCGCCCAGCGCGAAACCCGAGACGGCCGCGATGATCGGCGTCTTGATACGTCGGATGATCTCCCACTTCGACGTGAGGTCCTGCGCGAGCATCGTCACCGGCGTGACGCCGACGAACGCCTCCTTTATGTCCGCGCCCGCCGCGAAGGATTTCTCGTTTCCGGTGAGCACGATGCAACGGCACGTGGGGTCGTCATCCAGCTGTCGCATCGCGTCACCGAGCTCTGTCAGGACCTGTTCATTCAGCGCGTTCAGTACCTGCGGCCGGTTCAGCTGCACGATCGCGATCGGGCCGTCCCGTGACACGAGGATCGTTTCCGCCATGCCGATCACCTCCTGGAGGCCCCGAAACACGGGCCTCCTATACCGCCTATTGAGATTTTCTGCGACTTCGCCGACACGCGTGCGCTTGCCCGGCCACCGATGCTCGAACACCGAAGGTCCTGGGTAAGGGGTCCTAGTAATGGTGGGTGGGAGAGACATGAAGCGTATCCGCGTCCTTGGGGCGTTTGTCGCCTTCTTCGGCGGGATCCTGTCGCTGGGCGACTCGGCCTACGCGGGCCAGCAATGGTGCGAGGAGGACCCGACTTTCCTGGTGAACGGCAGCCTCGTCGACATCACCACTTCGTTCCCGGGGGCCTACGCGTCGAAGATCCACGGCAGCGTCCACTTCGACCTGCAGGTGCCCAAGAACGTCGTTGCCCTGGTGGTCTCGCTCCCCGGCGCCGTGCCGGTGACCGCGTCGATCTCGCGCACGCTCCCAGCCTATTGGGGCGTCGGCCGGCTTCCGGTCGTGGTGACCGTGTCGATGAACGCATCCGTGAGCTTCCCGACGCACACCCGCGCGGTCGGGACGACACAGACGCTCCTGGCCGGCTACGACGGTGACTCGAAGTCCCCGACCCGCGCGAACTTCACGATGATCGGGCTCGGGCTCTAGCGACCATGCTTCGGCTCCGCGGACCATTGCGGCTCTATATCGTCGCCGTGCTCGCCGTGGCGGTGGCCCTGCTCGCATCGCAGGTGCCCGCGGCGGCGATGCCGTCGCGCCCGCAGCTCATCATCGCGGCGATCCTCCTCGCGATGTCCGGCGCCGCACAGGTCTGGCCGCTGCACCTCGGCACGAAGGTGAAGATCACGGTCGACGACATGCCGACCTTCGCGGCGGCGCTCCTCCTCTCGCCCCTCGACGCGATGCTCGTCGCGGGTGCGAGCACGCTCATCGGTCTTCGCTTCCGCAACACGCGGATGCGCTGGTACAACCGCTGCTTCAACGCCGCGACGACCACGATCGGCGTGGCAGTCGCGGCCGCGGTCTACGCGGCGCTGGATGGGTCGAAGCCGCCTTCCGCATCGGCCGCGCTCATGATCCTCGCGGCGGGCTGCGCGAAGTACCTCGTGCAAGGGCTGCTCGTGGACCTCGTGGTCGCGCTGCAGCTCAAACGCCGGCCACTCGAACGCTGGTGGGAGATGCACCGGCGCGACCTCCCCTACGAGACCTCCCTCTACGCGCTCGGCGCGCTCGCGGCCGTCTCGGTTGGAAGCGAACCGCTGGCGCTCCTGCTGTTCGCGGTGCCGATGGGCGCGATGCTGTTGGCGCTGCGCGAGTCCGCGCGCGTGAAGGAACAGACTCGCGCAACGATCCTCGAGCTCGCGGACCTCATCGACCTTCGCGACCCGTACACACATGGCCACTCGCAGCGCGTGGCCGCGCTCGCCGAGCGGCTCGCCCGACGGATCAAGCTCGAGTCGACGCAGGTCGGGCTCATCCACGATGCGGCGCGCGTGCACGACATCGGCAAGATCGGGACGAACGACCTCGTGCTCCTGAAGAAGGGCCCGCTCGACGACGCCGAGCGCGCCGAGATGCAGCGGCATGTCGAGATCGGACACCGGCTGCTGAGGCACATTCCCGAGTTCTTCGAGGGCGCCGAGCTCGTGCTCGCCCATCACGAGCGTCACGACGGCAGGGGCTATCCCCGCGGCCTGAGGGGTGACGAGCTCCCGCTCGAGGTCTCGGTGATCTCCGTCGCCGACAGCTACGACGCGATGACGACGGATCGTCCGTACCGTCGCGGCATGCCCTGGGAGGCCGTGCGCTCCGAGCTGATAAAGGGACGTGGCACGCAGTGGCGCGAGCGCGCGGTCGACGCCTTCCTCGAGATGATCGAAGAGGATCGTGCCGCCGCCGCTCAACCGGCGGACGTCCGGCCGACGTCCGCAGTGCTCGCGTGATGCGCCTAGCGCAGCTGGCCCTTCGGGGGTGGCTGGCACTTCGGGCACACGTACATCTCGTCGAGTCCGTGTCGCGTCCGGACGATCTTCGCGCCACACCGCGGGCACGGCTCGCCGGCGCGCCCGCGCACGTTCATGTGACCGCGCACCTTCGTGCCGAGCGCCGGCGGGAGCTCCTTCTCGACGATCTCGGCTGCCCGTTCGAGCGTCGCCCGTAGCGCCCCGCGCAGCCGATCCATCTCGCCCTCGTCGCACGTCGCGACACGGCGCTTTGGGTGGAGCTTCGCGGCCCACAGGATCTCATCCGCGTAGGCGTTGCCGATGCCGGCGACGAATTCGTCGTCCATGAGGAGATTGCGCAGCTCGCGGCGCGTTGCTTTCGCGCGCTTCGCGAACTCGTCCGCCGACCACGCGAGCGCACCGGCCTCTTCGCCCTGCCCGGAGAAGCCCGGCACGTCGGCCTCGCTTGCGCCCACGGCCAGGAGGTAGACCTTGCCCATCCGGGTGTCGTCGCGATAACGGAGATCTACGCCGTTTTCGAACGTCAGGGCGAAGGCGGTGGTCGCGCGGATCTTCGTGGACGGCGGCAGCAGGTCGAACAGCCCGCTGAGCATCGGGTTCACGACCACCCGCGTGCCGTCGTCGAACGTGAACGCGAGGAAGCGGCCGCGGTGCGCGACGCCGGTGAGCACCCGGCCCTCGAGCGCTTCGGGCAGAGGGCGCGTGGCTCTCAGCACAAGTAAATCGTGCGTGCGCACCGCGGTCACGCGCTCTCCGCCGACCGCCTTCTCGATGCGCGACCGCAGGACATGGAGATCCGGCCACTCGGGCATCAGCGCTTCACCGCATCGAGCCAGCGCGGCTCCGGGAGTCCGAAGCGCCGCGCCGCCCAGGCGAGCGTCGCGATGAGCTGGCGGCGTTGGATGGAGCGCAGGCGCGGCAGGCCGGGCATCGGAGGGCGCCACGCGCGGTCGGCGAAATAGCCGGCGATCCCCGCGATCGATGCGTCCAGCTCGCGCGCTCGCAGTGGGAGCACGTCCTCGTACCACTCGAGCACGCGCTCCGGAGTCGGGCCCCCTTCGGCGGTCACGCCCTGAGCGAACGCGGCGAGATCGAACTCGGCCGGGCCGGCGGCCGCGAATGGCCAGTCGAACATCACGAGACGATCGCCGATCAGACGAATGTTGTCCGAGCGCGTGTCGACGTGAAGCAGGGCGAACGGCCGGCGCGCTGTCACGAGATCTCTCTCCCGATCCCGGAGAACGCGAAGCGCGACGTCGATCCACTCCCGCGCTTCGTCCGAACGCCGCCCAGCCAGCGACGCGGTGCCGGCAAGGTCGCCGCTCCTCGCGAGGGC
Organism: Candidatus Limnocylindria bacterium; assembly: GCA_041486085.1. Lineage (GTDB taxonomy): Bacteria > Chloroflexota > Limnocylindria > P2-11E > P2-11E > CF-39. The sequence goes on along the minus strand of JBGPKU010000029.1, from coordinate 19,452 downwards.
GCGCCAAAAGCCAGCGAACTCGACGTGATCGTCGGTCGGCAGGAACGCCGGGAGTCGCGCGCCGAGCGTGCTGCGATGAAATCGCGCGTACGAGCGTGCCGCGAGCCTCGCCTTGCCGGTCGTCCACGGCGGGATCGTCGCGGGGCCGAGATCCTCCATGAGCAGCACGTGCCACTCCTCGAGACGGAACGAGCCGTAGAGGCGCGGCGCCCAGCGGCCCATGTAGCGCGCGAGCCTGACGTAGCGCTTCTCTTCGCGGTCGATGGGGAAGATGGCCGCGCTGCCGGGCGGCGGCGGATACCCGGCCTTGAAGAACGCTCGGCGGCCGTTCGCGAGGACGAGACGGAACGTCGCCGACGCGGCATAGCCGCCGTACGCGCGCGCCGCTCGCGCGACGCGTGAACGAAGACGGCGTTCGGTTTCAGCGCGCACGGCCGCGGGTACCGCGGTCCACGCCGGCTTCTCTTCACGGATGGGCATGCGGCGACGTTAGGGCGCTGACGCCCCTCCCGCCACCTCACGTCGGATGGCTGCCCACGCTTCGCGCGCCTCCTCGACCGAGCCCTCGTCCTCGATGGTCGAGATGTCCCCGGGATCCTTGTCGAGGATCACGGCCTTCAGCACGCGACGCATGATCTTGCCGCTGCGCGTCTTCGGCAGCATGTCGACGAAGTTCAGCTCGCCGATGACCGCGATCGGGCCGAGCTCGGTCCGCACCGTGGCGAGCAGCTCCTTCTTGAGCGCCTCGGATGGCGTGTGACCTTGCTTCAGCACCACGAAGGCCGAGATGACCTGACCGCGGAGCTCGTCCGGACGTCCGGTGACGCCGGCCTCCGCCACGGCGTGGTGGCGCAGGAACGCGGTCTCGACCTCGATCGTGCCGAGCCGGTGATCGGCGATCTTGATGATCTCGTCCGCGCGGCCGCTGAACCAGACGTACCCATCCGCGTCGATCGACGCCGAATCGCCGGTGAAGTACACGCTCTTGCCCGGGACCTTGTCCCAGTAATCGCGCGCATACCGGTCAGGCTCGCCCCACAGGCGCGCGGTCAGGCCCGGGAACGGCCGCTTGATGACGAAGATGCCCTTCTCGCCCGGACCGAGCTCGACGCCTTCGGCGTCAACGACAGCGGCTTCGATGCCCGCGAGCGCCACGCCGCCGGAGCCGGGTCTGATCGGCAGCTGGCCCACCCCGTACGGATTGCCGACCACCGGCCCGCCGGTCTCGGTCTGCCAGTAGTGGTCGATGACCGGCACCTTGTCCTGCAGTGCCTCCTTCTGGAACCACTCCCAGGCCGGGGCGTTGAGCACCTCTCCGGCGCAGAACACGCGCTCGAGCGAGGACAGGTCGTGTGCGCGCGCGGGCGCGTTCCCGTAGCGCATCAGGAGGCGCACCGCGGTCGGTGAGGTGAAGACGCCGGTGACCTTGTTGCGCTCCACGATCGCGTAGAAGGTCTCGGAATTCGGATGGTCGAGCCCGCCCTCGTACGCGATCGTCGCGCAGCCCACCAGGAGCGGCCCGAACACGATGTAGGAATGTCCGACGACCCATCCGATATCCGATGTCGACCACCAAACGTCATCGGGCTTCAGGCCGAACATCCACTTGGCCATCGAGTACACGTACACCTGGTACCCGCCGTGCGTATGGACCGCGAGCTTCGGCTTCGCGGTCGTGCCCGACGTCGCGAGGATGTACGCGGGCTCGTTCGCCTCGAGCTCTACATGCGCGCTGTCCTGTCCCTCCGCCTTGGCGAGGAACGCGTCCCAGGTGATGTCGCGCCCTGTGGTCATCGGCACCGCGTCCTTCCCGCGGCGCAGCACGACGACGGTCTCGACCGTCGGCGCGTCGCGGAGCGAGTCGTCGACGATGACCTTCAGCGGAACGTCCTTGCCCTTGCGGTACACGACGTCGGTCGCGAACAGCGCGCGAGCGCCAGCCAGACGCACGCGCTCGCCCAGCGCGCCCGCGCCGAAGCCGGCGAAGATGACGATGATCACCGCGCCGATACGAATGGCGCCGAGCATGAGGACGATCGCCTCGGCCGACGTGGGCATGTAGATCGCGACGCGGTCGCCCTTCCCGATGCCGATCCCCCGCAGCGCCGCCGAGACGCGCTCGACCCGAGAGAGCAGCTGCCCGTACGTGACGCTCCGTCGATCGCCGCGCTCGTTCTCCGTGATGAGCGCGGTGCGGTCGCCGCGCCCGGATTTCACGTGGTGGTCGACGCAGTTGTAGGCGAGATTGGAGCGGCCGCCGCGATACCAGCGGAACGTCGGTGGCTCCCAGTCCATGACGCGCTCCCACTTCTTGAACCAGGGAAGCGCCTCGGCCGCTGCGCCCCAGAACTTCTCCGGATCCTCGGTGGCCGCGCGCTTCCACGCGACGACCTTCGGATCGAGGCCCGGCACGCTAGCCGTCCCCCTGCTCGCGCAGCTTGTACCGCTGGATCTTGCCGGCGGCGTTCTTCGGCAGCTCGCTCACGAACTCGATCCAACGTGGGTACTTGAAGTGCGCGATACGGCTCTTGACGAACTCCGTGAGCTCAGCCGCGAGGGCATCGCTCGCGACGCGCCCGGATTTAAGGACGACAAAGGCCTTCGGCTTCACCAGACCGTCCTGATCCTTCATACCGACCACGCCGCATTCGAGCACGGCGTCGTGCGCGATGAGCGCGGCCTCGACCTCCACCGGCGAGACCCACTGTCCCGAGACCTTGAGCATGTCGTCGCTGCGTCCCTCGTAGACGAAGTGACCGTCCTCGTCCTGGTGGTACTTGTCGCCGGTCACGTACCAGTCGCCCTTGAACGCGGCCTTCGTCTTCTCGTGCTTGTTCCAGTAGAAAGCCGCGCACGAATCGCCCGACACCCAGAGGTGGCCGCTCTCGCCGGTCGCGACCTCCTTGCCGTCGTCGTCGACGATCTTCGCGTCGTAACCGGGCACGACCGTGCCGCTCGTGCCGCCCTTCGCCGATCCCAGCCGGTTGCAGATGAAGATGTGCATCATCTCGGTCGAGCCGATGCCGTCGAGGATCTCGATGCCGAAGCGTTTCTTCCACGCGTCGAACAGGGCCTTCGGCAGCGCCTCGCCCGCTGAGACGCAGAACCGCAGCGACGAGAGGTCGTACTTGAAGCCCTCGCTCGGATACGCGAGGAGCGCCGCATAGAAGGTGGGGGCGGTATAGAGGACACTGGGGCGCTCCGTCGTGACGAGACCGAAGACGAGATCGGGCGTCGCCCGCTCGGGTTTGTAGACGACCGACGCGCCGAAGCGCATGGGGACGAAGACGCCGTTGCCGAGGCCGTAGGCGTGAAAGAGCGGCGAGACCGTGAAGTACCGGTCCTCCTCGGTGCATCCGAGCACGTGCGCGCCGAACGTGTCGGCCGAATAGATCATGTCGTGCTGCAGGTGCACTGTGCCCTTCGGGAAACCGGTCGTGCCCGACGAGTAGAGCCAGAACGCCATGTCGTCGGGACCCGTGTCCGCCGGGGTGAGCTCGTCGTCGGCCGCGGTCAGCGCCTGGTCAAAGGACAGGACGCCCTCGGGCAGCGGTGCGGGAAGCGCACCGGGCTCCTGCCCAGAGGGAGCGGGCCCGCCCGACGCGGTCACGAGGATCTGCCGCAGGCGCGGGCAGTCCTTGCGGATCTCGAGGACCTTCGGCAGGAGCGGCGCGGAGACCACGATGGCGACCGCGCGGCTGTCACGCAGGATGTACGCGAGGTCATGCGGGAGCAGCAGCGTGTTGGTCGGCACCGGGATGGCGCCGATCTTCATCGCGCCGAAGAACGCGTACACGAACGCCGGTGAGTCGACACACAGGATGACGACGCGATCCTCGATGTCCACGCCGAGCTCGCGAAGCGCATTGCCGGCGCGGTCCACGTTCGCGGCCATCTCGCCGTACGTGACGCTCTGGCTCTGACAGCGGATCGCGATCTTGTCGGGGCGCACGCCGCGGTGCTCGTCGACGTAGGTCATCGCGGCGTTGTAGCGCTCCGGCAGATCCGGAAGCCGCAGCGTGCCGCGCGCGGGAGCCTGGACCATCGGCGGGGATGCTACTCGCCGCGCCGTGTCCAGAAACCCTCCGGGTCGTAGTCGCGGATGATGCCGAGGACCTCGTCGGAGGGCACCTGGGTCTCGCCGACGTCGCCGGCCACGCGGAGCGGCCAGCCGGTGTTCGCGCGGATCTCGTCGAGGGAGCTCGCCGGGTGGTTGGAGACCAGGACCGCCTCGCCGTCGACGAACCGGAACACACCCAGCGTGGTGATGAGGACCGACGGTCCGCCGCGCGGGAGCCCGACGCGTTCGCGCCAACCGGCGCCCCGGCCATAGCCGGGTGACGTGATGAAATCGACCCGCTCGCGGAGCCGGCCCTTGTCGTGCGGCATGATCACGATGAGGCGATGGGCCAGGCTGGCAATGTCCGCGCCCCCACCCGATCCCGGCAGCTGCACTTTGGGGTGCGCTCGGTCCCCGCCGATCGCCGTCGTGTTCAGGTTGCCGTACCGGTCGATCTCCGCCCCACCGATGAAGCCCGCGTCGACCTCGCCACGCTGCAACATGCCCATCAGGTCGATCGTGCGCGCGCACCAGATCGAGCCCTCCACGTTCGCCGGATCGCCCATCGTGTAAAGCAGCTCGGGAGCCGGCTCGTCACGCACGATGCCGAGCTCGAAGAGGCCGATCGCGCTGGGCGCGTGCGTTCGCTTCGCCACGACGAACGCGATCAGCGGAAGCCGCATGCCCACGAAGACCATCTCGCCGTCGCGGATCTCGCGCGCGGCCTGCGCGACCATGATCTCGCCGGCGGATACGTCCATCAACGAATGCCGTTCACATCGGCTCGAACATCTGACGAGACTTGTCGCGGAGAGCCTTCCAGCGCGGCCCGAGCTTGCGGAGATACTCCGCGCGGTCCTTGACGCCCGTCACCCACTCCGCGGTCCAGCCCTCGAATCCCTCCACCGTGCGCGTCGCGCGGTGGTACTCGTGAAAGAACTCGTGATCGCGGCCGTATTCGTTCTGAAGCGGCGAGGGGTGGCATCCGCCGCGCTCGTGTACGACGGCCACGACCTTCGTGCTCGGCAGCGGCGTGTACCGCGGGATCTGTTGGACCGCCTCGGTGCCCGCGATGCTCTCGCACAGGACGATGACGGCCTTCGCCGCCAGCGCGGCCTCCTGCGAGACGCCCCAGGGCCCGTCGAGGTAGACCGTGCCGGTAGGATCCGCCGACTGGCACGCGACCACCGTGACGTCGGGCACGATCGGAGGAATGAGCAGGACCTTCGATCCGTCGAATGGTGAAGTCGACTCCTTGAACGTCCCGTTCGCGCGGGGGATGTCCGAGCCGAGCAGCGTCCACGTCGGGATGTAGGGCGCCCCCATCGCGCCCGCGAGGAGCGCTTGGGCGATCGAGAAGTTGCTGTGGTCGCGCACCACGATCCGTCGCGGGATGCCCTGCTCCATCGCGCGCCGGTAGCAATGCGCGAGACCGGCCGAGACGTTGCCGACCCACGCGGCGTGGATCTCGCGGACGCAGCCCGCGCCGATGAGCTGATCGAAGAGGATGTCCGAGATCGGGCCGATGAGCACCAGGTCGCGCTTGCGCTGCCGGATGAGCTCGTGGCCGAAGGCGAAGGGGATAGCGGGCTCGAGCGCGCAGCCCAGTGCGATCGACATGCCGTCGGTCACGAAGCGCGCGACCGCGTCGGCGAGCGTCGTGCGTTTGTCCGGCGTGACGACCGCTCCTAGAAGAGGATGCCGGCGATGACGGCGACGATGATCACCTGGACGATCGACGCGAGCACCGCCACGACGATCGCGCGCACCGTCCCGCAGTCGAGCGCGCTGCGGAGCGCGACGATCGTCCCGAGGAGGATCCAGATCCGCACGACCGTGATCACCAGACCACCGAGGCCCGGGATGACGACGAGGAACAACAGGAAGCGCGGGGTCGTCGCGTATCCAAGCGTCCGCGCGATCTCGCCCCAGCTGGACTTCGTTTGTGGACCGGGGATGAGCTTCACGCCGACGAGGTACGCGCACCAGGCGTAGAACGCCCAACCGATCAGCTCCGCGATGATCTGAAGGAACCCGGCGTTGACGGTACCGCCCAGACGGAGGGCGAAGCCCGCCGCGGCGACCAACGACGACGCGACCACGACGAACGCCGCTTCGCCCGTCGCCTTCGGGTCGGCCTCGACCTCCTCGTACGTCGCGGCGTCGAGCCGCAACGCTCCGAGCATGCGATCGGTGATGGACCGGGACTCGATCACGGCCGACCCTCCCACGCGACTAGCGGCCTTTGTACTCCGGCGTGCGCTTCTCGACGAACGCCTTGACGCCCTCACGGGCGTCCTCGCTCTTGAAAAGGCGGATCAGCGCCTGCCGCTCGATCGCGAGACCCTCCTTCAGCGTCGTGCCGAATCCCTGCACCGCCGCGTACTTGATCTGCCCGCGGGCGTAGCTCGGCCCCGACGCGTACTCCTGCGCGAGGGCGGCAGCCCGAGCCTGTAGGTCCGCGGCGGGTGCGAGCTCGTCCACGATGCCGGCGTCCCTGGCCTCCTGCGGCGACAAGGTCGTGCCCTTGAGCATCAGCTCGAGCGCCCTCTGGCGTCCGACCAGGCGCGGCAGGCGCTGCGTGCCGCCGGTGCCCGGCAGCAGCCCAAGCGAGACCTCGGGCAGCCCGATCTTGTACCCGCCCTCCGCTGCGATCCGGAAGTCGCAGCAGAGCGCGATCTCGAGACCGCCCCCGAGGCAGTGACCGTTGATCGCCGCGATGACGACCTTGGGCGTGCTCTCGAGCTTGCCCATGGCCTCGTTCGCGCATACCACGAAGGCGTTCTGCGTGTCGAGATCGCTCTTCGCGAACACCGACACGTCGGCCCCCGCGGAGAAGAACTTCTCCGACGCGCTCCGGACGACGATCGCCTTGACCGCGTCGTCGGCCTTCGCCGATTCGATCGCGGCGTCGAGCTCGTCCATGAAGGCCTTGTCATACGAGTTGGCGGGCGGCCGATCGAGGACGATGTGGCCGATCGCGCCTTGCGTTTCGAGTCGCACTGCCATGCCGTCGGAACCTCCCCGCGTGGTGCCGCCATACGCTACGCGCCTGCTCGCACGTTCGCTTGAGCGAACGTGCGCCCGAGTTCATATGCTTGTCGCGACGCGAGCGGGGAGGTCCGAAGTGGCGCAGATGCTCATCGACGGTCAGCTCACGGGGGCGCAGGGCGGCAAGACGATGCCGGTGCGGAACCCATCCAACGGCGAGGTCGTGGGCGAGATCCCGCGCGGCACGCCGGCCGACGTGGATGCGGCCGTCGCCGCCGCCGCGAAGGCCTTCCCGATATGGGCGGCGACGCCGCCGAGCAAACGAGCCGCGATGATGCACGAGGCCGCGCGGAGGATGCGCGAGGTCGTGGACGAGGTCGCGAAGCTCCTGTCGCTCGAGCAGGGAAAGCCCCTGGCGCACGCGAAGATCGAAGCGAACCGCGTCGCCGAGAACCTGGAGTACTTCGCCGGGCTCGCCGACAAGATCCGCGGCGACTACATCCCCCTGGACGACCCCTCGAAGTTCGGCATCACCATGCGCCGTCCGGTCGGCGTGGTGGCAGCGATAACCCCTTGGAACTTCCCGCTGACGCTGTTCGCGAACAAGCTCTGCCCGGCCCTCGCGACAGGCTGCACGATCGTGCTGAAGCCGGCATCGACCACGCCGCTCGCGACGCAGCGCGCGATCGAAGCGATCAACGCCGCGGGTTTCCCGCCCGGCGTGATCAACACCCTGCACGGCTCGGGCGCCGAGGTCGGCGACGCGCTCGTGTCGCACCCTCGCGTGAACAAGATCGCCTTCACCGGCCAGACGGCGACGGGCAAGCGGATCATGCAGCTCGCCGCTCAGAACGTGACCCGCGTGACGCTCGAGCTCGGCGGCAGTGACGCGATGATCGTGGCCGACGACGCCGACATCCGTAGGGCGACGGCCGCCGCGGCGATCGGCCGCTTCTTCAACGCCGGGCAGGCCTGCCTCGCGGTGAAGCGCATCTTCCTGTTCGACAAGATCGCGGAAGAGTTCATGACCAAGTTCACCGAGCGCGCGCAGAAGGAGTGGAAGCTCGGTGACGCCTTCGCGGCGGACACGAAGATGGGGCCGCTACACACCGAGCACCAGCGCGAGGAAGTCGAGGCGCAGGTCGCCGATGCGGTGAAGCGCGGCGCGAAGGTGCTGGCGGGCGGCAAGCGGCCGGAGGGCGCCGAATATGCGAAGGGCTGGTTCTACCCGGCGACGGTGCTGAGCGAGGTCCCCGAAGACTCGCGCATGGCCACCGAGGAGGTCTTCGGCCCCGCGGTGCCGTTGTTCATCGTCAAGGACCTGGACGAGGCCATCGGCAAGGCGAACTCCTCCATCTACGGGCTGGGCAGCTCGATCTTCACGCGCGACATGGCGAAGGCGCGCAAGGCGGCCGAGCAGCTCGACGCGGGTTACACCTGGGTCAACGACATCCAGGTCGCGTACGACCAGCTGCCCTTCGGCGGCGCGAAGCAGTCCGGGTTCGGCAAGGAGCACGGCATCGAGGCGATCGAGAGCTACACGGAGAAGAAGTCCGTGGTGCTCGGATCCGCGTAGGAGGCGACCGTGGACGTGCAGCAGCTGCTACTCGACGCCGAGGCGCTCGGCCTCTTCCATTCCCATCCGCCGTTCGAGGTCCACTGCGCGCATTGCCACGCGCGCCTCAATGGAAAGGGTGACTGTGCGACCTGCGGGCTCATCGGACGTCCGAGGAGTGAGATCGACAAGCGCGCCACGGTCGACCCCGCGGGTACCATGAAGCTGCTGTCGGACGCGATCGATCGGCGCAAGGCGTTCAAGCCGGCGGGGCGCGAGAAGAACCCGGAGCGGTAGGCACGGCGCGGCTCGGCCACCACTACGCGGGTGCCGACCACAAGTCAGTCTTTGGTAAGTGCCAGCCGATAGCCGGTGCCGCGCACCGTCTCGATCAGTCGAGGGCTTGCGGGCTCGCTCTCGAGCTTGTCGCGCAAGCGCCCGATGTACACCTTCAAGTAGTGGCCCTCGGTGCGGTACTCGGGTCCCCACACTTTGACGAGCAGCGCTTCATGCGAGACGGCCTCGCCCGCGCGTGCCGCCAGCTCGACGAGAAGGTTGAACTCGGTCGGTGTGAGACGCACCTCCTCGCCGCGGCGGAACACCTGGCGCGCGGCGAGGTCGATGCGGATGTCACCACGTTCGATCGTGCCGGGGTCGAGCTTCAACGGCGCTGAGCGCCGCATCACGGTCTGGATGCGCGCCACGAGCTCGCGCGGGCTGAAGGGCTTCGTCATGTAGTCGTCCGCGCCCAGCTCGAGGCCGCGGATCTTGTCGTGCTCCATGCCCCGCGCGGTGAGGACGATCACCGGCAGGCTCGACTCGCGCCGGATCTCCTCGAGCACCGAGAATCCGTCGCGCATCGGCAACGCGAGATCGAGGATCACGATGTCCGGCGATCTGCTGCGGACCAGGCGCAGCGCTTCGTCGCCATCCCCCGCCTCGAGTAGCTCGACGTCGACCGGCGAGTAGGCGAGTGCCGTGCCCACGAGGGCGCGGACGTCGGGCTCGTCGTCGACGACCAGGACCCTCATTCCAGACCCGCCGGCACCGAAAGGACGAACGTGGCCCCGCCGCCCGCGGCGTCCTCGTACCGGAGCGTTCCGCCGTGCAGCTCCACCAGGGAGCGCGCGATCGAGAGCCCAAGACCCGCACCGGCGGTCGTCGCGCTGCGGCGGCCGCGCGAGAACCTCTCGAAGACGCGCTCGCGCTCGTCCGGATCGACGCCCGGGCCGCGGTCGGTGACCGTCACGCGGAAGCCACCGGAGTCGTTGCCGGCGTGCACCTGGATCGTGGAGGCCGGTGGCGCGTACTTGATGGCGTTGCTGAGAAGGTTGCCGAGCGCGCGCCGCAGCCGGCCGACGTCCGCGTAGATCGTCACCGGCGCGGCGGGCCGCTCGAAGGCGAGCGTCTGCCCGCGATCATGCGCGAACACCCGGTGGTCTTCCACGACCTCGCCGACCAGCTCGCACGCGTCGAGCTCGACGCGCTCGAGCGCCACGGCGCCGTGTTCGATCCGCGCCATCTCGAGCAGGTCCTCCGCGAACTCTTCGAGGCGATGCACGTTCCGATCGGCACGTTGCGCGAGCTCGTGCTGCGCCGCGGTGAGCGGACCCGGCTGCTCGCTCAAGAGGATCTCGATGCTGCCGCGAACGACGGTGAGTGGGCTCCGGAAGTCGTGTGACATCGCGGCCAGGAACTCGGACTTCATCGCGTCCAGCGCACGCAGCGCTTCGGTCTCGGCGCGCTGGTGCTCGAACGCCTCGCGCTGGGCGCGCAGCGCCCCGAGCTCGTGCAGCAGGCCGGCCATGAGGAAACCGGCCAGCAGGTAGATCGCGACCGTGAAGGCGATGCGCTGCGGCTCGGTGGCGTAAGCGAACTCCCGTTCGCGGTAGAGCGCCACGATCACGTAGGTTGCCGCCATGACGACCGACGCGGTGAGCGCGCCGGCGCTCGCGAACCGGAAACCACCGGCGATGATGAGCAGCAACCCGACGATGTACGTGGTCCAGTTCGGGTCGTACGAGAACAGCAGGATCGCGTAGGCGATCGTCAGCAGATCGATCCCAAAGATGAAACGAGACACCGGTTCGGGATCTCGGCGGAACCGGCCAGAACGCAGCAGGTACGCAACGAGACCCGACTGGGCGAGCAGCAATGAGCCGAAGAGCACAACGTGGCCGATGCCGATGTTCGGGAAGAGCGGCCCGAGCAGGAACGTGATCGCCGCACCGCCGAGGCGCGCGAGGTTGAACGTCTTCTCGAAGCGGAGGAGCTCGGCTGCTCGGCCTGGAGCGGGAGCGGCCACTAAGCGGGGAGCGCGGCCTCCACGGCACGCGCGAGATCCTCGTCGCTCCAGTCGAGTGCCTGGCCATTTCTCTGGGTCTGCGGGAGGACGAGGTAGGCGATGTCGCGGGCCGCCTTCTTCGGATCGCGCAGACGTCCCTCACGCTGCATCTGCTGGAACTCGTCGGCGCGCGCCAACTCGTCGCCGACGGCGCGGCGCAAACGCTCCTGCATATCCGTGTCGATCGGGCCGGGGTTGTAGGCGACCGCGGTGACGCCGGTATCCTCGATCTCCAGCGCGAGGCTTCGCGTCAATTGCACGACGCCGGCCTTTGCCGCGGAGTACGCCGTCCAGCCGCGGCCCGGTCGGGTGGCGGCCGTCGACGACACGTTCATGATCCGGCCGAAGCCTCGATCGAGCATCCCTGGAATGACCGCGCGCGTCGGCATGTAGGTGCCACCGATGTTGATCGAGATGTTGCGAAGCCAGAGCGCCGGATCGGATCGCGCGAGGGCGGCGAGTGGCTCGATCGTCCCGGCGTTGTTGACTAGGATCGACGCCGGTCCGACCCATCGCTCGGTGGCGAGAACGAGCTCCTCGACCTGCCGTTCGTCCGAGACGTCCGCGGTCTGCGCGAGGGCGTGGCCGCCCGCCTTGCGGATCGCCTTCACGACGTCGTCGAGCTCGGGCGCGTTGCGCGAGGCGACGACGACCGACGCGCCGAGCTCCGCGAGCGTCTCCGCGACGGCCCGGCCGAGCCCCCGGCCACCACCGGTGACGATGGCCACCTGTCCTTTCAAGAGGGTCATGGGCGACGAAGGATAGGTCCGGTGAGGGTCCGCGCGAAGGCGCTGACGACGCGATCGATGTCCTCCTCCCGGTGGAGCGCCCAGAAGGAGATGCGGATCGCATCGAGACCCGGCTCGGCCAGCAGCTTCACGACGACGCGCTGCTCCATCCACATCCGGTCCACCACGTCGGCGGCGCTCGCCCCGCGCGGTGCGGCCACGACGATGCCGGTGGGGTCATCGGCTCGCGACAGGACGTCGAAGGGGAGCTCGGCCAGGCCCCTCAAGAGGCGCGCGCGCAGCGCCCTGAGCCGGTCCGGTACCAGCGCACCAAGCGCGCGGTGGACCGCCAGCGTCTGCCGGAGGCCGACGTACGAGGCGGGGTCGACGGTGCCCGTCTCGAAGCGCGAGGCCTCCTCCTTCAGCACGATGCTGCCCTCGAGATCCATCGCGGTCTGCGAGCGCCAGCCCAGCCGCGTGACCTCGAACCGCTCGAGATCGCGGATCCACAGAGCGCCGACCCCCAGCGGCCCGTGCAGCCATTTGTAACCGAGGAAGGCGCACGCATCGGCATCGAGATCGCGCACATCGACCGCGATCTGGCCGGCGGCCTGCGCGCAGTCGACGATCACCGCGGCGCCGGCGTCGTGTGCGAGCCGCGTGGCCTCCTTCACCGGAAGGACCTTTCCGCTCTTGCACGACACGAGCGACATGACCAGCGCTCTCGCGCCGTCGTCGAAGGCCCGACGGAGCAGCTCGAGGAAGGACGCGTCGTCGCCGTGCGACAGCACGATGATGCGATCGCCATGCTTGCGACGCGCGAACGTCGGCATGAGCGCGCTGCCGTGCTCCTCGGACGTCGTGACGATGAGCGCGTGCGCCGGCAGTCGAAGTCCGCCGATGAGCATGTTCAGCGAATCGGTCGCCGACTGCGTCAGCGCGACCCGCGTCGCGCCGCCCGGGTCGCCGATGAAGTCCGCGAGGTCAGCACGCGTCGCGTCGAGTGCGGCGTTGTACGCGTCGTAGCCGATGCGCGAGAACATCCCCACGCTCGAGAGCCAAGCGCGGTACCGCTCAGCGGTCCGCGCCGCGACCGGGAACGTCGGACCCGATCCGGCGACGTTGCAGTACACGAAGTCTCCGCGCAGCGCCTGCAGCGCTTCGCGCGACACGTCGGGGGAACGGTCGATCCCCGGCTCGGACTGGATCATGACGTGGTGATCCCACGGATCGCGAGCCCGGCGGTGAAGAGCGCGGCCAGACCGAGCGCCATCGACTGACCGCGCGGCTGGCGGTCGCGGACCACCGTAGCCGCAAGGGGCATCGCGAGCACGAGGGCGAACCCGTAGAGCACGTGCAGGCTCTCGCGTGGCGGGCGCAGGAACGCGAAGACCAGGATGCCGACCACGCCCTGCACGACCGCGGCGCTCGTCGCGATGACGATCGCGCCGCGAAATCCCGGGGACGGGCCCGCGCCTCTGATGCCGAGCCAGACTCCCCACAGGCCGACCGCCGTGTAGTAGAGGACCAGAACGGTCGCAAGTCGCCCGTGGACCGACAGGATGATGTCCAACGCGCGAAGGCTATCCCAATGACCACCCTATGCTCAGACCATGATCGAAGTGCGCGAGATCTCACGCAGATTCGGACCGCTCCTCGCTCTGGATCGCGTGTCGTTCCGCGTCGAGCGTGGCGAGATCGTCGCGCTGCTTGGGCCCAATGGCGCTGGCAAGACCACCGCCAGCCGGATCATCGCCGGGATCCTCGCGCCGAGCGAGGGCGACGTGTCCGTCGACAGCATCTCGGTACGCGACGATCCGAATGCGGTCCGTCGGCGATGCGGGATGGTCACCGACCAGCCCGCGCTCTACGAACGTATGACCTTGATCGCCTACCTGTCGTTCTTCGCCGCGCTGTACGACGTCGCGTCTCCGCGGAAACGCGCAACGGAGCTCGCGGCGCTGCTCGGTCTCTCCGACCGTCTCGAGGCTAGAGTCGGCTCGCTCTCGCGCGGCATGAAGCAAAAGGTCGCGATCGCGCGTGCCCTGGTACACGACCCGGCGGTGCTGCTCCTCGACGAGCCGGCGACGGCGCTGGATCCCGAGACCGCGAGGGCGCTGCGGACCTTCATCGTCTCCCTTCGCGGACGCGACCGCGCGATCCTGCTGTGCACCCACGATCTCGACGAGGCGCAGCGCATCGCGGACCGCGTCATCGTGCTCTACAAGGGTCGCGTCGCGCGCGAGGGCACGACCGAAGCGCTGCGCGCGGTCGATCAGCCGACCTTCGTCGCGACCTTCGAGGGAGAGGAGGGCGTTGCCATCGCCGCGCTCGCGCGGATCGGCGTGACGGCGCACCCCGCGAGCGTGAACGGCACGCGGGCGGTGCGCTTCTCCTCGGGGACGGCGGCCGAAACGAACCCCGCCGTCCTTCGAGCGCTCCTCGACGACGGCCTGCGCGTCCTGACCCTCTCCCGTGAGGAGCGAACGCTCGAGGAGGCCTACTTCGCGATCGTGTCGCAGGCCAAGCAGTCATGAGGAACGCCCTCCGGATCGCGTGGCGCGAGATCCGCTGGGAGATCTTCGGCGACCGCAGCGCGATCCTGCGCATGGGCTTTTTCGCGATCCTTCCGGTCACCTTCGTCCTCGCGAATCGCGGACCGCGGATCAACGATGTCGCGCTCTTCACGCTGGCTCTGCAGAGCGCCCTGTTCCCCGCCCTGTCGGGCGTCGCGCTCATCGCGTCGACCTTCACGCAGGAGAAGGAGAATGGAACGATCATCCCGCTGCTCGCGTCGCCGGTCCGGGACATCGACATCATCGTCGGCAAGCTCATCGGCATGATCGCGCCGGTGTTCGCGATCTGCGTCGGCAGCGTCGTGCTCTATTACTACCTCGCGACGACCCAGTACGGTGCAGCTCGGGTCGCCGAGGCCCTCAGTCCATCCTTGCTTTACGCGCTCGTGATGGTCGCACTCCTCTACCTGCTCACCGCGGGGAGCTGGGTGCTGATCGTCGCCGCGTTGGTGAAGACCAGTCGCGCGGGCCAGCAGATCGCGGGCCTGTTGATCGGCGTCTCCGTCGCGGTATTCACCGCCCTTGGGTTCATCGCGTCCGGCTTCGGCGGCGGTTGGCCGCTCGTCGCGCTCGGCGCGGTGCTGATCCTGTCGGATGCGATCGCGCTCGAGATCGCCCGCCGCGTATGGCGTCGTGAAGAGGTGCTCGCCCGCATATGAGCGTCGCGTACCAGGGCGTGGCGGGTGCGTTTTCCGAGGCCGCGGCGGCGGCGCTCTTCCCCGACGAGAAGCTCGTCGCGCGGCGCACCTTCGGTGAGGTGTTCGGTGCGCTCGAGAACGCGGAGGTCGATGCCGCCGTCGTCCCGGTGGAGAACACCTACGCCGGATCGGTCACCGACGTGTACGACCTGCTGCGGGAGCACGAGGCAGCCGCGATCGTCGCGGAGGCGGTCCTTCGCGTCCGGCATTGCCTGCTCGGGATTCCCGGTTCGGCGCTCGACGCGGTGAAGGTGGCACGCTCGCATCCGCAGGCGCTCGCGCAATCCGCCGAGTTCCTGCGCGACCACAAGATCCGACCGGAGGCCGCATTCGACACCGCGGGCGCCGCGATGGAGGTCGCCGCGGCCAAGGACCCCGCCGTCGCCGCGGTCGCCAGCCGTCGCGCGGCGTCGCGCTATGGGCTGACCGTCCTCGCGGAAGGGATCGAGACGAGCGCCGACAACTACACGCGCTTCTTCGCGATCGCCCGGCGCGGCGATGGCGCCCTTCGGAGCCGCATCGCGCCAGCGCATCTCGAAGGCAAGCCGAAGACGAGCCTCGCTTACACGACCAGGAACCAACCAGGCGCGCTCACGCGATCGCTCCAGCCCTTCGCCACCGCGAACCTTCAGCTGACGAAGATCGAGTCGCGCCCGAGCCGGGTGGCATCCTGGGACTACATCTTCTACCTCGACTTCGAGGGTGATCCCGCCGTGACACCCGGCCGCGAGGCGCTCGCGCTGATGCGGACCTGCTGCGAGTGGATCAATGTCCTCGGCACGTACCCGGCGGCCTCCACCGTGCTCGAACCGGACACCTAGCCACCGCACCGCAACCCGGGCTCGGCCGTTGTCGGAAATGCGGACCTTACTCTTGCGCGTAAGGAAGGGTTGTGGATCGAAGGACGACTGCCGTCGCGCTCCGACGGCTCGGCGCCGAAGCCCTTGCAAAGGAGCCCAGCCTCGGCACGCTGCTGGGGCGGCTTGCCCAGGCGGTCGAGGATGGGCGCACGACCGAAGCGTCCGGATACATCGGCGCGGTCGATGCCCGCGGTCTCGCGGAGCTTCTCGCCGGGGCGCACTCGCGGCTCTGGGCGATCCTCGAGGTCATCCGCAACGTGCTCGTGTTCGCGCCGATCGCCGTCACGTGGATGGGTCTCTCGCTCGCCGCCGCCGCGTACGCCGACATGATCGCCGCCCGACCGGACCTCGTCTCGCAGCCATTCCTGCTGCTGTGGGAGACCGGCTTCGGCGGTCGGCTGGTCCTGAACTTCAGCACACTCGCGCTCATCGACGCGTCGCTCATCGGCGTGCTCATCGTGCTCTCGCTCGCGCTGCATACGCAAAGCGAGCTGCGCGACGCGGCCTTCCGGACGAATGTCCTCTTGAAGGAGTCCGAGATCCGCGCGCTGCTCGGTCAGGCGTCATCCCTCGGAGCGCTCGACATCGCGGGCGCCGACGCGGAGTCCATCCTCGCGGACATGGCCGCGGAGGAGCGACGCATCTACGAGCGCGCGTCCGAGCGTGAGGGGCAGCTCTTCGAGCTCGAGGGCACCGTCGAACGGCTGCGGGAGGCGGCCGCACGTCTCGAGCGCGCCGCGGACTCCCTCGCCCGCCACTAAGACATGCAGCGCTCGGCCACGCGTGGCGTCTCCTTCAGCCTCGCGGGCTGGCTCTGGGCCGACCTGCTGCTCGGTCTGTTCGCCATCTTCCTGGCGGCGAGCGCGGTCGCGTCGGCGCCCGCCCAGAAGCAGGCCGGGCTCGATCCGAAGCCGTTCGAGATCAACGTGCAGGTCGATGGCTCGGCGCTGCTCTCCGGAGACATCGGGAGGGTCGCATTCGAGCAGGCGCGGGTCGCCGCGGAGGTCACCTCGCGCCTCGCGGCATCGGCGCCCGGCCGCCATGCGGCGATCATCTTCGCGTACGGTTCGAGCGAGAGCGCCGCGAACGGCGACCGCATCGCGACTCTCGCGACACAGAGCCTCACGGGCCCCGCATTCACCGGTACGCTGATGAAGGCGTACCACGAGCTCTTGGCGGGAGATCCGGGCACGTCCGTATCGTTCGAGATCTATTTCGATGAATGACCGCGACGCGGTCCGCTATGCC
Organism: Candidatus Limnocylindria bacterium; assembly: GCA_041486085.1. Lineage (GTDB taxonomy): Bacteria > Chloroflexota > Limnocylindria > P2-11E > P2-11E > CF-39. Next base: position 2,392 of record JBGPKU010000029.1, on the reverse strand, counting down.
TCGCGACGCGCCGCGCTGATCCAGGCGGTCCGTGATGGAGACGCGCCACTCGCCGCGCGCGCGGGAGCGCGGTTGCGGCTGCCACACGCGGCGATCGGGCCGGCTGAATTCGCGCGCGCTCGCGAGGCGCGCCGCCTGCTCGGCATCGCGATCGTCAAAGCGCGCTTGCCAAAGCGCCCACCCGAACCCCTCGCGCACGTCGAAACGATCCGCGCGGCAACACCTTCGCGGCGGAAGTACGCGTTCGCCGCCGTCGCGCTGGCGGCGCTGCTGCTCTTCTTCCTCCGGCCCGGTGCACTCGGTCCGGAAGGCGCGCCGTCGGGCGGCGAGCCTCCTCAGGCGGCCTCTGAGCCGGACCGCGTCACGGTGCTGTTGGTGTCGCGCGGCCGGACCATCGTGCTCCCGCCGGAGATCGTCGCCGTGCAAGAGTCGCCCACACCGACGCCGACACCGAGCGTCGAGCCCAGCCCAAGCGCGTCCCCAACCGAGGCTCCCGCGGCCACTCGCTTGACCAGCCCCGCGCCGCGAACCGGAACCCCCCGACCCACGGGAAGTGGAGGTTCGGGCGGCGGCTCGGGAGGTGGTGGTGGTGGCTCCGGCGGCGGCGGCTCGGGCGGTGGTGGCGGAGGAGGCGGTGGCGGAGGCGGCCTTCTTCCTCCGACCCCGACGCCCGCGCCGACCCCACCGGTACCGCCGCCCGGCTTCGGACGATTCAACGTCATCGTCCTCGACGCGAGCACCGGCCGGCCGCTCGCGGATACCTGCGTGGTCATCGGGACGGCGACCTGCGATCCGAGCAAGCCTCACACCGATGCGAACGGACGCTGGTCGGCGGACATCCCTGCCTTCAGCTCAGCCACGTTCTGGGACATGCACTTCATCAAGCTCGGATACACGTCGCAGGTCCAGCGGATCACGCTCACCGCGGGTGGTGTCGTCACGCGGCAGATCCTGTTGCGGCGGTCCTTCTAGAGCTCGAACGACGAAGGTGAGCGGGTCGCCCTACCGCACGGTCACGTACACGGTGACCGGAGAGACTCCCGCGACCGTCGTCGACGCGGTGATGCTGTAGATCCCCGCCGCCGTGGGTGACGAGAGAGCGGCATCGATGAAGTCCGCGTCAGCCGAGATCGTGACCGAAGCCGCGCTCGCGACGGCGGGGTTCACGATGAACGTGACCGGGACCGCCGCCGTTGTGACACCGCAGTACGCATTCGCGTCGCAGCGGAGGGACACGCGGAACGCGTCGACCGGTCCGCCCACGGCCCGCGGATCGTCGAGCGAGGACAATGCCAGGGTCCTGGCCTGGACGCTGAGGGTCACGAGGCCATTGAGGTATGTCGACCCGGCACTGGCCGTGATCGTCGGCGCGCCGACTCCGACGCCGTTCACCTGGAAGTACGCGTAGTAGCCGTTGGCCGGGATCGTCACGGTGCTCTGCACGGTCGCGAGGCCGGCGTTGGAGCTGCTCAACGTCACGACGAGCGCCGTCGGCGTCGTGTCCGACAGCTGCACGTAGAAGTCCGAGCGATGCATCCCGGCACCGACCGGCCCGCCGCCGTAGATGTTGAAGTACGGATAGGTGACGATGAGTGTCCCGGACGTCGCGCTCGCGATACCGGTGACGTTGGTCGCTGCCGTGACCGTGAGCTGGCCGGGAGCCGTTGCCTGGGTCAGCTGTGCAGCGGCGTAATCGAAGTCCGGCTGGATGGCGACGCTCGCCGCGACCGGCACTGTTATCGAATTCGACGTCGTCAGCGTCACGGGGATCGCGGTCGCGGCAACGCCGCAGTAGGCGGCCACGCCGTCGCAACGTACGTAGACCCTGACGTCATCGATGCCCGAGAGCGTCGTGCGCGCGCTGTCGAGACCCGAGAGGAAGAGCTCGCGGCTCGTCGCGACCGTCACAGAGACACTGGCCGCGGTCCAGGCGGGACTCGATGCGGTGATCGTTGTCGTTCCCGTCAACGCGCCGTCAATTCGGAAGTACGCGTAGTACTGGCCCGCCGGGATCGTGACCGACGCCTGCGGCGACGCGATGCCGGGGGCAGTGCTGCCAAAGGTGATCGTCAACGCCACGGGCGTGGTGTCCTCTAGCTGCACGTAGAAGTCCGACCGGTACATGCCCGGGCCGATGAGGCCGCCACCGTAGATGTTCATGGCAGGCGTATTCACCGTGAGCGTGCCGCTGGTGACCGCGGCGATCCCGGTCGTGGCCGTCGAGGCCGTGACCGTGTATGTCCCGCCACTCGTCGCCTGCGACAGCCGGGCGCTCGCGAAGTCCGATCCGGTGGCGATCGTGACCGGAGTCGCGACGATCGTCGTGATCGTGGAGGACACCGACAGATCCACGGAGATCGGGCTTGCCGCGACGCCGCAGTAGCTCCCGTTC
>JBGPKU010000028.1:0-32563 GCA_041486085.1 Candidatus Limnocylindria bacterium | reverse complement strand
CTCGTGCTCTTGTACGACAATGAGTCGTACGCGAACACCGACATCCAGCTCTCCAGCCAGACGCCCTACGGCGCGGTCACCACGTTCTCACCGACGGGGACGAGCAAGCGGCTCATGCACACGCGCTGGAAGAAGAACATGCCGGGGATGATGGCCGCTGGCCACCCCGAGTCGCGCTACATCGCGGCCGGATGCGCGGCCTACGCGGTCGACCTGATGAACAAGATCCGAAAAGCTTTGGAGCTCGGCGGACCGACGTTCGTGCACACCCTCGACCCGTGCCCGAAGGGCTGGGACTACCACCCGCAGTACAGCCAGGAGCTCGGCCACCTCGCGGTCGAGACGGGCATCTGGCCGCTCTATGAGGTCATCGACGGCGTGTGCAACCTCACCGGTCCGACGCGGCAGATCGCGGAGGGCCGCAAGAAGCGCAAGCCGGTGTACGAGTACCTCAAGCGGCAGGGTCGCTTCGCGCACTTCATCGACGAGGATGTGGAGCACTTCCAGTCACAGGTCGACAAGATGTGGACCGAGTGGCTCATCCCGGGCGTGATCCCGTTCACGGTCCCGGCAAAGGACCAGGCCATCCTGAAGATCGACAAGAAGCCGCTGCACGAGACGCAGAAGACCGCGTAGCGCCAGGGTGGAAGGGACGCAGTCCCTGCGCCAAGAAGACCCATGGCCATCACGACCACGCTGTGGATCGAGGGCCGGCCGCAACAAGCGGCCGGCCCTCTTCCCTGTTCACGGATTCGCGAAGACGGAGATGGAGGTGCCGGTAATCGCCGGATTCACGGTATCCGTGACGGTGACCGTGTGGAAGCCCGACGTGAACCAGGGCATGGTGAATGTGTGCGCACCGCCATCGAGCGCAGTGAAGATGTAGTCGGCGGGGAGCGCCGCCAGCGGATCCGAGCTGGTGAAGTGGACTCTGCCGCGGCGCGCGCAATGCCCTGAGGAAGCCGACCGCGATCGTTTCTGGCGGCGGCGCCCCCTCGGGCTCCTCGCGGAGCAGGCTGACCGCAAGGGCGCGCCGCTGAGGCGCCGGAAGCTCCTCGGCGATCGCGTCGAAGGCATCGTCAAGGAGGTCGCGGAGCGCGGCGAGCGCCAGCTGTGTCTCCGAGACGGCCGGAGCGCATGCCAGGACGCGGCATCCGCGTGCCCGGCGGGCGTCCAGGGCCGCGCGCGTGAGCGTCGTCTTGCCGATCCCCTCGCCGTCGAGGAGCAGGACCCGAGTTCCGCTGCGCCGGGGTCGATGAGGTTCGCGATCGCTGCGAGCTCGCTCTCACGGCCGATGGTGGTCGCCGCCATGGCATCCATCGCGAACCGAGGCTAACGCACGCCATGGCGCGCCCGGGGAACCCGGTCACGCTCCGTTTCGTATCGCACCACCCATTCGCGGCTTCACCAAGATCGCGCATCGAACGCAATCGCGAGAGGAGCCGCGCGACCGCGTCGGGCCTAGCGTCCGCGACAGAACAACAGGAGGTGTCCCGTGAAACGAGCTCTCATCGCCAAGATCCTCGCGATCCTGTTCACCCTGGCGCTCGCGTCCACGGCGGTCGCGGCGACCTCGCGTGCCGAGATCGAGAACGGCGGCGGATTCGGTGGCGGCCTTTCCGGCGCTGGCACCGGGAACTACTAACGACCACGCAGCGAAGAGGAGCGCGGTGACGACCATCGGCGACCGGTGAACGCCCGTAGCATCGAGCGGTGGGGATCTCGGTGCTGGCGGGACTCGTCGCAGGGATCGTGATCGCGTTCCTCTTCGTCTTAGCCGAGCACTCGCGGCTCGCCTTCAATTCCTACGCGCTGTTCGGCAACGGCGCGCTCATCGTCCCCGCACTCCTCGCGCCCTACGCCCTCTATCCAGGCTGGGTCTGGCTGCTCCGGCGAGGCGGGCGCGCGCTCGAGCTGGCGTTCTCCGTGCTTGGATTGCACTTCGGCATCGGCTCCATCGCGATCTTCGAGGTGCTGTTCTACCCGAGCGACGCTGCGATCACGCTCAGCGACGCCCTTCCAGGCTTCCTGTTCAGCGGCTCCGTGTTCGTGCTTCCGGCCGCGCTCCTCGCCGCCGCGGCGCTCTGGGTCGGCAACAGGGTGCGAGGGAGCACGACCATCGTCGCCGGGATCGTCGGGCTGATCGCGTCGGCCTTTCTCGCGATCGCGTACGGCGCCGGTCTCGGGATCCTCGCTGGTGGCGCTGTGGCGATCGCACAACGCGACCGTGGGCTCACGATCCCGATCGCTGTCGTGCTCCTCGTGCTCATCATCGTCGTCGGCGACCTGCCGTTCGCCAGCGCGCTGATCTCGCCGCTGCGCTGAGCGAGACCAAACAACCATCGCGACCGACCCTTGCGGATCGGTCTCGGCGTTGCGACGTCTTGAACAGTTGCGCTACGACGACGCGGGAGTCTCGCCCTCCAGACGACGCGAAGCCGGCGCGGGAGCCGGCGCGGGAGCCGGCGCGGGTCCCCCCGCGGGCGTACCGCTCGGTGCACCGGCGGGCTGAAATCCACTCTCCCTGGGCTGGAACCCACCCTGGGGCGGGCCATAGCGCGGCGGGCCGCGGAAGTCCCCGCCCGGACGGAACGGCGGGCGGTCGGGCTTCGGGGGCGGAGGACCTCCGGCCATCGCGCGAGCCTGCGGTGACATGAGCGAGCGCACGTGGTCGGCGGTGTACGGCAGGAGCGCCATGAAGCGCGCGCGCTTCAGCGCGCCGGTGAGCATGCGCTGGTGCTTCGCACAGGTGCCGCTCTTGCGGCGCGGGTCGATCTTGCCGCGCTCGCTGATGTAGCGACGGATGCGGCCGACGTCCTTGTAGTCGATCTTCTGGACCTTCTCGACGCAGAAGGAGCACACCCGGCGGCGCGGACGACGCGGACCACCGGCACCGCCGCGATCACCACCGCGGTCGCCGCCGCGGTCTCCACCGCGGTCTCCACCGCGGTCGCCGCCGTAGGACGGACGCCGATCCGCGTACGCGGGGCGGGGGCCGCGCGGTGCCATCGGAGGTCCGGCCGGACGCTGTCCCCCGTCGCCTCCCGGCGCGTCGGACGGCGGCTGCTGTGGGATCTCAGAGCTCATTCACACACTCCTAGAACGGGATCTCATCGGGGTCGAACCCCTTGTCGCCGTCGGACCCCTTCGGCGCGTCGGCACCGGCGGCTGGGGCGCCGCCGCCACCCATGCCACCCTCGCGATCGCGGCGTGCATCGAGCATCTGGAAGTCGGACGCACTCACGTCGAGGCTGATCCGGTCTTTGCCTTCGCGATCGACGTACGTGCGCGGAGTGAAGCGGCCCTCCACGTACACGAGACGACCTTTGGAGATCATCTGCTGCGCGCGCTCCGCGAGACCCGCCCAGCAGCTGATGCGATACCAGTCGGTCTGCTCCGTGCGCTCACCGGAGTCGGAGCGCCCGGTGATGCGGTTGACGGCGATGCTGAACTCGCAGACGGCACGCCCGGTCGGGGTCATCTTGAGCTCCGGCTCGCGACCGACGTTTCCAACGAGGATGATCTTGCTGACTGAAGCCATGGCTACTCGTCCCTTCGCACCACGATGTGGCGCAGGATGTCTTCCGTGAGGCCGATGGTCCGCTCGAGCTCGCGCGCCTGCTCAGGCGGCAATGAAAACTCGAGCACCCCGTAGTGGCCGTCGCGGTGGTGCGCGACCTCGTAGGCGAGGCGGCGGCGCGCCGGAGGCGTGACCTTGTCCACCTTGCCGCCGAGGCTGGTGATGGTCGTCTGCAGACGCTCGCTGACCGCGTTGAGGCGCTCTTCGTCTGCCGTGGGGGGTATGAGGTACATGAGCTCGTATGGACGCATAGCTTCCGACTGAGTCCTTTCCATGGGTTTGCCGCGGGCTCTGCACCCGGGGCGAAAAGGCGCCGCGGCACGAGTCCGCGGCGGTCGCGACAATTGTACCGGAGAAGGCGCGGAACATCACCCCAGCGCTATCGGCCGCGCCTTGCGGAGGTGACGTGAACCTGCGACCCGACGGCACGGCCGATTGCGATACCTGCCACATGCCGATGTTCGCTCTCGCGAGCAACGAGAAGGACGTGACGCTGGAGTGCGCGAACCGTCATCGCGTCACGCTGCCGATGCCCGATGACCCGAAGATGCGCCGCTTCATCCGCAACTGGGTGGCGCGCAAGGGTGCGCAGCTCGACGAGCAGCAACGGCGCTGGGAGTCCGACGACGACGGGTAACGAGCGCACGCACCTGGTGCGCGCGAACGAGAGGCGGCGCGAGACGAACCAGACGCCGGGCATGGAGCGCGAGCAGGCCGTCCAAACGCCCGGCATGTGGGCCGGCATCGCCAGGACCGCGGCCGGCACGTTCTCGGGTTGGCATCACCACGGCGCCCACGAGTCCGTGATCCACGTGCTCCGCGGCCGGGTCCGGCTCGAGTACGGGCCGGGCGGGCACACGGCCCTCGAGGCCGCCCCGGGTGAGACGCTCTACGTCGCCCCGGGCGAGGTCCATCGCGAGGGCAACCCGGGTGAGGAGCAGTCCGAGATCGTCGTGGTACGCGGCGGCCAAGGCGACCTGGTGGTCAACGTGCCGGGGCCGGCGCGGGACTAGGAGGTCGTGGCCCTCCTGCGGCGAACGGCCACAAGGGCCGCCGCCGCGAGAGCGAGCACCAGGAGCGCGCCGACGGGGAGGATCCACGAGAGCGGCTCATCGCTCGCCGCCGCGACGAGCGTCCCCTTGCCGAGGGCCTTCTCCTCGTCCGCTGTCGTGCCGCCGGCGTGGCTGCCGCTGCAGGCGTTCGTCTCGTACGAGCCGTCGTCCACGGCGCGCAGGTAGAGCGTCTGTCGCTCGCCACGGGTGACCGCGGAGTAGTCGACGCTCGTGATCGCACCGCCGTGGGTCGGCCCGAGATAGACCTGCACCTCACGTGAGAGGGATCCCTTGAGCACGCGCTCCGGTCGGAAGCGGATGACGCCGCTCGCGGCGACGAACGTCTGACGGGTCTCGGTGATTGTGTTGATCGCAATGACCTCCGCCCGTGCCGCCTGGTCCGCGATGCTCTCCTGGAGGCACGATGCCAGGGCCACGTCCGGCCCGAGCGGGGCCAGGAGCGTCAGCGCGACGACCAGAGGCAGGGCGCGACGAGACAGGACCATCACGGTTCAGACGACGCGCGACCGGCGCGTGTTCCCAAGCTGACCGCGACCATCGCGACGATGGACGCGAGCGCGACGAACCAGAAGCCCGGCTCGTACCCGCCGAAACGGTCGTAGACCGCGCCGAGGGCCACGGGACCCGCGGCCCACGCGCCGGTGATGATGAGGTTCAGCACGCCCTGGATGCTCGCGAAGCGGCGCGGACCATACAGGCGCGCGACGACGGTATTGCGGATGAGCGTGTCAGCGCCGCGCGCCGCGCCGAACAGCGCGACGAACACGAAGGGCGCCAGTGCGCCACCGGCCAGCAGCAGCACCGCGAGCGCGAGAGGCTGCAGCGCATAGACGCCGGCGACGAGCGCCGCCGCCGGCACGCGACGCTCGAGCGGCGCGAGCAGGATGCGACCGACGACCTGCATCGCGCCTACCAGGCCGGCGATGGTCGCGGCCGTCCCGAGGTCAAACCCGCGCCCGCTCAGGTAGGCCACGAGATGCACGTTGACGCCGATCCCGAGCGCGAAGCAGAAGAAGCCGAGCGCCAGCCACCGGAAGCTCGGATGCCGCAGTGCCTCGCCGAGCGAGAGGCTCGGCTCGTGCTGCTCCTCGTGCGCCGGGGCGCGGCGAAGGATGAGCGCATGCGGAAGGATCGTCGCGACCGCGAGGATCGCGGCGAGCGCCACGAGCGCGGAGCGCCATCCCAGCTGCGACACAAGCCACGCGGTGAGGGGAAGGAAGATCGTGGAGGCGAGGCCGGCCATCAGCGTGACCACGGTCAGGGCTTCGGTCCGCCGCTCCCGGAACCACGCGGTGACCGTTGCGAACGCCGGCGAGTACAACGTGGCCGACCAGCAGGCGCCCATGAGCGCCCAGAGCAGGTAGAACGTGCCCAGATCGCGTGTCTGCGACCACGCGAGGAGCAGCACGACGCCAAGGAGCGATCCAGCGGTCATCAGAAGCCGTGGTCCGCGACGGTCAAGCCAGTGCCCGACGCCCACACCCGCGACGCCAAGGACGACGAGTGCGAGAGAGAAGGCGCCGGTGAGCTCCGCGCGTGACCACCCGAGCTCCGCCTGCATAGGCTGCACGAAGACACTGAAGGCGTAATAGAGGACGCCCCACGACACGGCCTCGGTGAACCCGAGCGTGACGACGAGCAGCCAGGGATAGGACGGGCGACGGGGCATCGCGTGACTATGCCCGGACCAGGTGACGTGCGTCAGCGACAATGATGTCGTCGCCGGAGTGATGAAATGGCAGACATTGAGCGCTTAAAACGCTCTGCCCGAAAGGGCGTGGGGGTTCGAGTCCCTCCTCCGGCACAGCGCGGGTCGTTCCGCCAAACTAACCGCGAAAACCCACAAGGAGCACGTCTTGTCCTCTCGCCCCACGCGCTTTGTGATCATCGGCAACGGCGCGGCCGGCACGTACGCGGCCGAGCAGATCCGCAAGGACGACGCGGCCGCCGAGATCGTGATGATCGACGACGAGAAGTACACGCTCTACAACCGCGTCTCCCTCCCCCGCTACCTGAAGGGCGTGCTCCTCGAGCAGCGCGTGTACGTGCGCGATATGGAGTGGCACGTCAAGAACCGCATCGACCTGCGTCTGGAGACGACGGTCACGCAGGCCAGCTTCGAGGAGAAGACGATCGCCCTGGATCCAGGCGGAGCGCTCACATACGACCGTCTGCTCATCGCGACCGGCGGGCGGCCGAATCCCCTGCGCGTCCCAGGCGCCGAGGGCGCGAAGTACCTCTTCAACTTCCAGTATTTCGACGAGACGAAGGGCATGGTCGCGCGCATCCCCGAGTCGAAGGTCGCCGTGGTCATGGGTGGGTCGTTCATCGGCTACGAGCTCACCGAGGCCTTCGCGTTCCGCAAGCTCGAGACGCACTGGATACAGCGCGGACCCTGGTTCCTGCGGCGTTCGCTCGATGAGCCAGGCGGCAAGGTCGTCTCGCTCCTTGCGGAGGACGCGGGTGTGCAGCTCCACTACGAGGAGTCGATCGAGAAGCTCGAGCAGCGGAATGGCCAGATCACGGTGACCGGGTCGAAGGGCTTCTCCGCGAGGGCCGACCTCGTCGGTGTTGGTCTCGGGCTGACGATGAACATCGACGTCTTCAGAGGCACCGCGCTCGAGACGAAGGTCGGCGTGCTAACCAACGAGTTCCTCGAGACGAACGTGCCCGACGTCTGGGCTGCCGGCGACGTGGCCGAGTTCTACGACGTCGTGTCGCAGCGGCACCATCGCATGGGCACGTGGGACAACGCGCTCAATCATGGGCGGCACGTCGCGAAGAACATGCTGGGCGCGAAGCAGCCCTACGTCGAGGTCCCAACGTACGCGTCCGGCATGTTCAACTCGAACATCTCAGTGATGGGCGTCACCACAGAGGAAGAGCCGGACGCCGAGTCCCTCTTCGAGGTGGACGAGGAGGCGCGGAACTACAAGCGTCTCTTCTTCCTTGGCGACAAGCTCGTCGGGGCGATCCTCATCGGCAAGATGAAGGGCCGCAAGAAAGTGCTCGAGCTGATCTCGAGTCGCACGCCAGTGGAGGAACGCCAGAAGGTCTTCGAGCTGCTTGCGATGCCTGAGATCCCGGCGAAGGCCGCGACGGGCGCCGAAGGGGCGTAGCCTCGCGAGCATGCCGCTCCAGCGTGTCTCCTTTGTGGTTCCGACCGGAGAGATCGAGGGCGTGCTGCATCTTCCCGAGACCGTCGCGATCGGCGGATGCGCGGTGCTCCACGGCTACGGCGGACATCCGGAGCAGCCGCACATCATCGCGACGTGCGCGGCTCTGGCTGACGCCGGCATCGCAGCGCTCCGGTTCGCCTATCGCGACTCGCAGCCGCCGACGATGACGCTCGAGAGCGCGCTCGCGGACACGGCCGGCGCGATCCGGCTCCTGAAGGCGCACCCCGGCGTGCCGGCGCGACTCGGCGTGGTCGGATTCTCCTTCGGTGGCACCGTCGCGGCGATCACCGCCGGTCGCGACTCGCGCATCCGCGCCGCCGTGCTGGCCGCCGCGCCCGCGCGCACCTCCCCGATGTCCGACGCCGTGCGTGATGACAAGTGGAAGCCAGTCGCGGAGCTCTCGCGAACACGCGCCCGCGTGTTGCTCGTCTGGGGCTCGCGCGACGACCAGGTGCCCATCGAGCACGCCGAGCGATACCGCGCGGTGCTGCTGCAGGCGCGCGTCACGAATACGCTGGTCATCGTCGAGGGCGGCAGTCACGACTTCGAGCCGGCGAAGGCGCGCGCCCAGATGGCCGCCACGGTCGCGGCCTGGGTGCGCGAGAGCTTCACGGAGACGCCCCAACGTGGCTGAGGACGAGCTCGTCTACCTCGGCCGCGACCCGCTCAACGCGGAGACTCGCCTCGATAGGCAACACGGCCTCATCACTCCGGCGAGTCGACACTACGTCCGCAACCACTTTCCCGTGCCGCGCGCCCCGTCGGCACTCGTCGTCGACGGCGCCGTTCGGACGCCACTGCGGCTGACGATCGACGAGCTGCGTTCGATGCCCTCGCGATCGCTGGTCGTGACGCTCGAGTGCGCCGGCAACGGACGCGCCTTCCTCGAGCCCAGCGCGCCCGGCGAGCAGTGGCGTCTTGGGGCAGTGAGCACGGCCGAATGGACCGGCGTCCCCCTGCGCGACGTCCTCGCCGCCGCCTCGCCGGCGGCGGATGCCGTCGAGGCGCTGTTCGTCGGCGCCGACCACGGCACGCCGGGTGGCCTCGGGCGCGAGATCACGTATGAGCGCTCACTCTCGCTGTCCGATGCGATGCACGAGGACGTCCTCCTGGCGCACGCGATGAACGCCGGGCCCCTGCCGCCGGAGCACGGCGCGCCACTGCGTCTGGTCGTGCCGGGCTGGTACGGCATGGCGTCCGTGAAATGGCTCACCCGGATCACGCTCATCGACCGCGCTTTCGAAGGCTTCTACCAGAAGGACCGGTACGTCATCGACGGCGAGCCGCTCCGAGAGATCGCGCCGCGCGCGGTGATCACGGAGCCGTCCGACGGAGCATCTCTGGCGCGCGGCCGCCTATCGGTCCGCGGCTATGCGTGGAGCGGCCGCGATCCCATCGAGCGAGTCGAGCTCTCCATTGACGGTGGCAGGACGTGGCGACGGGCCGGCATCTCTCCCGCGCGGTCGGCGACGTCGTGGCGGCCGTGGCAGCTCGCCGTCGAAGTGACCACCGGCGAGCACGTTTTCGTCGCCCGCGCGACGACGGCGTCGGGTGCGGAGCAACCGCTCATACCGCGGCGGAGCGCCCTCGGCTACGCCAACAACGGCGCGCGCGAGGTGCGTCTCCGCGCGACGTAGCGCCCGCGACAGTCTGGCGTGGCGTCCTGCGTTAGGTTCGGAGGATGTTCGAGCGACTTGCCGGCGAGGACTTCGCGTACCTCACGACCGTCGGGCGCCGCAGCGGCCAGCCCCACCGTATCGAGATCTGGTTCGCCGTGATCGAAGGCAGCGTGTACCTGCTGTCGGGCGGGGGCGATGCGGCCGACTGGGTGAAGAACATCCGGAAGAACGGCCGCGTTCGGATCCAGGTGGGGACACGCAGCGTGGCCGCGCGGGCGCGCATCGCCAGGGCGGGCCGGGAGGATCAACGGGCGCGCGAGCTGCTCGATGCGAAGTACCTGGACTGGAAGCCGGGGAGGAAGCTCTCGTCCTGGGCGCGAGGCTCGACACCCGTGGTCGTGGAGCTACCCGCTCGCTAGCAGCCCGCTCGAGCGCGTCTTCACGTTCTTCGCGGTCGCGATCGGCTACGCCTGCCCGACGCTCTACGACATGGTCTGCTGCGCGGAGGGCGGCCATACCCTTGGGTGCTGCTGATCCCCGGTCTGCTCGAGGTGGTGTGGCCGATGTGGGATCGCAAGAGGCAAACGCTCCACGACAAGATCGTCGGGAGCGTGGGGCGGCCCTAGCGCGCGGTCGGCCAGTACACCTCTGTTCGAAGCTTGTCGGAGGGGGTCTTGTCCGGATCGTCGATGTAGACCTCCCACGGACCGACCCCCACGCTCCTGCCGTGCTCTCGCAACCAGCGCTCGAGCCGCGAGTATTCCTCGGATAGCGTCTCGTACGTGCCGATGTGCACGGTCCTCGCGGCCTCGCCGCCGGGGAGGTGCGAGACCTTCGCGCCGCTGGGCGCCTTGACCGTCCCGGTGAACGAGATGCCGGCCTCGGTGTCGAAGGCCGTTCGGTCTTCGTTGTAGTAACGGGCGAACGGCGGCCCCGCGGGCGCGCCACCCTGCGCGGTGATCGCCTTCATGAGCACCGGGAAGATCTCGGAGAAGAAATCGCCAAGCCCCGACTGCGGCACGACGCGCCTGATCGTCATGACCTGCTGCCGCTCCAGACGCACGAGCTCGATCGGCTCACTCATCCGGCAATCACCATGCCGTGGATCCCGGCCGACCCAGTTGGGGCGGGATTTCCACCGTGGCACGTGTTCTGCGCGTTGCCGAGACCATCAGTTCGGGAGGAGGCAGAACATGGACCTCAACACCATCGTCTGGTGGATCGTCTTCGGCGCCATCGTCGGCATCATCGCGCGATTCATTCTCCCAGGCGCGGACCCAATGGGTTGGGTCGGCACGATCGTTCTCGGCATCATCGGGTCGTTCGTCGGAGGTTTTCTCGCGCAGCTCCTGTTCACGGGCAACGCGTCACTACCTCCGCCGACCGCTGGGTGGATCGGCTCGATCGTCGGCGCGATCATCGTTCTCATGATCTATCGCTACACGCAGGGACGACGAGTCACCGTTTGACGCAGGGTTCGGCGGGGCCATCCCCGCCGAACCGTCATTCAGCGTCGATGCTCGGGAAGTCGCCGTGCGCCGCAAGATACGCGACAACGCCGCCGGCGTTCAGGATCTCGCGCGCGAATGGCGCGAGCGGCCGCAGCGCGGCATCACCCGACGGCGCCCGCAGCAGCCCGGCGGCCGCGTCGAGCGTCACGGCATCGCCGTCCTTCACGCGCTCGACGGCGTCGGCGGACTCGAGCACCGGGATGCCGAGGTTGATGCAGTTGCGGAAGAAGATGCGCGCGAAGCTCTTCGCGACGATGCCACCGATTCCGAGCTTGGCGAGCGCCGCCACCGCGTACTCGCGTGAGGAGCCGCAGCCGAAGTTGTCGCCACCGACGAGGATGTCCCCCGGCCGCACCTCCTTCGCGAAGCCCGGCCGTGCGTCGCAGAAGGCGTAGGTGTGGAACCTGTCCTGCCCGACCATGAACGGCGCATAGCGGCCCGGCACGATCTGATCGGTGTCGAGGTCGTCGCCGAAGACCCAGGCACGTGGCATCAGTCCTTGCTCCTCATGACTTCGTCATGGCTCCTCATGACTTCGTCATGGCTCCTCATGACTCTTCAATCATCGACCTCGACGGCCTGCATCGACCGGTGGAGCGGTACGGCCGCGCGCTGGAGCGCCTCGAGCCGATCGCCGGAGCGCGACGACGCCGCGCCGCGATCGTCCCGCTCGGCCCTGCGCCGCGCGACGAGTGCGTCGAGCTCCGCATCGGTGGCCTCGAGATACGCGCGCGGGTCATCGATCATGCCGGTCAGCGCGGCGACGGCCGCCACGAGCGGCGAGCCGAGATAGATGTTCGCGTTCGGCGAGCCCATGCGCCCCTTGTAGTTGCGATTCGCGGTCGACAGACAGATCTCCTCGCCCGCCAGCACGCCGCCGGTGCGGCCGAGACACGGCCCGCACCCGCTACTCCCGATCACCGCGCCCGCCGCTGACAGGATCTGCATCGTCCCGTCCTGCATCGCGAGCTCGAACTGCCGGCGGGACGCCGGCACCACCTCGAGCCGCACGCGGGGATCGATACGCCGGCCGCGCAGCACCGAAGCCGCCTGCTGCATGTCGACCAGACGCCCGTTGGTGCACGAGCCGAGGAACACGATGTCCACGGGCTGGCCGATGGCCGCGGAGATGTCCACGACCTGGTCGACGCGCGGCGGGACCGCGATCTGGGGCTCGAGCGTTCCCATGTCGATCGTCACTGTGCGCAGATACGAGGCATTCGGGTCCGGCCAGAGCCAATCCGGCGCCTCCGGTGTCGCGACGACGATACCGGCCTTCGCCCCCATCTCCGTCGTCATGCCGGCGAGCGTGATGCGGTCGCCCTGAGGCAGGTCGCCCACGCCGTGGAACTCGACGCACGCGTAGCGCGCGCCGTCCGTCCCGATCTCGCGGACGACACGCATGATCGCGTCCTTCATGGTGATGCCCCGGCTTAGCTTGCCGGTGAAGCTCACCTTGATCGACTCGGGCACGCGCAGCCAGGTCCGTCCGAGCGCCAGCGCCACGGCTATGTCGGTCGCACCCATGCCCGCACCGAACGCGCCGACAGCGCCATACGAGTTGCTATGCGAGTCCGATCCGACGATCACGGTGCCGGGCTCGCAGTAGCCCTCCTCGACCATGATCTGGTGGCACACGCCCTCGCCGGCGTCGTAGAAGGCCGGGATCGCCTGCGCGCGCACCCACTCGCGCAGCACCCGGTGCGAGTCCGCAACGACCGGCGTCGGCGCGGGTGCGGCGTGATCGATGAACACGCAGACCTTCGACGTGTCCCAGACCTGCTCCTTCCCGAGATCGCGCAGGCCGGCCATGACCGCATCGATGACCGAGTCGTGCACCATCACGCGCGAGACGGGTGCGATGACGAGATCGCCGGCCTGCACGTCGCGCCCCGACACGCGCGAGAGGATCTTCTCTGCCAAGGTCCGGGGTTGCAGGCGCGGAGCCCCTGCGATGGGCCGACTCACGCGACCACCCAGTCCTTCAGCACGGAATCGAGCTGTTCCATCGAGAGTGGGCCGGAGTCGGCCATCGCTTTGATCCGCCGCGTGATCTCCCGCAGCTCGGTCTTTCCGAATGTGAGCCCCAGCTCCTCCGCCCGCCTCCCCACGGCGTTGTATCCGGTGAGCCGGTGCGCGATGTTGATCGTTCGCTCGAGGCCGAAGTCAGCGGGATCGAGGATCTCGTAGGAGTTCGGGTTGATGTAGATCGCCTTCGTGTGCATGCCGGCCTTGTGGTGGAACGCGTACTTGCCGGTCACGAAGTTGTTGTACGGGATCTCGATCGACACCATGCTCGCGACCATCTCGTCGAGCTCCTTCAGCTTGCGCAGGTCGTACTTCCGCTTCATCGCCGCCGGATCGTCGGCGTACATGCGGGCGACGAATCCACCGAGCGGGGTGATCCCGTTGCGCTCGCCGATGCCGAGAACGCTGGTGTCGATGTGCGTCGCGCCACCTTCGAGGATCGAGTACGAGTTCGCGACCGCGCAGCCGGCATCGTTGTGCCCGTGGAACTCGATGTCGCACGAGACGTGGTGGCGCAGCTCGACCGCCAGCGCGTAGCACTGCCGCGGCGTGGCGATGCCCACGGTGTCGGCGACGCCAACGCGATCGACACCCATTGCGTCCACGGCCCTGTAGACCTTGAGCAGGTCGCCCTCGGTCGAGCGGAACGAGTCCTCGCTCGAGAACCGCACCTCCTTGCCGTGGTCTTTGATGAAGGTGATGACGTTCTGCGCCTCCACGATGATCTCGTCGACGCTCTTCCCGTGGGAGAAGTCGCGAAGGAACGACGAGGTGCCGAACAGGATGTCGATGCCGGCGACGGCCGTCGTCACCGCGACGGCGGCGTCGTCCATGTGGCAACGCACGTGCGTGAGCACTTTCGCGCGAAGACCGAGACCCGCGATGGTCCGGAGATCTTCGAGCGACTGCGGCGAGGCCACGGGGGAGGTGAGCTCGAGGTACTCGACGCCGAACGCGTCGAGTGTCCTGGCGATCTGGATCTTCTGCTCTGTCGTGAAGTGGGCGTTCGAGAACTGCTCGCCTTCGCGGAGCGTCGAGTCGATGATCGCGAAGCGCTCGACCGGCATTGGCGCGTCCCTCCCGGTTCTCCACACGCGGAGCCAGCGCCTGCCGGGCCTCTTCTGACAAAGAAGCCCGGCAGCGCCACGCGCTTAACCGAGCCTCATTGAAGCTTGGTCGCACGGTAGCGCTTCACCCCGGGATCACTCCCGAGGCGACAGCCCGCTCCCTTTCCGGGTGGCGAGCCAGCCGCGGCCTTTGAGCCTGGCCACGACTTCGGCGGTCGCCCCGTTCCCGTCGCTTCAGCGGAAGCTCGATCCTCCGCGACGGTACTGCTGACGCCCGCGCCTCTTGCCGGCAACGCGATATGTAGTTGTTGGCGACATCTTAGCCCGCCAGGGGTGGTGGACGCTACTAAATAGCCCGACCGGGGGTCTTGTTGGCCCCCTGTCGGGCACCATAGCGTCCGTCCTGGGATGGCTATGTACGGGTTCAGTCTCCGTTTCGTTCCGTGAAGCAGGGCAAGGTCGATGTGGTCGTAGGCCACCTCGGCCCGCTCGACCTGCGAGGAGGCGCGAACGGAAGCGATGCGGCACTCGTACTCGCGGCCAAGGCCGGTGATGCAAGCGCGTTCGGCGAGCTTTACGAGCGGTATCGGGACCCGATCTACCGCTTCTGCCTCGCGCGCACCGGAGCCGCACACGACGCCGAGGACCTCGCGGCGGACGTCTTCGTGAAAGCCCTCCAGTCCATCGACCGATATCAGGACCGCGGGCTGCCCTTCGCCGCGTTCCTCTACCGCATCGCACGCAACGCCGCGATCGACCGGTCACGCACGCTGAAGCAGCCCCTCTCGGTGGACGGCTTGCTGGTCGAGCCGGCCTCGAAGCAGAACGTCGAGAGCGAGGCGAGCCTCGCGGTCGAGAAGAGCATCCTGCTCGCGGCCCTGACGCACCTCAAGGCCGAGCACCGCGACGTGATCACGATGCGCTTCATCGAGGGCTATTCGGCTCTCGAGGTGGCCCAGCTCCTCGGCAAGACCGAGGGCGCCGTCCGGACCCTCCAGCACCGCGCGCTCGAGCGCCTGCGCACGGAGTTCGACACGGCCCAGAAGGCTGCCGCGAAGAAGCGGCGATTGTGAACGACGAGCGCCTCACCGCCCTTCTGGGATCGATGCGCCACGAGCGCATCGATCGCATCGCGGACGCGGAGATCCGCGCGAAGCTCGAGACCGCTTGGACGGCGCGTCAAGAGCGTCGCTCGTTCACGTTTCGGCTGCGTCGTATCGCGCCGATGCTGGCGACGCTCGCGGTCGTCGCGATTCTCAGCGGCATGACGATGACGGCGAGCGGCGAGAGCCCCCTGTACGGCATCCGCGTCGCCGTCGAGGATGCCGCGGTCGCGCTCCACGCCGATCCGGAGGACCGGGCCGAATACCTCGTCACGCTGCTCGAGCAGCGCCAGGCCGAGGCGGCGCGCCTCGAGTCCACGGGCAATGCGCTCGCCGCGAGCCGCGCGCGCAAGATCGAGCAGGACACGCTGCGCGTCGTCCGCGCGATGCTGCCGCAGGCGCCCGAGGTCCAGCCACTGCCGGCCCCGGCGCCGACGAGCACGCCGACGCTCGCGCCGAGCCCGACGCCTCCGCCGGCAGCTCCTTTGGTCGCTCCGCCGACCGCCACCCAGCGACCGGCGACGCCGCGGCCGACGACCCCAGCGCCGGTGCCGACAACCACGCCGACCCCGGTGAAGACCTCTCCCATCCCGACCGGCACCCCGATGCCCGTACTGGTGAGCGGAACGGTCAGGAACGCGGATGGAGCGCTCGCCGATGGCGTGTGCGTGATGCTGAACACCGGCGGTGGGTGCCTCGGAAACCCGACCGTGCAGGGCGCGTACCGCTATACCCTCTCGGGTCGTGTGAACCAGACGATCACGCTGTACTTCATGCGCCAGGACGGCACGGTCCTTTGGAAAGGCACGGTCAGCGGGATGGTCAGGAGCGGCATCCTGCAGATGCCCGACGTGAAGCTGCAGAAGTAGCCTTTTCCCACCCAAAAGCGGCAGACGCTACCCCTCGGACACCACCGTCGCGCTCCCACCCTCGTTGTGCTGATCAAGAAGCAGGGTGGGAGTTAGTGAACGAGATGCTGGGCGGGATTTCGACTTTCCTTCGTCCTCTCCTCGCGGTCGTGCTCGTCGGCGGCGTGGCGACCGTGATGGTCGCTCCGGCGCTGGACATGGCAACGCAGCGGGCCGAGTCGCGCGCCGCGACCAGCGGACAGGCGCCGCTCCGCAACCACCCCGATGCGACGCCTAAGCCGTCCGACGATCCCGACGCCGATCCGAGCGCTGAGCCAAAGCCGGACTTCGAGACGCTTCTGCGGATGTGCCTCGATTCCCGCGACCCCGACAGCGATGCGTGCGCCGCGGCCGCGCTCGAAAGCGGGATGTCGTACGAGGACTTCCGCGCGAAGATCGTCGCGAAGCTCGAGCCGGCCCCGGAGAAGAAGTCCCAGCCCAAGACCGAACCGAAGACGGAACCGAAGAGCGAGCCGACCAAGAAGCCGGAGCCCGTGGTCACGAAGAAGACCGAGCCGGTGAAGACCACCGCCGATTTCGCGACGTACTTCGAGAAGTGCCTCGCCACGCGCGACATCAACAGCGACTACTGCTTCCGGGCGGAGGAGCTCTCCGGTCTGGGCCCGGCCGACTTCGAAGCGAAGTTCAACGCGAAGCTCGCCGCGAAGGACAGTGGCGACTTCTGGGTGTGGTTCGAGAAGTGCCTCGACACACGCGACGTGCGCAGCGACGCCTGCGTCCGCGCGCAGGAGCTCATCGGCTTCAACGACGCCGACTTCCTGGGCAAGTTCGAACGCTACCTCGCCGAGCGTGACGCGAAGTCCGGCAAGGCGGCCGCGACGCCGAAGCCATCTGCGCCATCGACCGCGTCCGGCACGACGCTCGAGACGGTCCTCAAGGCCTGCGGCGAGAGCCGGAGCCGGATGAGCGAAGCCTGCCTCAAGGCTCTTGTCATGAGCGGTCTCCAGCCGAACGACTTCTGGGTCAAGGTCGAGGCCAAGTTCGGCGCCTTCCACTAGCTGATCTCCTCCCTCCTCCGCGTCCGTAGATGGCGCGTCGGTCACCGACGCGCCATCTACCTGTCTACGACCGGGGGAGGACCAGCGAGGGAGGCACGACCGGAGCTCTCCGCCGTTCACAGACGCAGGTGGCCACGGTGGGTGGCCTCGGGTGGAAGGAGCAGGTGAACGCAATGATCGGCAAGATCCTCGGCGCCCTGACCGTCGTGCGCCACGCGGTCGCGATCACTCTTGTTACCGGCGCGGCGGGCGCGATGGTCGCGGGCTCGCTCGATTCGTCCGGCTATCACCAGGCCGCGGTCGCCGCGAGCACGACGACGGCGACCGTCGCGAGCGCGAACCAGACGACGGGCGACCTCGAGACATCGGTGAAGGCGTGCCTCGCGACGAAGGACCCGCAAAGCCTCGAGTGCGCCAAGGCCGTCGACAAGAGCGGCTTCTCGCGCGAGGACTTCTGGGCGAATACCGCGATGTCCCTGAGCGAGCGGGTGAAGCAACAGTCCAAGACGGACACGAAGACCGAGCCAACGAAGACGGACACGAGGACCGAGCCAGAGCCGGCGGAGACGACGAAGCCGAACCTGCCGACTCGCGAGCTCCTCGCGCTCGTCTCGACCTGCGTGCAGAGTCACGAGCGATCGAGCGAGGCTTGTCAGAAGGCGCTCGAGGCGAGCGGCCTTCCGGATAGTGAGTTCTGGCTCCGGGTCGGCGCGATGTTCGCCAAGGCGAACGACACCCCGAAGCCCGAGACCACGAAGCCGAACGACCAGACGCTGTCGCTGCTCGTCCGCGACTGCCTCGAGAAGTACGCGGCCGCCAAGAGCACCGGCGGTGGGTCGCCGGCGGCAAGCGACGCGTGCCGGAAAGCCATCGAGGCGAGCGGCCTCTCGTCCAGCGACTTCTGGGCGCGGTTCGGGCCGCGCACATCGTCGCCCGAGCCGACGAAGCGACCCGAGCCGACGAAGAAGCCGGAGACCAGGACCGAGCCGCCGGTGGCCGTTTCGACCGCCCAGCTCGAGGTCCTCGTGAAGGACTGCTTCGCGAAGTACCTCGCGGCCAAGACCTCGGGTGACTCCTCTGGAGCGGGCGCGGCCGCAGGCGACGCCTGCCGCAAGGCGATCGCGGCAAGCGGCCTAGCCCCGGCCGCGTTCTGGACGAGGTACGGGACGCCCGATCGTCCGGCGAACACCAACTAGCACGATCCGTCCCCTCCCTCGCGTCCTTGGATGGCGCGTCGGTCACCGACGCGCCATCCACCTGTCTACAGTTCACCGATGCGGATCGGTGTGCTCACAGGCGGTGGCGACGCTCCGGGGCTGAATGCGGCGATCCGGGCCGTCGTCCTGCGCGCGAACGCGCTCGGGCACGAGGTCGTTGGCATCGCCGACGGCTGGGCCGGCCTCATCGACGGACGCGCGCGGCCGCTCACGCCGAAGGACGTGACGCACATCGTGTATGAGGGCGGCACGATTCTCGGCACCTCGCGTACGGACCCGCGCAAGGACGACGAACAGCGCAAGGCGTGTCTCGAGCAGCTCGCGCGGATCGGCCTCGACGCGCTGGTCGCGATCGGCGGCAACGACACGCTGGGCGTCGCGGATTGGCTGCACGGCCGAGGCATACGGATCATCGGCGTGCCGAAGACCGTCGACAACGACCTCTCCGAGACCGACTACAGCATCGGCTTCGACACGGCGGTGAGCGTCGTCACCGACGCGGTCGACCGTCTGCGCACGACCGCGAGCGCTCACCACCGCGTCATGGTGGTCGAGGCGATGGGTCGCGATACCGGTTGGGTCGCCGCCTACGGAGGTCTCGCCGGCGGCGCCGACGTCATCCTCGTCCCGGAGATCCCGGTCACCGGCGACGACGTGGTCGCCGCGGTGAAGCGCCGTAAGGGGAGCGGCGACGACGACATCATCGTGGTCGTGGCCGAGGCGGTGGAGGTCACCGGCCTCCAGGCCCAGCCCGCGGTCGACCGCGACGCGTTCGGCCACGTGCGCCTCGACCAGCGCGCCATCGGCGCGGTCCTGGCCCGCTACATCGAGGAGCGCACTCGGATCGAAGCCCGGGTCGTCGTGCTCGGCCACCTGCAGCGTGGAGGCTCCCCCACCGCGGTCGACCGGATCTGGGCGACACGGTTCGGCACGTCGGCCGTTGATCTTCTCAGCGCGGGCAGGAGCGGCGTGCTGCCGGTGGCCCGCGGCGGAGGGATCGACGTGGCGACGCTGTCAGCGGCCGTGGGCACGACGCGCCGGCTCGACCCCGAGATGGTCGAGCTGGTGCGTCGTCTCGCGGGGACCGGCCCGGCGGACTGACCTGCGTGCGCGCTCCATGGATCGCTGCGGGCCTGCTCGTCCTGAGCTCCTGCGCGCCGTCGGCGCGCAGCGACCCGTCGGCCACGCCCCCAAGCGCACCGGCCGCAACGCCAGCGAGCGTGCCCACGGCGCCGCCGGCCGTTACGCCCGAGACGACACCGGTAGCGCCGCTCCCCTCGCCATCTCCGATCGCATTGCCGCTCTGCACAGGCGCAGATGGCCTCGCGGTCTTCGCACTGTGCCCGAGGGGCGCGCGCGTCGACATCGATGTCCAGGTCGGTGAGCGCGACGCGGCCGCGATCGCGGCGCAGATCGTCGACGATCTCGCGGCGGTGCAGCAGGAGCTCGAGTGGACGCTGCGCGGCACGCCGCGCATCGATGTCTACGCGACCAACGAGCGCTACGCGATCGGCCTTCGAACCGTGTTCGGCTACTCGCGAGCGACCGCCGATTACCTCGCGGAGAGCTCCGTCGCGTTCTTCGAGCCGTCCCTCGGACGCATCGCGGTGAGCTGGGAGGCGATACGCGAGCGCCGCCCCATCGCGGCGATCCGGCACGAGCTCATGCACTTCGTCACGCTCGAGGCGTGCGCGCCGCGCTGCGATCTCGTACCGGCGTGGCTCAACGAGGGCCAGGCGCACCTGTTCGAGGCGCTCATGCCGGGCGCCGACTGGCGGCTCATGCGCGTCCGCTACGAAGCCGCGTCGATGGTCGGAACGAACACCGTTCTTCCGCTCACGTCGCTCTGGACGCAGCTCCAGTGGAACGCCATCGGCGACTGGGCCGGCTATTACAAGTACCAGGAGGCCGCCCGCGCGACGGAGCTGCTGCGCCAGGACATCGGCGATCGCGCGATCGCACGGCTGTACGCGCGACTGCGCGCGGGTGATGACGTCGCGCGCGCGTACGCCGCGCTCAGCGGGCGGAGCTTCGCGAGCTATCTCACGACGCTCGGAGACAGATTGATCGCGGGGATCCCCGCGGGGCCGGGCATCGCGCTCGTGTCGCCCGGAGCGGACGGCAGCGGCGTGAGCTATCTCCTTTACGCCTTCCCCACCGAGGCGAAGGTGACGCTCCGCATTCGCGCGCGCCACCTCGATGAGACGCAGGACGTCGCGGTATCGCCACAGGGGGCGCTCTTCGGCAGCATCGACGACACCTATCCGCCTGGCGCGTACACGATGACCGCGTCGTCGGGGTCGACAGAGGTCACGACGAGCGTCACGAAGCGCGGTGGGCGCACGAGCCTGATCTCGGTCGGAGACGGCCAGTGACCTCGGGCCAGTAGCGTCGGGTCACCGGCACGGGTACGGTTCACGGATGACCGCAGCGCGCGCCGCCGCCGTCCTGCTGCTCGCGATCGGGATCGCGTGCGAGCCCACGGCATCGGCGCCAGCTCCAACCGTGACGCGGACGGCGACGCCATCGTCACGCACTGCCGCGCCCACCGCACCGACAGCGAGCGCCCCCACGCCGACCGCGAGCGCTCCGGCACCGACAGCGAGTGCCCCCGCACCGACAGCGACAGCGACAGCGACAGCGGCGGCGACAGCTCCGCCAAGCTCGGCCACGCCGGCGCTCGGAAGCTGCGCGGCCGAGTCGACGATGCGCTCGCAGCCCGGCACATCGACGGTCCAGCTCCTGTTCGTCAACGACGCGGGCGCGCGACTCGACGTGAGCGTGCTCGACGGTCAGGGGAAACGCGTGCCGAAGCGAACGCTCCAGCCTGGCGAGTCGTACGCGCAGCAGGCGGGCGCGGGCGACGTCTGGGTCGTCACGGACGCGAGCGGCGGCTGCGTCACGATCCACACCGCGGTCGCGAGCGCTCTCGTCATCGTCTCTCCCGGACGCAACAGCGTTCTTCCGCTTTACGCGGTCCGCGGGCGGGTCACCGACGCGCGCTCGGGCGCGGGCCTGCCGAATCAGACCGTATACATCTGGAAGCCCGACGACGGATCCTGCGCCGTCATCGGCGGGTCAGGCTCGCCCGGCCACGTTGTCGCTTCGATCACGGCGCCCGATGGCACCTACGCGATGTACGTCTCTCCGGGCGACTACAAAGTGCGCGTCGCTACGACGCCGGTGGGCGGCGTGAGCTACGCGGCACAGTGGTGGCGCGGCAGACCGGCCGGCCCGGACAGCGCCTGCCGTGCCGCGGACGTGGCGAGGGTCGCCGCGGACTTGACCGCGGACTTCGCCCTGCAGCCGCAGTAGCGCGCTCGGTCGCTCAGCGCGACGCGACGCCTACGCGGCGCGACGCGCCTTCGCCGGCCGACGCACCGGTGCCTTCGCGGCGGCCTTCGCCTCGGCCGGCCTGCTCTTCGTCCTCTCCGCCGCGCCACAGACGGTCTCGATGATGAGACGCGTCGTGACGTAGGGATCGGCGTTGGCGTTCGGGCGGCGGTCTTCGATGTAGCCCTTGCGGTCCTTCGCGACCTGCCAGGGGATGCGCACCGACGCACCGCGATCCGACACTCCGTAGCGGAACTCCTTGTACGAGCAGGTCTCGTGCAGACCGGTGAGGCGCTCCTCGATCCCGAAGCCGTAGTTCGCGATGTGCAGGTCATGGCGCGTCTTGAGCGCTTCCGCGGCCGCGATGCACGCGTCGTAGTCCTCGCGCATCTGCTTGGTCGAGAAGTTCGTGTGCGCGCCCGCCCCGTTCCAATCACCCCGCACCGGCTTCGGGTAGAGCGTCGCTGACACACCGAAGTCCTCGCCGACGCGATACAAGAGCCAGCGCGCGACCCAGAGCTGATCGCCAATCTCGGGAGCGTTCAACGGACCGACCTGGAACTCCCACTGCCCCGGCATGACCTCCGCGTTGATCCCCGAGATCTTGAGACCCGCCGCGAGGCAGGCGGACAGATGCGCTTCGACGACCTCGCGGCCGAACACCTCGTCCGCGCCGACGCCGCAGTAGTAGCCGCCCTGCGGCGCCGGGAAGCCGGTGTCCGGGAAGCCGAGCGGGCGCGAGCCTTCGAAGAACGTGTACTCCTGCTCGATACCGAACCAGGTGTC
Source organism: Candidatus Limnocylindria bacterium (assembly GCA_041486085.1). GTDB lineage: Bacteria > Chloroflexota > Limnocylindria > P2-11E > P2-11E > CF-39. The sequence continues at coordinate 10,140 of JBGPKU010000028.1, read as the reverse complement.
GAACGAGCCGAACCGCTTGGCCAGCTCCGCGTTCGCCCGACGCCTGTTCGACGGATGCGCGGCGCCGCTCACGAGCATGACCTCGCAGAGCACGAGCTTGTCGTCGCCGCCGCGGATCGGGTCGGGGCAGACGAAGACCGGCTCGAGGACGCAATCCGATTTGTCGCCCGTCGCCTGCTGCGTGCTGGATCCGTCGAAGCCCCAGATGGGCGGCTTCTCGCCCTTCGGCACGAGCTTCGTCTTCGAGCGCAGCTTCTGCGTCGGCTCCGTGCCATCGATCCAGATGTATTCAGCTCGGTAAACGCCCATAGCGACTCTCCTCAACGCGACCGAATTGGGACGCGCGCGAATAAGACCCGGAAGCCTCCCGCAGCTGAAGTGTCGCGCACGGGCCGACCGAGGTCAGTGCCGGGCGCGGTAAGGATCGGTTGCGGAACGGTGCTAGCGCGCGAGCTCGGTCTTCGGCGGCTTGATCCGCGCGTGCGGCATATACGCGCGCTCATCGTCCAGACGCACGTGGTGATAACCGTGATCGGCGATCTCGTGCGCGGTGCGTTCCGAGCTCGCCGCTTTGAGCGCATCGAGCGAGTTCTGATCCATGACCTGAAAGGCTCGGTCGCAACCGGCGAGCCGACACGGAAAGCCACCGGATCGCATTTTGACAACCCTCCCGCGCCGTTTCGGCCGCGCCGACGCGCGCCGAGGCCCTCATAGTGCGCGATTTGTCGGACGCACGCCAAGGACGGACCATCGGATGGAGATCTCGCGAGCGTCGGTACGACGGGCCGCCCTGGCCCCGGTGGAGCTGCGGTTCGACGCGGGCCCGTCGTTCCTGATGAGGCTGTTCGTCGGCAACGCCATCCAGATCCATCTGATGCCGCTCATCCCAGGGTCAACCGCTTCTCGAGATCCTCAGACGTGTCGCCTCAGTCGAGCGCTGAGACGCGTGATCTTGCGACGCGCAGCTTCGGAAAGGTCGAGATGAGTCCGGTCGATTCGACCTGGAACAGCGCTTCGGGCTCGGTGAGCCCGGCGAGTCGATACCGACCGAGGCGGCGCGCGGTGAGCCCGTCGCCGAACGCCGCGGCCAGCGCGACATGCGCCGCCGCGGAGAGGAGGATCTGACCGCCGTGGCCGGCGTCGCAGATCCGCGAGGCGGCGTGCACGGCGATGCCGACGTAGCCCGTGGCCGTGAGCGTCGGCCGACCGGTGTGTATCCCGATGCGCACGCGCACGGTCTGGCGACGCGGCCACTTCCGCTGCCCGAGCGTTCGCTGGATCGAGAGGGCGGCGTCCAGCGGGCGACCGCCACGACCGAACACCGCGAGGAATTCGTCGGCACGTGAATCGACCTCATGTCCACCTGCCTTCCGCACGCTCGTCCTGATCACGGAGCGGACGTCACGTAAGAGCGAGGTGTACGCATCGCCCAGCCGCTGCAGCAGCCCGGTCGAGCCCTCGATGTCGGTGAGGAGGAACGTCACGGTCCCTCGAGGGAGCCGCGCGATGTCACCGCCGCGCGCCGTGATCTCGGCCTGTGCGCGCTCTTTGCGCAGCTGACCGCCGAAGAAGCCGATCGGGACGATGGAGTGGCGCTTGGCCGCGCGCAACAGCCGTTCGCGAGCCGCCTCCCGCGCCGGGTCACTCTCGAACGACACCTGCTCGAATCGCGCTAGGGCGTTGCGCACGTGCGCGGCGTCGTGGATCGGTAAGCGCCGGCGCCCCTGCGAGTCGACGTACGCGAATGCGTGGTCTCGAAGACGCGCCCGCGCCTTCGCGTCCAGTGTCGGCAACGTTGCTAGCCTACAAAAGAGGAGGTCCCCGAAGGGCCCTCGTCCCACAGGGTCCGGCTGGTCGGATCAGCGCGAGGTGCCGCTCCGCTTCAGGAACAATCCACCCATCGCGATCATCGCGAGGCCGAGCATCGCGAGGGGCAGGACCGGTACGCGCTCGATGCTGGTCGAGGGAAGGTTCTGGACGCCCTGCGCGACAGGGGTCGTCTGGGTCGCCGTGCCGGTCCCGGTCAGCGGCGCGCTCGGTGCCGCGCTGGGCGCAGCGCTCGGCGCCACGGCCACGCTCGGCGCCGGGCTCTCGGGCCTCTCTGTTTTCGTCGGCGTCACGCTGGGTGAGACGCTCGGGAAGACGCGGCTTCATCACGATCCCGTCGGCACCAAAGCCGGTCACCGACCTCCTGGACTTCGGAGTGCGCGTTCGCGGCCGTCATCGACGCGGTGAGAAGGCGCGTCGCAACGGCGGTGGTCGCGGTCGCCAAGGCACAGCGCGCCGCGGGAGCTCCGCGCGGTGCGTGGCCGCAATGCGCATCTTCGCTGGGCCCGTCGTCACGCGCTGGCGACGAGCTCCGGCTCAGAGCTGACGACGCGGTCCTTCCCCGCGGCCTTGGCCTCGTACATCGCCACATCGGCTTTGTGGATCAGCTGATCGGCGCTCATGCTGCCATCCGACGGGACCGCCATCCCGATCGACGCGCTCAGGCTCACCGACTTCTCGTCGAGATCGAACGTGGTCCGCAGAACGCTGGCCGCGCGCTCAGCGATCCCGAGCGCCTCGTCGGCGTTCGTCAGGTCTTCAAGCAAGAGGGCGAACTCATCGCCGCCCAGACGGGCGACCGTGTCCGTCGCTCGCACCACGATCCGGAGGCGCTCGGCGCTGAGAGCGAGCACGCGATCGCCTTGCGCGTGACCAAGCGTGTCGTTCACCTCTTTGAAGTTGTCGAGATCGATGTACAGGATGGCGATGAATCCGCCGGGCCGACGCGCGAGCCTCGCGACCGCGTGTTCGACGCGATCGGTGAAGAGGCTTCGGTTGGCAAGGCCGGTGAGCGGGTCGTGCAGCGAACGGTGACGGACCTCGTCATAGAGTCGCGCATTCTCGATCGCCATGGCCGCCTCGAACGCCAGCGTTCGCGCGAGCTCGAGCCGGCGCACATCGATCGAGCGGGTACGGGCGGATGTCAATTCGGCGACACCGATCGGATCGACGTGCGCCACCAGCGGGATCAGCACCATGACGCTCTGACCGAGAGCGCGGAGGCGAGCCCGTTCTGTCGGGTCCGCGTCCTCATCCGCGACATCGATGACCACACGCACGCGATCGCGGATGACGCGCGCGAGGATCGGTCGTTCCGCGGCGGCTCCGGCGGCGTTCGAGGGCGGTCGCGGCGGATGCACGCCGAACTGTGTGAGGCGGCTCGTCGCGGGCGCGTGCGTGTAGATGACGCAATCGTCAAGGCCCGTGGCCGCGGCGAGATGGCGGGCGACAAGATCGCCGAGCAGTGCCGGATCGGTCGTCTCCGCCAGATCAGAGGAGAGGCTGAAGAGCCGGCGGAACTCGCCACTGGATGCCTTCAACTTCTCGCTCGACAGATTGAGAAGGAAGAGCACGAGCCCCGACACGATCGCGGAACCCCACAGCTGGCTGCTGCTTTCGGCCACCTGGAACATGGACGGGCCCGCCACCACACCAGCCACGGCCGCGGCGAGCGTCCCTCCCCAGGCGATGAAGATCAGGCGGCGGAGCGACTTCGTGCCCAGATAGGGCAACGCTGCTGTGATCGGGATCAGCATCGTCGCCACGACGAGGGGACCGGACGGCGCGACCAGGGCGGCGCCAACGATGACGCCGATCCCGGCGAGAGCCATGACCGTGACGGCGGCCTCGACGCGGCCGCGGGCCAGGATCCGGCGTGGATATGCGACAAGCAGGGCGCCGAACCCGCCGACCATGGCGGCCATCGCCCAGTAGGCCAAGTTCGGCGTCACGATCGCCTGTGCCGCGAGGAGAGCCGCCGCAAGCGCGGCTCCGACGGTCAGGACGTCGAGGGTTCGCCGGACCTGGGCCCGTTGGGTGGCCTCATCCGGACTGAGGGGCGCGCGCTTCACCGTTCGATGCTGACAGCGCAGGCCCCACGGGCATTACCGGTTCGTCATGCGCCCGGCGTGGCTCCCTCGGCTACGCCGTGTGCAGGCGCATCGTCTCCGCCAGCTCGCTGTTGATGAATGGCTTACGCAGGAACGCGTCGGCCTTCATCTCGCTCGCGATGCGCTGCAGGTCGCTCAGAGCGCTGAAGACCACCACCTGCGAGACGCAGGTCTGGTCGCGCCGGTACCGCTCTATGAAGTCGCGCCCGTTGAGGCGAGGCATGTTGATATCCAGCAGGATCACGTCTGGGCAGTGCTCTTTACACCGCTCGAGGGCGTCCTGGCCGTCGACCGCGGCGACGACGTCGTAGTCCTCCGCCAGGACGGCGCACACGAGCTCCCGAATTCCCGCATCGTCATCGACGACAAGTACCCGCGGTCGATTGCGCGCAGTCATCCGAAAGAGACCTGCACGATTCGAGCCTGCGGCTGCGCTACCTGCCGGCGGTCCCGTTTTCGGGGAAATAAACGATATTCCGGCTATCCCCGGGTACAGTGTCCGTTATGCCAGCGCTGGGCCGTCGCTCCGGCAAGGGTCGGCGTCCGCAGATCCTGGTCGTCGAGGACGACACGCAGCTGGCCGGCTTCGTCGTCGAGATATTGGCGACCGAGGGCGACGTGTACGTGGCACACGGCGCGGAGCAGGCGCTCGCGCAATGGGAGGAGCGCCGCCCGGATCTCTTGCTGATCGACCTGCAGCTGACCGGCGACTCGGATGGGATCGATATCTATCAGGAGATCCGTCGTCGCCTTGGAGCGCGCCCCGCGGCGGTCGTCGTGAGCGGCACGTATCACGCCGAGGCTGCGGCTCGCGCGATCGGCGTCGCCGTCGTGCGCAAGCCATTCGGCCTGGATGAGCTGCTCAGTCAGGTGCGACGTGCGCTGAAAGATTCGACGACCGCGCATCCCGCGTAGCCGTCGCCCGACGGTGTGTTCGAGCCTTGACCGTGCGTCGGTAGACGGTCCCATAGATCTCAGGCTTGCCAGCGAAGCGCTTCCAGGCCGCCTCTGCCGCAGCCTTGTCTTTGAACACCTGGACGGTATCGACGCCGGTGCGCTCGTTCCACGCGGTCAGGACATACACCATGGTGCTCATGGCTCACCTCCAGAGGTTCCAATCATCTTGGATAGGCCCTCGTTCAGGCGGGGTTCAAGGATGCGCGACCCGAGGGCCGACGTCCTCCTTCTGGGGGATGCGCGGCGAGGCGTTCTGAGCGACAACAGACCTATGCAACAGCGGGAGATCGCATCGGAGGTTCGCCCGCCGGCCGTCGCCGGCGAGGAGCGGCCCGATGAGCTCATCGAATTCGTCTGTATGTCCAAGCATCGGACCGACCCGCTCAACGACAAGGGCTACGCGGTCGCCACGCACCAGCAGCTGTGGGCGTACTGCGCGCGAGGGGCCAAAGTGAACCACGAATGGATCCGCGTCCCGGCCACGCCTCTCGACGAGGTCACCATCGGCAGGATGGAAGAGCGTCCTCCCGCACCCCGCCTCGCCAGCAGGGGCTGAACAGGAGACCGCCCGCGCTCGGAGCCCGAGCAGCTGCTGCTCCTGACGATGAACGGCATCGCGGCCGGTCTCCAGAACACCGGCTGAGGCAGACACCTCCTCGCGCCGTTCACAACTCCTTCATATGCGGGCGTCACGGTAACCCCGGAGGTGCCGGACAGATGAGTGCACTGGTAGGAGTGAGCGAAACGGCTGACAAGGGCAAGTACGGTCGCGAGACGATGAAGGCGCTCGTCCAGGAAGGCTATGGGTCGGCGGACGTCCTGCACATGCGGGACATCCCCAGGCCGGAGCTGATCGAGGGCACCGTGCTGGTGCGCATGCGCGCGGCGTCGGTGAACGCCCTCGATTGGCACAACACCCACGGTGGGCTGCTGCTCGAGATCATCGGGAAGATCATGCGGCAGAAGGATGAGCCGGTCCGGGGCGTGGACCTCGCCGGCACCGTCGAGGCCGTCGGCCCCAACGTCACGCGCTTCAAGCCGGGCGACGAGGTCTTCGGTGGCGCGCCCGCGTCCTTCGCGGAGTACGTACGAGCGCGTGAGGATCGGCTGCTTCTGAAGCCGCGCGACCTGCCATTCGAGCAGGCCGCGACGATCAACGTCGCGGGGCGCACCGCACTCCAGGGTCTTCGCGACCACGCGCGGGTCAAGCCGGGACAACGGGTCCTCATCCACGGCGCGGGCGGCGGGGTCGGCACGTTCGCGGTGCAGATCGCGAAGGCGCTGGGCGCGCACGTCACCGCGGTCACCGGTCCGCGGAATGTCGACATCACGAGGTCGCTCGGTGCGGACGAGGTCATCGACTACACGCAGGAGGACTTCGCGCGTCGCCCCGAGCGCTATGACGCGGTGCTCGACATCTCCGCGACGCGGTCTCTGTCCGATCTCCGGGGCGTCCTGGTGCCGAACGGCATGTTCGTCCAGGTCGGCGCGCCGAAGAGCGGCGGTTGGATCGGCATCTTCGCCCGGATCATCAACGTGATGGTGCGTGCGCGGATCCTGCGCCAGCGCGTCAAGTTCTACGTCGCGCAGATCGACCCCGACGACCTCGCGTACCTGAGGGACCTCATGGAGGCCGGCAAGCTGCGCCCGGCGATCGATCGCACCTATCCGCTCTCCGAGGCGCGCGAGGCGGTGCGCTATGTCGGCACGGGCCAGGCGCGGGCGAAGGTCGTCATCACCGCGTAGCTCGCTAGGCGCGCCAGCTGCGTCGACGCCAGCGCTGTGTCGTGACCGGCAGTCGAGATCCTCCCCGTCGCGCCCGAGGAGCTCGCACTGACCGGTCCGCCCGCCAGGCCGGATGTCGACTCGGAGCGTCACGTGGCAGGTCGCACCCCCACCCTCTCGGAGTCTCGCGGAACCCCTACTCCGCGGTCATGCGGCGCGCAGCGTCTCCGTCGGCCTTCCGCGGTGCTGGTCGAGCCACGGGCCAAGCTGCGCGAGCGGCAGTGCCTTCGATACGACGTATCCCTGGATGACGTCGCAGCCGAGCCGCGTGAGCTCATCCCAGGTCTTCCGATCCTCAACACCCTCGGCGACCGAGGTGATGCCGAGCTCCCGACAGAGCTGGATCGCGACCCGGATGATCGGTGCGCTGCTGTGAACGGCGAACAGCCCACCGATGAACGAACGATCGATCTTGATCTCGCTGACTGGGAACCGTTGGAGGTACGCAAGCGATGAGTGGCCCGTTCCGAAGTCGTCGATCGCGAGAGCCACCCCCATGTCGTGCAGGCTGGCGAGCGCGCCGCGCGCGCGGTCGGGATCGTTCATGACCGCGGTCTCGGTGATCTCCAGTGTCAGCCAGCTCGGCTGTGCGCCATGCCGCCTGAGCAGGTCGGCGACGATCTCGGGCAGCCGCGCGTCCGCCAGGTTGTGCGCGGACAGGTTGACCGCGACCGGTAGGTCCCAGCCGACCGCATGCCAGCGAACGGTGTCGGCGAGCGCCAGCTCGAGGACGCGCTCGGTGAGAGCGCCGATCAGGCCGCTCTGCTCGGCGACGGGGATGAAGTCGAGCGGCATGACGAGCCCGCGCACGGGGTGCCGCCAGCGCACCAGGGCTTCGAGGCTCGCGACGGCGCCGGTGGCCGCCGTGACGAGTGGCTGGTACCACAGCTCGAGCTCGCCCCTGTCGATCGCGAGCCGTAGCTCGCTCGTGATCTCGATGCGGTGCCGTACGGCATGCTCGTGCGCCTCCTCGAAGAGCACCGCCCCGGCGCGCGTGCGCTTCGCGATGTACATCGCCGTGTCAGCCCGTCCCAGGAGCGTGTCCGGGTCCGCCCCGTCGCTCGGGTACATGGCGATGCCGATGCTCACGACCGCCGTGCAGCTGCTGCCCTGCACCTGGAAGGGTTCATGGAGGGCGAAGGCGATCTCCTTCGCGGTCTTGAGCGCGCCCGCCGCAGTGGCGCCCGGCAGCACGCAGCCGAACTCGTCCCCGCCGATCCGGGCGACGGTGTCGGACCTTCGGAGGCTTGCACGGAGCCGTTCGGCCACGAGCTGGAGGACCGCATCACCAGCCGAATGACCGAGCGTGTCATTCACGTCCTTGAAGCCGTCCAGATCCATGACGAGGATCGCGACGGCTTCGCCAGCGCGCTCGGCGAGCGCGACCGCGTGTTCGATGCGGTCGTGGAGCAGCGCGCGGTTCGGCAACCCCGTGAGCGCGTCGTGCAGCGTCCGATGTTCGAGATCGAGGGCGGCCTTGGTCGCGGTCGTGGTCGATTCGCGCAGCGCGGTCTCACGTTCGCGCACCGCGGCGGCCATGCGGTTGAACGCGTGGGAGGTGATCGCGACCTCGCGCGGGCCATCGGTCACAGCCGGGCTGGCCTGATCGCCGGAGGCGAGCGCCGCGGCAACAACCGCGAGTCTGCTGAGCGGTCGGACGATCCGCCGCACGATCCACGCCCCGAGGAGCACGAACAGCAGGAGCGTGCCGAGGCCGGCGAAGCCGATGACCAGCACCGTCACGCTGAGGGCCGATCGGAAGGGCGCGAGCGCGATGGAGGCTCGGACGACGATCGCGGCGCCGTGCATGGTACGGAACGTCGCTTCTGCGACGTGGGAGTCGACCGGCATCTGGCCGGCCACTCGTGCGCCCTCGAGTAACGAGACCTCCGCGGCGGCCAGCGCCGAGAGCGTTTCCAGCGCGGGACCGTCGACGCGTACGCCCACGATCGCCGCAACTGGCGCGCGGCCGGCCGTCCGCTGCGCGGCCCCGGCGATGAGCCAAAGCTCGTCGTCGAGCCACACGAACCGCGACGCTTCGAGGTGGCGGATCACGTCGTCCTGGAAGCCGAGCCGTGCGGCGCCCGTTGCCTGCGGGCTGGCGCCCGCCAGAACGGCGCCGTCGGAATCGATGGCGGCCGCCAGGCCGAGCTTCTGGCCGACTTGCGTCGCGATGAGATCGGCCGTGAGCGGTCCCTTCGAGCCGGACTCGACGGCGTCGCGCAGGCTGCGATCGGTCGCGAGCTGCCGCGCGGAGCCGACCAGTCGCTCGTCGGTCTGCGACAAGATGGCGAGCGCGACCTTCGCGCTCCGCGTGGCTTGAGCGCTGACATCCTGGTCGGTCTGCGTTTGCGCAAAGAGGGCGGCGGCGATCGTGACGAGAAGGACGAGGAGGCCGCCGATCGTCGCGAGCGGGGCGAGCAGCCACGTGCGAAGCGACCAGCGTCCCTCGAATGCGCGCGCGTCTCCGCTGGTCGTCACGGCAGCGGCGCGTATCCCGCGGCCAAGAGCAGGTCCGCGGCCTCGCGAGTGCCGAGGTACGAGAGGAACCCCGCGAGCGAGGTCCGTTCCGCGGTCGGCACGCGCATCGCGATGGTGACCGTGCGGATCGCCCGATAGTTGCCTGAGCGGATCCCGTTCACGTCCGGAGCGATCCCGTCGATGCGGATGGCGTGGCCGATCGATGGTGTCGCGGCCAGGAGCGAGCTGCTGAAGAAGCCGATCGCGCCCGCCGTCCTCTGCACCGCGGTCACCATGTCGGACTCTTTGGCCAGCTGCACGGCTGACCTGTCGATGGCGAGATCGGGCCCGAACAGCACGCGCATCACGATCTTCGCCGTCTCGTCCTCGGGCCGATCGAGAAGCGTCACTTCATCGCCCGCGACGTTGAGCTGGCCCCAAGTCTTGATCTTCCCCGTGTACAGATCGCGTAGCTGCGATGTCGAGAGATCCACCAGTCCGACCGACGGATTGACGACGACGGCGATGGCGTCACTTGCGACGGCGACGTAGCGGATCGTCTTGTCCTGGTTCTCCACCGCGGTGGACGTGCGCGAGAGCACAGCCACGTCCACAGTGCCCGCGCGCATCATGCTCATTCCGCTGTCCCCCGTACTGCCCGCGAGAAACTCGAAGTGGAGCTCGCCGTGCGTTTTCGCGTAGGCAGCGGCGAGCAGCTTGATCCCCGGATAGCCGGCGCCCGAGCCACCAAACGTGACGGTCTCGGCGGCTAGTGGCGCGGCGCTTTTCAGCGGCTGCGCCTGCGAACACGCCGTGACGAGCATGACGCTCGACAGGACCGTAAGGAACGCGCGACGAATGACCACGATCCACCTCGTTCTGGATGCACGCCCGACCAGCGCGGAACGGGGGGCTTCTGGTCGTCCTGCTCTATGAGAAGGCTAGGCGAGCATGGCGGCCCCGCAATCGTTCCTGCGCGAGCCATTGGTACCAGTGCCCT
>JBGPKU010000027.1:0-33417 GCA_041486085.1 Candidatus Limnocylindria bacterium | reverse complement strand
CTCGGCGATGGCCGCCTTGGCCGCGGCCACGCTCTGCTCGGAGCGGCGCAGATAGCCACCGTGGCGCAGCGTCAGATCGACGGTGTTGGCCAGGGCCCTATCGCCGAGGACGAAGAGCACCCGGACCGCGCGCTCGGGTCGGACGACGAGTTGCTGCGCCGTGGGCAAATTATACTTCACGCAGTCGCACCGACCTCCTCCGGCCGGCTGTCGTATATGCGAACCCCCAGGTCGCGGCTCAAAGGCGATGCCCAGTCGCGTGGATCCGAGGCCGCGGCGTCGGGGTCGTCGTGACTCCCGAGCAGGATCAGGAGGCCGGCGTGCGTCCCGTGCGGCAGACCGACCCACAGGAGGCCGACGCTCGTGGACGCTCCCTCCGGAGCCTGGGGCCGTGCAAAGACGCCGAGCGAATCGGACTCGGAATTGTTGATGCCGGATTCGGTCACGGCGAGCCGGAAGTACGTCGAGGGATTCTCGGACTGCTCGGTGATCCGCGGCGTGTAGTGCTTCGGCGGCTTCCAATTCGAGACGAACGGCTCGAGGGCGGCGCGCTGCGCCGCGTCGGGTTCCCTCGACTCATCGGCACGCAGCGCACGCACCGTCGCCACATGCCGCCGGTCGTCGATGCTCGTGAGCAGCGGTACGGCAGGTTCGATGCCGCCCGTGGACGAGGCGACGATGTTCGCGACCCTGCCGTCGGCGTCGACCTCCTGGAGCCGGAACTCCTGGAGGACGAGCGTGTGAATGCGATCGTCGATCGACATGACAGGAGAGTGGCCTCTTCTGTGAAGCCTGTCATGACCTTGCCGTCACATCGGTGCGGCGCGCGTCGCGTGACGAATGCGTCATGCGTTTCCTGCAGCGCCTGACTACTTTGGTGGCGTGCCGGAGCTCTGGTTCTTCGTCGGTCTCGCGATGGGCATCGTCGTCGCTGGCTTCTGCGCCGTGGGCTCGTTCGAGCGCGGCGTGGACAGCGTCCGCCGCACGCCCTGGAAGCTCGAGCTTGCCGGGCGTCGACTCGCGGTCCTGGCGCGGATCCCGGCACAGGCCCCGAGCTCGAGCGCGCTTCGCGCCATCGCGAGCGCGAACATGATCAACGGCCCTGCGGCGACCTCACGAGGCGCGGTGATCCTCGATCCGACACGCGCGCGTCGGGTCGATCTCCCGTTCTTTGCGACGCACGCTGACGCCGAGGGGACGCGCGTTGCGTTGTGACCCGCCGATCGACCCAGGGCTCCGGCAACTGTCCCGCTCCGGCATTTTTCTTGCATGAGCCTGTGACGGAACGGTCTGCCCTTCACCTGCGTGGCGCGTAGCGTCGTGGAGCGGCCATTTTAGGTGGGCGGGTGACTGGTCCGCGGTGAGGATCGCCGGTCTCCGCGACGGGCTCCTCTCGATAAGGGGTTCGCGAGAGTTTTGGAGACGAGCCGAATGAAGACACGATTCCGTGGCGCGACGCTGTCCCTCATGATTGTCCTGGCATTCACTCTCGCCATCACCCTGATCAGCACCGCACGTACCGCAAGTGCGGCAGGTCCGGTGACGGTGCAGCTCGGCACCGCCGCCGCATTCGCGGTCCTCGCAGGCACACCCGCGGTCACCAATACCGGCGTCACACCGGCCACTGTGATCACGGGCGATCTCGGGATCCACCCCGCCGCTTCCGTGACCGGCTTCCCGCCAGGGCTCGTTGCCGGCGCCATCCATACGGCCGATGCGGTCGCGTTGCAGGCCAAGAGCGACCTCGCCAGCGCCTACGTCGATGCCGCAGGGCGTCCAGCGACCGCCACGTACGCGACGCTCGGCGGGCGTACGCTCGTCGGTGGCGTCTACAACGCCGGCGGCGCGACGCTCGGGCTCACCGGCACGCTGACCCTCGATGCGCAGAACGATCCGAGCTCGGTCTGGATCTTCCAGGCGACGTCCGACCTGGTCACAGCCTCGTCGAGCGTCGTGACCTTCATCAATGGCGGCCAGCCGTGCAACGTCTTCTGGCAGGTCACGAGCTCGGCAACGCTCGGATCGGGCTCAACCTTCATCGGGACGATCATGGCTCTGACCGATATCACCATGGGTAGCACCGTGTCGGTGAACGGTCGAGCGCTCGCCCGGAACGGTCAGGTCACCCTGATCAGCGACAACATCCGGCGGTCGACATGCGCGGCGCCGCAGCCTGAGGAAACGTCTGGGCCGACCGTCACGCCCGCAGTCGCGACGGCGACGCCGACCCGCGCGGTCGCGACAGCGACGCCGGCGGGGGCAGCCACCGCAACGCCAGTAGGCGCGGCCACCGCCACACCGGCAGCCTCGGCCGCCCCCGTAGGCGCGGTCGTCGGACCGGCAGCTCCCACCGCGATCCCGGCCGGAAGCCTTCCGAGCACCTCGACCCAGGACGACACGCCGGTCGTGTTGATCCTTCCCGTGATCGCACTGGGTGTGCTCTACCTCTTGGCGCGACGCCGGCGCGCGTATCCGGTGAACTAGGACACAGCAGCTAGAAACGCGAGAGGGAGCCCCGTGGGCTCCCTTCGCGTTTCCCGCGCGACGGTCGGATCTAGATGCGGATCAGCGCGACGAACGAAAGGACTGCGCCGAGGAGGGCGAGGCCGAAGAGGGTCCAGAGCGACTCCGGACGAGTCAGTGCCGTGGCACCATGCTGTTTCGCCCGCAGCTCGACCCAGTCTTCGTGCGCGTCGTCGGTCAACGATGTAGCCATCGAGCCCTCCCGAGATCATCGACGTCGATCGTCGGCCGCCGGCCCTTCCACCGTCATGACGGATCCGTCATGGACCGCAAGTTGAACACCGGCGCCGGCGCTGGCCCTCGCCGTGCCTCACTTTCGCCGTGGCTAAATATCGTCGGGACCGCACACCCGCAGACGCGTGCCTGCGTGATCTGGGTGAATCCAGATTCGGTTCCGTTCAAGCTCCACTGACGCCAGATTCGGTGGTGCAGCAGGCAAGAGATGACCGTTCGGTAATGCTGAAGTCACGAATGCGCGGCATCGTCGCGCAACGCGTTTCTGAAATCGCCACCCCCAACCCCTCCCCACAGCCGCCGTCGGCTCGCCATCCCGGCCTCCTGCAGGTCAGGACGCGAGCCCGGCGGCTCGCCCTTTCACCGACCCCAACGGACGCGGGCGGCGGCGGTGACCTCTGGGAACGCGGATCGTCTGCCGAGGCAATGGTCGCCTGTGCCCGCTACTGCTTCCTCGGGACGTCCGGACGCGAGATGTAGATCTCCGGAGCTGGACGGACGCGCTCGACCCACACCAACGGCGTAGCCGACTCGACGACCGCAGCCGGCGCCACCACCGGTCTGGCGAGCTCGGTCGGTCCGATCGGTTCGACGGACGCCGGTGGCTGGATGACTCGACCCGGAGCTGCGGCGCTTGCGCGAACGCCGAGCACTTTCTTCGAAACGCCCTCGAGGTCCGCGCCGGCGCCGTTCGTGAGCAGCCAGGGCGCCATGCTCGAGACGCGCACCGCGATGATCAGCGCATCCGCCCGCAGCTCGTACGTCCCGGCGTCGACGACGGAGAACGGGCCGATCTCGGCGATCGCGGATGAGCGCTCCGGCTCGTCATCGTAGAGCCGGACGAATAGATCGACGCCCTCCGTGTGCACGCGTATGTGGCTGCGCGTCGCATCGCCGCGTCCCGCCTCGAGCGCCTGCTGCAGCTCGGGGTCGGCCCCGCGCCACCGGCCGTTCGTTCCGTGCGCGGCGATGACCATCCCGAGCTGGGCGCGCTCGCCGACCACCCTTGCGCTCCGGATCGCGATCTCGTCGAACGGACCGAGCGCGATCGCGGCGATGCCCGGCCGCTCACCCTCATCGTGAAGAGTCACGAAGAGACCGAAGGAGCTCCCCGTCTGGGCGAGCTGGGACCTCAAGATCGGACCATGTGCGCCCAAGAGAGTCCCACAGGACGTCCCCGACCTCATGACCGAATCTTCATCTCGGCCGCCACGCTCGGACATCGCCCGTCGAGCGCTCGTTTCCTGCTCTGCTGCTGGGCTCGTGATCCAGGTCGGTGCCTCCCGCAGACGATGGTTCGGGGCTCCGGCCTGTTCACAAGCCGGAGCCCCGATGGGTAGGAGGAGGAATGCGCCGATGGTTCACCGGTTGATATCGCCTCGCACCGTTCCTCGGTAGGCGTACTTACGTACGGGTCACGGGAGGGCCACTCGCACATGCGCTAGCGCGAAGCTGGAAGCTGGATGCCAGTTTGCCGTGAGATGTCGCGAAGCTCCTCCACGACAGGCTCGATCAACGGAATGCCTTCGCGGCCGCGGATCGCTTCGGCCTCGCGCTCGGGATCGCCGGGGATCAGCGGACCGCTCGTTCCCGGCGCTGGCCGTGTCCTCCGGAGCGTGCGAACGAGATCGTCGATCTGCGCTTTGAACTCTTCCGTGTCGATGAACGCATCGATCCGCAGTGCACCGAAGAAGTGTCCGATCCCCTTGCCGACCGAACGCGCCGGAATCTCCTGGCGCAGCGCGAACGGCGGAACGAACGGTCCCCAGTTCGCGCCCGACAGGACCGCCGACAGCACATCCACCATGAGGGCGAGCCCGTAGCCCTTGTGTCCCCCGCCCTCGCGATCCGAACCAAGTGGCAGGAGGGCGCCTCCGTCGACCATCGCGTTCGGGTCCGTGGTCGGAGCGCCATCCTTGTCGATGGCCCACCGCGAAGAGATCTTGCTTCCGGCGCGCCTCGCCATCTCGATCTTGCCGTAGGCGGCGGCGGTCGTCGCCATGTCGATCACGATCGGCGGCTCCTGTCGGCCTGGAAACGCGATCGCGATCGGATTGGTCCCGAGCATTCGCTCCGCACCCCAGAGCGGTGCCACGAGCCTCGTCGTGTTCGTCATCGACCAGCCGATGAGATCGCGCTTCAGCGCCTCGAGGACGTACCACCCCGCGATGCCGTAATGGTTGCTGTTGCGCATGCTCACCCATCCGCTGCCTGCCGTGTATGCCTTCTCCATGGCGATCGCGTTGGCCTTCGGCCCGACCACGAGTCCAAGCCCGTTGTCGCCGTCGACCGTTGCGGTGCTCGCGGTCTCGCGCACGATGACGACACGCGGTCGGGGATTGATCCGGCCAAGCTGGAACATGTCGAAGTAGGTGTGCAGGCGCGCAACGCCATGTGAGTCGATGCCTCGCAGATCGGCCGACTGAAGTACGGTCGCCGCCGTACGCGCATCGGCGTCGGGCACGTCGAAGTGCCGAAAGACGCGAACGGTGAATTCGAAGAGCTGGTCGGGTGGATACAGACTGACCGGCATGGCGTTGGTCTGGAGAGGCTAACGCCAATCACGGCACCGTAGACTTCGGCGCTGTGGCAGCCCGGAGTGATCCCGCGATGCTCACGCGACCGGAACGGGTGCTGTTGCTGCTTCCCCTTGCCGGCGGCGCCGTCTTCGGGTTGCTGCCGCTCCTTGCTCCCGCGCAGCTCGCGCAGCTCGTTGGGGCGAGCGGCAACGATCCCTACATCTACCGCCTCGCCGGCGCGGCGACATTCGGCTATGCGGTCGCTCTGGTGCTCGGTTTGCGTGACGGACGCTGGTCGCGCGTTCGCCTCGTCGTGTACGCCGTGCTTGCGTTCAACGCGCTCTCGCTTTACGCGGTCACGGCGGAGCTGGGCCGCGACCCGAGACCCGTTGTCCTCGCGATCGGCGGCACCTCCGTCGCCATCGTTGCGATCTGTCTATGGCTCGTGTCACGGCGGCGCGAGTCGGGCGACGGTCCGCCTGACATGGCCACGTGGGTCTACGTCGTGACGGCGGCGGCTACGGTGTCGGCCGCGGTATTTGGCCTGGCGCCGCTCTTTCCTGCGCAGTTCGCGGGGCTCTTCGGTTACCTCGGCACCGACGAGTTCCTGTACCGGCAGGCCGGCGCCGCATGCTTCGGCTACGCGGTCATGGGGATCGGCGAGCTGCGCTCGCGCCGGTGGCGAGAGTGCGAGGTTGCGGCGGCGATGGCGGTGGTGTTCAACGGCCTCGCCGCCATCGCGAGCGCCTTCGAGCTCGCCCGCGGCAGGCCCACGCTGCTCGTCGGCGTTGTCCTGCTCGCGGCGGGCTCGTTCACCGCGCTGATCTCCGTCGCCATCATGCGACGCGGCCGCTAGGAACAGCCGGCCGCAGCACGCGCCTAGTCGTCACCGCCGTCGTCGTCATCGCCGTGCTCGCCGTCGTTCTCTCCGCCGTCGTTGTCACCGTCATCGCGTCCACGCGCGCCGCGCACGAGCGGGGCACCGGAGTGCGGCGCGGTGAAGACGCTGAGCTTCTGCCCGGCGCCGCCGTGGAACAGGGCGAGGTCCGCGACGTACACGGTCCGGCCCCGGAAGACGAGGCTCGCGGGCGAGCTGAAGGCGTCGGCGCCCGCGCCGCGGTACTCCGCGACGACGTGACCCGAGCGGTCGAGCACCGCGATCTCATCGGATTGGTTCGAGCAGACGTAGAGGTTGCCCTTCACGTCGAAGGCGATGCCGTCGGCGCCGTCGAGCGCACCGTTGGCCACGCCCTGCGCGAAGAGCTCGATCGTCCCCAGGGTCCCGTTGTCGTAGCGGATGCGGTAGATCTGGTCTCGCGAGGTCTCGGCGACGTAGAGGAAGCGCTCGTGCCCGTCGAACGCGACGCCGTTCGCGCCGAAGCCGGGCGTCTCGCCCGCACGCGGAGCGAGCTCGGTCGGATAGCTGTATGTCGTGGTCGCGCCGCCTGGCGCGATCTTGGTGATCGTGCCGGGGAACGAGTCGGACACCCAGAGGTTGCCGCGGCGGTCACGAGCGATGGCGTTCGGCGCCTGGAACCCGGTCGCGATCGTGGTGGCCGCATGCGTGCGCACGTTGATCCGCAGCACACGCCCGCCGCCGATGTCACCGACGTAGAGGCCTTCGTTCGGAACAAAGAGCATGCCGAGGAGCCGCGCGACACCCGTAGGGGTCGCGGGCTCGACGGCGATCAGGTCGACGATCCTCCCGTCGCGATCGAGGACGCAGATGTTCGCCGGACCGGTGGCTGCGTTGAAGTTCAGCGATGATGCGTAGATGCGGCCGCGCGGATCCGCGGCGATGCCTTCCGGAAGGTTGCACTTTGTGCTGAGATCGGGACCGAAGTTGTGGACCACCCCGACGGACTTCGCGTCGGCTGGCTGCGCATAGAGGAGCGAGGCGAGGACAAGGAGCAGAAGAACCCGCCGCATGGTGCCCTCCCCGAATGAAGCTTCGGGGAGCCTACACCGTGTGGACGACCGACCGAGGAGACGAGCATGCCGATCGATCGCCGCCGTTAGCCCGTGCGACTGCCGGGCGTCCTCGCGCCCTTGCGCCATCGCGACTTCCGCCTTCTTTGGACCGGGCAGGCCGTCTCCAGCTTCGGCAACGCTGTCCGAAGCGTCGCTGTGCCGTTCCAGCTGCTCGCGCTTGGGGCGTCGCCGCTCCAGCTCGGGATCGCCGTCGCCCTCAACACCGCGACGAGTGTGGCGTTCCTGCTGGTCGGCGGGGCGATCGCCGACCGCCTCCCACGCCGCACGCTGATCCTCGCCAGCGATCTGGCGGGTGGTCTCGTCGTCGCTGTCGTGGCGGCGCTCTCGGCCGCCGGGGAAATACGGATCGGCCACATCTACCTCGCCGCCGTGGCCCTCGGCGCATGCGATGCCTTCCTCGCGCCGTCGTACAGCGCGATCATCGCGGAGCTCGTCCCGGCCGACATCCTGCGCGCCGGCAATGCCGCTCGTCTCCTGGGCCGTAGCCTCGCCCACATCGTCGGTCCGACCGTTGGCGGCCTGGTGGTCGCGCTCGCCGGACCGGCGCCGGCATTCGGCATCGACGTGCTCACGTTCGTCTTCAGCTTCGGAACGCTGTCGCTCGCGAAGCCGCCGCGGCGCGTCGCGGCGCAGTCGGTCTCGCTCGTTCGAGACATCCGGGAGGGGTTCGGCTACGTCTTCTCGATCCGCTGGCTCTGGACGACGACCATCTATTTCATGCTCGTGAACATCGCTTTTGCCGGGCAGTCTGGCGTGATGACGCCGGTCCTCGTGCGCGACACGCTGGGAGGAGATGCACGCACATACGGGGTCATCAGCGCGGCCTATGGGGTTGGCACGATCGCCGCGAGCGTCGGCATCGCGCAGCTCGTGACCAAGCGGCCCGGGCGGCTGCTGTTTGCGTTCGAGGTCGTCGCCGCGGTCTCCGTGGTGGCCATAGGGTTCGCCCCGGTCCTCCCTGTGGTGATCGTCTCGATGGCCCTGACCGGCGCTGCCCTTGCGTCATCCACGGTCATCTGGCAAGCGCTGCTGCAACGGCATGTGCCCGAGCAAATGCTGGGACGCATGTCGGGCATCGACCTGCTCGGAAATTCGCTCATCATTCCGGTCGCGCCCATCGCAGCCGCCGCTCTGATCGAGCCGCTGGGAGCGCCCGCCACCTTCCTCCTCGCCGGTGCGTACGCGCTGATCCTTGCCTGCATCGGCTTCTCGGCCTCGCCGCTCCGGCGCATCGAGGAGGCGGCGCCGACGCGCTCCACGATCCTCGGCTAGGGAGCCGGCTTGGCTGCCTTCTTCTCGCAGTACGCGTACAGAGCATCGAGCACCGGGCGCGACGCCTCGCGCTGTCTCTGGTCGTCCGGGTAATGCACCTGTCGGAGGCCATCCAGGATCGCCTCGATGCCGACCGACTCGGGTGTCACGGTCTTGTCTTCCGTATCCGCGCCTCGCATGACCTTTGCCATGTACGCCATCGCTGGGTCGCGGTCCAAACCGTACTTGTGCACGAACGCGTCGAAGCTGCACTCGGGTCCGTGGTGCCCGAGCTCCGCGCCCTTCGTGTCATAGGGCGTGGCGTTCGCACGCTTCGCCTCCGCCACGACCTGGTCGGTCGGGACATACAGGAACTCCGCTTGCGGGTCGACGAATCGCTGGATGAGCCACGGGCACGCGACCCGGTCGACGCGCGGATGCTCGCGAGTGATCCACTTCACTGCGGTCCCTCCCACAAGCCAGTATCGGCTCCCGGACGCGCGCGGGGGCCGGTCAAACGACCGGCCCCCGCGGAATCGCCAAACGCGTATCCGACGGTCACCGCGCGGAGCGGTGCTCCATCGGCCCGAGCTTGTCGACGTAGGCGTAGTGCTTGTCGCCGGGCTTGCTCTTGACGGGCGGAAGCACCATCCAGCCGTTGGTGCTCGCGGTCACCCGTACATCGTTCTCGGCCGCGGCCCTGCGGACGTATTCGTACGCGCGCTTGGCGTGGTCGAACGTCCTGATGTAGTCGTGCGCCGCCATCGCTGCCTTCGCGGCGCCGATCTCGGCGTCCGCCCTGCGGAGGTCACCCACTCCGTCATCGCCCCGTTGCCGACCCTCGTTGCGGAGCTCCTTGAGCACGTCCGCCGCGATCGCGTTCGCGGTCTTGATGTACGCGGTCGCCTGGAAACGATTCGCGTTGTCGCGATCGAACTGGCTGAACTCCCAGTTGAGGTCGATGTAGCTCATCATCGAATTGACTTCGTCCGTCGCCCATGCGAAGAAGAAGTCGCCTGACGGCTCGTAGTCGATCCCCGTTTGCGAGTCGTAGCCGTCGTGTGGATGGCTCATCCCGAAGTGGTGGCCGTACTCGTGGATCTGTGTGGTCGTGAGACCGTACCCGAGGGCGACGATCTGCGGCGAGATGAAGTTGAACGTGAAGCTCTGCGTGCCGTCGACCCAGTTGTCATCGGCGAAGCCGAGGAACGGCGCCGTGCGATCGTCGCCGGTCGCATAGTTGAAGAACATCGCTTCGTACTCGCCGCCGCCGTCAACGAAGTCCTGGCGGTGCAGCGCGTTGTAGACGAAGAGATTCGCGAAAGCAGGATATGGCCGGTCCGGGTAACAGGATTGGTCGATCAGCCAAAGGTCGTAACAGTCTCGTGCCTTGCCGTTGAAGGCCAGGTCCTGCCGATCGGCGGTGTACGTGATGCGGTGGATCTGCGACTCGTTCTTCACGGCCATCGCGGGCTTCTGATATAGGACCGACGCGTTGGTGCCCTTCCAGCCCTCGTAGGTGTTGAGGTCGAGGTTGATCGAAGCGGGCTGGCGATTCGGTGTGATGTACGGCGGGTACAGCGGAGACGGCGTGAAGAGCAGGTTGATCGCGCCGTAGCGCGCGACCTTCCCGAGGTCACCTGCCAGCGCCGCCGCCGGGCGGTAGTGCCCGTACTCCCAGACCGCAGGGATGCGGTAGTCGGCGAGGCCGTCGCCATCGATGTCCGCGTCGTCCACGTTCCATGACCCTCCCCAGCTCTCGGGGCCGGCGGAGGGATCGTAGAACCAGACGCGTCGCTCGCCGCGCGCGCCGAGACCCGTCTGCGGGTCGTCGGGCGTGGTGCCACCCCACGCGATGATCTTGCGGCTCTGGCGGTTCCGCCCGAAGTCATAGCCCGTGTCCGGATCGGGCTCGCCGAACTTCGTGTATGTGTGGAACTTGAAGTCGGAGCGGCCGTACCAGTTGACGAAGAACACGGTGTTGCGCGTGGTGTCGACACCCGTTGGCTGGTGATCGATGAGCCACTTCTCGACGGTCGGCGCGTCGATGAACCAGTTCTCGGTGACGTCCAGCGTGTTGTTCAGCTGAGCGTTGTACTGATCCTGGAAGGCCGTGCGCGTCCGACCGTCCACGCTCGACTCCGACTGCGCCATCGCACCGAGCGCCGCGAAGAAGGTGTTGTTGAAGCTCGCGCTGGTGTATCTGACGCTGTAATCGAAGGTGTAGTCGATGCCCAGGAGCTCGGTGACCCCGTAGAAACCGCGCGACCGGACTACGGGCTTGTACCGACCGGGCAGGCCCGCCTTGAACGCCGACTCGGAGACCTGCGCCGGCGTGAAGCCGACGAAGACGAACTGCACCGGAACTCGCTCGCTCAGGCTCGGTGGCCCACCGGGATCCAGATTCGAGAACCCACTCTCGGCGCTCGCCGGCGCGATGTTCGTCGCGAGGAGCGCGATGACCAGGACGACGACCAGCCGGTACCTCACGTGCTTCCTCCCCCTGCCTGAGTACGAACGCCGCGATGTTATGCCGGGCAGTCGAGCGAGGGCGCAAGCAAGGGCAGCCGGTCAGGGCTCGAGGCGACCCGCCCGCACCAGGACCTGTCGGACCAGCCCGAGCACGGCCTCCTGCGTCGGCTTGTAGTTGAACTGGCCGATGTATGCGGGCACCTCGACACCGCCAAAGCTGCGATGGTGCCAGGCGATGCTCGCCATCTTTGGACGCACGGGCTGTCCAGGCTCGGGCAGAACGCCGAGCTCATACGCCTCCGCGCCGGCGTCCACGAGCCACTGCAGCGCTCTCCAGACCAGCAGGTTGTTCGAGCCGAGTCGAAGCGCCTCCTCGGTCGAGGCACTGACGTCGAACAGCGCCCGTCGCCCAAACAGCGCGAGCGTAATGGCGCCGAGCGTCGCGCCGTCGAGCTTCGCGAAGAACACGTGGAAGTACCCGGTCGCGAAGGTCGCCTCGAAGTACTCGATCGGCTCCGCGACGGCGCCGGTGCGCTTGCATGTCTCCAGGTGAAGGGCATAGAGCGACTCGACGGCATCGGGCTCGGAGGACCGCGTGACCTCGACCCCCGCACGCTCGGCCTTGCGGATCTTTGTACGCGCGCGTCCCTCCATCGCGGCGAAGACCTCATCCTTGGTCCGGCCCGCCAGCCGGATCACGAGCGCAGTCGACGATCGGTCGATGAAGCCCGCGTCGAGCGCGCGGCGCGCCTCCTGTTCGCCGCGGAGATTGCGGCGAGACAGGGGAGGAAGGAACAACATCAGCCTGTCGGCGCCGTCCCGGCGGGCCTGCGCATGCGTCGCTTTCAGGGCTGCGGCGAAGCACTCCGCGCGGGCATCGCCCACGACGTCGTTGGCGAGCGCGACGCCCCCACCGGCCCAGTGGTTGGCGTAGAGGATCCGGCGCACGAACGGGCCGCGGCGACGGGTGTGCAGGTGCTGAGGCACGATGCCGACAAGCCGGCCCTCACGGAGAATGACGAATTTTCGGCACTCCCCACCCTGGACGCGCTGCTCGATCGCGATGTTCCAATCCCAGCTGTGGCTGAGCCAGGCATCGTCGGACGAGGACGCGATCTCGTCCCACGCGACGCGGTCGTCGGACCTGACCGGGCGGACCTCGATCACGCGGGTGCACGGACCCAGCGGTCAATGTCGGTTCGCACGCTTGCGTCTACCCCCTGCGCCGAGGCGAGCATACCGTTCGCGTGGACACTCTTCTGTCAGTGCGGCGTTTCAACGGTCGCAGGAACGTATCCGCGGTCTCTTGCGATCCGCGCCGAGGAGCGCCGCGCGTGCGCGGGCGGAGCCGAGAGGCTGCCTCGTGTCTTCAACAGCCGCCAGCCTTGAGACCGCACGCCTGCCTGCTCGTGGATCGGGCGCGCGCAGAGCTGCGCGAAAAGCCTCGCTACAAGGTCGCGATCGCAGCCGTGCCGATGACGAGGCCGGACACCACCCCGATGACGATGAAGACGACGATCGAGACGACGACCACGGTCACGGTGTAGGTCATGGCCTTCTCCTGCGGGACCTTCATGAGGACCGGGAGCCCGAGGTAGAGCAGGTAGAGGCTGTAGAGGCCCAGGATCGAGAGCGGGCTCAGCGCCGGGATGAGAGCGAAGATCCCCGCGATCCACTGCGCGGTGCTCGAGTATGCCGCGACCTTGAAGGCCTGGGTCAGGTTGCTCGTGCCACCGTATCGCGGAGCGAGGTAGTCGATCACCCGTGCGACGACGTAGCAGCCGGCAAGTGCGAGGGCGTAGGCGACCAGCGCTCCCACGATCGCCGTGACGATCGGCACGCGGACCGCGCCGAGCAGCGGATTATTCGTACCGATCAGCGCGCCGCCGATGAGAGTCGCCACCGGGGCGATGAGCGCGAGCGGAATCACGTAGCTGCGATACATCGTCGCGATGTCGGACTGCTCGACATCGATCACGCGCCACTCGTCTTTTGGTTTCATGAGGATCGCCCTCACGCGATTGACCAGAGTCGGCGAAATGAGCCCTTCGGTGATTGACATATCCCGATCCTCCTCAGGCGCTGGGCGGCCCGTCGAGCCGCGGCGCTGATCTCTTCCGGGGAGATGATGCGCTCCTCGCAGGCCGGGCGGATAGCCCGGCTCCCCGGCCCGGAGGACCGGCACCGCGCGACATCGCGACGCGGCACCGGGCCTACCGAGCCCGAGCAACGGCGTCGGCCGGGCCACTCCCCTGCCGCACGACGGCGACGGCCGCCCCAGTCAGATCAGTCCAGGATCAGGCGCGCACGCCGGAAGCGCGACACGACCGCCCTGATCACTGCAGCATCGAAGAGCAAGAGCACAGCGCCGATCAGCAGCAGAAAGCCGTCCACGTTTTCGGCCGCGGTCGCGAGGTACGACGTGACCCAGGTCGCGGGAATCGCCTGTAGCCCGATCAAGGGAATGAAGAACACGAGCATCACGGCCATGCTCAGCCGCTGCTGCGCCTGTTTCGTGGTCGGCGAGCCGAGTGAAACGAACACGCCGACGGCCGCGACGAGCGTCGCGCCGAGCAGGCTGAACGTGACCGCAGCGAGTAGTGCGTCGGGCGCGTAGGTCAGAAGCTCGCCGCCGCCGACCTTCACATTCACGGTCAACATCCCGATGAGCAGCATCAGCAGCGTGAGGGACCAGGCGTAGCCGATCGCCGCGGCCAGCTTGCCGTAGAGGATCGCGCTATCCGGCAACCGGCTCGCGAGGAGGGTCTCGAGCGTGTGCCGCTCTCGCTCACCCGCGAACGAGTCGGCGATGCCGTTGATCACGAGGAAGAGTGGGATCCACGCCCAGGCCAGCAGCATCACCGGATGGCTGAGCCACTCGCGTCCTGCCTGCCACGGCAGCACGACCCCAAGAACGATGAGCGGCAGGATCAGCATCAGGAAACTGCTGCGCCGATCGCCCGGTGCCAGGAGGAGCTCGTTCCACTCCTTCCACAGCATCGTCCGTACGTCGGTGATCACTTGGCGGACTCCACGAGGTCGACGAAGGCCTGCTCGAGCGTGGCTCGGCCCTTCCGGGCTTCCTCGACCTGCGCGCCGGACGCGGTGATCAGGCTGATGAGCGGAGCGGCCTGACTGCCCGACGCGAGATCGATCAAGAGGCGGCCGAGGCTGACCTCGACCCGCCCGACATCCGGGCGCGCGCGGAGCTGCACCTCGAGCTCCTTCGAGAAGCCGCGGCCGATGACCTCGAGGCGTTCCGGTCCGGACCGCGAGCGCAGCTCGTCGGGCGTGCCCACCTGGAGCAACCGTCCCTTGTCGATGATGGCGACCTGCGCGCAGAGCGTCTCCGCCTCCACGAGGTTGTGCGTCGTGAGGAACACGGTCGCACCATCCTGCTGCGTGAGTGCGGCGAGATCCCTTCGCAACGCGGCCGCGGCGAGCGCGTCGAGGCCCGAGGTCGGCTCGTCGAGGAAGACGAGGCTTGGCCGATGAACGAGGGCGCGCGCGATGGCCAGCCTCTGTTTCATGCCGCGACTCCAGCGGGCGACGACCTCGTCGCGTCGGTCCCACAGCCCGACGTGATCGAGCAGCGTGCGGATGCGCGCACGCCGCTCCGCGCCGGTCAGGTGCCAGATGCGCCCGTACAGCTCGAGGTTGTCCCTCGCGCTGAGGCGCTCGTATAGGCCGACGTTCTCGAGAACGGCCCCGCACCAAGTGCGGACACTCGCGGCCTCGGTCCGTGTGTCGAAGCCGAGCACGGAAGCGCGCCCGGCCGTCGGCTCGATGAGTCCGAGGAGCAGGCGGATCGTCGTGGTCTTCCCCGATCCGTTCGGTCCCAGGAAGCCGAAGACGATCCCGGCGGGTACCTCGAGCGACAGGCTGTCGACGGCTCGCACAGCCCCGAACTCACGCGTGAGGGAATCCATCCGGATCGCTGGCCCCGTCATGGCGCCGAGCCATTCACAAAGGCACAGCCTTGCGGGCGACGGCGCGCGGGAACAGGGTCAGGCCGCCCGGGCTTCAGGGCCGTTCGGCCTCGACCGCGCGCGCATCGACTTTTGATCGAGATCGTCGACATTCCATGTGGGGCGCGGAGGACACGACTAGCGCAGGTGCCGCTCTCCCGATCCGGTGTAGATCTGCAGCGGCCTGGCGATCTTCTGATCGGGATCCAGCAGGCCCTCCTGCCACTGCGCGAGCCAGCCCGGCATCCGTCCGATGGCGAAGAGCACGGGGAACATCTCGACCGGGAAGTGCATCGCCTGGTAGATGATCCCCGAGTAGAAGTCGACGTTCGGGTACAGCTTGCGGCTCACGAAGTAGTCATCCTCGAGCGCGATCCTCTCGAGCTCGATCGCGATATCGATCAGCGGGTTGCGTCCGGTGACGTCAAAGACCTCTTCCGCGACGCGCTTGATGATGCGCGCTCGCGGGTCGTAGTTCTTGTACACGCGGTGGCCGAAGCCCATGAGCCGGAACTCGCCGGCCTTGACTCGCTTGATGTGCTCCGGGACGTTCTGGACCGAGCCGATCTGCTCCAGCATGCGGACGACCTGCTCGTTGGCTCCGCCGTGCAGCGGACCGTACAGCGCGGCGACGGCCGCCGCGGCGGCCGAGTACGGATCGGGCTGCGAGCTCGCGACGACCCTCATGGTCGAGGTCGAGCAGTTCTGCTCGTGGTCCGCGTGGAGCACGAACAGCACATCGAGTGCGCGCTCGAGAGCCGGATCCGGCTTGTACTTCGTCTCCGTGGTCTTCCACAGCATGCTGAGGAAGTTGCCTGCGTACGACAGATCGTTGTCGGGGTACACGTAGGGAAGTCCGGTCGCATGGCGGTATGCGAATGCCGCGATCGTCGGGATCTTCGCGACCAACCGGACGATCTGCTTCTGCCGCGTCTTCTCGTCGGAGATCCTCTTCGCCTCGGGATAGAACGTCGAGAGCGCCGCGATCGTCGACATCAGGATCCCCATCGGGTGGGCATCGTGTTGGAAGCCGTCGATGAACTTCTTGATGTTCTCGTGGAGGAAGGTGTGGTGGGTGACCTCGTACACCCACGCATTCCTCTCGACGGCCGTGGGAAGCTCGCCGTTCAACAGGAGAGACGCGACCTCGAGAAAGGACTTCTTCTCGGCGATCTCCTCGATCGGATACCCGCGGTAGCGGAGGATGCCTTTGTCGCCGTCGATGTACGTGATCGCGCTCCGGCACGCCGCGGTGTTCACGAAGCCCGGGTCGTAGGAAACGAGGCCGAAGTCGTCGGGACCGGTCTTGATCTTCCGGAGCGCGGTCGCCTGGACCCCGCCATCCCGGATCGGGATCTCGTAGCTTTCGCCCGTCCGATTGTCGGTCACGGTGAGCGTGTCCCGTGATTCGATCTCCGCCGGCAGGCTCGTCTGTCCGGTCGTGCCCGATGGCTTCGCGATTACGGCGCGCACTCTCACTTCTCCAGGTTCCAGGTCTCGTGACGCTATGGGCGCTGGGGATCGCGAAGTAGGGCCGGATGGCACGACGCGGTCAGGCCGAAAGACCCGATGGCCCACAGCCCGCGATGTTCGGCTCTAGTCGAGTGACGGTCCCGGGTCCGAGAGTTGAGGCGAAAGGAGCATCAGATGAATGCCTTCACCGACCGTCGCGCGCTCCCAGGCGCCATCCTCGTCGTCATCGGCCTCGTGTTGCTCGGCGCTCAGTGGCTCGGGATCACCGGTGCCGGAGTGTTGGGTGCGAGCGCCGCGGTCTTCCTCGCGGCCTATGCCGGTAGCCGCACCTACGGCCTGCTCATTCCGGGAATGATCTTGACCGGACTGGCCGTCGGCGTGGGGCTCCAGGAGTCCGGCTACGACGCCCGCGGCGGCTTCGTCGTGGTGGGCCTCGCCGGGGGATTCCTCGCGATCTACCTCATCGACGCTCTCACCGGTCACCTCGAACGGTGGTGGCCGCTGATCCCTGGCGGGATCCTCGCGGTCGTTGGAGCGAGCGAGGTCACGCGGGGCACGGCCGCCGCCGATGCGATCGAGCGCCTGTGGCCGCTTGCTCTCGTCGTCGCCGGGATTGCCGTTCTCCTGAGCTCAGCGCGCGCAAGCGCGCCCAGACAACAGGCCTAGCACACGGCGCGCGAAGCGCGAGGCGCGCGAACTACGCGTGCCCTCGCGCTCTCAGAACCTTGGCAAGCTTGCCGAGCTCGTTCTCCCAGCCCATGACTGCCATCTTCGTCCAGTACTCGTCGTGCATCGCGTCGACCGTCAAGACCAGCCGCACGCCCTCCGTGACCTGCTGGATCTCAACGAGCATCGCCACCTCGTACGGCTCGACGCCGGGGATGAAGTCGGCGAGCTGGGTGAACGCGAGCCGCCGCGGGGGAACGACATCGTTGTAGGTGATCCGAGCGACCTGCGTCGATGGCATTCCCGCGTTCTTCAGGAACTCGATCTGGTCGGAGCCGATCGCGGTCATCTCGTAGACGAGCTCACCGCCCGGCCGGAGGTCGAGCTGCCGAACCTTGACCGCAAAGCCGTCCGGGCCCCACCAGGACTCGATGCCTTCCTCCGTCGTCCAGAGGTCCCACACCTCCACGGCGGACGCCTCGAACGTGCGCTCGAAGGTGACCTTGCGCCGTGCGCTGGCGGACATCGCGCCAATCATCGCTGTTCGTAGGCCTGCTGCAGGGTCGCGATGTCGATCCTTCCCATCTTGAGCAGCGCCTCCATGACCTTCCCCGAGCTCCCGGCCTCGGGATGCGACATCATCTCGCCCAGCGCCCTAGGGATGACCTGCCACGAAACGCCGAAGCGGTCCTTCAGCCAGCCGCAGGGACCTGGCTCGCCGCCCTCAGACAGCCGCTTCCAGATGTCGTCGAGCTCCGCCTGCGTGTCGCACGTCGCGACGAGCGAGAACCCCTCGCTGAACGAGAAGCTGGGACCGCCATCCATCGCCGTGAATTCGCGGCCGTCGAGAGCGAAGCTGGCGTGCAGCACAGCGCCCTTTGGCATCGGAACACTGGTCCCGTCACTGCGCATGATCTGCCCGATCTTCGAGTTCTTGATCACTGAGACGTAGAGCCGTATCGCGTCTTCGGCGTGATCCTTGAATGCCAGGCTCGGTGTGACTGCGCTCACGTGCTGATCCTCCATGCCTCATCGGCGTTGTCACTGAAGTCGCTGCTCATGCCCGCCGGCCCCTGTCCTTCGCCCGTGCTTTCCTTCGGCGATCCAGCTCGGCGGCGAACCGGTCGAGCCGGGCTTCCCACACGTCGCGGTAGCGGCTCATCCAGTCGTCGATCTCCCGAAACGGCTCGGGCCGCAGCGCGTACAGCCTGCGCCGGCCGTCTGGGCGGACCCGCACGAACCGGGCCTCCTCCAGGATCGCGAGCTGCCGAGAGACACCCGACTGACCGATGTCCACGACGTCGACGAGCTCGCTCACCGAGCGCTCGCCCGTTCGGAGCGCCTCGACGAGGCGGCGGCGGGTCGGGTCGGCGAGGATCTCGAAAGCGTCGGCCACCACGACACATTACTTGAGCGACATATGTCTTGTCAATGATATATCTGGCGCGTGCGCCTCTCGCGACGGTGCGTCTGGCTCGGTACGATGCCCGCGATGCGCACCGCCGACGCTTCCCTCGTCCCGATCCCCGCGACCGTCGTCGCCCGCGAAGGCGTTTTTGATCTGACCTCAAAGACCAGGATCTGTGCGCTGGATCCCGTCCGCCCGCTGGCCGAGCTGCTGCGCGATCAGCTTCGCCCAGCGACCGGCCTACCGTTGCCGATCGTCGGCCAGGCAGAAGGATCGCGCATCGACCTCGCCGTCGATCCGCGCTTCGCCGCGATCGGCGACGAGGGGTACCGCATGATGATCCGGCCGGAGATCGTCGAGATCCGGGCCGCCCATCTCGCCGGCATCGCCCGCGCGACGCAAACGCTCCGGCAGCTGCTCCCGGTGCAGATCTACCGGCGGGCACTCGTTGCGGGAACACGTTGGGAGATCCCGTCCGTGCAGATCGAGGACGCGCCGCGCTTCGGCTGGCGCGGTAGCCACCTCGACGTCGGCCGCCACTTCATGCCGAAGGAGACCGTGCTCAAGCACATCGATCTGCTGGCACTGCACAAGCTGAACGTCTTCCACTGGCACCTGACCGAAGACCAGGGCTGGCGCATCGAGATCAAGCGCTACCCGAAGCTCACCCAGGTCGGCGCATGGCGCTCCGACTCCATGCTCGCTCCTCGCACGACCGATCCTGCGAAACGCCGCTTCGCGGGCGCTCCGCATTCCGGCTTTTACACCCAGGACGACGTTCGCGAGGTCGTGCGCTACGCCGCCGACCGGCACATCACGGTCGTGCCGGAGATCGAGATGCCGGGGCACGCGCTCGCGGCGATCGCCTCATACCCCGAGCTCGGCAACACCGGAAAGCAATTCGAGGTGAAGACGTTCTGGGGCATCGAGGAGCACGTCCTGGGCGTCGGCGACAACGTCTTCGCATTCCTGGAGAACGTGCTCGAGGAGGTGCTCGCGCTCTTCCCGTCCACGTTCATCCACATCGGCGGCGACGAGGCGCCGAAGCTCGAGTGGAAGGAGAGCCCGGCTGCGCAGGCGCGAATGAAGGAGCACGGACTCAAGGACGAGGACGAGCTGCAGAGCTGGTTCATCCGGCGCATCGACGCGTGGCTCGCGTCGCGCGGCCGGCGGCTGATCGGCTGGGACGAGATCCTCGAGGGCGGCCTCGCGCCTGGTGCCGCGGTGATGAGCTGGCGCGGAGAGAAGGGCGGCATCGCCGCGGCGAGGGCCGGGCACGACGTGGTGATGGCCCCAGAGAGACCGACCTACTTCGACCACGACCAGAGCGCCGACGAGCAGCCGCCGATCCGCGGCCTCAACACGCTCGCCGATGTGTACGCGTACGAGCCGATCCCCCGGGAGCTCGACCAGGAAGGAGCGCGGCACGTCCTCGGTGCGCAGGGTCAGCTGTGGACCGAGTACATGCCCGACCCGCGGCGAATGGAGTACATGGCCTGGCCACGTCTGACTGCGCTCGCGGAGGCGCTCTGGTCGCCACCGGAGACGCGCGATCCGGCGAGCTTCGCCCGCAGGCTGGAGACGCACCTCGAGCGGCTGCGGATCCTCGACGTGAGCTACTGGCGCCCGCGGAGATGAGGGCGCGCCGCGAGTCCGCAGGGTGTAGTACGTGACCGTGGCTGACCTGACCAATCGCGAGATCGTCGACCGCTTCGTCAAGGCGTTGTTCTCGGGCGACTTCGATACCCAGGACCAATTCCTCGCCGACGACGTGGTCGAGGACATTCCGCAGTCGGGTGAACGCGTTCGAGGGCGAGCCAACCGACGGACCATCGGCGAGAACTATCCCGGCAGAGCCGAGCGTGAGTTCGCGCCGGGGAAGTCCGGGGCCGTCGTCGGTGACAATCGTTGGATCCTCACGCCGGCGATGAGCCTGGCGCGGATCACCGGATCGGGCGATCGTTTCGTCGCGACCAACGAGCTCAGGTATCCGAACGGCGAGCTCTGGCAGACGGTCCTACTGATCGAATTCCGCGCGGGAAAGATCGTCAAGCTGACCGCCTACTTTGCCGCTCCGTTCGAGCCGCCGGCGTGGCGGGCGAAGTGGGTCGAGGCGATCCCGCCGACGGACCCGGGGCGTGTGAGCGGTGGAGGAGGGACCGGTGGCTGAGCTGACGAATCGCGAGGTGGTCGAGCGCTTTGTCGAAGCGATGAACGCGAACGACCTCGACCGCGCGGACCAGTTCTTCGCCGACGATGTGGTCGAGGACTATCCCCAGTCCCGCGAACGCATCCGCGGGCGTATCAATCGTCGCGCCGTCGTCGAGAACTATCCGGGTCGCGCGGAGCGTGACTTCGCGCCGGGGAAGGCCGGCGCCGTCGTCGGCGACGATCAGTGGGTGATGACGCCTTCGCTCAGCCTCCTACGGCTCAACGGATCAGGTGAGCGGTTCACGGCGACGGGACAGATCAACTACCCGAACGGAGAGATGTGGCACGTCATCCAGCTGTTCGAGCTCCACGGCGGGAAGATCGCGAAGATCACGACGTACTTTGCAGCGCCGTTCGAGCCCGCGCCCTACCGCGCGAAGTTCGTGGAGAAGATGCCCGCTTCGGAGTGACCGTCTTCAGCGGCGCGCGGGCTTCTTTGCTTCCACTGTCGAGGAAGCGACGCTCAGCGAATAGGGACCGCCCGACCGTGTGAGCGACGCGATCTCGCGCGCGCTGAACAAGCGCGGTCGGAGGGCGTCCAGCGCCATGCGATGCGCCGCCTCGATGGCCTCGAGCGCCGCGCGCCGCAGCTCCACCGGCGCTTCGTTTTGGCTGCTCGCCGACTCATAGCCGGCGTGGCCCATGTAGGCGCCGACCACGGTCTGGAGCGGCTCCGCCGGTAGCCAAGTCGCCAGCTCGGGCAGGAGACGGTCGAAGCTCGATCGGCCCAGCGGCAGAAAGCTGCCGTAGTCGCGCGCGACGACGACATTCATGCGATTGATCAGGAGCTCGAAGTACACCGCGCGGCCCGCGTTCATCGCCTGGCGCGCGAACTGGCGACGTTGCATGTAGACGCCGACGAGGAGCCAGCCAACGACGCCTACGACCGCTCCAAGGATCCCCGGCAAGAACCGATCGAGCTCGGCCACGGCGGTAATTGTGCGCGGCTGCCGTCTGTGCCTAGTGTCCTGCGCCGCCGAGTGGCCCGCTGTAGATCGACGTGTCGTGGTCTCCGGTCACGATGAGCTGCGCGACCGTGCCTTTGGCGAGCGCCCGGCCCAGCGCGTGATCGACGAGCGTGTACGACCCGGGCACCTGCACCTTGAACTCGACGATGGTCGCCCCACCCGCAGGGACCAAGGTCGTCTGGACGTTCGTATTCACCGCACTACCCATCGCGCCTTCCGGGTAGACGCGGTCGAAGATCTCGCCGATGAGATGCAGGGATGACGGGAGGAAGCCACCGACGCCGAAGAATATCCGCACGGTCTCGCCGACCTTTGCCGTCAGCGCGTTGTCCCCAACGAGCGCGCCCACCTTGCCGTTGAAGACGATGTAATCGGGCTCCTCGTTGCTCATCTTGATCATGTCGACATCGTGGTGCCCCGGAGTTCCGAGGAGGCCGTTGGTGTAGAGCTCAGCCTGCATGACGTAGAACTCGTGATCGACCGGAGGCAGCCCGCCTTCCGGCTCGACGAGGATCAGCCCGTACATCCCATTGGCGATGTGCATCGGGATCGGCGCGGTCGCGCAGTGGTACACGTACAAGCCAGGGTTCAGCGCCCTGAATGTGACGACCGACTCCTTGCCGGGGTTGGTCTGAGTCGCAGTCGCCCCCCCACCCGGACCGTTCACGGCGTGCAGGTCGATCGAGTGCGGGAGCACGCTGCCTGCGGAGTTCTTGAGATGCAGCTCGACGGTGTCGCCGACGCGCACGCGGATCATCGGCCCCGGGACCGCGCCGTTGAACGTCCAGTAGGTGAAGGTCTCCCCTTTTTCGATCTCGCCGACGACCTCTTGGGTCTCGAGATCGACGCGCACCGTGGCCGGCGCTGCTCGGTTGAGCGGTGCCACCACCGCCGTCGCCGGCCGCGCGATCGTGGTCGCCGTGATCGCTTTGGCCGGCCCGAGCGCCGGGTGCGCCACGTTCCCGGCCGGGGCGGCCGGTATCGCCGTGTTCGCTGGCAGGCTGGTGGCAGCTGGGGCGGCAACAGTCACCGAGCGGATGTTGCCGGTCGCGCCGACGACGGCGACGACCAATCCGGCAGCCAACGCTATTCCGACCGCCCCGAGGAGGGCGCCCATCGTCGCGTTTGCCAGAAGCTCGGGCCGCTGTTCGTGGGCATCCGTTGTCATTACGGTCTCCCGGCCGCGGCGACATCCGGTCGCCGGCACATTCGCAGGGTGTACGCGCGCAGCGCCCGGACCGGAGGTGCCGAAGGTCCCAATTCGGGGGGACCACTGGAGTGGCTCGCGAGCGCCGAACTGCCAACGACATCGTGTTCGGTCGCTCGCTGGCCGTCATGACCAACCGGTCATTGCCGCTCGCACGCGCTATGGGCCGACGGTCGCTATTGTCGCAGCGCCGGCGACGGCGGCCGACGTGCCGCGAGGCGAACGCCGACTACGACCACGAGCGCGCCGACGATCTGAAGAGGGAGCGGTCGCTCGTCGAGCAGCACGACTGCAAGGATCAACGCGGCGAGCGGCGTGAGGTAGCTCACCATCGCGGCGAGACCGGCTCCGAAGCGTCGGACCGCCCAGAAGAAGATCAGGAAAGCCACCACGGTCGAGATGACAGCCAGGAAGGCGACCGCCAGCCACGTATCGATGGCCCAGTTCGCCACGTCACGGTAGCCCTGCTCGAGGAAGCCAAGCGGGAACAGCATCGCGGCCCCGATCAACGATGCCATCGTGACGAACCCCAGGATGCTCGCCGTGCGGAGCACGAGGGCGCTTACCGCCAGACACGCGCCCCAGCAGACGGCGCTCGCAAACTCGAGAAGATCGCCGACCAAGCGCGTCGTGGAAATCTCGGCGCCGATCTGCTGGCCGCCGGCGATCACAACGGCCGCGCCCAGACTCGCGACCCCGAAGCCGACGAGCTTTTGCGCGGTCAGCCGCTCCCGGATGAACGTCGCGAAGAGCGCGGTCGCGAGCGGGATCGTCGTGGGGACGATCAGCGCGCTGTCGGTCGCCGGCGTGAGACGAAGTCCGAGGAACGCCAGAGCATTGAATCCGAGAAAGCCGAG
Organism: Candidatus Limnocylindria bacterium; assembly: GCA_041486085.1. GTDB lineage: Bacteria > Chloroflexota > Limnocylindria > P2-11E > P2-11E > CF-39. The sequence continues at coordinate 9,668 of JBGPKU010000027.1, read as the reverse complement.
CGCCGCCGCGGCGGTCACGGGCCGCCAGCGGCGCACCGGCAGCGGCGTCCGCGTGACGACGGCGATCACGACGAACACCGCGGCGGCGATCGCGAAGCGCATCGTCGAGAGCTCGAGCGGCGGGGCGCCCCTCAGCGCGATCTTCGCTGCGATCCATTGACCGGCGAGCGCGAACGCGGCGGTCGAGTAGGCGAGTATGACCATCGGCCGTAGCACCCGCGGATACTAGGCGGCGACGCGCGCCGAACTGCGGTGGACACGCGCGGCTGCTTAGGCGCGCTATCGAGCGAAGCGGTGGACCATTTCACGAAGGTCCGCCGGGGCGATCGGCTTCGTTAGGTACGCGTCGAAGCCGGCGGCCAAACCGCGCTCGACCTCCGGCGCGAGAGCGGACGCAGACAGTGCGACGACGGGCCCACGCATATTCGCGGCGCGCAGCTGCCTGACCGCGTCATCGCCACGGAGCCGGGGTAGGTGGACGTCGAAGATGCAAAGGTCGAAGTGGCCAGAGAGCGCGAGGTCGCGACCCGTCTCGCCATCGCGGGCTACGACGACCTCATGTCCGGCATCCTCGAGGACATCGGTGAACAACAGCACGTTCCTGGATTCATCCTCAACTAGCAAGACGCGCAAGGGGACCACCTCCGACAGCGATAGATGCGAGCCAGCGGCGCAGCCGCACGCGGTCGATCGGCTTGGTCATGTGATCGGCCGCGCCGAGGAGCCGGACGTGACCATCGTCGTCCTCGACCGACACCACGAAGACCGGGATCTGCGCTGTGTTTCTTGCCACCTTCAACGAGCGGAGGACCGCATCGCCGCGCTCGTCGGGGAGGCGCAGATCGAGGATGACGGCGATCGGCGCGCTGCGCGCGATCGCGGCGAGGGCCGTCGACGCGCTTGGCGCTATTTCTACGCGCAGCCCAGAATCGCGCACGAGCTGCGCCATCAGCTCGGCATCGCTGAGGTCGTCATCCACGATGAGCACTCGGGGCCCGACCGCGACCTCGACGATGACATCTTCGAGGACGACCCAAAAGCGCGTGCCCCGACCCTCGTGCGATTCGAAGCCGATTGTCCCGTGCTGCAGCTCGACAAGCTTCTTGGTGATCGCCAGCCCCAGCCCTGTACCGGATGCGTCGCTGACGCCCTCGTGCAGGCGCTCGAACACTCCGAAGAGGCGGTCGCGTCGGTCGGCTGGGATGCCAATGCCCGTGTCAGCCACCTCGAATCGTGCGTTGTTTCCCTCGAGGGCGATCGATAGACGGACCCTCCCGCCGGCAGGCGTGAACTTCACCGCGTTCGACAGGAGGTTCAGGAGCACCTGCCGCAGGCGGCCGGGATCGACGAGCAACGTTCCCGTCGGGATCTCGGGTGACTCGAAGCTGACGCCACGCTCCGTCGCGAGCTGCGCCGCGGAGGCCGCGACCGGCGCGACGAGGGAGGCGACCGACGTGGGCTCGGGACGGAGCTGCAGTCGCCCGGCCTCGACTCGCGAGAGATCGAGAACGTCGTTGATCAGCTCGAGCAGATGCGTGCCGGCACCTCGGATATTCGTGAGATAGCGCAGCTGCCGATCGGTCAGCGTCCCGGCAAGCTGCTCCATCAGCACGTCGGAGAAGCCGAGCACGGCGTTGAGCGGCGTACGCAGCTCGTGGCTCATGCTCGCGAGGAAGTCAGACTTGGCTTGCGTCGCCGCCTGCACTTCAGCGTTGAGCCCGAGCAGCTGACCATTCGCGACGGCGAGGCGCTCGCGACCCCGCACGAGCAAGAGCCACGCGCTCGCGAGGAGCGCCGCCAGCAGACCCGCGGCGGCGATCGCTCCCATCAGGGGTAGGCCAAGGTCCATGCTGAGCGTGCGCTGCGCGGTGTACAGGACGGTTGGCTCATCGAGGACGTAGAGCGTCCAGGTGGTCGCCGGTATGGCCGCAGCGACGTAAGCCAGCGGCCTCCCATCGAGACTCGCCGTTCCCGCTCCGGTTGACGTCGAGAGTCCGAGCGAGCCGAGCACTTGGCGCTGGCCGGTGCTCGCGAGAGTGGCGCCGCTCTTGTCGATCAGCAGGATCTCGCGGCCTTCCCGGGCCAGAGCGGGACGGAGATCGTCGACAGCGACGCTCGGCTGGAGGATCAGGTCGAGGATGCCAACTACGCGCTGCGACTCGCGCACGGCGAGCGACACCGCAACGAGCACGAGCTTCTGCTGAGCGCGCGAGACGGCGGCGTCGCCCACGTAGACCGAGTCGCTCCTCAGCGCTCCCTGGATGTAGTCGCGGTCAGCGAAGCTCTGGCCCACCGCGGGATCGTCCGGGATCCGCGCGATGGCTACACCCGCCGGGTCGAAAGCCGCCGCGGCGGTGATGTCCGATCGCCCCGCGATGGCACCTGCGAGCAAGCTGTTCAGCCGTGGCCGATCGCGCTGCTTCAGCGCCTCGATGACGTCGTCGCGACCGGCGAACTGGCGGAGCTGCTCACCCCGCGCCGCCAAGCTCCGGCCGACCAGGGTCGCGGCAAGTGCGGCCGTATCTTGGCGGTCGTGAGCACTGCGCGCGTTCAGCTCGATGAGTGAGCTCCGAAGCGCAAAGGCGCCAAAGAACACGACAGGACCCATGAGCAGGGCGCATGCGGCAAGGCCGATGGCAGCGGCCGCAACCCAACGGGGAGTCCGGGCGAACACGAGCCGTCCGAAAGCCCACCAATGACCCATGTGGGACATCGTTCGACGGAGTCTAGAAATGATGAAGGTCGAGAACCGATATTGACCGCGACTGAGACCGAGATGATCCGTGTGTCAGTTCCCTACTCCGACCGCCTTGAAGAACGTGTAGCAAAAGACGCCGCCTGGCTCGGCGGTTCGGTAGAGATCGCGGATACCTTGATCGAATACCGCGGGCTCGATGAGTCCGGCGCCGATCGCGGCTTCGCGAACACCCTCGATCATCGCCGTGAACGTCTTCTTGGTGAAGCCGTCAACGAGCTCCGGGCGACTGGAATCCACGTAGACCATTCGCGGTGAGACACGAACCGCCCTGAAGCCTGCACTCGTGAGCAGCGGGTACAGCTGTCGCCCGATCATCGCGTTGCCGCCGGCCGCCCGCTGCAGCGCGACCTGGGAGTCGATCGCTCTGTGAGCGGCCTCGCTGTCGGGGTGGAAGTACGACGATCCATGGTCCCCCTCGATGACCGTGATCGTGCCGCCGGGCCGGAGGAGGCCCCGAAGCGCCCCCAATGCCTCGATCGGTCGTGCGAGGTGCTCGAGGACGAAACACACGAAGACATGGTCGAAGGAGGACGCGTCGAACGGCAAGGCGAGGATGTCCGCTTGCCGAAACTGCACGTTCGTGAGGCCCGCCGCCTCCGTTCGTCTCTTCGCTTCGGCAAGCGACGATTCGGAGATGTCGATCGACGTGATCCGCGCGCCCGGACTGTTTCGGGCGAGGGTGACGGTCTGCGCACCGACGCCACAACCCGCCTCGAGAACGGTCGCTCCGGCTGGATAGGAAGTGTCCGAGTGAAGCAGCTCGACCAGCGTGCGGGCCTGATCCTGGAGGCGTGCGTTCGCCCGCGGATCGTACCCGTGGACGTATCCGCGGTTCATGCGGGCTTGGACCTCTGGCGCCAGCTCTTTACATACGTCGCTTCGGTGATTCCCGGGCGCGCAAAGTCGGGTAGGTTCCCGACGTACCGATATCCCGCATGCGTGTAGAACGCACGGGCGCGCCGGTTCGAGGCCGTCACGAGCAGGAGCATGTGCCGACATCCTTTTGTGCGGGCGCGCTGTTCCGCGGCCGCGAGCAGGGCGGCGCCAACGCCGCGGGACCGCCGTCCTTCGGCCACAAGCAGCAGCCGAAGGTATGCCGCGCGATCGAGCGCTCGGGTCGCGACGACCCAGGCGAAGCCCAAGACCTCCCCGCGCTCGCGCGCCACCAAGAGCATGTCGCGACGTCGACGTGCATCGAGGAGACTCGTGCGCGCACTCTGTTGCGTCACCCCGTAGCGCTGCAGGAGCGGGGACTTCGTCATCAGGTCGGCGAGCACGGCCAGATCTGGTCGGGTCGCGGGCGCGATCCTCATCGGCGCTGCGGGTCGAGCGCATCGCGTAGCCCGTCGCCGAGGAGGTTGAAACCGAGCACCGCGATCATGATCGCCAGACCAGGGAAGACCGCGAGATGCGTCGCGAACTCGAGATACTGCCGGCCTTCGTTCAGCATCACGCCCCACGACGGAGCCGGCGGCTGCGCCGACAGACCGAGGAACGACAGCGCTCCTTCCGTGAGCACCGCCCACGAGAGCGCGAGACTGACCTGCACGATCAGCGTCGACAGAAGGTTCGGCACGATGTGACGCAGGACGATACGTGTCGGTGTCGCGCCGACGGCGCGAGCCGCCTCCACGAAATCCCGAGCCTTGAGCGCCAGCACCGGTCCGCGCACGACACGCGCGAAGATCGGCGTGTACACCACACCGATCGCGACGATCACGTTCCGGGGATCCGGACCGAGCGCAGCGACGATCCCGAGCGCGAGGAGGATCGCCGGGAAGGCGAAGAACACATCCATCACGCGACCGATGGCGAGATCCACGATGCCGCCGACATAGCCAGAGATCAGGCCGAGCGCTCCACCGACGACCGTCGCGATCGCCACGGAGACGACCGCGACCTGCATCGATAGGCGAGCTCCGAACAGGATCCGGCTGAGGAGATCCCGACCGAGCGCGTCGGTGCCCAGCGGGAACTCCGTCGAGGGCCCTGCGAGGCGCGACGTCGATGGCAGCAGAGGATCGTGCAGCGGCAGCAGCGGCACCGTGAGCGCCACAGCGGCGTAGACGATGACCAGAGCGAGGCCGACGAGTCCCACCGGTTCGCGCGCGAGCGCGGCCGCAAGCCCGGCAAGCCCGAAGGCGCGGGCATCGGCCCGGCTACGCGAGGCGGATTCGGGGATCCAGGAAGCCATACAGCAGGTCCACGACGATGTTCACGAGGACGAAGAGGACGGCGATGACGAGCACGCCACCCTGCACGAGGGCGTAGTCGCGCTGCACGATCGCGGTCAGGAGCATGCGTCCCACGCCGGGTATGGAGAAGATCTCCTCGACCACGACCGCGCCGCCGAGGAGCTGGCCCACTTGAACGCCGAGGAGCGTGACCACGACGATGAGTCCGTTCTTGAGGACGTGGCGGCGGACGATGAGCGATCGTGCGAGACCTTTTGCGGCCGCGGTGCGAACGTAGTCCGCGACGAGGACATCGAGCATCGCGGAGCGCGTCATGCGCATCGTCGCCGCGGCCAGGCCGACTCCGAGCGTCACCGCGGGGAACACGATAAGAAGCAGATTGCCCAGCGGATCTCGCGCAAAGTCGACATAGCCGCCAGTGTTCGGCAGCCACCGCAGGTACAGCGAGAACAGCACGATGATCAGGGTCCCGAGCCAGAAGCTGGGCAGCGAGAGGCCGATGAGCCCGCCGATGCGCGCCGCGAGATCGAGCCGGCTCCGTGGACGCGTTGCCGAGAGCAGGCCCAGCGGGATGCCGATCGCGATCGCGATCAGGGTTGCGGCCGAGGCGAGCTCGAGCGTCGCGGGCAGGCGCTCCGCGATCTCCACCAGCACGGGCCGGCCGGTGCGGATCGAATAGCCGAAGTCGCCCCGAGCGAGGGCGGTCATCCAGTTCCAGTACTGGAGCGCGAGCGGCTGATCGAGGCCGAAGTACGCGCGGAGGCTCGCGAGCTGGTCGGGCGTCAGCGCGGTCGACGTGCCCAGTCGCGCGGCGATCGCGTCACCGGGGATCAGCCGGATGAAGAGGAACGTAAGCACGGAGACACCAAGCAGCGTCGGGAGAGCGCTGGCCAACCGCACCGCGATGTAGCGGATCACGGGTCAGGCGGCGGCGGGAAGCAGCCCTTCCCGCCGCGCTCCTCTACTTGTCCAGCCAGGTCTGCCGCAGGTAGATCACCGATCCCGTGGGAAGGTGGATGAACCCCTTGGTCGTCGGCAGCGTCGCGTTGTAGTCGCGGCCGACGTACAGCCAGATGAAGGGGACGCCATTGACAAGCTCCTTCTGGGCGGTCGCGTAGAGATCCTTGCGCTTGGCGACATCGGTCGTCGCGCGGGCGGCCTTGATCGCATCGCTCGAGATGGGGTTCTTGTAGCTCGTCACGAAGTTCAGGTTCCCGTCGTCGGTGAAGTAGCGGAAGACGTAGAAGTCTGGGTCTGGTCCACCGCCGTTGAGGCCAGGCGCCATGTCGAAGTCGGCCTTGAGCCAGCGGTCCACCCACTGGGTGAACTCGAGCGTCTCGATCTTCATCGTGACGCCGATCTCGGCGAGCTGCGCCTGGACCAGCTGCGCGATGTCCTTCGCGTAGGCCGGCTCGGTGGTCTGCGTGAGCATCGTGAACGAGACCGGGCCGACGTTCGCCTCTAGCAGGAGTGCCTTCGCCTTCGCGACGTCGCGCGTGTACAGCGGATACTGGGAGGTCGGCAGCGCGTAGTTCGCGAGCGCCGGCGCGACCGGACCGGTGACCTCGCCCTCGCCGAACGCGACGGCGTCGATGATCGCCTTGCGGTCGATGGCGTACGCGATCGCCTGACGCACCTTGAGGTTGTCGAACGGCTTGCGCTTCGTGTTCACGAACAGGAGGTTGTAGCTGAGGCTCGGCTTGGCCGAGAGCGTCACGCCCGACTCGCTCCGGAGTGTGCGCGCGACCTTGGCGTCAACGACGATCGCCATGTCGGCCGCCTTCGTCCGCAGCGCCGCGGTGATGCCGGTCTCGTCGGGGATCACATTGATGCGGATCCCGTCGAGGTACGGCTGCCCGGAGACGTAGTAATCCTTGTTCGCTTCGAATCGCATGAAGTTGTCAGGCACCCACTCGGCCAGCTTGAATGGCCCGCTGCCGACGGCGGTCTCTTTCTTGGACAGGTCGGGGTTCGCCTCGCCGATCTTCTTCGACACGATGCCGGTGTTCGGATGCGCCATGTAGGCGATGAGTGCCGCGTTCGGCGTCTTCAGGTTGAACACGACGGTCGTCGCGTCGGGCGCGGTGATCGTGTCGACGTCGCCGAAGAACGACCTGGCGACGGCGGCGGTCTTCGTGTCGATGATGCGATCGAAGGTGTATTTCACGTCGGCGCTCGTCAGCGCGTCACCGTTGTGGAACTTCACCCCGCTGCGGATCTTGACGGTCACGGTCTTGCCGTCGGACGAGGTCGTCGGCATCGACTCGGCGAGATCCGGCTGGACCGCAAGGTTCTCGTCAAGGCGCATGAGGTAGCTGTACACAAGCTCGAACACACGTGCCGAAGTGAACGCGGGCACCTTGTGCGGATCGAGGTTCGTTACCTCCCCCGCGCGCGCGAGGATGAGCGTGCCGCCCTTCTTTGGCTGTCCGCTCGTGGTCGTCGCGGTCGTGGCGGCGGGCCCGCCGGTCGTTGGTGCGCACGCGGTCAACACGGTCGCGACCGTGAGGATCGCCGCGGCGATGACGTTCAGTCGACGCAACATCACACGTCCCTCTCCATTGCGGTTGGCCGTACGGTACCACCGCGGTCATCCCTCGGAACGCTTCATCGCGACACCCTCGACCGACAGCAGAAGGCAGCCCTCAGGCACTGTGGCTCGATGCCGCTCGTCGGCCGTGATAAGGATGCCCTCACCCGGTCCCGCCGTGAGCGGTCCCGCTTCGAACTCGACCACGAGCGCCCCACGAACGACGAGGAGGAATTCGTCACTGTCCTGCCGGTGCCACTTCCCATCGAGCTGACCGCCACCGGCATGCAGCACGACGCGGCCATTGATCGTGCCGACCTCGGCGTTGGTCCACGCGGGCGGCGCTCTCAGCGGAGCCGGATCGGACTCGAGTGCCTGTTCCAGTCGGATCTTCGTGCCCATGACCTCGCACCTCCGGCGCCACAGGACCCGAGCATACGTGCGACGTCACTACGATTCTGCGCGGTGACGGAGCCGTGTCTGTTGTGTCTGCGCGTGAACCGGCCGATGACGCGCGAGCACGTCTTCGCGCATTGGCTCGTGCGGCGCGTGCACGGCGGCAAGCTTGTCGCGTCCGACGCATCAGCGCAAGGAACGCAGCCGGCGAAAGCCCCGTTGCGGATCGCGCGCGTGATCGCGGCCGGCGTGTGCGCCGAGTGCAACGCCGGCTGGATGAGCTCCCTCGAGGTGAGCTTTCGACAGGCCGTCTTCGGTCGACCGCGCGTCGGCACGCTTCAGGGAGCAGATCGCGTGACGCTCAGTCGGTGGTTCACCAAGACCGCCATGCTGCTCGCGCACGCTCGCGGTGGAATGCTCGTGGGCGCGGCGCAGCGCGCGCAGCTCGCGGCGGGGATGCCCGAGGACATCGAGGTGTTCCTGGCGCGACGACGCCGACCACGGCAGCGCCTCGACTTCGGCCTCGACGTGACGACCGATGACGACACAGATGAAAGGCGAGTGCGGTCGGTCGCCGTCCTCGTCGACGACCTGGTCGGGCACGTCGCGGCGCGCGGCACGCTGTCGAGCCGTCACGGCACGAGGCTGTGGCCGCTGCGGACACACGCGCTTCGCTGGGAGACGCTTCCGGTCATCACGGCCCTCCTCGTGCGCGAGGATGACGACCGACCAACGCCGCCTCGAGAACACTGAAGACGTCTCGACCGTCTACCGGTAGTAGTGCTCCCCGTAGTAAAGAGCTGCGAAGGCGAGGAACACGATGACGCCGGCAACTGCAACGAAGCGCGCGCTCCGCGAAGGCTGCCCCCAATCCGCCGTGGTGAGGAATAGGAAGCCCACCGGAAGGAGCGCCGCGATCGACAGTTGAAAGATGTGCGCTCCCGTGCCTTCATCCGGTTGCGCGAATTCCGCCGGCGCCACAAACCCGCTCATCACCGTCAGGAGTGCGGTGAGAGACAGAGCGACCAGCGCTATGCCGCTGACGCGGTTGATCCTCTGCTGACGCATGGCACCGGTTCCTTCCCCTGCTATCACCGGCGGCGGTCCGCCTGGGCGATGCCTTCGCTGGATGATGAACATGACAGCCCGTGTTCGCGTCTCGTGCGCGAGACACTGCCGATGCGCGATCCGTCGAGGTCACGGTCCACAGGCCCGGCGAGAAGGTCCGCGAAGGCCGGCTGTCGGCCGGCGCCGGTGTGCGCAAGAAGGATCGCTAGCGGGACGGCTCGTCGAACGCCCACGGTCCGACCCGGAGGCAGTCAGTCACAACGCTGGTCGTGGTCGACGGGACGAGCGGACTGACAGGGAGTATTTCGCTGACTGAACAGTTTGGGGCGGCCGTCCGGTTGCGCTGAGCGCCGCCGCCAACCTTCCGCACCGTTCAGCGCATCACGCTTAGCGCGCAGAGAAGCGGCCACCCGCGTGACGTGCAGAGTCTTCTGCGTTCGGCGACACTTGGAGCGAATCCGACCGGGGGTAGGCCGTGGCTGTCGTGGGTTGGCTGCTTGACTCGGATCCCGCTATCCGATGGCAGGTCATGCGGGATCTGACTCGTGAGAGTGCCGAGGTCGTCGCCGCGGAGCGCTCGAGGGTCGTCTCGGAGGGCTGGGGCGCACGACTGCTCGCCCTTCAAGGCCCGGACGGTCAGTGGGGCGGCACGCTTTTCCCCGAGTGGACCTCGACCACGCACACGCTGTTGCTGCTGCGATACATGGGGCTCGACCCGATG
>JBGPKU010000026.1:0-34889 GCA_041486085.1 Candidatus Limnocylindria bacterium | reverse complement strand
ATGAGGTTGAACCGTCGCGGCGCGCCAAGCCGCTTCTGGCCGCAGCTCGGACATGCGACGGTCGCGATGTCGGCCTTGCCGTCGCGAAACGCGTCCATGAGCGCCTCGCCATCCGGAAGCTCGTCGATGCGGAAGCGCTTGCGGCAGTTCGCGCACTCCACCAATGGGTCGGTGAAGTTCTCGACGTGCCCCGAGGCCTCCCATACGCGCGGATGCATGATGATCGCGGCGTCGAGACCGACGACGTCCTCTCGCAGCTGCACCATCGCGCGCCACCACGCACGCTTGATGTTGTTCTTGAGCTCGACGCCGACAGGGCCGAAGTCCCAGGTGGCGCCGGCGCCGCCGTAGATCTCGCTCGAGGGGAACACGAAGCCGCGGCGCTTCGCGAGCGAGCCGATTCTTTGCTCGATCTCAGGCCTTTGGCCTGGAGACACACTCACGGATTCGCTCCTCGCGGACAAGCCGCTCGTCGCTCAGCCAGGGTCAAGCGACTGGCGCCGGGCGGGGCGGCAGTGCCCGGATCTCGTCGATCAGGCGGGCCGCGGTGACCTCGCGGTCGATGATGTGCTGGACGAAGTAGCGCATGTGTCGCTCGAGCTCGCCGGCGAGCGCGGTGTCGACCCGCAGCCGGGCGGCGCTCGCGAAGTCGCTGACGAGCAGGTAACGGAGCGACTTCAGCGCACGCACCGAGAGCGCGAACCCGCTCGCGCTCCCACGCGCGCAGCCGCCGCAGAGCGCGCCGCCGGACGCGGCGTGCCAGGCGTTCTCCCGTTCCTCGAGCGGCCTGCGGCAGGACACGCAATCGGCGAGCTCGGGCCGGAAGCCGGACCGGTCGAGGATGTGGAGGTCGAACCAACGGCATACCAGTGGCGGCGCGAACCCCGCATCGAGGTGCCGAAGCGCCGTCTCCAGCAGGTCGAACAGCGGTGCCGAGGGAGCATGCTCGACCGTGAAGCGATCGGTCAGCTCGGCGCAGTACCAGCCGGCCGCGATGCGGGACAGATCCTCGCGCAGCGTGGGATAGAGCGCACGCGCCTCGGCGCCGGTGAGGACGTCCAGCTCGCGGCCACGCGCGAGCTGGTACGTGGCGTGCGTGAGCGGCTCCGCATGTCCCGCCATTCGGCTGGTCGCGCGACGAATGCCTTTCGCGACGACGTGGACCTTCCCGAAGTGGCGGGTGAAGAGCACGAGGATGCGGTCCGCTTCGCCGAGATCGACGGTCCGAAGGACGATCGCCTCGGCACGGTACGTACGGGACGCCATCAGAAGGTGAATGGTACGCGGCAGCGAGGGCGACGTGACTATCATCGAGACGGTGGGTTCCACGGGATTCGATGGTCGCGTCGCGGCGATCGACGAGGAGATCCGTTCGCTCCTGAGCGGGGGCGAACCGGCGCTTCAGCCGTTCTACGGGATGATGCTGTACCACCTCGGTCTGGACGCGGAGCGGCCGCGCGGCGGCAAGCGCCTTCGTCCGGTGCTCTCCTGCCTCGTCTTCGAAGCGCTCGGTGGCGACGGCGCGCGCATCCTTCCGGTCGGCGCCGCCGTGGAGCTGCTCCACAACTTCACCCTCATCCACGACGACATCGAGGATCAGGATCCCCGCCGCCACCATCGCCCGACGGTCTGGTCGGTCTGGGGCGTGCCGCAGGCGATCAACGCTGGTGACGGCATGTACGCGATCTCGCGCCTCGCGATCCAGCGGCTGCGCGGCCGGGGATTCGCGGCGGAGCGCATCCTCGACCTCGCCTTCCTGCTCGATCAGACGTGCGTGCGGGTGTGCGAGGGGCAGTTCCTCGACATCAGCTTCGAGTCCCGGAGCGACGTCACGGCCGAACGCTACCGGGGGATGGCCGCCAAAAAGACCGGCGCCCTGTTCGCCGCGTCCGCGCAGGGACCCGGCATCCTCGCGACCGACGACCGCGCGGCGCACGAGCAGCTCGCTCGCTTCGGCGCCGAGTTCGGGCACGCCTTCCAGGCGTACGACGACCTCCAGGGGATCTGGGCGACGAGCGAGCGGACGGGCAAGATCGAGATGAACGATCTCGTCAAGAAGAAGAAGACGCTCCCGGTGGCGCTCGCCTTCGAGCGCGCGTCGCCGAAGGTCCGGGCGCGGCTCGAGCCGCTCTTCGCGCCGCCCGCGCCTCTGCCCGCGGAGAACGTCGAGCGGATCCGCGCGATCCTCGACGATCTCGAGGTCCGACCGCTCATCGAGCGCGAGATCAGCGAGCACCGGGATCGCGCGCTGCACGTCCTGCGGGGCGTTCCCGGGGTCCTCGTTGGCGCGCCGCTCGAAGCCCTCGAACGGCTGGTGCGCGCCGCGACCGGGGCGTCCGAGCCCGCGGCTGCCGGGAGCGCCACGGCCTAAGATTCGCCGCGTGGCGACCGCGCCGGGGGACCTGATCCTCGAGCCGAACGAGCACGTGCTGCTCGCGACGCGCCCGCTGTTCCTCTGGGAGCCGCTGGTGCTCATCGACATCGCCCTCGTCATCGCGGCGCTGTACTTCTCTGGAGTCACGAACGACGTGGTCGCGGGCACGCTGCTGGTCGTCGCGCTCATCCTCCTGATCTGGCTCGTCTTCCGCTGGATCCCGTGGAGCCGTCGCTGGTACGTCCTCACCGATCGCCGCGTCATCGCGCGCTGGGGCGTGCTCAATCGCAACCAGGCGGCCCTCCTCCTGGACCGGATCCAGGACGCCAGCCTCAGCCGTCCGTTCCCGCTCTCGATGCTCCGCGACTACGGCGTGCTGCATCTCGAATCCGCAGGCGAGCACGCCGAGGAGCGGATCAGCGGCGGGCTGCGCGAGCTCGGGATGACCGGGGCCACGGCGTTCTACCGCCAGCTGACGGACGCGCAGACGAAGGGCTAACGGTCCCGCGAGGCCCCGGCAGGATCGCGAGACGCGCCGAACATGTGCAGGCATTGACATCCGCGTCTGCACGACGTCTCCCTCGTATCGTCGCCGGTGGTGTTAGCGCAGGTTCTCCGGCAGGAATGGATCGGGCAGAAGGTCGCTCAGCGTCGTCGTCTTCCGCAGACCGCCGGTGGTCGCGAGGATCACGCGCATCGTCGGCGAGAACTCCGCGAGCACCTGACGGCACGCCCCGCATGGAGAGGGCAGCCGATCGTCGTCGATCACGATCGCGATCGCGTCGAATGAGGTGTCCCCCGCGTTGACCGCGGCGAACACGGCGGTGCGCTCGGCGCAGACCGTGAGCCCGTACGACGCGTTCTCGACGTTCGCACCGGCGTGGGTCTTGTTGCGCTTCGTCCGGATCGCTGCCCCGACCCTGTACTTGGAGTACGGCGCGTGCGCCCGCTGGCGCGCGAGGGCCGCGACCTTGATCAGATCCTCGTCACCGGGCCCGAGCGTCACTGGAGCCTCCACTGGAGGCGACAGGCCGTCTGGGGAGACGACACGAACTGTCGGATCACCACGTTACGCCGGCTCGGCCGCTGGCGCGAGGCGGGTCACGCGCACGCGGCGGATGCGCTTGCCTTCGATCGTCTCGACGCTGAACTTCACTCCTGCGACCTCGACCGATTCCCCCGCGCGCGGGAAGCGTCCGATCTGGTTCGTGATGAAGCCCCCGAGCGTCGCGTAATCCTCCGACGGCTCGACCTCGAGGCCGAAAGTCTCCCGCACGTCCTCGAATGGCACCCGCGCGTCCATCACCGCCTCGTTCTCGGAGACCGGCAGCACGAGCTCCTGCTCCAGGTCGTACTCGTCGCGGATCTCCCCGACGATCTCCTCGACCAGGTCCTCGATGGTGACCAGGCCGGCGGTGCCGCCATACTCGTCGACGACGATGGCGAGGTGCACCTTGGTGCGCTGCATCTCCCGGAGGAGGTCGTCGGCCTTCTTCGACTCCGGGACGAAGTGCGCCGGCCGCAGCAGCTTGCGCAGTTCGATGTCGCGCTGCCCGCGCGCCAGGCTGCGGAACAGGTCCTTCACGTAGACGACGCCGATGATGTTGTCGGCGGAGTTCTCGTACACCGGGAGGCGCGAGTGCCCGACGCCGGTGATCTGTTCGAGCACTTCCCGCGACGGCATGTTCACGTCGATCGAGAAGATGTCGGTCCGCGGGATCATCACCTCGCGGACCTCCTTGTCACCGAGCTCGAAGATCGATGAGATCATCTCGCGCTCCTTCGGCTCGAGGACCCCTTGCGCCTGGCCGGTCTCCACGAGCGCGCGGATCTCGTCCTCGGTCACGAGCGCGCCGGCCTGAGGATTGCCGCCGAAGGGCCGGACGATCATCTGCGTCAGGAAGAAGAGGACCCCGACCAGCGGGCGCGTCAGCCAGGTGACGATCTCGAGCGGCCACACCAGCGTGAGGAGCACGCCCTTGGCGTGCCGTGCGGCGATCGCGCGCGGCACGAAGAGCCCCAGCAGCACCGCGACGAGCGAGAGCACGGCGACGGTCACGACGACCGCGCCGACGTCGCTGAAGATCGTGTTGATGCCGAAGAAGAATGCGAGGAGCGACGAGAGCCGTGGCGCGATGAACGCCGCGGCGATACCGGCGTACGCGAACACGATGAGGAACTCGCCGACCTGGATCGCGGCGAGATAGTGCGCGCTGCGCCGTCCCACCGTCCCCGCCCGCCGGCCGCGGCGGCCGCGCGTCGCGAGCTCTTCGATGACTTCGGGCCGGCGCACCGTGTGGAGCGCGGCCTCGGTGGCCGAGAGCACCGCGAGCATCACGACGAGCGCGAGCTCGAGCAGGAGGAGCGTGAGCGCGGTCGAGTCCATTACGTCTTCTCAGGTGCGGATGGCTTCTGGCGCTTGCGCATCCGTGCGGGCATGCCGATGCCGATGTGGTCGTCGGGCACGTCCCTGGTGACGACCGCGCCCGCACCGGTGGCGGCGTTCTTCCCGACCTTCACCGGCGCGCGCAGGAGGGTGTCCGAGCCGATGAACGCGTCGTCGCCGATCTCGGTCCGGTGCTTGCGCACGCCGTCGTAGTTGAGCGTGATCGCCCCCGCGCCGATGTTGACGCGCTTTCCGACCGAAGCGTCTCCGACGTACGAGAAGTGATGCATCTTCGTGCCGGCTCCGAGGCGCGCGTTCTTGACCTCGCCAAAGTTGCCCATCCCCACGCCGCGTTCCAGGTACGCGCCGGGCCGCAGATGCGAGAACGGCCCGATCGTCACTTCATCCTCGAGAGTCGCGCCCTCGAGGAACGACGCCTCCACGCGGCAGTTCGCGCCGACCGTCGAGTCGCGGAGGATCGAGTACGGGCCGACGCGGGTGCCGCCGCCGACCTTCGTCTTCCCCTCGAGGATCGAGCCGCGCTCGATGACGGCGTCGGGCGCGATCTCGACGCCGGCGTCGACGAGCGACGACTCCGGGTCGTGGAACGTCACGCCCGCGAGCATGTGACGCTCGCGGATGCGACGCCGCAGCAGGTCCTCGACGGCCGCGAGCTCGACGCGGGTGTTGACGCCACGCCCCTCGTCGGGATCGGGCGTGCGATGCGCGGCCACGCGCTCGCCATCGGCGACCGCGAGCGCGACGAGGTCGGTGAGGAACACCTCACCCGTGGCGTTCGGCCGCAGACGGGCGACGGCGCCGCGCAGCCAGGCCAGGTCGGCCGCGTAGGCGCCGAGGTTCGATTCGGGAAGGGCCTTCTCCAGAGCCGTCGCAAGACGGGCCTCGACGATGCGGGAGACGTCGCCCTTCGCGTCCCGGACGATCCGGCCGTAGGCGTTCTCTCGCCCGACCTCGCCCGAGAGCAGTGCCAGCACGGCCGAATGAGCCGCGCGCAGCTCGATGAGCGCCTTTAGCGTCTCCGCGCGCACCAGCGGCGTGTCCCCGTAGACGATCAGCGCGACGCCCTGCGCGTCCTGCTCGTCCGACGCGGCCTCGAGGGCGACGCGCACGGCGTCACCGGTGCCGCGCGGCGGATCCTGCAGGGCAACGATCGCGTTGTCGGAGGCGAGCGCTCGTGCGCTCGCGCTTTCCGGCGAGAGCACCAGCACCAACCGTGCGCCGACCTCGTCGAGCGCCGCCAGCACGTGGGCGAGGAGCGGCCGGCCGGCGGCCGGATGCAGCACTTTCGGCATCCGCGACCGCATCCGCGTGCCCATGCCCGCCGCGAGAACGATCCCGAGCGGCCCTCGGCTCACGGTCGTGCGATTACGGGGCGGGTTGGGGCGCCAGGATTCGAACCTGGGATCGGGGATTCAAAGTCCCCTGCCTTACCACTTGGCCACGCCCCAGAGGACACGGCCAAAGGATACGGTGCGGCCTTTCCCTAGCCGCGCTCGCCGTTCGACGGCTGTTTGCCGCGCCGGATGAGCTCCGCGACGCGACGGCCGCCCTTGCGGCCCAGCTGCGCATAGCCTTCGCTCCCGAGCTGGCTCTTGCGAGCCTCACCACCGCGACGTCCGAGCTCGGCGTAGCCCTTCGACCCGAGCTGGGTCTTCCGCGCCTCGCCACCCTTCCGCCCGAGCTTGGCGTAGCCCTCTGGACCGAGCTGACCCTTGCGAGCCTGCCCGCCACGCTTGCCGATCTCGCGATAGAAGCCGGCTCCGTGCTTGCCGGCGGTCGACGCGCCGCCTTTTTGCCCGGCCTGCCGGACGGTCATGTCGCCGCGCTTGTCTTCCTTCTCTTCCATGACTCAAAGGTAGGGTGACAGCCCTCGGTCGCCCGCCGCGAGGACGCCTACCCAGCCAGGGCATAAGCATGCGCGCGCAGGCCGGCGTGGCGAAGGATCCGCGCCATCCGGAGCGAATCCGCGCGATCGTCGGCGACCGCGAAGAGCGTCGGACCGCTTCCGGTGAGGAACAGCGGGATTCCGCGCGCCTCGGCCGCCGCCCGCCACGCCGTGATCGCATCGCAACGCCGCACCGCGGCGGCGAGCAGATCGTTCGCCGCGTGCACGCGCAGGAGCTCGGGTGTGGCCGCACCGCTCACGAACGCCGACACGAGCGCGTCGACGTGCACCTCCGCTCCGCTGTCGCCCGATCGGTACGCCGCGAACACGTCCGCGGTCCGAAGCCGCATCGTCGGGCGGTGCACCACGACGAAGATCGGCTCCCGCGGCGCGGGCAGCGGCCGCACGGTCTCGCCACGGCCGGACACGAGCGCGACGCCGGCGGCGCTCGCGAAGAACGGCACGTCCGAGCCGATCTCGGCCGCGATGCTGACCAGATCGGCGTCCACCTGCCAGAGGGAAGCCAGCGCGCGCAGCGTCGCCGCGGCGTCGCTCGATCCGCCGCCGAGCCCCGCCGCTTGCGGGATGCGCTTTCGGATCCGCACGAACGCGTGCGGCTCGCGACCGGCGTGGGCCGCGAGCGCGCGCACCGCGCGCGCGGCGAGATCCTCCCCCGCGCCGATGTCCGCGGTGTTGCGCACCTCGAGCCGCCGGTGCGGCGAGACGCGCACGTCGTCCGCGAGATCGATCGTCGCGAAGACGCTCCGCAGCTCGTGATACCCGTCGGGCCGTGTGCCGGTCACCGCGAGCGCGAGATTCAGCTTCGCCGGGGCGCTGACGCGCACCGATCTACCCACGGGGCACGCCGACCGCACTCGCGAGATCGACCCATTGCGCGACGGAGAGCTCCTCGGGCCGGCTGCGTGCCTCGATGCCGGCCTGCTGCAGCGCACCGTCGGCGCGATCGCGATCGACCCCGGCCTCGTGGCCGAGCGCGGCGCGCAGCTGCTTGCGTCGGTGGCGGAACACGTCGCTCACGAAACGTAGGAACGCTTGCTGCTCGAGCGGCGCGAACGCGGGGGTCGCGCGCGTCCGCAGGACGACGATCGCCGACGACACCTTCGGGGGCGGCCGGAACGAGCGTGGCGGGACCCGGCGCGCGATGCGCGCGTCCGCGAACGACTGCACGAACACCGACAGAAAGCCGCGCTCGCGCGGCGCCTTCGGATTGTCCGACGTCGCGACCATCCGCTTGGCCACCTCCTCCTGCACCAGCACCACGAGGAGCGGCGGCCGGCGCGGGTCGGCGAGGAATCGCTCGAGCAGCGGCGTGGTGATCTGGTACGGCAGGTTCGCCACGATCCGCGTGGGCGGCCGGTCGCCGACGGCGAAGAGGTCCACGTCGAGCGCGTCCGCGCGCACGATCTTCACGTTCGCCCGCTCGCCGAGGGTGTCGCGGAGCACCGCGACCATGCGCTCGTCGATCTCCACGGCGGTCACGGAGCGGGCGCGGTCGGCAAGCGCCGCGGTCAGGACGCCTGGGCCGGGGCCGATCTCGAGCACGTCGTCGCGCGCGCCGATCTCCGCTGCGTCGACGATCGCCGCGAGGGCGCCGCGGTCGACGAGGAAGTGCTGGCCGATGCTCTTGGCGGCGCGCACGCCGTGGCGGCGCAGCGCGCCGTCGAGCGAACGCGGGTCGGCGATGTCCATGCGGCGAAGCCTATTCGGGGCAGCGAAGCGGGCGGGCTAGTCGAGGGCGGGCGAGCTCACTTACACGACCATTGCCGGGCTTGCTGATGCGCAAACATATACGCCGCGGTGTTCGCATTGGCGACGGGATCGAAGACGCTCGCGCCGCCATATCCGGCGCGCGCACTGTTCGCGGCCCAGGTCGACGCGAGGAACTGGAAGAGCCCTGAGGCGCCGGACGACGCGTTGTAGGCGCTGGGGTTGTAGTGGCTCTCGCAGTACGCCACCCGAAGGAGCTGATCGGGATCGGCGCCCCACCGTGCGGCGGCGTCGGTGATGATCGCCTGCATGTTGCCGGGTGCCGGCGGTGGAGCCACAGGCTTCGTGCCGACGTTCCGCACCTCGGTGACGGGCTCCGTCACCGTGACGCTCACGATGAGCTCGCGCTCCCCCTCGACGCCGTCGAGCAGCCGCACCCGATAGGTGTTCTCGTTCACGCCGGGCACGCCTGCGGTCGCGACCACGGTCCTGCCGACCAGCAGCGTCGGATCGGCGACGGTCTTCACCGCGAAGGCCACCGGCTCCCGCAGCACGGTCTGGGCCTCGGTGACGCGCACCACTCGCACGACGTCGCCGGACGCCACCATGCCGTCCTGCCGTGTGGTCACGCTGACCATGTCCAGGGGCCCGAGGACGACTCCAGCGAGGTCCAGCACCTCGTTGACCGAGGCGCCTCGTGGGACGCGCAGCGGGATGCTCACGCCCGAGTCAACGACCACCAGAGGCAGACCCAGCGCGAATACGACCATGGAGCCCGTCGCGGTCGTGCGGACGCTGACGCTGCTCTGGTCGGAGCCGCCGCCACGCGCCCCGGGCAGGAGACCGCGCGCAGCGGTCTCGGCGCGGGCGACGGGCGCAGAGGCGCGCAGAGCCGGGCTCGCGGCGGAGGCCAGCTGCCAGCTCACGCCGAACGCGACGAAGGTAAGAAGACACAGGGCCGCAAGGCGGAGCAGCTGGGCAGCGTTGGCTCGCTTCAGATCGACGCCTCCCCATGTCCCCCAAAGCCGACCGGCATGGCAAAGCCCTCGGTGTACTAGGGGGGAACGCGTTCGATGCTAGAGGGGCGGTGGGGACCCTGTCGACCCGTACTTGCCGGTCGGCCCTGTTCGCTTAGCGGTCAGGCGGGCTCCAGCCCAATGATTTCAGGTGTTCCCGCACCGCGGGGGCGATGTCATCGCGTCCGAGAGCGGCGTCCAGGAAGGCGTTCGCGTAGCCGGCACGGTCGCCGGCGTCGTACCGCCGACCCTGGAGCTCGATCGCCCAGACGGGGTCGCCGCGCCGGGCAAGCACCGAGATGGCGTCGGTCAGCCAGATCTCGCCGCCGCGACCCGGCGGGAGAGTGGACAGCGCCTCCATGACCTGCGGCTCGAGGACGAAGCCGTGGACGCCCGCGAGGTCGCTCGGCGCCTCCTCAGGCGTGGGTTTCTCGATGATGTGGTCGACCCGCATCGTGGCTGCATCGACCCTGGTCCCGGCGACGACGCCGTAGCGGGAGATCTCCTTTCCGCGGACGCGGATGCAGCCAATGACGCTGCCGCCACCCAGCCGCTCTCGCGCCCGGATGAGCTGGGCGACGGCCGGCTCTTCCGCGAGCCAGACGTCGTCACCCCAGACCATCGCGAACGGTTCATCACCGATCTCGTCTTTGGCCATCAGCACGGCGTGCCCGTTGCCTCTCGCCTCACGCTGGACGACCGAGGTGACGTGCGCCAGTCGCTCGGGCCGCCGGAGGAGCTCGAGCTCCTGCGTGCGCCTCTCCGCGATGAGGCGCTCCTCGATCTTCGGCTGGGGCTTGAAGTACTCCGCCACCGACTCTTTCCCCGGACCGATCACCAGCACCACGTGTTCGATCCCCGATTCGGCGAGCTCGCTCACGACGAGCTCGATCACCGCTGTGTCGACGATCGGCAGCAGCTCCTTCGGGATGGTGCGCGTGATCGGGAGGAACCGCGTACCGAGGCCGCCGGCAGGCACGACGCCGTACTTGACCGGCCGCACCGGCGCGCGTCGCGTCTGGGTCAGCGCCTTGCCTCGACCGATACCTCGAACGGCGACGGCTGCGTGGTTCGGACGGCGAGGCCGGTCACTGCGAGCAGCGGCGCCCTTCGGTCGCTCGAGGTGTCCACGTCGAGCTGCAGTGTGCCGTTCTCGACGAGCTTCCGCTCGACGGTCGCGCCCTTGTCGGTGAAGCGCAGGACCTGCACGACGAACCGCTGCGCCACGAGATTGGTCGAGCGCACGAATCCCTCGGCCTGCCAGGCGCCGTCGGTCTCGGCGTCGTCGGTGAAGACGCCGGGGATCTCGATGTCGTCGACGGCCATCCCGTGGAGCGAGAGCGCGCCGTCGGTGACGTACTCGAATCGCAGCTGCATCTGCTTGCCGGCGTACGCGGACAGGTCGACCTCCTGGCGGATCCACCCCGGCTTGTCGCCACCCGACGTGCCGGTGAAGCCGCTTCCGAGGTTCGCTCCGTTCGGGTCGTCCTTCGTCGTGGCGGCCGCCGGCAGGGTCGTCCAGTGCAGGCCACCGTCGGTGGACACGGCGACGTAACCGTAGTCGTAGTCCTTCTCGATCTCGTACCAGGTCCAGAACGAGAGCGTCGGCCGCGTCGCCCTCGTCATGTCGACCGTGCGCGTGAGGCGGCTGTCCAACCCGTCGGCGCGATCCGACCACCAGAGCGCGCCGCCAGAGTGCGGGTCGGTGGGCAGGAGCTTCGTCCGCACGCCGGCGGTGAGCTTCAGGGTCATGTTGGCGCGCGGCAGCTCGATGTAGCGCGCGGCGTACTGATGGACGCTGCTCGCGAGCTTGTTGCCCGTCGTCACCCGATCCTGCGTCGCCGCCGTCGCCGGATTCCGCGGCGTGACGCCGTCCGGGTAGGTGAACGCCCCATCAACCGGCTGTGCGCCGATGAACGCGTTCGCCGCCACGAAGTCGGCGTAGAGGTCGTCGACGCCCTTCCCGCCGCGGGCCTTCAGCACCGCGTCCAGGTCCGCCGGAGTGTCGATGCCGTGTTCGATGAACGCGTTGATGAGCGCGTCGCCGCCGGCGTGCTGGCGAAGGAAGTCCAGGAACAGCTCCGCCTGGCCGTAGTACGGCGGTGACTGATCGAGATCGGGCCAGGCGTTCAGCTGCGTATCCGGAAGGAGAAGGAACGATTGCTCGTGCGCGGGTGCGAAGCCGTTCGCCTGCTCGCACAGCTGCGCGTGCCCCTCGTTGAACCACACCGACGATCGCTTCGCGCGGCCGTACTCGATCATGTGGCAGAACTCGTGCGCCACGATCGAGTTCAGGTACGGCGCACCGGCTCGCGCCGCGAGCGAGTTGACGTAGAGCATCTCGCGCTCGGCGCTGAACTCGTTGACCCACAGCGGGAGCTCGTCCGAAGACGAAAAGTAGCCCGCGGCCGCGCCCGGGATGCGGGCGACCATGACGTTTATCCGCGGATCGCCGTCGACGCCCGGCGACCACTCCGATCCATACAGCCGGCGATCCACCGGATAGGTGTTCGTCTCGAAGAACGTCGCGTTCTGGCGGAGCGCCGTGAAGTCGATGGTGACGTCATCCTGCACCCACCACTTCGCGTGGTCGGTCAGGATGCGCAGCGTCGCCGTGATGCGAAGGTTCTTCTTCGCGGCGAAGTCGTAGGTCCAGAACGGCTTCGACGTGCCGACGTCCTCGACCGGCGGCGTCGTGCGGACGGGCTGGAACTCCTTCGCCGGCTGGCCATCGCGGCCACGCATGCGGCGCGTCAACTCGAAGACGTCGGCGACCGGCAGCGGGTTCCTCAGCAGGGCCTGGCTCATGTCGGGAAGCGCGGCGGCGCTGGAGCCGGTTGGCACCGGCCGGCCGGTCTCCGACGATCCCGAGGCGCTCGGCGAGGGCGACGCGACGACGTCCGCTGGAACGCACGCGCCGATCACGAGCGCGATCGCCGCGAGGACGACCGGCACTCGTCCGTTCATATCCGCGCGTACCCGCCGACCAACGTGCGCTCGGCGACGACGCGTCCGCCGCGGTGGTAAAGGCGAGGGACGCGGCGGCGGATCCCCGTCACGATCTCGTACGAGATCGTGCCGGCGGCGCGGGCGAGGTCGTCCGCCGTGACGCGCGCGTCACCCTGGCCTCCGATGAGCACCACCTCTTCCCCCTCACGCACCTCAGGGACATCGGTCACGTCGAGCATGACCAGGTCCATGCAGACGCGTCCGGCGAACCCGAGCGACCGCCCGCGCAGCAGCGCGCGTCCACTGGTACCAGCCGAGCGAGGCAATCCATCGCCGTATCCCACCGGCACCGTCGCCACGCGACCGTCCTTCGGCATCCGGTACTCGTGCCCGTACGACACGCCCGTGCCTTTGGGGACCGCCGCGACGCGCCGCACGCGCGAGCGCCACTCCAAGGCGGGACGGAGGGCGAGGTAACGAGCCAGGTGCGGCGCCGGATACAGCCCGAAGAGCGCGACGCCCGGCCGTATCGCCGTGCAGCCCGGGATCGGGCCGAAGAGCGCGGCGCCGGCGCTCGCGGCCGCATGGACCCAGCGCGGCGGATCGCCGATCGTGCCGAGCACTTCGGTGAAGCGCGCGAGCTGCCGCTCATCGTTCGTGACGACGGGCTCGTCCGCCGTCGCGAGGTGCGTGAAGAATCCCTCCACCCGCAGGGGCTGCAGCTCGCGGATCGCGCCCAGGCGCGCGGCGGCTTCCTCGACCGGAGCGCCGAGCCGCGTGAGGCCGGTGTCCACCTTGAAGTGCACGACGGCCTGCCGCCCCGCTGCCGCGGCGACGTCGTCGACCAGACGCGCGTGCTCCACGGCCCAGACCACGATCGCGCAGTCGGCCGCGACGGCTGCCTCGATCTCGGTGCGGTCGCTCGGTCCGATCAGCACGAGCACCGGTGCCCTGACGCCGACCGAGCGGATGAGCAGCGCCTCCTCGACGGTCGCGACGGCCAGCATCGCCGCGCCCGCCTCGACCAGCGTCTCGGCGACGGCCTCGATCCCATGGCCGTAGGCATCGGCCTTCACGACCGCGATGACCTCCGCCTTCGCGCGGTCTCGCAGCGCGCCGAGGTTGTGCGCGATCGCGTCGAGGTCCACGTCCACAACGGTGCTGCGGATCGGCACGCGCACGCTCACGACCGGCGCCTCTCGCGTTGTGTCGTCCCGTGGCGGCCGGACAGGATCTCGCGCAGCGGCCGTGGAAGGGCGTCGGCGAGATCGGTCGCGAGCGCGCCCGACTCCCCCACCTCCGAGGCGAGCAGCGCTCCGGCGCGGCCATGCACCCACACCGCGGCGGCCGCCGCCGCGAGGGGTGCGAGACCGCGCGCGGCGAACGCCGCGATCGCGCCGCCGAGGACGTCGCCGGATCCGCCGACGCCGAGCGTCGGGTTCGGAGCGTCATGCACGTACGTCTTCTTCCCGTCGGTGACCACGGTGACCGCGCCCTTGAGCACGAGGGTCACGTTCCATTGCGCGGCGTACCGCTCCGCAAAGGCAACACGGCTCGCGCCAGTTGGTGCGACGCGGCCCGCGAGGCGCGCGGCCTCGCCGTCATGCGGCGTGAGGATCGTCCGCGGCGGCAGTCCGCGCGACCAGTCCTCGGTGCGCGCGAGGGCGTTCAGGCCGTCGGCGTCGATGATCGTCGTTGCCGTCTTCGCGTTGCGCAACACGCCCATCACGAAGTCGTCGGTGCCGGCCGCATGGGCGAGGCCCGGACCGATGAGCAGCGCGCGGACCTTCTCGTCCAGGAGCGGCGTGACCTGTGCGGCCGCACCCGTCGCGACGGCCCCGGGCCGGGACTCGGCCAGCGGGAAGAACGTGATGTTCGGATCGTGCCCGGCGATCATCTCGACGACCGAGCGCGCCGCGGCGATCGTGACGACGCCCGCTCCGCAGCGCGCCGCCGCGCGGGACGCGAGAAGCGCCGCGCCGGGATAGCGATGCGAGCCCCCGACCACGAGGACCCGACCGCGCACTTCCTTCCCCGCGTCCGGCGGCAGGGGCCGCAGCACCGACCGCACGACGTCCGCGTCGAGCGGGACGGGTTGCGTCAGCGAAGACCCACGGCGACGGCGACCGCGAGATCCTTGATGTGCGAGATGCTCACGGAGAGCGGCTCGCGCAGTCCGATGGCCTTCGCCCGCTGCTCGGCGCGTCCGTGCAGCGTCACCGTCGGCTGGCCCATGGGCGTCCGGCGGATCTCGATCTCGCGCCAGCCGACGCCGCGCACCCCGAGGCCGAGCACCTTCGATACCGCCTCCTTCGCCGCCCAGCGTCCCGCGAGGTGCAGCACGTTGTGGCGGCAGTAGCGCTGCTCCCACTCCGTATACACACGGGAGAGGAAGCGTGCGTCATGCCGGGCCAGGACATTCGCTATTCGCGCAGTCTCGATGATGTCGATCCCGACTTCCGTTGGGATCTGCGCATAAACCCTACTCACTTCGCAGCTTCCGCTGCTCCGTTCGTGGGGGAAGGCATCGGGCCGGTGGCAGCGGGCGCCGTCGCTCCCAGGACACGTCCCTACTCAACCGTTACCGCCTTCGCGAGGTTGCGCGGCTGGTCGACGTCGTTCCCGCGCCGGTCCGCGATGTGGTACGCGAGGAGCTGCAGCGGCACAACAGCCAGGGCGGGTGAGATCAGCTCGTTGGTCCGAGGGATCCAGATCACTTCGTCCGCGTACTGCGCGATCTCGTCATCGCCGTCGGTCGCGAGCGCGATGACGGTGCCCGCGCGCGCGCGGACCTCCTGGATGTTCGCGAGCATCTTCTTGTACACGGAGTCGCGCAGCGCGATCGCGACGACCGGCAGGCTCTTGTCGATGAGCGCGTTCGTGCCGTGCTTCATCTCACCGGCGGCGGCACCCTCGGCGTGGATGTACGAGAGCTCCTTGAGCTTGAGCGCGCCCTCGAGCGCGGTCGGGTAGTTCACCCCTCGGCCCAGGTGGAGGAAATTCGCGGCCTTGTGGTAGCGGTCCGCGAGCGCCCGCATCTTCGGCTCCTCGCGGAGCACCGCGTCCATGAGCGTCGGCAGGTGGAACGCCTCCGCGAGCAGCTTGGCCGCGGCTGCCGGCGCGATCGTGCCGCGGCGCTGCGCCAGGTAGGTCGCGAACAGGTACAGGTCCACGACCATCGCGGTGTACGCCTTCGTCGACGCGACGCTGATCTCCGGTCCGGTGTGCAGGTAGATGACGTCGTCCGAGATCCGCGTGGCTTCGCTTCCGACGACGTTCACCAGGGTGAGCAGGCGCGCCCCGCGCTCCTTCGACGCGTGCATCGCCGCGAGCGTGTCTGCGGTCTCGCCGGACTGCGTCACGGCGACCGTGAGCTGGCCCTTCGTCACGACCGGATCCCGGTAGCGGTACTCGGACGCGATCTCCACGTCGCACGGGATCCGCGCGACGCGCTCGACGAGGTACTTGCCGATCATCGCGGCGTGCAACGCGGTCCCGCACGCGACGAAGGTGATGCGCGGCAGCGCGCGCACGAAGGCTTCGGTGAGCTTCACGTCCTCGTCGAAGACCACGAGGCCGGTCGTGCGATCGACCCGGCCCAGAAGCGTGTCCGAGATCGCGCGCGGCTGCTCGAAGATCTCCTTCAGCATGAAGTGCTTGTAGCCGGCCTTGGCCGCGCCGATCGGGTCGACGTCGACCGTCTTCTTCGGCCGATCGACACGGCTGCCGTCGTCGATCCGACGAAAGCGGACCTCGCTCGCGGTCACGATCGCGAGATCGCCGGCCTCGAGAAAGCTCATCTCGCGCGTGTGCTCGATGAGCGCCGTCATGTCCGAGGCGACGAAGTTCTCCTCTTTCCCGTGGCCGACGATGACGCCGCCCGCGTTGCTGATGCGCGCGGCCACGATCGTGCCCGGGTCGGTCGTGGAGATGAAGGCCAGCGCGGCGGCGCCCTCGAGTCGTGGCAGAACCGCGAGCGCGGCGTCTTCGAGCGTGGACCCGCGCTTGAGCTCGTCCTCGAGGAGGTGCACGACGACCTCGGTATCCGTGTCCGAGGTGAAGCGATGGCCCGCTGCGACCAGGGGAGCTTTGAGCTCCTGGAAATTCTCGATGATGCCGTTGTGGATGACGGCGGTCGCCGAGCTGCAGTCGACGTGCGGATGCGCGTTCTGCTCGGTCGGCCGGCCGTGCGTGGCCCAGCGGGTGTGGCCGATCCCGGTCGTGCCGGCGGACGGATGCGTCGCGACGATCGCCGCGAGGTTGTCGAGCTTCCCCTCGGCGCGGAGCACGTCCAGCGTCCCGTTCATCTGCAGCGCGACCCCGGCCGAGTCGTACCCGCGGTACTCGAGCCGGCGCAGCCCGCCCATCAACAGCGGCAGCGCGGTGCGCGGGCCGACGTAGCCGACGATCCCGCACATCTAGACGAGCTCCTTCTTCGCGACGTCCTCGAGGCGCTGGACGGTGCTCGACGCGACGGTCGCGTCCCGCGCTTCGACGGTGATGCGCAGGACCGGCTCGGTGCCCGAGGGGCGGACCAGCACGCGACCGGCTGACGCGAGGCGCGTCTCCTCCTCGCGCACCGCGTCCGCGAACGCGGGCACCGACGCCCACTCGCCGCGGCGCGCCGCTCGCACGTTGCGTGTGTACTGGGGCCAGCGCTCCAGATCCGCGGCCAGCTCGTGCAGCGGCGCGTTCTCGGAGTGCAGGATGTGGAGCAGCTCGAGAGCGGTGAGGATGCCGTCTCCGGTCGTCGCGATCTTGCGGAAGATGACGTGCCCTGAGGGCTCGCCGCCGAACATCGCGTCCTGCTTCTCCATCTCCTCCCAGACGTAGCGGTCGCCGACTTTCGTGCGGACGAGACGCACCCCGTGGCGTGAGAGCAGCGCCTCGAGCCCGCCGTTGGACATCACCGTGCCCACGATGACCGGCGGGACGAGCTTTCCGGCGCGAGCGAAGTGACGCGCGACCAGACCGAGCACGGTGTCGCCGTCGTGGATGTCCCCGCGGGCGTCGACGCTGATCACGCGATCGCCGTCCCCGTCGAACGCGAAGCCGATGTCGGCCTTGCGCTCGACGACGGTCCGCGCGAGCGTCTCGGGCGACGTCGCGCCGCAGCCCTCGTTGATGTTCGCGCCGTCCGGCTGGTCGAAGAGCGTGAGCACCTCAGCACCCGCGCGCGCGAAGACCGATGGCGCGACGCGATACGTGGAGCCGTTCGCGCAGTCGAGCACCACCTTCATGCCGCGCAGCAGCGGCGCGATCGCGCCGAGGAAGTCCTCATACTCGCGCACCAGGCCGCGCGAGTCGCCGACCAGGCCGATGCCTCCCTCGGTCGGCCGCGGCAGGCGGTCGTCGCCGGTCATCTCGCGCTCGATCGCGTCCTCGGTCGAGTCGGGCAGCTTGAGCCCGGCGTGGTCGAAGAACTTGATGCCGTTGTCAGGCGCCGGGTTGTGCGACGCGCTGATCACGGCTGCGGCGTTGAAGTCTTTGGTGCGGGCGAGGTAGGCGAGGCCCGGGGTCGGTATGTGTCCGACCAGACGTACGTCGATACCGACCGAACAGAGCCCGGCGGAGAGCGCGCCTTCGAGCATGCGCCCGCTCCGCCGCGTGTCCCGGCCGATCACCACGGAATGGCCCCGCCCACCGAGCACGTGGCCGGCCGCACGGCCGAGGCGCAGCGCGAGCTCGGGTGTCAGCTCCTTGTTGGCGACGCCACGGATGCCGTCGGTCCCGAAGAGACGGCTCACCGTGCTGCCCCAGCGAAAAGGCTCATCGAGCCTTAATGGTGAGCGTGACGCGGGTCGGTTGCACGGTCTGTACGGTGTAGCCCGTCGGCGCGCGTGCCACCACATCGACCGTGTACGTCCCCGGCGCGCGGCCTGCCGCATCGACCGACGCGATAACTTGCTCGGCCGGTAGACCGACGAGCGCCGGGGCCGGCCCCGCGACGACGATCGTGACGCTACCGATGTCGGTGGTGGCGTCGGTCCCGGTCGCGAGATTGCTGATCTGCACGGCGCTGAAGAACGGTCGCGTGCCGGCCAGCGACACCACGGTCACTGTCACGCTCGCGTCGGTCGGCTGCACCAGCGTGACACCGTCGGGAAGAACGAGCGGCACGCGCGTCGTGCGATTCGCGCTGAAGCCGGTGACGTCGACGGGCGCGGTGTCGATGCGCTCCAGCGCCGCGATCGCGCTCTGCTCGCCCGAGACCGTGACGGCGACCGGATCGGTCGACACGCGCGACACCCAGTAGCCGTTGGCGACGACGCCTCGGAGCGTCCAGAGGACGGGCACCGTCTTCGTCGTCGCGGTCGGGAGAAGCGGCACGCTCACGATGACGACGCCCGGCTCCACCTGGAGTCCATCGATGGGCAGGCCGCTCGCGTCGACGGGTACGGCGGGTGCGCTCTGCGTGAGATCGGTCGTGACATCCCCGAAGCGCACGGTCACGAACACCGCGGCGATCTGCGCGACCGCGCTGTCGGGACCCACGACGCGCACCTCCTTGGGAGACACGCTCGTCTGTCCGGCCTGAGATCCCTTCGGCGGCTCGTTCGCGAGCTTCGTCTGGACCGCGAGCGTGCGCGACGTGATGCGTTCGAGCCGGACCGCGATGGTCGCGGGCGCCACGTCCACGACCTTCACGCGATCCGTCGCGACGGTGACCAGGACCTTCGCGTCGTGCGGCTCCGGCCGGCTCGCGTCGACGCCGGCCAGGTCGATCGTCGCGTGGAGGTCGGCGAGACCGATGCGATCGACGACGCCCTCGGGACCCGCGAGCTTGACGGCGACATCGCCGAGCTGCCCGCGCAGCACGAATCCCGACGGAACGTCGGGCCGCTCGACCGGCACGCGTCCGTCGAACGCGACGGTGATCTCGCGCGGCGCGGCGTTCTGGACGTAACCGACCCAGAATAGGATCGCGATCACGACCGCCGCAGCCTTCAGCGGGAAGTCGTGGATGAAGATGTGACGGAGGTCGAGGCGGCGGCGCGGCCAAACGGCCCGTGCCGCGTTGCCGGCGCGCACGGCCTAGGAGGCCTTGCTGCGGAACGGCAGCGGCTGGATACGGCTGCGCAGCAAGGACGCCAGCACGCGACGGAGGCGCTCCTCGTCGAGGCCACCGATCATCCGCCCGTTCGAGGCGACGCTGATGCCCTGGGTCTCCTCCGACACGATCACCACGACGGCGTCCGTCTGGGAGGAGATCGAGAGCGCTGCGCGGTGCCGCATCCCGTAGCGGTGTGACCGCTCCTGCGTGTCCTCGAGCGGAAGCAGGCAGGCCGCCGCGACGATCTCGCCGCCGCGCACGATGACCGCGCCGTCGTGCAGCGGCGAACGGGTCATGAAGATCGATGCGAGCAGCTCGGCGGTGAGCGTGCCGTGCACCGGCACCCCGGTCTCGCTGTAGTCCTGAAGGCCGGTCGACCGCTCGACCACGACCAGCGCGCCGTGGTGCGCCTCGGCGATGAGCAGAGCGGCGCGCACGAGCTCGCTCACGACGTGGTCGACCTGCTCCTCGGGGAGCGGCGCGAGTAACCGGTTGAGCGGACCGAGCTGGCCGAGACGCCCGAGGACGCGGCGCAGCTCGGGCTGGAACACGACGACGATCGCGATGAGGCCGAAGGCGAACAACGCCTGAAGGACGAGCTTCGTGAGCTCGAGCCGCAGCAGCACCGCGACGCCGTACACGCCGACGAGGACGAGCACGCCCAGGAGCAGCTGGACCGCGCGCGTACCGCGGATCAGGACGAGGACGTAGTACACGAACACGGCGACGAGGAGGAGGTCGAGGACGTTGGTCCAGCCGCAGCACTGACCCTTGAAGAGCTGAGAGAGCTGGTCCGTGAAGCCGGTGAGCCAGCTCAAGAGAAGGCCCGCGCCAGCTGCTCGACCTCCGCGGCGAGCTCCGTCCGCCCATCGAGCCGGAGCGCTTCGACGAGCAGCTGCACCTTCGCCTTCGCGACGTCACGCCTGCCGAGGTTGCGAGCGACGTCCACCAGCAGCCGCTGCGCCTCGTGATCTCCGGCGCCCGACGAGATGAGCTGAAGAAGGAGATCGGACGCCGCGTCGACACGACCCTCCGCGATGTATCGGCGGGCGGCTTCGAGCGTGTGCTGCGCGACGCGCGGGTCACCCTTGGCGAACAGCGAGCCAGCCACTTCGACCGACAGCGCATCGCCCTCTGGAGAGATCGGCTCCACAGCAGGGCCCGCGATGGATGTTGCCGGCTCGGGAATGACCTTGCTCGCTTCCGTGGCTGACGTCGCGATCGGCGCGGTCGGCGCGCTCGCAACGTCCGGCGCGCTCGCCGCACTCGGAGTGGACTCGATCGAGTGATCGATCGGTGGATCCTCCGACGCGGTCACGGGGAAAGGGGACACGTCCGTGTCGTTCGCATCACGGACGAGCGCGGCGATCTCCGCGCTGTCCGGCATTCGCTCGAGCGCGTACGCCGCCTCCTGCCTGGCACGCTCGAGCTCTCGCGCGGCGATCGCGGCCTTCACGTAGCGCGAATACTCGCCGGCGACCTCGTGCGGGTCGCCCACCAGTGTCAGCGCGGCGGCGAGGCGCCGGTGAGCCGAGAGATCAAGTGGATCGAGTGCCACGGCCTCCCGGTACAGAACGATCGCCGCGGCGCGCTGATCGGCCTTCGCGAGCGCAGCGCCGCCATCGAGCAAGACGCGGAGTGCCGCGGGTCGGTCCTCCTGCTCGACGAACACCTTCGCGAGTCCGCGGTATCCACCGTCGGCGCTCGCGAAGTGACTCACGAGATAGCGGAACTGCTCCTCGGCCTGGCGTAGGCGCCCGCCCTGAAGGCTCTTCAGCCCCTGCGCGAGCGCGACCTTGTAATTGAAGTCAGAGGAGCGGCTGCTCACCGCGCTCAGTGTGCGCCGTCTGGGAACAGGTCGGCAAAGGTGCTCGAGGTCGGCCCACTGAGGTCCCCGCTAGCGCTTGGTGAACTGCGGCGCCTTGCGCGCACGCTTCAGGCCCGGCTTCTTGCGCTCCTTCGCCCGAGGATCGCGCGTGAGCAGACCCGCCTGCCGGAGCGGCTTGGTGTTCTCCTTGTCGACCTGCAGCAGCGCCCGAGCGATGCCGTGCGCGATCGCGCCGACCTGGCCGCTCACGCCGCCGCCCTGCACCTTGATCATCGCGTTGAAGCGGCGCGCGGTGTTGGTGACGCCGAACGCGGCGGTCGCGCGCTCGGTTGCGCCGTCGAGACCGAAGTACTCATCAAGTGGCTTTCCATTCACGACGACGGTGCCCTCGCCCGGGACGAGCCGCACGCGCGCGATCGACGTCTTGCGCCGACCGGTCCCCTGGAAATATGCGGGACTCTTCATCGCGTCGCCTCCTTCAGGACGTTCGGCTTCTGCGCCGCGTGCGGGTGCTCGGCTCCCGCGTAGACGTGGAGCTTGCGGATCATCTGCTCGCCGATCCGGTTCTGAGGGAGCATCCCGCGCACCGCGCGGCGGATCACCTCTTCGGGTCGCCGCTCGAGCAGGCGCTCGAGGTTCTCCGCGCGGAATCCACCGGGGTACCCGGAGTGCCGCGCGTACATCTTGTCCTTCAGCTTGTTCCCGGTGACCTTGATCTTCGCGGCGTTCACGACGATCACGGGATCGCCGGTGTCGAGGCTCGGGGTGAAGGTGACCTTGTGCTTGCCGCGGAGGATGACGGCGATCTGCGTGGCGAGACGACCGAGCGTGGCGCCATCGGCATCGACGACGCGCCACTCGCGCTGGACCTCGCTCGCCTTCGCGCTGTACGTCTTCATCTCTACTCGACCCTCTCCTCGCGGCTCGTCTTCGCCTCGCCGCCTCGCTTCGCTTGCTTGCTGATCTCGCTCGTCGCGGCAGAGCCGCTCCTCGCTCGAGCTACTCGTCGCTCTCGCTCTCGCTCAAATTACCCTGCCGTCCGCCCTCGTAGCTCACGCTCACCAGGCACAGTCCGTTCGCTGGTGCGCTCGGACCGGCCTGCGCCCGATCACCCGATCGCAGGATCGCCTCGAAGCGATCGGCCGAGATCTTCCCTCGACCCGCCCACACGAGCGTACCCACGATCCCTCGGACCATTCCCCGGAGGAACGCGTCGGCCTCGATCTGGAACCGCAGCACCTCGTCCTGCTCGTCCCAGCCCGCGCGGCGCACCATCCGCGGGCCGCTCACGCCCGCCGCGAACGCCGCGAACTCGTGTTTGCCCACGAGCCGCGCCGCCGCGTGGCGCATCGCGTCCCTGTCGAGCGATCCGGAGAGCCAGAGCTCCCGGTGCCGCTCGAGCGGATCGCGCACCCGGCCGTTCCGGATCCGATATTCGTATGTGCGTCCCGTCGCCGAGAACCGCGCGTGGAACCTGTCCCCCGCCGGCTCGAGGCCCGAGACCGCGATGTCCTCGGAGAGAAGGGCGTTTACCCCCCTCTCCATCGTGCTCCCGTCCAGCGCGCTCGCCGTGCGGAAGTCGATCACCTGTCCTGTCGCGTGCACCCCGGCATCGGTGCGACCCGCTCCGATGATTCGCACCGGCTCGGCGCAGATCTCCGCCAGCACACGCTCGAGCTCGCCTTGCACCGTCGGCGCGTTCGGCTGTACCTGGAACCCCGCGTAACCAGTCCCGTCGTACGCCACCCGCGCTTTCCAGTGCCGCGTCCCGCCCGCTAGCCCTCCTTCGAAGACGACTTCTCGCGGCTGCGCGACGACGCTCCCGCGGTGGTCTTCTTCCGAGCGGCGGTGGTCTTCTTTGCGGCGCCGGCGGCGGCCTTGGCCGGCTCGGCGGCCTTGTCTTGCTTTTCCCGCCCGCGCCGCGGCAGCGAAAGACGCCGGCGGCGGGGCTTGGCCTCGGCCTCAGGGGCTGCCGCCTCATCGACGCCCGGCATGAGCTCGAGAAGCATGAGCGGGGAGTTGTCGCCCACCCGGCGCGCCAGGCGCGTCATGCGCAGATAGCCCGAGGTCCGGTTGGTATAGCGCTTGGCGAGGTCGACGAAGACCTTCTCGACGATGACCGGCTCGTCGATCCACGCGTTCGCGCGCCGCCGGGCCACGAGCGTGCCGTCCTTGCCCAGGTTGATCATCCGATCCACGAAGCCGCGGATCTCCTTGGCTTTCGCCTCGGTCGTCTTGACGCGCTCGTAGCGCAGGACGGACGTCGTCAGGTTGCGCAGCATCTTGCGGCGCAGGTCCCCTTTACGCCCGAACTTGCGCTGATGGATCTGATGCGGCACTAGCTCTCTTCCCGGCTCTCTTCGGTGCCCGCGTCGTCGGCGCTGCCGTCGAGCTCGTCCTCGCCCTCGGTCGCCGGCTCGTCGGTCGCCACGGCTGACTCATCGCGGGGAGGCAGCTCGATGAGCCCACGCGCCGCGAGGCGCTCCTTGATCTCGTCGAGCGACTTCTTGCCGAAGTTGCGCATGCGGAGAAGCTCCTCGTCCGGGGTCTGGAGGAGCTGGCCGACCTTCGTGATCCCGTGCCGCTTGAGCGAGTTGAACGCGCGCTGCGGCAGGTCGAGGTCCTCGATCGGCATGTCGGCGATCGCCGACGGAAGCGTCGAGCCATTGCTGCGCTCCGGCTGCGCGATCGCCGCCTGCGAGCGCGTGAGGCCCGCGAAGAGCGAGAACTGCTGCACGAGGATGTTGGAACCCTGCGCGACCGCCTCGTCGGGCGTGGTCGTGCCATCGGTCCATACCTCGAGGATGAGTCGGTCGTAGTTGGTGACCTGACCGACGCGCGTGCTCTCCACCGAGAAGTTCACCTTGCGGACCGGGCTGAAGAGCGCGTCGATC
Organism: Candidatus Limnocylindria bacterium; assembly: GCA_041486085.1. Taxonomy (GTDB): domain Bacteria; phylum Chloroflexota; class Limnocylindria; order P2-11E; family P2-11E; genus CF-39. The sequence goes on along the minus strand of JBGPKU010000026.1, from coordinate 10,754 downwards.
GGGATCACACCGATCGGAAGACCCTCGCGGCGCTCGGCCGAGTGGAAGCCGCGGCCCTTCTCGACGGTGAGCTCCATCCAGAGGGAGGCTTCGGGCTCGAGGGTCGCGATCATCGCCTCGGGATTGACGAGCTCGATCTCGGAAGTGGTGGCCACGTCGCCGGCGATCGCCGGACCGGGGCCCTCCTTCTCTAGCGTGAGCGTCACCGGCTCGGTCGCGAACGAGCGGAGGCGCACGTTCTTGAGATTGAGGACGATCTGGACGACGTCCTCCTTCACGCCGGGGATGGTGGAGAACTCGTGCGCGACGCCGCGCACGCGCGCTGAGGTGATCGCCGCGCCCTCGAGCGAGGACAGCAGCACGCGCCGCAGCGAGTTGCCGAGCGTCGTGCCGTAGCCCGGCGGGAGCGGCTCGCACGAGAACTTCGCGTAGCGGTCATCGCCTTCGATCCGCTCGATCTTTGGGTACTCGAGTTCAACGAGAGTCATGTGGGTTCCTTCCTGCCGACCTAACGGGAATAGTGCTCGACGATGAGCTGCGTGTTGAGCTGGGCCTCGATCTGGTCGCGCGTCGGCAGCGCGAGGATGCGCGCCGTAAATGTCTCGGGATCGGTCTCGAGCCAGCCGGGCCGGGTCTGCGTCTTCGCCCAGCCCACGGCCTCCTTGAAGTAGTTCGAGCCGCGGCTCGACTCCTTGACGGCGATGGTGTCGCCGGCCTTGACCTCGAAGCTCGGCGTCTTGGTCATCTTGCCGTTCACGGTGATGTGACCGTGAGAGACCAGCTGACGCGCCTGCGACCGCGACTTCGCGAAGCCCGAGCGGTAGACCGTGTTATCCAGCCGGCGCTCGAGGTTCTGAAGGAGGACCTCACCGGTCGCTCCCTTCACCTCGGCCGCCGCCTCGAACGAGTTCTTCATCTGACGCTCGAGGACGCCGTAGATGCGGCGCGCCTTCTGCTTCTCGCGGAGCTGCAGCGCGAAGTCGGAGACCTTACGCCGGCGCTGCTGGTGCATGCCCGGCGGCGAGCTGCGCCTCTCGAACGTGCACTTCGTCACGCACTTCTCGCCCTTCAGGAAGAGCTTCATGCCCTCACGCCTGCAGAGGCGGCAAACGGGACCGGTGTATCGCGCCAAGTTCTCGCTCCTCCTAGACTCGGCGCCGTTTCGGTGGGCGGCAGCCGTTGTGCGGGATCGGTGTGACGTCGGTGATGGCGGTGACCTCGAGACCCGTGGCTTCGAGCGCGCGGATGGCCGCTTCGCGGCCGGCGCCGGGTCCGCGCACGAAGACCTCGACGACCTTCATGCCCGCGTCGAGCGCCTTGCGGGCGGCGTTCTCGGCGGCGACCTGGGCCGCATAGGGCGTGCTCTTGCGGGAGCCCTTCCAGCCGGCCGCGCCGGCCGATGACCAGGCGATGACGTTGCCGGCCGGGTCGGAGATGGACACGATGGTGTTGTTGAAGGAGGCCTTCACGTGCGCGGTGCCGCGCGGCACCACCCGGCGCTCGCGCTTCTTGCGCGGCGCGGCGGGCTTGGCCTCGGCTTCCTTTGTGGCCGCCGCTGCGGCCGGTCCCTCTGCCACTTTCTCGACCTTTGCGACCTTCTCGACCTTCCCCTGACTCATGTCTTCGACGCCGACTTCTTCTTGCCGGCCACGGTCTTGCGCGGGCCCTTGCGAGTGCGTGCGTTGGTGCGCGTGCGCTGGCCCCGGACCGGCAGGCCCTTGCGGTGCCTGAGCCCGCGGTAGCTTCCGATCTCCTGGAGGCGCTTGATGTTCAGCGCCACCTCGCGGCGGAGATCGCCCTCGACGGTGAAGCCGCGGTCGATGACCTCGCGGATCTTCGCCACCTGCGGCTCGGTGAGGTCGCGAACGCGGATCGCGCCGTCGACCCGCGCCTGCTCGAGCGCCTTGCGCGCGGTCGTCGGTCCGATGCCGAAGATATAGCGCAGCGACACGTCAACGCGCTTCTCGCGCGGGATGTCGACGCCGGCGATACGTGCCATTCCTCTTCTACCCCTGCCTCTGCTTGTGCTTCGGCTCGGAGCAGATCACGAGGATCGTGCCCTCTCGCCGGATGATCTTGCACTTATCGCAGCGCTTCTTGACGGACGCTCGGACTTTCATTGCGGATTCGCCCTCGTCACCTTGTGTTCTCTTGCTCCTCTTTGACTTCCCACGCCCAAGCGCGGACCGCTCGCCTGACTTCGCACGCTAATAACGGACCCTTCTGGTGATCCGACCCCGCTTGAGGTCGTAGGGACTGAGCTCGACCAAGACCTTGTCGCCCGGAACGACTCGGATGAAGTTCATCCGCATCTTCCCTGAGATGTGTGCCAGGACCGAATGACCGTTCTGAAGCTCGACCTTGAACATGGCGTTGGGGAGGGCTTCGGCAACGGTGCCCTCGACCTCGATCACGTCCTTGTCTTTTGATGGTTTGCTAGTCGCCATACTCACCAGACACAGCAATCTCCCAGGCGGCGTCCCACGGGAAGGAAAATTGTACCCAAACCGTCCGCCGGAGTCCACATTTGTTCACGCGGCGACCGCCGCTTTGCCCTCGGGGGCGGTCAAAACGACCGGCCCCTTGGCCGTGCACCACAGCGAATGCTCGAAATGCGCCGACAGGCTGCCGTCCGCCGTGACCACCGTCCAGCGGTCGTCCAGCGTCCGGGTCTCGGCCCCGCCGACGTTGACCATCGGCTCGATCGCGATACAGAGGCCCTCCTTTATCTGGAGGCCCCGCTCGGCCGCGCCGTAGTTGGGGACCTGGGGCTCCTCGTGCATCGCCCGGCCGATCCCGTGGCCGACGTAGTTTCGTACGATGCTGAAGCCCTGCGACTCCACCCACCGCTGGACCGCCGCCCCGATATCCCCCAGGCGCTTGCCGACCTGGGCCGCGGCGATGCCTCGCTGGAGGGCCTCCTGGGTGACGCCGATCAGCTTGGACGCCTCGGGGCTGACCGGCCCGACGGCGACGGTGACCGCGGCGTCGGCGTGCCAGCCGTCGACGATCGCGCCGGCGTCGATCGAGATGATCTCGCCCTCGCGGAGCTTCCGCTTCCCGGGGATCCCGTGGACGACCTGCTCGTTGAGGCTGGTGCAGATCACGCCGGGGAACGGAGGCAGCACCGGCACGCCGTATCCCTTGAAGTTGGACGACGCGCCGCGCTTTTTCAGGATGTCCGCGGCGATCCGATCGAGCTCGCCGGTCGTGATCCCGGGTCGCACGGCGGCGCGGCACGCGGCCAGCACCTCGGCGACGATCAGGCCCGCCTCGCGCATCTTCGCGGTCTCGACCTCCGTCTTGAGGGTGATCATTCGGCGAGCGCCTTGCGCAGACGCGTGGTCACGTCTTCGCGGGTGCCGAGGCCGTCAACCAGATGCACGAGCGCCTTCCTCTTGTAGTGGTCGACCACCGGCTGCGTCTGCTCCTTGTACAGATCGAGACGCCGGCCGATGACGGCGGGCGTGTCGTCCGTACGACCTTGCTCCTGCGAGCGCTTCGTGAGCCGCTTGAGCAGCTCGTCGCGCGGCGCGTCGATGAGGATCACCGCGTCGACCTTGCGCCCGAACTCGCTCAGCAGCGCGTCCAGCTCGTCGGCCTGCGCGACCGTGCGCGGAAAGCCATCGAACACGACCAGCGTGTCACTCGAGATCCCGCGGAGCCACTCGCGCACCATGTCGACGGTCACCTGGTCAGGGACATAGTCGCCTCGGTCGATGTACGCCTTCGCCTTCTGGCCGAGTGCGGTGCCGCGCTTGATGTTGTCTCGGAAGAGCTCGCCGGTCGAGAGCTGCACCATCCCATCGCGGACGAGCATCTGCGCCTGCGTACCCTTGCCCGACCCGGGTGGACCCATGAAGACCAGATCGCCCTTGGTCATGCGCCGGCGGCCGGTGCCCTGAGTTTCACCTAGCGGATGAACCCCTCGTATGAGCGCTGGAGCAGCTGCGCCTCGAGCTGCTTCATCGTCTCGACCACGACGCCCACGACGATGAGGATGCTCGTACCGCCCAGCCGAAGAGTCTGCACCCCGGTGATGTCACCGATCAGCGTCGGCATGACCGCGACGATGCCGAGGAAGAGCGCACCCGCGATGGTGATGCGCGTCACGACGCGCTGGAGGAACTCCGCCGTCGGACGGCCGGGACGGATGCCCGGGATGAAGCCGCCGTAGCGCTTGATGTTGTCGGCGACGTCGTTCGGGATGAACGTGAACGCCGTGTAGAAGAAGGTGAAGACCACGACGAGCAGGAAGTACAGGCTGTTGTAGAAGACCGGGTTCTGGAAAGCCGCGACGATCGCAGTCGAGATGTTCTTCAGCCACTCGGTGTCGGAGTTCGTGAAGTACTGTGCGACCTGGCTCGGCAGCAGCAGGATCGAGATCGCGAAGATGATCGGGATGACGCCGGCCGAGTTCACGCGCAGCGGGATGAACGTGCTGCCCCCCGAGTACATCCGGGTGCCGCGCACGCGCTTGGCGTACTGGACCGGGATCCGCCGCTGGCCTTCCTGGATGAAGATGATCGCGGCGATCACGAGGACGCCCACGACGGCGATCGACAGGAGCGCGATGAAGTTCTGCTGCACCTCGAGCGTCTGCGACACGGTCGTCGGAAGGCGGCCGACGATGCCCGCGAAGATGATGAAGCTGATGCCGTTGCCGATGCCGCGCTCGCTGATGAGCTCGCCGAGCCACATCAGGATCAACGTGCCGGCAACGAGCGACGCGAGGATCGCGAACGTCAGGCCGAGATCGGAGGGCCCGAAGGCCGGCAGCACGCCCGAGCGCTGCATGAACACCGCGACGCCGATGCCCTGAAGGAGCGCCAGCGGAACGGTGAGGATGCGGGTGTACTGGTTGATCTTGTTGCGCCCGTACTCGCCCTCCTTGGAGAGCGCCTCGAGCGCCGGAATGGTCTGGTTGAGCAGGGTCATGATGATCGACGCGTTGATGTACGGGTTCACGCCGAGCGCGACGACCGATAGACGCGCCAGACCGCCGCCCGAGAAGAGGTCGAGCAGGTTCAGCAGCTGGCTGCCGCTGATGACGTTGGCCAGCTGCGTCTGGTCGACGCCCGGCAGCGGAACGTGCGCGAGGAACCGGAACACCACCAGCATGCCGAGCGTGAACAGGATCTTGTTGCGCAGGTCGGGCGTGCGGAACGCCTCGAGCAGCGCGGTGAACATGCCCACCGGCTAGCCGATCAACACGACGGAGCCGCCGGCGGCCTCGATCTTCTCGCGCGCCGGCGCGGAGACGGCGTGCGCGTGGACCTCGTAACGCTCCTTGACCTCGCCGTTCGAGAGGATCTTGATCTTCGCGTCCGGACGGATGAGGCCCTTCGCCGCGAGCGACTCCGGGGTCACCTTTCCGTCCACGGCCGCGGCCGCCAGACGGTCGACGTTCACCGCGACGAACGGCACGCGTAGGCGGTTCTTGAATCCGCGCATCTTCGGGATGCGCATGTGGATCGGCGTTTGGCCACCTTCGAACCAGCCCGGGATCCCGGGGCCGCTGCGCGCCTTCTGACCCTTCGTTCCGCGGCCCGCGGTCTTACCCTGACCGGCACCGATGCCGCGGCCAAGGCGGCGGATCGGACGGCGCGCGCCCTTCGGCGGGTGCATCTCGTGCTGCTTCATGACGTTACTTTCCGTCCTCCTCGAAGTGCACCAGGTGCGCGACCTTGCGCAGCTGGCCGCGAAGGGTCGCGCTGTCCTCACGGACGACGACGTTGCCCGGGCGGCGGAGGCCGAGGGACTCGAGCGTCTGGCGCGCGGCGATCTTCTCGCCGATCGCGCTCTTGTACTGACGGATGACGAGCCGCGTCATGCGTTCACCAGCTCGGTGTCGGGCTCGGCCTTCTTCTTGCGCAGCACGAGGCCCCGGGCCTCGCCGACCTGGTCGGCCGAGCGCAGGCCGCGCAGCGCCGCCATCGTGGCCATCACGACGTTGACCGGATTCGTGCTGCCGAGCGACTTCGACAGGATGTCGGAGATGCCCGCCGACTCGACGACCGCGCGGACCGAGCCCCCCGCGATGACGCCGGTGCCCTTCGACGCCGGGCGCAGCAGGACCTTCGCCGCGCCGAAGTCGGCGGTGATCGGGTGCGGGATCGTCCGGTCCACGAGCGGCACCTTCATGATGTGCTTCTTCGCGTCCTCGATGCCCTTCTTGATCGCGTCGGGCACCTCATCGGCCTTCCCGAGCCCGGCGCCGACGTGACCGCGGCCGTCGCCCACGACGACGATCGCCGAGAAGCTGAAGCGCCGGCCACCCTTCACGACCTTGGAGACGCGGTTGATCTGCACGACTCGCTCGGTGAGCTCGAGCCGGTTCGCATCGATACGTGGCATCAGACCTTGACCCCCGTTGCGCGGACGCCTTCCGCCAGCGCCTTCACTCGTCCGTGGTAGCGGTATCCGCCGCGATCGAAGACGACCTCGTTGATGCCGGCCTTCTTCGCGCGCTCGCCGAGCGCGGCGCCCACGGCCTTCGCGCGCTCCGTCCTCTTGTCCTTGCTGTCCTTGTTATCGAGGCTGGATGCCGCCACGAGGGTCTTCCCCGCGACATCGTCGATGAGCTGCGCGTAGATGTGCGTGAGCGAGCGGTACACCGCGAGGCGCGGACGCTCCGAGCTCCCGCGCACCTTCTTGCGCACGCGGGTATGCCGGCGGATGCGGCCTTGCTCGCGCGTCGTTTCGCCCATGCCTTCTCTCCCCTTACGCCTTCGCGCCGACCTTGCCGGCCTTGCCGGCCTTGCGGCGGATGCGCTCCTCGGCGTACTTGATGCCCTTCGCCTTGTACGGGTCAGGGACGCGCAGCGAACGGATCTTCGCGGCCATCTCTCCCACGGCCTGCTTGTCGATGCCCGAGACCCGCAGCTTCTGCGGCGTCTCGGTGGCGAAGGTGATGCCCTGCGGCGGCTCGATCTCGACCGGGTGCGAGAAGCCCAGCGAGAGCTGCAGCTTCTTTCCCTGGACCGCGGCGCGGTACCCCGTTCCGCTGATCTCGAGATCGCGGGTGTAGCCGGCCGTCACCCCGGTGACCATGTTCGCGACGAGCGAGCGCGTCAGTCCGTGGAGGGCTCGCGTCGCCTTCTCGTCGTTCGCCCGCGCGACCACCAGGGTGCCGTCCTCGCGCGTCACGTTCACGTTCTGGTGGAACGTGAACGCAAGCTCGCCCTTCGGGCCCTTGATGCGCACGGTGTGCCCGTCGATCTTCACATCGACTCCCTGGGGCACCTTCACCGGCAAGCGACCGATCCGACTCATCTCAGCGCTTCCTTACTACTCACCAGTTACCAGACATACGCGAGGACTTCCCCGCCCAGACCCTTGCGCTCGGCGTCGCGGCCGGTCATGAGGCCCGACGACGTCGAGACGATCGCGATGCCGAGGCCGCCGAGCACGCGCGGCATCTCGGTCTTGCGCGCGTAGACGCGCAGGCCCGGCTTGCTGATGCGGCGCAGGCCCGCCACGGCGGGCACTTTGCCCCCGATGTACTTCATCTTCAGCACCAGCTCGCGCGGCGAGGGCTGCTCGATGGACGCGATGAAGCCTTCCGCCTTGAGGATCTTCGCGATCTCGACCTTCGTGCGGCTGGTCGGCACGGTCACGCTCTCGTGGCGGGCGCCCGCGGCGTTGCGGATGCGCGTCAAGAGGTCGGCGACCGGATCGTTCGGCACGCCCACGGTGCGCGGACGCGGCTTGCGCGTCGAGGCCACGCGCTTCGGCGGTACCGTGCGCTCGCCTACCGGGCGGTCGCCGCGGTCCTCGGCCGGTGCGCTCGTCGTCGTCGTCGTCGTCTCTTCGGTCATACCCACCTCACCAGCTCGACTTCGTCACGCCCGGTAACTCGCCCTGCAGCGCGCGCTCGCGGAAGCAGATACGGCAAAGGCCGAACTTGCGCATGTAGCCGCGGGGACGGCCGCAGATCTGGCAGCGGTTGTACCCCTGCGTCTTGAATCTGGGCGTCCGATTCGCTTTGTTGATCAGGCTCTTCTTTGCCATCTCGCTCCCTTACGAAGACGCCCGCGGCCGCTCGAACGGCATGCCGAGGCCGCGCAGCAGTGCGCGCGCCTCCTCATCCGTCTTGGCGGTCGTGACGATCGTGATCTCCATGCCGCGCAGCCGGTCGATCTTGTCGTAATCGATCTCGGGAAAGACGAGCTGCTCCTTGAGGCCAAGCGAGAAGTTGCCGCGGCCATCGAAGCTGCGATCCGGGACGCCCTGGAAGTCGCGGATCCTCGGCAGCGCGACGGTGACGAGCTTCTCCAGGAAGTGCCACATGCGCTCGCCACGCAGCGTCACCTTGAGCCCGATCGGCATGCCGATCCGCAGCCGGAAGTTGGAGATGGCCTTCTTCGACTTCGTCACGATCGGGCGCTGCCCGGTGATCGAGGCGAGATCGCCGGCAGCGGCGTCCATCGCCTTGGAGTTGCCGATGGACTCGCCCATCCCGATGTTCAGGACGACCTTCTGCACACGCGGGATCTGCATGACGTTTCCGTACGAGAACTGCTTGCGCAGCTCCTCACGCACGCTCTTGTCGTAGCGCTCTTTCAGCGCGCTGGCGATGGGCATCAGGCCCTCTCCTCGATCACGATCGCCTCGCCGCAGCGCTTGCAGATCCGCTCCTTGGCCTCCGCGTCGATGCGGTGCGCGACCCTCGTCGGCTTGCCGCAATGCGGGCACACCACCATCACCTTGCCGAAGGAGAGCGGCATCGGCTGATCGATGATGCCGCCCTTGTTGTTCTTGGCCGGGTTCGGCTTGGTGTGGCGCTTGGACACGTTCACGCCAGCCACGATGACGGTGCTGCTCGCCGGGTCCACTTCCTGCACGCGGCCACGCTTCCCGCGGTCCTTGCCCGCGATCACCATGACCTCGTCGCCTTTGCGGATCTTCAAGCTGATGGGCACTACAAGACCTCCGGAGCGAGCGAGACGATCTTCATGAAGTTGCGCTCGCGCAGCTCGCGGGCGACCGGCCCGAAGATGCGCGTGCCGCGCGGCTGATTCTGCGGGTTGAGCAGCACCGCGGCGTTGTCGTCGAAGCGGATGAACGAGCCATCGGCGCGGCGGTACTCCTTCGTCACGCGGACCACGACGGCGCGGACGACCTCGCCCTTCTTCACGCCCGCGTTCGGAATGGCGTTCTTCACCGTCGCGATGAACACGTCGCCGATCGACGCGCTCGTCCCGGTGGACGAGCCCAGCACGCGGATGACCGAGAGCTCACGGGCTCCGCTGTTGTCGGCCACGCGCACCCGTGTGTAGGGGCGGATCAATTGGTCTCCTCGCTCTCTTCCTGGGACTCGGGCTTCGCGAAGAGCTCGGTCACGCCTTCGGCCCGCTCGAGCTGGCCGGCGACGTCGGCGACGCGCGGCGCCGCCGCACCCGCCTCGCCCGACCGCGAGAGGACCTCGACCACCTTCCAGCGCTTGGTCGCGCTGTACGGGCGACTCTCCTGGATGCGCACGAGGTCACCCTCGCGCACCTCGCCGGCCTCGTCGTGCGCGGCGAAGCCCTTGCGCAGGCGGACGACCTTCTTGTAGAGCGGGTGCTCGCGCATACGGCCGACCGTGACGATGACCGTCTTCGGCTGCTTGGCCGACACGACCACGCCGACCTTCGTCTTGCGGCGGAAGCGGCGCCATCCGGTGGCCACCTCGCCCGCCGGCGTCACGTGATGCGCGACCGTGGTCGCGGTGCGCTTGCGCACGGCCACCGCCTTGCGCGCGGCGACCGCCGCCGTGGCCGCCTTGCCCGAGGCCGACTGGTCGCCGCGCGACGCCGCGCGAGCCGCCGACGCCGTCTTCGTCGCCGCGGCGGTCGATTTCGCGGCGGTCGTCTTCTTGGCGGCGGCCGTCGGCTTTTCGCTGTCGCGCGCGGTCGCGCGCGTCGACTTCGCCGCGGTCGTCTTCTTCGTCGTCGTCTTCTCGGCCATCTAGCTTGCCGCCTTCTCGCGTTCGGCGATGACCGTGAGCAGGCGGGCCATGCGCCGGCGAGCGGCGGGCAGCTCGCGATAGTTCTTCAGCTGGCGGGTGGCCAGCTTGAAGCGGAGATCGAACATCTCTTCCTTCGCGCTCTTCAGCTCGCTCGCGATCTCGAGGTCAGACAGCCGCCGCATGTCCTTCAGTTGCACTGCTCTCACCTTCCCGAGTTAGGAACTTCGTTTTGATCGGAAGCTTGTAAGCCGCCAGACGCATGGCCTCTTTCGCCAGAGGCTCGGACACACCGGAGCACTCGAACAGGATCCGGCCCGGCCGCACGACCGCGACCCAGTGGTCGGGCGCGCCCTTACCGGAGCCCATCCGGACCTCGGCGGGCTTCTTGGTCACCGGCTTGTCGGGGAACACGCGGATCCAGACCTTTCCACCACGCTTGAAGTGGTGGACGATCGCGCGCCGCGCGGCCTCGATCTGCCGGGCCGTCATCCAGCACGGCTCCTGGGCCTGCAACGCGTAGTCGCCGAAAGCCATCGTCCCACCGGCGACGGCATGACCCTTCATGCGGCCGCGCTGGAACTTGCGGTGCTTCAGTCGCTTCGGCTGGAGCATCAGGCAACTCCACCCGCCGTCGGCACCGCGGGCGCGGCAGGGGCGACCGGCTCGTCAGGGATCGGCGCGGCAGGGACCGGCGGCGCCGGTCGCGTCGGCGGCGTCGGGCGCGGAGCGGTCGCCACGTTCGGCGTGTTCTGCGAGACCTGGCGCGGAGCCGGCTCGATGTCGCCGCGGTAGATCCACGCCT
>JBGPKU010000025.1:0-36040 GCA_041486085.1 Candidatus Limnocylindria bacterium | reverse complement strand
GAGGACCTGTGCCGTCTCGTCGGCGCGGGGCACGTGGCAATGCAGCTGGATCGCGACCTCGACGCCCTCCCGCTGCCGATCGCCGAGCACGATGATCGCGCGCGACGGGTGTCGCGTGGACAGGCGCGATGTGGCTGCCGCTGCGCGGCGCGCGTGGACCTCGCGGTCGGCGTACACGACGAGATTCAGGACCGCGGCGCGCGCGACGCTGTGCCCCTGCTCCTTGGCGTGCGCCGTCACGGCCCGCCGCAGTCGCGTCAGCTCGCGCTCGAGATCCGCGATCGACGCGACCTCCACTCCCCAGACCGCTTCGTCGATCACGGCCGGCGCCATCCGCGTCCGTCCCGTTCGATGAGCGTGTCGGCCTCCGGCGGTCCCCACGATCCGGCTGGATACGGCGCGACCGGCGGCACGCCCCGCCGCCACGCGTCCAGGATCTGATCGACGAACGCCCACTGCTGCTCGACCTCGTCGCGGCGTGTGAAGAGCGTGCCGTCTCCCCGCAGTGCGTCGACGATGAGCGTCTCGTACGCGTCCGGCGCGTCGAGCATGAAGGAAGCGCCGTAGACGAAGTCCATGTTGACGGTCCGTATGCGGAACCCCTGCACCGGCACCTTGGCGCCGAACGTCAGGCTGATGCCCTCGTCGGGCTGGATCCGCAGCACGAGCTCGTTCGCATCGACGCCCTCGGACTTCTCGCGGTTGAAGATGCGATGCGGCGCCACCCGGAAGCGGATGGCGATCTCGGTGGCCCGCTTCGGGAGCCGCTTGCCGGTGCGGATGTAGAACGGCGTGCCTTCCCAGCGCCAGTTGTCGACGAAGCAGCGGATCGCGACGAACGTCTCCGTCTGCGAGTCGGCGGCGACGCCCTTCTCCTCACGGTACGACGGCACGGGCACGCCTTCGATGAAACCGCGCCCGTACTGGCCGCGGACGGTCCGCGCCGCGACCTCACGTTCGGTGATCCGCCTCAGGGCGCGCAGCACCTTGACCTTCTCGTCGCGCACGGCGCGGTCGTCGAACGCCGCAGGCGGCTCCATCGCCACGAGCGCAAGCAGCTGTAAGAGATGGTTCTGGACCACGTCACGCATCGCGCCGGCCTTGTCGTAGTAGTCGGCGCGCTCCTCGACCCCGAGCGACTCGGCCACCGTGATCTGGACGTGGTCGACGTACTGACGGTTCCAGATCGGCTCGAAGATGCCGTTCGCAAAACGGAAGACGAGGATGTTCTGGACCGTCTCCTTGCCGAGGTAGTGGTCGATCCGGAAGACCTCGTCCTCTCGGAATACCTCGTGGACGATCGTGGTGAGCTCCATCGCGCTCGGCAGGTCGTGTCCGAACGGTTTTTCGACGACGACACGGGACCAGCCCGGTCCGCGCAGCCCGTGCGTCCCGACGGCCCGGATGATCGGCACGTACGCCTGTGGCGGGGTCGCGAGGTAGAAGAGGCGGTTCCCGTTCGTGCCGACATCCGCATCGACCCTGGTGAGCACGTTCGCGAGCTCCGCATATCCGGCGTCGTCAGGCGTCGCCACGAAGTGCATGTTCTGCGCGAAGGCCTCCCAGACCTCCTCGTTGATCGGCTTGGTGCGGCTGTGCTCGGCGACGGCGTCGTGCAGCTCCTTCCGGAACTCGCCGTCGGTCATCGGGCTCCGCGCCGCGCCGACGACGGCGAACGAGGCGGGTAGGAGCCGCTGCAGAGCCAGGTTGTAGAGCGCCGGGACGAGCTTGCGGTGCGCGAGATCCCCACTGCCGCCGAACAACACGAGCGTCGCCGGCTGCGGGACCCGCTGCAGGCGCATGCCTTCGCGTAGCGGATTGGCGGTGGTGCTCGGTGCCTCGATGTTCGTCGTCACTTCACTTCTTCACGGCGTGCCCGCCGAACTGGTTCCGCAGGGCCGCGGCCACCTTCATCGCGTAGGAATCCTCCTGGCGCGACGTGAATCTCGCGAAGAGCGCGTGCGCGAGCACGGTCGCCGGGACGTCGTGGTCGATCGCCTCTTTCACGGTCCAGCGTCCCTCGCCGGAGTCGGCCACCCAGCCCTTGATGTTCGCCAGGTCGGACCCTTCCTGCTGGAACGCGCGCTCGGCGAGCTCAAGCAGCCACGAGCGTACGACGCTGCCTTGGAGCCACACCCGCGCGACTTCGCGCATGTCCAGCCCGAACTCGCTCGCGTGGAGCAGCTCGAAGCCCTCGCCGTAGGCCTGCATCATCCCGTACTCGATCCCGTTGTGGACCATCTTCACGAAGTGGCCCGCGCCGTTCTTGCCGAAATGCGACCAGCCGTTGGGCGGCGCGAGCGTGTCAAGCACCGGCGTCGCTGTCGCGACCGCTCGCGCCGGGCCGCCGACCATCATGCAGTACCCCACCTCGAGCCCCCACACGCCGCCCGACACGCCGACATCCAGGAAGTCGAAGCCCATCGCCGAATACTTCTCGGCGCGACGGATCGAGTCACGGAAGTACGAGTTGCCACCGTCGACGAGCACGTCACCCTTGGCGGCGTACTTCGCGAACTCGTCGAGCGTGTGATCGGTGGCCTCACCGGCCGGCACCATCGCCCAGAGGATCCGCGGTGGCCGAAGCTGCTTGACCATCTCCTCGACGCTGTAGGCGGGTGCGGCGCCCTCGGCCTTCTTCTCATCGACCGGGCCAGGGCTGCGATTGCCCGCCACCACGCGGTGCCCCCCGCGGAGCAGGCGCGTCACCATGTTCCCGCCCATCCGCCCAAGGCCATAGATACCGATGTCCATCGATGTCACCTCTTCTGCGGGCCGAGGATATGCCCACACGACCGCGAGGCCCGTCCCTTGCGGTACCGTGGACCGCATGGCGACGGCCACTCTGACCAGCACGGGGCTCGATCTTTATCAGCAGCTCGCCCGTCAGTTACGCGCGGACAGCATCCGGTCCTCGAGCGCGGCAGGCTCAGGCCATCCGACCTCATCGCTGTCGGCGGCCGACATCGCGGCGGTCCTGCTCGCCGGCCATCTTCACTACGACTGGGCCGCGCCGAAAGATCCGGCGAATGACCACCTCATCTTTTCGAAGGGCCATGCGTCGCCGCTGGTCTACGCGATGTTCCGCGCGGCCGGTGCGATCGATGACACACAGCTGCTCACGTTCCGCAGGCTCGGCTCGCCCCTGCAGGGGCACCCCACACCGCTCCTGCCCTGGGTCGATGTGGCGACCGGCTCGCTCGGCCAGGGCATGCCGATCGCGGTCGGCATGGCGCTTGCGGCCAAGCGCTTGTGGAACGCGCCCTTTCACGTCTGGACGATCGTCGGTGACAGCGAGAGCGCCGAGGGCTCGATCTGGGAAGGCTTCGACCTTGGCGGCCACGAGGTGCTGCCGAACGTGACGCCGATCCTCGACGTGAACCGGCTCGGACAGCGCGGCCCGACCGAGCTCGAGTGGGACACCGATGCGTATGCCGCCCGCATCGAGTCGTTCGGGTGGGACGCGATCGTCATTGATGGCCACGATCTCGCGGAGATCGATGATGCCCTCGCGCGGGCGAGGCAGGCCTCGCGTCCAACGGCCATCGTCGCGCGGACCGTGAAGGGCAAGGGCGTCTCGTTCCTGGAGGACAAGCCCGGCTGGCACGGCAAGACCCTCGATCCCGAGCAGACCAAGCAGGCCCTTGCGGAGATCGGCGACGAGCCCTCGCGCACATTTGAGACACCTAAGCCTCCGAAGTGGCGTCCACCGCAGCCAACGGCGAGGAAGCCCGACCTGGTGGCGTACACCGAGCCGGTCGCGACCCGCAAGGCGTACGGCGACGCGTTGGCCGCGCTCAGTGCCGCACGCAGCGATGTCGTCGCGCTCGATGCCGAGGTCAGCAACTCGACGCACGCCGAGGAGGTGAAGAAGGTCGCGCCGGAGCGCTTCTTCGAGATGTACATCGCCGAGCAGAAGATGCTGGCGGCAGCGGTCGGGATGCAGGTGATGGGGTTCCGCCCGTTCGCGTCCACGTTCGCTGCTTTCTTCACGCGCGCGTATGACTTCATCCGCATGGCCGCGATCTCGCGCGCGAACATCCGCCTCTCTGGATCGCACGCCGGCGTGTCGATCGGCGAGGATGGCCCGTCGCAGATGGCGCTCGAGGATCTCGCGATGATGCGCGCGGTGCACGGCAGCACCGTGCTGTACCCGTGCGACGGCAACCAAACAGCAAAGCTCGTCGTCGAGATGGCCGACCGGGAGGGCATCGTCTACCTGCGCACGACACGCGCGAATACTCCGATCATCTACGGCCCTGGCGAGGAGTTCCCCATCGGCGCGAGCAAGGTGGTCCGCGGCGGCGGCGTCGACGACAAGGTGGCGGTGGTCGCCGCCGGCATCACCCTGCACGAGGCCGTGAAGGCAGCGGACGCACTCGCGAAAGAGGGCCTCAAGGTCCGTGTGATCGACCTGTACAGCCTGAAGCCCATCGACACGAAGACGCTGGTCGCCGCTGTGAACGCGACGGGCGGACGGCTCGTGGTCGCGGAGGATCACTGGCCCGAGGGCGGCATCGGCGAGGCGGTCCTCGCTGCGCTGGTGGGTGCAGGCGCGAAGAACGTCACCCTGAAGCACCTCGCGCCTCGCACCATGCCCGGGTCCGGCAAGCCCGCTGAGCTTCTTCACGCGGCGGGCATCGATGCGGACTGCATCGAAATCGCGGCCCGCGACCTCATCGGCTAGTGCGCCTCGTGGGTGTCATCATTCCCGTAGCGGACACAGCGTAGGAAGGGGAGCAGCGTGGAGCTCTGGATCGTCCTCGGCGTCATCGTCGTCATCGCGCTCTTCCTCGTCGCGATGTACAACCGTCTCGTCACGCTCCGTCAGCGCGTGCGTGAGGCGTGGTCGGACATCGACGTGCAGTTGAAGCGGCGTCACGACCTGATCCCGAACCTCATCGCCACGGTCAAGGGGTACGCCGCGCACGAAAGCGGCGTCTTCGAGCGCGTCACCCAGGCGCGCGCTAACGCGATCGCGGCAGGGCAGACCGGCACTCCGGAGCAGCGCGCGCAGGCTGAGAACGTGCTGACCGGCGCGCTGCGGTCGGTGTTCGCCGTCGCCGAGAATTACCCACAGCTTCAGGCCGTGCAGGAGTTCAAGGACCTGTCCGAGAATCTCACCGCGACGGAGGACAAGATCGCGTTCGCGAGGCGGTTCTACAACGGCAACGTGCGCGACTACAACACCTCCCTGCAGACGTTTCCGACGAACATTCTCGCGGGCATGTTCGGCTTCACCATCGAGCAGTACTTCGAGCTCTCGGACGCCACCGAGCGCGAAGTGCCAAAGGTGTCGTTCACCTAGCCGGAGGTGGCCGCTCCGAGCCCGCGGCTCAACATCTACGGCGCCGTCGCAGCGAACCGCTGGCGCACCGTCGCGCTGATCGGGTCGTTCACTGTCATCGTGAGCGTCGTCGCGTACGTCGCGGGCGAGTACTTCGCGCCGGGCGGCGGTATCGCGCTCCTTCCGGTCGCGATCGGGTTCTCGGGAGTTTCCGCCGCAGCGTCGTACTTCGCGGGAGACAAGCTCGTGCTCGCGCAGAGCCAGGCGCGCGAGATCGGGCCGAGCGACGAGCCGCAGCTCCACAACGTGGTCGAGACTCTCGCGATCGGCCTGGGAGTCGATCCGCCAAAGCTGTATCTGATCGACGACACTGCGCCGAACGCGTTCGCGACGGGGCGCGATCCGAAGCACGCCTCCATCGCCGTCACGCGGGGTCTGCTCGACAAGCTCGACCGCACCGAGCTCGAAGGCGTGATCGCGCACGAGATGTCGCATGTCGTCAACCGTGACATCCGCGTGATGCTGCTTGTCACCGTGCTCGTGGGTACGGTCGCCCTGCTCTCGGACTGGATGCTTCGCTCGATGTGGTGGGGCGGCGGTCGTCGTGGGAACCGCGATCGAGGCGGCGGCGCCGGCGTGATCGCGATCGTCGCCATCGTCCTGGCGATCCTCACGCCGGTCATCGCGACGCTGATCCAGCTCGCTGTCTCGCGGCAGCGCGAGTACCTGGCCGATGCGTCCGGCGCCCTGCTCACGCGCTACCCGCCTGGGCTGGCATCCGCGCTCAGGAAGATCTCAGACGACAAAGAGGCGCTCGAGGTGGCGAACAAGGCGACCGCGTCGCTGTACATCACCAATCCGTTGAAGGACGCGCCCCGTTTCCTGGACGGTCTCTTCGACACGCATCCACCCATCGCCGAGCGCATCCGCCGCCTCGAGGCCATGGGATGACGGCGGGATGACGCCGCGATGAGGGCCGGCGCCGCGGTCGCTCTCGCGGTGCTCGCGGTCCTGGCGGCGATCGGGATCGGCCTCGCGTCCGGGTTGGTCGCGCGGCCCTCGCCCACGCCAAACCGCGTGAGTGTGACTTTCACGCCCGCGCCGACCCCGAGCCCGACCCCGTACGACGAAGCCGCGCTCCTGCGTCAGCCGCTTTCGGGTGGCTGCGCGACCGCCGGTGGCATCTGGGTCGTCACGAACGGCGGTGGCCTGCTGCGGTATGACGGGACCCGTTGGGCACAGGTCGACGGCACGCTCCGCTCGCTGGTGCGTGCGGCGTGCGGGACGAACGCGGCGTACGCCGTCGGTCTTGTCGGCGCGTTCCTCATCAGTGACGAGCAGACGCGTCAGATCCGGGCGACCGACATCACCACCGAGGACCTCTTCGGCGTCGCGCCGCTGCCGGATGGAGCCCTGATCGTCGGATCGCGCGGGGCGGTATTCGTGCTCGACAACGGAGACGTCCAGCCGTACGCGCGAGGCATCGACGAGGATCTCTTCGGTGTCGTGGCCTTCAGTCTCCAGTCGGCCTGGGCCGTCGGCGATCATGGCATCACGTACCGGCTCGACCAGCGCGGGTGGAACCCGATCGGCAGCGGACAGGGGCTGGCGCTGCGCGCGGTCGCCGCGTCCACGCCCGCGAACGCCGTCGCGGTCGGCGATGGCGGCACGATCGTGACGTACGTGAACGGATGGCTCGCCGCGAAGAGCGGCGTGGACGTGACCCTGCGGGACGTGATCGTGAGCCCGAGCCTCTGGATCGTGGGCGACAAGGGGACGCTCCTCACGACGGCGCGAGATCCAGCGGCGCCGTTCCGTAAGGTCGACATCGGGACGGCATGCGATCTCATCTCGGTCTTCGCGCGGAAGGACGAAGTGTGGGTGGTCGGACGAGGTGGCCTCGGAGGCGGTGTGTGGCGGCTGCGTGACGACGGCACCGTGGCGCAGCACTTCGGTGGCTGCTGACCGCCGGACGAGTGGTGGCCGACGAGAGCCTCTTTCACGAGGAGCAGCACTTCCGCAGCCGGTGGGTCTGGGCATTGCTTGCCGTGGCGGACGCGCCGCTCATCGCCGTTCTCGTGCTGACGCGCATCATCAGCTACTCGCTCCTGGTCGCGGCGATCGTCGTCACGCTCATCGCGGCACTCTTCCTCGCGGCGCGGCTCGTCGTCGACGTCACGGACGACGAGATCACGATCAGCTTCCACTTCCTTTGGCCCACGCGCCGCATCCGCATCGCGGAGGTGAAGACCGCGCACGCGACGACGTACAACTCGCTGCTGGAGTACGGCGGCTACGGCGTGCGTCTGGGTTTCAAGGGTTGGGCCTTCAACACCGGCGGCAGCGAGGGAGTGCACGTCGAAACGAACGACGGAAAGCGCGTCATGATCGGATCACGCCGTGCCAACGCGCTCGAGGACGCGATCGCGCGGGCCGTCGCGCAACAGCGTCCACGACGGTAGGACGCCGTGGTCGCGTTGCTGAAAGCCTGCGTCAGCGGCCAGCGGTCGCGGGCCGATGATCCCGAGCGTCCCATTCACAACCGATGACCTGGCGCGTGACGCGAAGGCCGTGGTCACCGCAGGCGCGGAGGGGCTACACGTGCATCCGCGCCTCCCGGGCGGCGGGCAGACGCTGGGCCCTCGCCAGTGCGCCGCAACGGTGGCCGCCCTCCGTTCCGCCGTCCGCGGCACACCGATCGGTCTCACGACCATCGCGAGTATCGAGCCCGATCCGAGGCGACGCGTCGATCTGGCGCCAGTGGAGCGAGAGACCCGACTTCGCGTCGGTGAGCTGGAGCGAACCGGGCGCGCCGGCCGCGCCGGCCGTGGTCTCCGCGCTGGTGGAGCGGGACATCGCGATCGAGGCGGGTCTGTGGACGCTCGAGGATGCCGACCGCTTCGTCGAGAGCGAGGTCGCGAGATTCTGCCTGCGTGCGTTGGTTGAACCGATGGCGGATCGCAGCGCCGCGGCGCTCGCGACGGCCGAAGCGATCGTCGAGATCGTGCGCCCGCTCGGTCTGCCGCTCGTCGTGCACGGCCACGACCGAACGACGTGGCCGCTTCTTCGCTGGGCGGTCGCGAACGGCGATGGCAGCCGCATCGGCCTCGAGGACACGCTCGAGCTCGAGGGCGGCCGCCGCGCCAGCGACGATGCCGAGCTGGTGGCTGCGGCCCGACGGATCGCCGGGTGAGACCGCGCCGCACGGTCGCCGGCGCTTAGGCTTCGCGCTCCCAGATCGCCAGGTCGTGCGCGAAAGTCACTCGCCAGGGATCGAGCTCCTGCAGACGTGCGACCCACGGCGCGTACTCGGGATGTGGCTGGCCTTCGCGATCGAGCCGCCACGCGAACACCGCGCGGGCGTAATCGGCCGCGTCGGTGAAGGCTTGGCCCGCGATCACCAGGCGCCCCTCCCGAGTTTCGACCACGAACGACTGGAGCCCCGGGGTATGACCCGGTGTCGGAATGACGCGCACCCCGGGCGCGATCTCGGCGTCCTCGTCTCCGAGCAGCTCGAGCGTCGCTCCGGGGAACGCGATCGTCTTGTCCGGTAGCGAGTAGTCGGGCGTGGAGACTGCCGCGTCACGCTCGATCCGCCGCACGAAGATCGGTGTGTCCGGGAAGCGGAAGTTGTTGCCCGAGTGGTCGACGTGCAGGTGGCAGTTCGCGATCGCCCGGACCTCCTCCGTTCGGAGTCCCGTCTCGCGGAGCACATCGTCGAACGGACGCATTACCGGATGGAACAGCGCCTCGGCCCTCGGGTGTCCGCTCGCGAAGCCGGTGTCCAGCAGGATCGGGCCGTCGGGATGCCGCACCAGGTACGCGGTCACCACGATGGCCGCACCCTGGAGGTTCGGCGCGCGCGGAAAATCCTCGGGGACCGTGTAGTGGCCCATGTGCAGACGGACGACATCCCTGGAGCGAAGCATCAGGCGGTGCGGAGCCGCGGGTCGAGCGCGTCGCGCAGCGAATCGCCGAACAGGTTGAAGCCGAACACCGCGAGGCTGATGGCGATGCCCGGCGCGATCGCGAGCCACGGCGCGCGCTCCAAGAACTGCATCCCCGCACCCCGGAGCATCAGGCCCCACGACGGCGTGGGCTCGAAGACGCCGAGCCCGAGGAATGACAAAGACGCCTCGAGGAGGATCGCCTGCCCGAGGAACGCCGTCATCATGATCAGGTACGGGGCGAACACGTTCGGCGCGACGTGGCGGAACATGATCCGCACCGCCCCGGTACCGACGGAGCGGGTCGCCTCGATGTACGGCATCTGGACGACGGAAAGCGCGCTCGAGCGCACCACACGCGATACGCGCGGGATGATCGGGACGGTGATCGCCGCGATGACGTTGCCGATCAAGCCCTCGCCGGTGCCGAGCGCTGCCACCACCGCGATGGCGATGACGATGAGCGGGAACGACAGCAGCACGTCCATCAGTCGCTGGATGAGCTGATCCCATGTGCCGCCGACGTACGCGCCGATCACGCCCAGCACGAGACCGAGCGTGCACCCGACGACCGAGGCGCCGAAGCCCACGAGCAGCGCCGTGCGCGCTCCGTACAGGACCCGCGAGAAGACGTCGCGGCCGAAGTTGTCGGTCCCGAGGAGATGCTCCGGTGAGGGTGGCGCTAGGAGATCCTTGAACGAAAGCGCGGTGGGATCGTACGGCGCTATCCGGTCCGCGAGCAGCGCGGCGAGGAGCATCAGGATCACCAGAAAAAGACCGAATGCGCCGAGCGGCCGGCGCCGGATGAACTCACGCCAGAATCGGAAGAAGCGCTTCCGCGGCGTCGATTCGAGGTACCGTCTGCGCGCGAGCGCTTCGGCGTCGCCGTCGCGGGTCACCGCACCCCGCTCGCTCGTCATGAGTACCGGATCCGCGGATCGATCGCGACGTAGATCATGTCCACCGCGAAGTTCACGAGCACGAACACGGCGGACAGGAGAAGCACCAGCGCCTGGATGAGGGTGTAGTCGCGGTGCGCCACGGCGTCTACAAGGAGCTTGCCGATGCCGTTCAGGTTGAAGACCTGCTCGGTCACCACCAGGCCACCGATGAGGAACGCGAACTCGAGGCTGACGACGGTGATGACCGGCAGCAACGCGTTGCGCAGTGCATGCCGAACGACGACGGCCGTCTCGCGAAGGCCCTTGGCCCTCGCGGTGCGAACGTAGTCCTCGCGCAGCACCTCGAGCAGCGTCGACCGCGTCATGCGCATCGACACCGCCGAGTAGCGGTAGCCGACGGAGATGGCCGGAAGGACGAGCTGCGAGAGGTTGGCGACCGGATCTTCGAAGAACGAGGTGTAGACGAGCGGCGGCGCCCAGTCGAGGAAGGTGATCGTTCCAAGAACGAGCATGATCCCGATCCAGAAGCTGGGCATCGCGAGGCCGCCGACGCTGAAGATCCTGATGGCGTAGTCCACCCAGGTGTCCTGCCGGACCGCGGCGAGGATCCCGAGCGGCAGGGCGATGATCACCGCGAGCACGGTCGCGATGACCGCGAGCTCCAGCGACAGCGGGAGCCGTACCTGCACTTCATCGATCACCGAGTGGCCGGTCCAGAGCGATTGGCCGAGGTCGAAGCGCGCGAGCTGCGCCATCCAGTCGATGAACTGCACCCAGATCGGCTTGTCCAGGCCGAGAATGTGCCGCTCCTGGTCGATGATGTCCTGCGGAACGCTGGAGCCGGCGTAGCGCAGCGCGACGATGTCTCCGGGAACGGCCCGCATGACGACAAAGGTGATCACCGCGACCCCGACGAGCGTGGGGATCATCAGCAGGAGCCGCCCGACGACGTAGCGCCTCACCGGCGGTAGTGTCGGGCCGCCCGCGAGGACGCGCTAATCAGCTCCGACTCGCTCCAGCGCGACGAACCGTTCTTCGGCGGCCGCGGCGCCCGCACCAAGCGCGACGGGGTGGCCGGTCTCCCGGAGCGCCATCTCGACGCCCGCGATCGTGGCGAGGACCTCGAGCTCGTTGAGCGATCCGAGATGTCCGATGCGGAAGACCTTGCCGCGCAGCCTGCCCAGTCCCACGCCGAGCGCGAGGTCGAACCGTTCGCGCGCCTTCGCGATCAGCGCGTTCGAGTCCCGACCCTCGGGCATGACAACCGCCGTCAGCGTGTCCGAATACGCCTTCGGATCGTCGCACAGGATCGCGAGTCCCCAGGCGCCCACGGCCGCTCGCACGCCGTCCGCCAGGCGCCGATGGCGCGCGAAGACCTTCTCGAGGCCCTCCTCGAGCAGGATATCCAAGGCCTCTCGGAGCCCGAACAGAAGCAGCGTCGCGGGCGTGTACGGGAAGAACCCGGCCGCGTTGTCCTCGAGGATCGGCCGCCAATCGAAGAAGTTCCGCGGGCTGCCACCGCGAGCGCCGACCTCGATCGCCCGCGGCGAGACGCACAGCAGGCCAAGACCGGGCGGGAGCATCAGCCCCTTCTGGCTGCCGGTGAGAGCGACGTCGACCCGCCAATCGTCGAAGCGGAAGTCCATGCTCGCGAGCGAGCTCACGGTGTCGACGATGAGCAGGGCATCGCTCTTCGCCTGGTCGATCGCCTCGCGCGCCGCACGGATGTCCGTACGTGCCCCGGTCGAAGTCTCGTTATGGATGAGAAGCACCGCGCGATGCTCGGGACGGAGGTGCTCGGCGACGGTCGCGGCGGCGATGGCCGATCCCCACCTCTGCGGGACCAGATCGACGGCCAGACCGAGGTTGCGCCCCGCCGCCGCGAAACCCGAGCTGAAATGCCCGTAGTCGAAGGCGAGGACGCGGTCGCCGGGCGCAAGCACGTTGACCAGCGAGGCTTCCCAGGCGCCCGTGCCGGACGACGGATAGAGCACCACGCGACCTCGCTCCGTCTGGAAGACACGGGCAAGGTCCGGCAGGAGCCCGCGGACCAGCGCAGCGAACGCGGGCCCGCGGTGATCGATCACAGCGCGATCCATCGCGCGAAGGATCCGTTCCGGGACGTTGGTCGGCCCGGGGATCTGCAGGAATGGGCGGCCGCTCACGCTATTTCTTCGAGAGCCACACCGTCGTCAGGTCCTGGTTGGTGTAGTGGTTCGAGCCGATCCTCCAACCGCGCACCGTGTTCAGGTACGGGATGATCCGGTACCACCACAACACCGGGTACTGGTAGGCCATCTCGTCCATCGCGTAGCGCTCGATGTCGCCCACGATCTTGAGGCGCTTGGCCGGATCGGTCTCGCGGCTCTGCGCGTCGAGCATGCCATCGAGCTTGGTGTCGTCGTAGTACGCGAAGTTGAGTCCTTTACCCAGCTTGCTGGCCGACTGGAACTTCGCGAGCTGCTAGTCGGGCTCGTCGAGGAAGTCGCAGTTGAAGTCCAGCGCGACCTGGAAGTTACCCGCGCGAAGATCCGCCTGGTACGCCGACGTCTCCTTGACGTCGTGCGTCGCCGTCACGCCGATCTGCTTCCACTGGTCGATGAGGAAGACCGCGACCGGCTCGTAGGGCGTGGTGATGTTGCGGTTCAGGAATTTGAAGGTGAGGTTCGACTGGCCGGCGTCGGCGAGGAGCTTCTTCGCCTCGGTCCTGGCCGCCGCGGGGTCCTTGCCGAAGCCCCGGATCTTGTTGAGGTCGGCATCGGCCATCGCGAACGGACCCTTGGGCCGCATGAGGCCGCCAACGTCCTTGACGATCGTCGTCTTGCTGAGGGCCTCGCTCCCGGCGTATCGGTCGATGGCGAGCGTCAGGGCCTGGCGCACGCGCGGGTCATCGAACGGCTTGACCTTGGTGTTCGGGACGACGTAGTTGACGCAGATCCACGGCGCTTCCTGGATGGCCAGGTCGTTCGGCAGCGCGCGCGACAGATCGTCGCGCTGCTGTGGGGTGAAACCGCGGAACTCGATCATCGCCTGCTTGCTGCGGATCGCGTTCACGCCTGCGGTCGCGTCGGTGATGATCAGCGCCTTGTAGCCGTCGAGGTACGGCAGCTGAGTGCCGTCCTTGTCCTTGCCGAAGTAGGCCGGGTTCTTCTTGCCGATCCAGTCCTGGCCCTTGGTGTTCGACACGTAGGTGAACGGGCCGGTGCCGTCGATGTTCTTCTCGTACCAGTGGATGTCCGTTTTGAGCTTCGCGGCGCTGAAGATGAAGTTCCACGGCGAGGCGAGGTTCGTGAGGAAGGACGCCGACGGGTATTTCAGCTTGAAGACGACGGTCGTCGGGTCCGACGCCGTGATGGTGTCCACGGCCGCATATGCGCCGGCGCGCGGCGACAGCACGCCCGTCGGCGGGAAGATGATCTTCTGGTATGTCGCGACGACATCCTCTGACGTCATCGTCGCGCCGTCGTGGAACTTCACGTCGGTGCGCAGCTTGATCGTCACGGTGAGCTTGTCCGAGGAGACCTGCGGGTCGCTCGCGGCGACGTCCGGGATCACCTTCGTCAGGTCGTTCGGGTCGAACTTGTAGAGGAGGCTGTAGTGAGGAGCGATCGGGTGGAGGAGCGCGAATGTGGTCTCACGGTGACCGTCGAAGCTCGGTGGCTCCGCGTTCACGATGAAGGTCAGCGTGCCTCCGGTCAGTGGCTTCTCGCCCGCCGCGAGCGACGGGACCGGCGCCGGCGAGCCTGATGTCGCGGGCTTCGCCTGCCCCGAGCAGGCGGCGAGCAACAGGGCGAACACGACCAGGAGCGCGAATCGACTACGAGGCACGGCGACCACCCCCTTGGCCCTCATGGACGCGGCAACACTAGCGCGTACGAACAGGGAGGTCAGCAGGTTCAGATACCGTCTTTTTGCGCTGCGCGATGACCCCCTCGTAGACGTTGACCAGCTCTTCGGTCACGTGCTGCCAGTCGAACTCCACGGCACGCCTGGCGCCGGCCTCGCCCAGGCTCCGACGCAGCCCGGGGTCGACGATGAGGCGCTCCAACGCGTCGGCGAGAGCGTCTGGATCCTTCGGCTCCACCAGCAGGCCGCTCACATTTCGCTGTACGACACGCTTGTACCCGTGGATGTCCGACGCGACCACCGCCCGGCCTGCAGCCATGGCCTCCAGCAGCACGATCCCGAAGCTCTCCTGGCCAGTGGATGGGGCCACAAAGACGTCCGCCGTCTTGTAGAAGCGCGCCTTGTCCTCGTCCGACACGCGTCCGGCGAAGAAGACGTCTTCGACCCGCCGCGCGTGGGCGAATCGTCGTAGGTCGCCGATCTCGGGACCGCGGCCCGCGATGATCAGGCGGGTGTTCGGGTGGCGCTCCTTGATCCGCGCGTATGCGCGTAGCAGATACATCGCTCCCTTGCGAGGCTCGACCCGGCCGACGAAGAAGAGATTGACCTTGCCGTCCTGGAATTCCGGGAAGGGCTTCGCGTTCGCGTAGAACTCGACGTCGACGCCGTTCGGGATGATCCGATATTCGCCGGGGAAGTACGTCGACACGAAGTGCCGGGCCGCGCTGGACACGGCGATTCGCTCGTCGAGCTTGCCCATATACCGATCGAGGGCGATGCGTCCGGCCCAGTACGAGAACGAGAAGCCGCCGAACGCGTGGAATGTCGCGACGTTGGGGCACTTGGCCGAATCGAGGATCTGAAAGCTCAGGAACGGTACGAAGGGCTCGTGGTGATGGATGATGTCGAACCGCTCGCGCTCGAGCATGCGCGAGATCAGCCACTCCAGGCGTACGGACAGGGTGACCCGGCCGATGCTGCCGTTGAACGGAACGGCGAGCGCGCGCCCGATCTGGATGACGTCCTTGGCTGGAGGGTCATCGCCCCACGGCGCGGTGATGATGCGCACGTCGTGACCCAGCTCGGTGAGACGGCTGTACGTCTCGCGGATGTGCGCGTTCGCCCCGCCGGGCCGCGGATACGCGTAGGGGCTGACGATTCCGATCTTCACGCGGCGTTCGCCGCGTGAAGATCGGCATATCGCTCTTCGCGGCTCGGCTCCGCCGGCGTCGCGCGGCTCGCGGCGTCGCCTCGCCGCCTCGCCTGCGGGCTCGCTGACGGACGCGCTCCTCGCGGCTGAGCCGCTCGTCGCTCGCCTTGTTTCATTTCTTCCTCATGCGTCGTCGGGCGCGCTTGACGGGATCGCGCACCATCGAGCGCCACTGCTGGCGTGCCACGCCGTCCAGGTGCTCGCGGAGCGTCCAGTGTCGCCCGTCGGGCTTCGTCGTGCGTTCCAGGATCGCCCGCCGCAGCTCCGCGGCCGTGGTCCCCGGAAAGTCAGTCCAGGCTGTGCCGACGAGCTGCGCGTGGTGCGCGTCGCTCGAGCCGGTCTCCGCCGCGCCGAGCAGCTCCGTATTCAATTGCGACGCGCGCCGGCTTCGTACCCTGCCGGCATACGACGGATTGACGAGCTCGATCCCATCGATCCGGCATTCCGCGGAGGCGGCATGCAGGGCGCGCAGCGCGCGCTCACCGATCGAGAAGGTGAGATAGGAGAGCGGATGCGGCGCGACCGCAAGGCCGCCGCGCGAGTGGATCAACGCGATGGTCTCGGAGAGGGGCGCGAACATCGGCACTTCCTCCTCGACCCACAGCGCGAGGAGGTGGCCGGAGCGCGTCGTCACCTCGACCCCGGTCACGATCTCGACGGGGCTGCTCCGTCTTTGTGCCAGATCCCTGAGGATGAACGCACCGCGTATGTCGTCGTGGTCGGTGAGCGCGATGACGTTCAAGCCGGCGCGCTCCGCCGCGTCGAGGATCGCGTCAGGCGGCGCCAATCCGTCGCCGAGGTCGGAGTGAAGCTGCAGGTCGGCCCGACCCCAGCCGGTCACCGTTCGGGCCATACGCGCTCGAACACGGTCCATTGCTCGGGCGCGCGCCGCACGTAGCGCTCCAGCACCTTGGCCCACTGCGCCACGCCGGCGCGGACGTCCGCGTCGCGATCGCCCGTCGAAACGAGCTCGAGCGGCGGCTCGAAGGACGCGACGAGCGTCTTGCCCTCGCGGAGCGAGAACGCGGGGATCACGGGCGCGCCGGTCCGCAGCCCGAGCGCGATGTGCGCCGATGGGATGAGGGCCTCGCGACCGAAGAACGGCACGCGCTCGCCCACGCCCGTGACTGCGCGGTCCGCCAGCAGCCCGAACACCTTTCCCCGCCGGAGCGCGCGCACGACCGCGAGCGGCGTCTCGGTACGGACCAGCTGCAGGCCCATCGCCGCGCGAGCGCGATTCACCGCCCGCTGAGCCTCGGAGCGCTCGGTCTCGACCGGCAGGACCGTCTCATAGCCGTGGGCCACGAGGACTTGGCCTACGAGGGAGATCGGCCCGAGATGTGCGGACGCGACGATCACCCCGCGGCCCTGCTGGTGCGCGCTCGTGAAGGTCTCCCAACCTCGCTTCTCGATCGACGCACGAAGCGTCCCGGGGTCGATCCGAGTGAGCCGGAAGATGTCGAGATAGTTCCGCGACTGTTCCGCGAAGATGTGACGTGTCATCGCGGCGTTCGCCCGATCCGGCGCGATCACCTCCAGGTTGGCCCGGACGGCGTCGCGGGCGCTCGACCCGGCCACATAGGCGAGCGTTCCCATGATCTGCGCGATCGGCATCACCAGCGCGCTCGGGATCTCGGGCAGCACGCGCTCGGCGGCGTGAACGGCGGCCGCGCTCACCACGGTCAGCCCGACGGCTCGCGCTCGGGCCACATCGGCCGGAAGATGTACCACTGGTCGGGGTCGGGTCGCACGAGTCCCTCGAGCGCGTGGACGATCGATTGCGTAGCGCGCTCCAGGTCCTGCGCCGCGATCTTGGTGCGCTCGACGAAGATCGGCGGCAGCGCGACGCCACGGAAGCTGTTGTCGCGCTCGCGCTTCACCGCCGCGACGACGATCGGAGCGCCCGAGACGCGCGCGAGCGCGGCTGCGATCGTGGGGAAGGCGGTCTTCTTGCCGAAGAACTCGGCCTGCACGTTGTCGAGCTGCATCGCGCGCGGCCCGAGATCCATCATGAAGCCGACCATCTCATTCCGCTTCAATGCCGCGAGGACCCGCCTCGCGGATCCCTCGGGTGGAATGATGTTCACGTTCTTGTGTTCGCGGTTCGCAACGAGAAAATCCATGAGCCGCTGATTCTCGAGCTCGTCCGCCACGACGGTGAGCGGGATCTCCTGGGCGATGCGCGCGCCACCCAGCTCGAAGTTGCCGAAGTGGACCGAGACGAAGATGAGGCCCTTGCCGTGCTCGCGCGCCGCGCGCAGATATCCGAAGGACTGCGGATCGATCGCCACCATTCGCTGGAGGTCGGCGGGGTGGAGCGCGGGGAACCGCATGATCTCGGTCAGATACTTCGCGAAGTTACGGAAGCTGCGACGCGCGACGCGCGCGACCTCGACGTCGGCCTGCTTCCGCCCGAGCACGACGGCGAGGTTATGCTTCGCGATCTCGCGCTTCGTCCTCCACGCGAGGTACGCGATCTCACCGCCGATCACCGCGCCGGCATAGACCAGACGGGCGGGGAGGTGCTGCACGAGCGCCGCGCCGACCCGCCACGACCAGTACGGGACACCTTCGACGAGGTGTGAGCGCACTCAGCTCAATCCTTCGGCTGCGCCGAGAGACCGCTCAAGGCTGGTGGACTCGCTCGTCGCGGCGTGGCCGCTCCTCGCTCGCCTTATTCACTTACCCGTCAGTGTGCGGTTGTCCTCGCCCTTGATGAACGCCTCGACCATCTCGCGCGCCTCGTCGTCGTGCATCTGCTGCGGCGGAGACTTCATGAAGTACGCCGATGGCCCGACCAGCGTGCCGCCAAGACCTCGGTCCAGACCGAGCTTGCAGCATCGGATCGCGTCGATGACGACGCCCGCGCTGTTGGGAGAGTCCCAGACCTCGAGCTTCATCTCCGCGTTGAGCGGCACGTCCCCGAAGGTCGTGCCTTCCATGCGGATGTAGCACCACTTGCGGTCCTGGAGCCACGGCACGTAGTCGGAGGGCCCGACGTGGACGTTTTCCGGCGCCAGCGGGTAATCGAGCATGCTCGTCACGGCGTTGGTCTTGCTGATCTTCTTCGACTCGAGCCGCTCGCGCTCCAGCATGTTCAGAAAGTCGGTATTGCCACCGAAGTTGAGCTGGTAGGTGCGATCGAGGCGCACGCCGCGATCCATGAAGAGCCGCGTCAGTACGCGGTGAGTGATGGTGGCGCCGACCTGAGACTTGATGTCGTCTCCGACGATCGGCAGCTTCTTCTCCGCGAAGCGCTTCTGCCACCGCGGCTCGCGACCGATGAACACCGGGATGCAGTTCACGAAGGCGCAGCCCGCCTGGAGCACCTGCTCGACGTACCAACGCGTCGCGTCCTCGCTGCCGACCGGCAGATAGGAGACGACGACGTCGACCTTACGTGTCTTCAGGATCCCGACGATGTCGGCGGTCTCCCCGGGAGCCTTCTCGACGACCTTCGCGAGGTACTTGCCGATCCCGTCGAGGGTCATGCCCCGCTCCACGCTCACGCCGGTCTTCGGTACGTCGGCGAAGCGATAGGTGTTGTTCGGCTTCGCGTAGATCGCGTCGGCGAGATCCTTTCCGACCTTGTTCTTGTCCACGTCGAACGCCGCCACGAACTCGAGATCCGAAAGGTGATACCCACCGAGATCGACATGCATGATCCCCGGGATATCGTCGCCCTGCTTCGCGTTCCGGTAGTAGTGCACGCCCTGCACGAGCGAGCTGGCGCAGTTGCCCACGCCGATGATCGCCACGCGGATCTTGCGGCCGGCGCGGCGCGCGCTCGCCCTGGTCTTCGTCGTCTTCTTCCTTGTTGCTGGCATATGTATCTCCCTTTATGTGTTGCGCAGCGCCACGATGACGTGTGCGACGCGCTGGACGGCCGTGATCGTTGAGAGCAACGCGACGACGGCTACCGCCGCCGCGAACAGCTGGAGCGAGCCGGTGACGGCCCAGGCGGCCACACCGAGGATCATGACGGCGAGGCGCGCCTCACGAGGAGCGAGGCCCACGCTCGCGGTGAGTCCCAGGGACTCGGCCTTCGCGCGGATGTACGAGACGAGCGAGCCACTCACCAGCGCGACGATCGCGGCCAGGAACAGCAGCGTGTCGCCTCGCGAACCACCCACGATCACCGCGGCGACGCACAGCGCCGAGTCGGAGAGCCGGTCGAAGGTCGAATCGAGGAACGCGCCCAGCTTCGTACCGCCACCTGCCAGGCGCGCGATCTGGCCGTCGACAGCGTCGGCCAGTGTGCCGACGAGAAGGATGACGAGCGCGACCGCGGGCTGGCCGATGGCCAGGAGCGTCGCGCCGGCGCAGGTGAGGACGAAGCCTCCAGCGGTGACCGCGTTGGCACTCACACCCACGGCGTGCAGCCCACGGGCGATGGGCGCGAGCACGCCGCGCGTGGTCGTCGCCGCTCTCTTCGGGACGATGCTCATGCCTTGTTCATCAGCGCGCGGTAGCTGCGCTCCTGCAGGTCGGCGAACCGCTCACGATCGAAGGAGCAGCGCACCTCTCGTCCAACGCGCTCGGTCTTCACGATCCCCGCACGTGTGAGCCGTCGCAGGTGCCACGACATGAGTGGCTGGCTGATTCGCAGCCGGGTGACAAGCTCGGACACGGATAGCTCGCCTTCGGTGGCGAGGATCTGCACGGCGCGCAGTCGCGTGACGTCCCCGAGGGCCCGATGGAACGACTTGAGCTCACGGAGATATGACTGGCTGAGCATGTCTCCCCTTTGTGGATTGTGGCTCCTCGATCAATATAAAGGATGATTGATATATCTTGAGGGTCAGTCCACAATCGATCCGTGCCCACCGCTCAGCCCCTTGCGGCCCGCATGCGCCCAAGAGACCTCTCGGAATTCGTGGGCCAGGAGCACGTCATCGGTGCGGGCCGAGTGCTGCGGAAGGCGATCGAGGCGGGCCAGCTCCCGTCGATGATCCTGTGGGGTCCGCCGGGGACCGGAAAGACGACCCTCGCGGCCATTGCTGCAAAACAGGCGAAAGCGCGGTTCGTCCACCTGTCAGCCGTGTCCAGTGGTGTCGCCGACCTGCGCAGGGTCATCGAGGAGTCGCGAAAGCTCCGCGGTTTGACCGAGCAGCGGACGGTCATGTTCATCGACGAGATCCACCGATTCAACAAGGCACAGCAGGACGTCGTTCTGCCCTACGTTGAGAACGGCGACGTCATCCTGCTCGGTGCCACCACCGAGAACCCGTCGTTCGAGGTCAACTCCGCGCTGCTGTCGCGATCTCGCGTCTACGTTCTGAAGCCCCTGACGGAGGACGAAGTCCGAAGGATCGTCCGAAGTGCGCTTTCGGACGAGGAACGCGGTCTCGCCGGGCGGGCGAAGCTTTCGGCCGAGGCCGAGGATGCCCTGGTCGCCGTGTCCAACGGCGATGCGCGCGTCGCGCTCAACGCGCTCGAGCTGGCGCACGACGCAACCGGTGGAGACAGGGAGATCACGCTCGGCGACATCCGCGAAGCGATGCAGCGTCGCAGCCTGCTCTACGACCGCGCCGGCGACCAGCACTACGACACGATCAGCGCTTTCATCAAGAGCGTGCGGGGTTCCGATCCGGATGCCTCTCTCTACTGGCTCATGCGGATGATCGACGCCGGCGAGGACCCGATGTTCATCGCCCGGCGTATCGTGATCCTCGCGGGTGAGGACGTCGGCCTGGCGGATCCGCAGGCGCTGGTCATCGCGACCGCGGCACAGCAGGCCACGCATCTCATCGGCTTCCCCGAGGGTTACTTCCCTCTGGCGGAGGCGACCGTATACCTCGCGCTCGCGCCGAAGTCGGACTCGTTGAAACGGGGACTCGGCGAAGTGCAGAAGGATCTCGACGAGACGCGTGCCGACCCTGTGCCGTTGCACCTGCGGAACGCGGCGACACCGCTGATGAAGTCGTTCGGCTACGGCAAGGACTACAAGTACGCGCACGATTTCGAGGGACACGTCGCGCCCGACGAGACATATCTGCCGGACGTGCTTCGGGACCGACGGTATTACGTGCCGACGGAGCTCGGCGCAGAGGCCGAGCTCAAGCGGAGGCTCGAGGCCCTCCGGCGAAGCGTCCCAGGAGCAGGCCGAGCTCGAACAGGAGATACATCGGGATCGCCACGATCGTCTGATTGAAGGGGTCGGGGGTGGGAGTGATGACCGCGGCAATGATGAAGACGATCAGGAAGACGTAGCGTCGCCGCTTCGTGAGCCATGAGCGCTGGACGACGCCGAGGCGGATCAGCGCGTAGATGATGACCGGCATCTCGAACACGATGCCCATGCCCACGATGAACAGCGTGACGAACGACAGGTACTCCGACGCGCGCAGCTGGTTGTCTATGACCTCACTGCCGAAATTGAGCAGGAACTTGAGAGCGTTGGGAAGAAGGACGAAGTAGCAGAACAGCATTCCCGCGATGAAGAGTGCCAGCACGAACGGTCCAAGGGTCAAGGCGAATCTACGCTCGTTCGGGTGTAGGGCCGGGTCGATGTAGGCGTAGATCTCGTACAGCACGACCGGCATCGAGAACGCGAAGCCGCTGAAGAGCGCCACTCGAAAGTACGTCGTGAAGTTTTCAGTCGGGCTGATCGCGAGGAGCTTTTGCACACCAGCAGGGATGAGGAGCAGCTTGATGATGTCGGTGGTGAACAAGAACGAGATCGCCGTTGTGATCGCGATCGCGATACAGGCCACCATGAGGCGGTCGCGAAACTCTCCGAGGTGCTGGACGAGCGAAAGCTCCTTGTCGCGCTCCGTAGCCATCGAGAGCACGCTAGCGCAGGTACTCCTCGGACCTATCGGTCCTACGTCGTCTGGGGCCCCGCCAGTGCAGCTGCGCCGCACTGGCACCCCGGTAGAATCGGATCAGAAACGCCCCCGTAGCTCAGTGGATAGAGCGCAGGCCTCCGAAGCCTGAGGCAGCGGTTCGAGTCCGCTCGGGGGTACTGTCGCGCCGCCTGAGGTCACCGGTCGAAGCGTCAGCGCGTCTGCGGGCGCACCAAGGCGAGCCCATGGAATCTTCGCCTCCGGCGAGGACGGCGGGCGCCTCGGGCCAGGCCGTCGGCTTCGTGCCGGAATTGCTGCAGTCGGGCGCGAGCTCTGCCGTCGGGTCGTTACGTGCCATCTCCACACTTCGTTCGGCGCATGCCATCCGAGCGGGCACCGTTCTTGCGACCAACGGTGCCGGATCACCGTGGAACTGGAGGCAAGTACATGGGTCTGATCGTTTTTCTCATCGTCGGTCTGATCGCCGGGTTCATCGCGCGGGCACTCGTCCCGGGCCGCGACCCGATGGGTTGGGTCGGCACGATGATCCTCGGGATCATCGGTTCGTTCGTCGGCGGAACGCTGGCGGCGCTGCTGTTCGGCGGCACACTCGACGTCTCCCCGTCGGGACTCATCGGCTCGATCATCGGCGCGATCATCGTGCTGCTGATCTGGCGCGCCATGGGCGGCGAGCGGACTTCGGTCGCCTAGGTGGTGTGGTCTGGCTGCGGTCCGTCTTCCGACGGCCGCAGCCGGCTCACGTGTAGCCAGAAGCGGCCGAAGCGGTTCTCGACCAGCCATTCCTCGCCGTTGGGCGAGGACTTCACAAGCTTCCCCTCGCGCCACTCATCGCTGTGCGCCGGCGAGTATTTGACCATCGCGCCGGAGCGCAGCTCGAGCCGTTGCATCACCGAGGAACGATAGTCGAGCGTCCTGCGCCGCTCTCGTCTGCTTGGCGGGTGCGCTTCGTGCCCGCAGCAGTAGCCGTCATCGCTGCCTCGTCCATCCGTCGCACGTACTCGCCGAACATCGGCTCCACGAACTCGTAGCGGCCTCGTCCGAGCTTGGTGACGAGGCCGCGTACGCGCAGCGATTCGAGCGCCCGCAGGACCTCCGGTCGCGGCACACCGCTGTCGGCCGCGTAGAGCACCGCGTTGTGCGCGATGCGTTTCGCGACCTGTTGTAGGTACTTCTGGCTGCCGAGCTCGCTCCAATGCAGCGCGAACGGCCGCTCGAGCTCGCGGAGCGCCTGTTCGTACGCCACCGCGACGTGGTCGGCGCTGACGACGCGTTGTCCGGCATCGCGCATCAGGTAGTAAAGGGCCGCGCAGAGCTGCATGGTGTCCTGCGGATGACCACCGGTCGCGTCGAGCAGCCGGTCGACGCTGGCGTCGTCGATCGTGATCCTTCGAACGGCGAACTTTTCCCGCAGGTAGGCGAGCCAGTCGTCAGGCGCGATGCCGAAGCGGTTGCCACCCGCGTCGGCGAGGTCGATCGGTACCGCGAAGCGGTAGAACGCCCGGCCCTTCTCACTGAACAGCTCTTCAAGGATCCCTTCCTCGCTCCCAAGGAACGCGTACGCCACGCCGCGCTGCGCCTGGAAGCGAGTGCGCATCTGGTCGAAGACCCGAGGCCCGAGACGGCCCGCGGCCTGGAACTCGTCGAACACCACGACCACCCGCTTTCCGGTCCGCGTCGCGAGTACGCGCGGTAGGTCGAGCGCTCCTTCGAAGAAGCGCTGGGCGTTCTTCTCGCGCGCGAGATCGAGGGCGAGCTCGACGTGCTCGTAGCGCACCTTGACGGTGGGCCGCATACCGGCGGCGATGGCCTTCACCTGCTCGAAGCTTCGCTCCACGCCGGACACGTTCTCGAGGAGCGCGTCGACGAGCCGTTCGCCAAGCGCGCGAATGTCCGTCGGGCCAAGGCAGTCGACGTAGGCGGTGAGCGCTCCTTTGCGCCGCAGGCGCCGCAGGACCTCCAGGATCAGGGACGTCTTCCCGATCCGTCGTGGTCCAGCGAGCAGGACGTGGTTGCCGTCGGTCAGGCGTTCGGCGATACGGCGGATGTAGGCCTCGCGTCCGACCAGATCGTCTGACGGCACAGGACCGCCCACCGGAAAGTGGGGCGGGGGAGCCGTGACGCGGCCGAATGGTCCGGGCACGTTGGTCAGTATACGTTAGATGTATCAAAGACATGCGCGGGTTGCATACAACGGACTGTGGGAGCATCGAAGCCGATGGGCTTCCTGCAGCACGTGCTCGGACCCGATCCCGCAGCGCGCGCGCGGCTCGAGCGCGCCGCCGCCGCGGTCGATCGCGAGCTGGCGGCGAACATCGAGCTCTCGGCGATGTTCGACCAGACGCACCAGGCCGTGGTCTTCGAGAACGGCGAGTTCACGCGCCACGCCGCGGCCCTAGAAGCAGCGGCGGACGCCTTCGCGCTGCTGTCCGACGTCTACCGGCGGATCCCTTCGACCGAGGACGCGATGGAGCGGCGCGGACCCGCGAACTCGCTGCGTCCCGACGACAGGGTGCTGATCGAGACCTGGGAGGGCGACGCTCGAGAGGCGCAGCGGGCGCTTCGCTCGGCATTGGCCGCTCCGCCACGGTCCGGCTGGTCGCTGCTCCTCGGACGTCTGCGCGGTGGGAGGCAAACTGGGCGGTAGGTGACCTCTCCGCCTATGGCATGGGGGTTGCATCCGTTAGCTGTTCTGATGCCACGTCATCTCTCGGGTGGCCGCGCCTATCGCGCGTACCGGCTCCCTCACCGCAAGGGTGGGCGTCTATCACGCCGTCCAAGGCCGGTCGGCACGCTCGGGATCGCGAGCGGCCTCTCGGCCTTCCTCCTCGCGATGGTCGCGATGGGCGGCGTTGCCGCGGCAGCGGTCTTCAGCTACTTCGCCGCCGACCTTCCAGCGGCCCACGACCTCGCGACCATTCCGGTGCCGCTGACGACCCACATCTACGACCGCTCGGGTGAGCACCTGCTCTACACACTCGAAGATCAGCGCCGTGAGCTGATCAGCCTCGATGAGATCCCTGAGAAGCTGCAGGCCGCGACCACCTCGATCGAGGACAAGACGTTCTGGACGAACCCTGGGATCGACATCGGGGGCATCGTCCGCGCCTTCAACGCGAACATCGCTGCAGGCGGCATCTCACAGGGCGGCTCGACGATCACGCAGCAGCTCATCAAGACGCGCCTCCTCGGCGACGAGCCGACACTGACACGGAAGATCAAGGAGGCGATCCTCGCGATCGAGACGACGAGGACGTTCAGCAAGAGGCAGATCCTCGAGATGTATCTGAATCAGATCTTCTATGGCAACTCGTCGTACGGCGTACGAGCCGCGGCGAAGACCTACTTCGGCGTCGCCGACCTGGGCACGCTCACGCTCGGTCAGATGGCGCTCCTCGCCGGGCTGCCGCAGGCGCCGTCGGCGTACGACCCCATCCAGAACCCCGACGCCGCGAAGGCGCGGCGCGCGGACGTGCTCGACGCAATGGTCGAGAACAACCACATTACCCAAGCGGAGGCGGACGTCGCGAAGAGCGAGCCGATCAAGGTCCGACCGGCGTCGACGTCGTTGTACGCGCCGCACTTCACGTTCCGAGTGCGCGAACAGATCATCCGCGAGCTCGGCGAGAAGGCGGCGTATCAGGGTGGCTACACGATCCTGACGAGCCTCGACTGGAACATGCAGCAACTCGCCGAGAAGGAAGTGAAGGACCACGTCGATGGCCTGAAGGGCGCAAACGTGAACAACGCGTCGCTCATCACGCTCGACCCGACCACCGGCGAGGTCCTCGCCTACGTCGGCTCGTACGACTTCTACGGGAACACGCCGAAGATGCAGGGCGACTACGACCACGCCGGCATCGCGCTTCGGCAGCCGGGGTCGACCTTCAAGCTCTTTACGTACCTCGCGGGCATGGAGAAGGCGGGTATGACCGCCGCGACCCGGCTGTATGACATCGCCTGGTCCGCGCCGGACGGCAGCGGCAACGTCTACAAGCCGCAGGACGCGACGAAGGAGCAGCACGGTCCGACCACCCTCCGTCAGGCGCTCCGCGAATCGCTCAACCTCCCCGCGCTGCAGGTCACGCGCACGGTCGGCGTCGACGCGATCGTCGACGTCGTCCAACAGCTCGGCATCACCCGCGACTGGGACCGCACGCGCTTCGGACTCTCGTTCGGCATCGGCGCGGGCGAGATGCGTCTCATCGACATGGCGAGCGCTTATCAGGTGATCGCCAACATGGGCGTGCGCGTCGAGCCGACGATGATCAAGAAGATCATCGACAGCAGCGGGAAGGTCGTGCGCGACTACACCAAGCCCGAGGGCAAGCAGGTCGTCGACCCGCGCCTTGCTTGGATCCTGGCCGACATCCTCAAGGACAACACCGACCCCAACGGCTCGTTCGTGTTCGGTCCATGGACGAACATCGGCCGACCCGCGGCGCTCAAGACCGGTACGACCGACAACCTCCAGGACGTGCTCGCCATCGGGTTCACGCCGCAGCGCCTCACGGCGATCTGGATGGGCAACTCCGACAACTCCGAGATGCGGGGCATCAGCTCGGCGCTCGGCCCTGGCGTGCTGTGGCGCGACTACATGAAGACCGTCGTCGGCGGCCTGCCGGTGGTCTGGTATCCACGGCCCGCGGGCATCGTCGACGCGACGGTGTGCACCAACCCGTCGCTCTACGGCGGCAACGGCTCGGGTGAGCTGCCGGGACCGAACTGTCCGTCCGGCTTCCGCCGCGTCGAGCACTTCGTCCAGGGCACCGAGCCCCGGAAGAACGACTCCGACTTCTACACGTCATGCGGTATCAACCTGAAGGCGCCGTTCGCCGACTGGCAGAAGGACTACAACGCCTGGGCCACCGCCGCGGTCAGTGGCACCTATTCGTACGGGCGCTTCAGCTGGCAGATCTGCGGCTTCGAACCGAAGCCCTCGGGATCGCCCTCGCCTTCGCCCAGCCCG
Source organism: Candidatus Limnocylindria bacterium (assembly GCA_041486085.1). Taxonomy (GTDB): domain Bacteria; phylum Chloroflexota; class Limnocylindria; order P2-11E; family P2-11E; genus CF-39. The sequence continues at coordinate 9,073 of JBGPKU010000025.1, read as the reverse complement.
TCGGGACCGCCTGGCCAGACGCCGCGCATCACGCCGCGTCCCTTCCCGACCCCACAGCCGACCAGACCACGCGGCTAGTCGCCACCTAGACTCAACCGCGTGAGGACGGTCACGGGAGCGTCGTTTTACACGCCTGTCGAGTCCGAGCTCGCCGAGCTCGAACGAAGGCTCGTCGCCGTGGGACGCGGTGGCCATCCGACATTCCAAGACGCCGTCCAGCATCTGTTCTCGTCGCCCGGAAAGCTCCTGCGCCCGACCCTCGTGTTCCTGTCGGCGCGGTTTGGTGTGCGCCCGGACCGCGAAGTCGTGCTCAACCTGGCGCAGTCGCTCGAGCTGGTGCATACCGCATCGCTCGTCCACGACGACATCGTCGATCAGGCGAAGCTGCGCCGGAACGTTCCGACCGTGAACGCGATGTGGAACGACGACGTTGCCCTCATCACCGGTGACTACCTCTTCGCGAAGGCCTACGCGCTCGCCGCCGTGCTACCGAAGCCGGAGGTCATCGGGATCGTCGCGCAGACGGTGTTCGCACTCTGCGACGGTGAGCTCAATGAGGTCACGATGGAGCGGCGCCTGCCCGACGAAGCGGCTTACCTCGAACGCATCGAGTTGAAAACGGCAAGCCTCTATGCGGCGTGCTGCCAAGGCGCGGCGCTGCTCACGGAGGCGGATGCGGACCACGTCGCGGCGCTCGGCGCGTTCGGCACGAACCTCGGGTTGGCGTTCCAGATCACCGACGACATCCTCGACCTCGTCGGCGACGAGGCCGACTTCGGCAAGACCGTCGGCCGAGATCTCGCGGAAGGCATGCCGACGCTCCCGATGATCTACGCGGTGGCCGAGGCCGACGGGCACTCCGGCGAGCTCGCGCGGCGGATCGTCGCCACCGGCAAGTCCGAGGGCGAGGTCCGCGACCTGCTTCGCTTGATCCGGGCGGGCGGCGGCCCGGCCCGAGCGCGCCAGCGCGCGCTCGAGTTCCACGCCGCGGCGGTGAAGTCGCTCGACGCGCTGCCGGCACGTCCCGAGCGGGAGGCCCTGCGCGATGTCGCCGACTTCGTGATCAGCCGGGTCCGCTAGCTGGGTCAGGCGTCGTGGTCGTGGTGCGGCACGTCCAGGTGCTTGTGTGGCGGCGACCGGTGGGCGTGGTCGTTGCCCATCCACCCCAGCCGCTGCCACAGATACAGGAACAGCGTGATGAGGAGCAGCACCGCGGCCGCGACGAGGACGATCTCGAGCGCAGCCACGGCTACTTCGTCGCCGGCGTCGTGCCGATGAACGGCAGCGGTGTATTCGGCGTGAGGTACTGGGGCAGCTGGCCATTCCACTTGTTGATCGCCTGAAGCTGCAAGTACTCGGGAGTCAGCGTGGTGGCCTGCGCCTTCTGCGCGTTCGCCAGCCCCTGTGCGACGATGAGCGCGGTCTCGGCCTCGGTCCGGGCCTTCTCCTGAAGCTGCTTCGCCTGAAGGTTCTGCTGGTTCGCGACCTGGGTGGCGAGGATCGCGTCGTTGAATTCCTTGGGGAACTCGTAGTTCGGGATTGTGAATTCGTCCACGATGATGAAGTAGGGCGCGAGCTTGTCCTTCAGAGTGGTTCTCGCCTTGATCGCGACCTCCTCGCGCTTCTGAATAAGCTCGAGGCCGGCGTACTGCGCGGTCACGTCCTTGAACGCCTGCTGGATCTGTTGGTCGATGATGCGGTCCTTGTAGTTGGGCCCGATGTTCTGAAGGATGAGCGGAGCCTTGGACGCATCGATGTGAAAGTTCACGGCGATGGTCGAATGGATCGTGACGCCGTCCTTCGAGGCGGCGCTCGCGTCCACCTGCTCTTTCTGGATGCGCGTGTCGAAGATGACGACATCGTCACGGAACGGCACCTTCGTGTGAATGCCTGGATCGAAGATGTCCGGGTGGTCGGGGTCGATCGCACCGAAATGCTTCACGATGCCGACCTCGCCCACGCCGACCTGGGTAAAGGATCCGAGGATCGCAATGATGAACACCAGCAGCGCGACGATGCCCACCGCGCCGGCACCAAGATTCGGAACCGACGTGCGCGGTGGCGTTGCCCTCAAGGTCATGTCCCCCTCCTCCCTTGGACGGTTACCCGCCTAAGTAAAGCATCGGGGGCGACGCGCGCAGCCGATCCGCCGGCTCTGCTAGTTACGGCGGTCGCGTCCGCCGCGACGTCCGCGTCGCCTGCGCCTGCGCGCTCCGGTGCCATCGTCGACCGGCGTTGGGCGCTCCTGGCGCGGGACCTCGTCGCTGCCATATGTCCCGACGCCGCGGGTGTGTGCGGGCACTGGGTCGAAGTGCACACCGAGCTCGACGGCGGTGTATTCGGCGCGGCCGCCCGTCGCGAGCTCGACCAGGATCGCCTCCTTCGCGACGTTCGCGCCCTGCGTCGTGGCGCACCCTGACGTTCCGCACGAGCCGCTGACGCACGTCGGGATGTGGAAGACGTCGCCGGCCTTCGGCAGCTTGCCCTTCACCTCTTGATAGGTCTCGAGCTCGTAGATCAGGCAGCACTTGAGACGTCCACACACGCCCGTGAGCTTCGATTGGTTCAGCGGCAGGTCCTGATCCTTGGCCATGCGGATGGAGATGTTCGAGAACTTGTCGAGCCACGACGAGCAGCAGAGCTCGCGGCCGCAGGTACCCACGCCCGTCATGACCTTTGTCTCGTCGCGAGGCCCCAGTCGGCGCAGCTCGATGCGCGTGCCGAAATGTGCTTCGAGGCTCTGCGTGAGCTCCCCCAGATCGGCGCGTCCCTCGGTCTCCGTCGAGTAGAAGACCGTCAGAGAGAGGCCGTCGAACTGCCAGTCGGTCCCGAGCACCTTGATCGGGATCCGGCGCGACAGGACCATCTCGGCGATCTGCTTGGTGGCCTCCACTTCCATGCGCTTGCGCTTGTTGATCTCCATCACATCGGCGCCGGTGGCTTTGCGCACCACCTCACCCATGAGCGGGTCGACGTGCATGAGCGGTGAATCCGATGGCATCAGCTGAACGCGCGCGGAATCGAGGCCGAGATCGGTCTTCACGATGACCCAGTCGTTCACGCGCAGGTCGTGGTTCCCGTTCGGGTCGAAGAAATACATCCGACCGGCCTTTTGGAACCGCGCGCCGACCACCGGGAGCATCACGAGCTTGTCACCACCTCAGCACGATACGGAAGCTTGAGGGCGAGCAGCTCCAGGAGCATGCGCGTGCTCACAGTCGTCTCGACCACGTCGCGCCGCCAGCGCTCGAACAAGATGGCCGTGTCGACGAGCTCGCGCGCTGGGATCCCTGTGGCGAGGCTGCGGGTGCGCTCGGCTTGCTCGGGGCGGGTCGCGCGCTCAGGTGCGCCGACCGCGGTGACGGCGGCATCGCGGAGGAGCTCGCCCCAGCTCACCAGGCGCTCTTCGATCTGCTCGTTGCGCTTCTGCGTGTCACGGGACGACTCGGCCAGGTCCGCCGCCCATGCGAAGCGATCGGTCAGGCGGCTCGCCACGAGCGTGTAGAACTCGCGCTCGAGGTGGGTGCGCGCGCTCCTCGCCGCCTCGTCGGAGGCGAGCGTGATGGCGGTTCCGGGCCCTCCCGCCGCGGCCGCGGCGAACCGCTCGGCCGACGGACCGAAGCGCGCCACGAGGCCGGTCTCGATCTCAGCGCGGGCCACCGGGCGGAACGGCAATGGCTGGATCCGCGAACGGATCGTCTCGAGGAGGCGTGAAGGTGTCGGTGTCACGAGGAGCAGGACGGCATGCGGAGGCGGCTCCTCGAGCGTCTTCAACAGAGCGACCTCCGCCTGCTCCGAGAGGTCCGCCGCGTCGTCGATGATGACGACGCGCTTGCGTCCCTCGAGTGGACGGAGAGCGAGATCCTGCTGCATCGCGCGGATCTGTTCGATGGTGATCATCTTGCGGTCCGCGAGGGTGCCGCCGCGGTCCGTCAAACGGCTGATGACGAGCACGTCGGGGTGCACGCCGCGCTCGATCTTCCTGCAGGACAGGCACGTGCCGCATCCGCCGCTGACGCGAGGCTCGGCGTCACAGTTCAGCGTCTGCGCCAAACGCAGCGCGATGGTGTGCTTGCCGATCGATCGCGGGCCGCTGAGCTCGTATCCCTGGGCGACGTCGCCGCGCATAGCCTGCGCGCCGAGCTTCTCGAGGAGGCGACGCTGCCCGATCACATCTCGCATCGGGTCAGGCGATGGTAACGGCTCTACTCCGAAGGCTTCGCCGCACGACCCACCGCCTGGGGTTGGCGGAGCGCGACGGCGTCGCGGTATGCCGACTCGGTCTTCTTCGCCACTGCAGTCCAGGTGAACTCGCGCATCGCGCGCTCGCGCCCGCGCTGTCCCATGAGCGACGCGCGCTCGGGGTCCCGGAGCAGCGAGAGGATCGCACCTGCGACCGCGCGGGGTTCGTTGCGCGCGTGGAGACCGTCCACGCCTTCGCGCACGACCTCCCGCAGCGCCGGGATGTCGCCCGCGACGACCGGCAGGCCCGCCATCCACGCCTCGAGATAGGTGAAGCCGAACGTCTCGTGATCGCTGGGCATCGCGAAGATGGACGCTCTGGCGAACGCCGCCGCCTTCGCGTTCTCCGCAACGACGCCGGGGCTCTCCTCCCATCGCGGATCGCGCGGAGGCGGCGAGAATCGCGCATACCAGGCAGGCTGACCGATCGCGATGAAGCGCGCGTCGGGTCGCTCCGCCCACACGATGGCCGCCGCGTCGCGAAGCGCGTGATAGCCCTTGTAACGCTCCTTGCGTCCGACGAAGAGGGTCGTTGCGGGCTCGCGTGGAATCGCCGGAAGCGTCAGGAGGTTCGGGCCGATGCCACTGACGTGCACGCCCTGCACTCCGTGCCGCCGGTACCAACCCGCCTCCCACTCCGTGAGCGCGATGACCGCGTCATCGCGTCGGTATCGCGCGATGTCGCGGGTGGCGTCGCCGGAGAGCAGCTGACCGGGATGGACGAGTGGCGTCTCTACGAATGCCGCGCCCTCCGCGCGCGCAGCCCGCTCGAGCGCGCCGGCCCACTCGCGCGCGAGGGAATGGACGACATCCGCACCCGAGACCGCTCGTCGGAGATCCGCCTCGCGCACGAATGTGGTGGGAAAGACTCCGTCGATGGCTGCCCCGAGCCGTCCCCCTCTTACCCGAAGGAATGTCGAGCGCGAGTCGTCCGCGATCCCGGGACGCGACCACGCTGGCAGCATGCCGACGAGCGTCACATCGTGCCCCAGCGCGCGTAGCTCGCGATCGAGTCCGCGCGCGAGCATCTCCGAGCCACCGACGGTCGAGAGGGTCTTCTTCGCGATGACGATGCGCACGCGCGGAAGCCTAGTGGCGGGCTCGGACTAAGCGGTGACGACCGCCGGCTTGGCCACCCGCTTCGGCTCGCGGCCGGCGCCCATCGTGAGCATCCGGCCAAGCGCCGCGACCCGATGCGCCGCCTTTGGCTCGAGCCAGTAGTAGATCCACGTCCCGCGCCGTTCGCAGGCGATCACGCCGGCCTCGCGCAGGACCTTGAGGTGATGCGACACCGTCGGTTGGGAGACGTCGCAGCACGAGGTGAAGTCGCAGGCGCAGACCTCGCCGTCTGTCGACAGCTGCTTCACGATGGCGATGCGCGTCGGGTCCGCAAGTGCCTGCAGGATCTTGAGGTCGTCCATGCAGGTGGACTATATCGACCAGTTTAGATATTGACAAGCGTCGATATGTCGAGCATCGTCGCGGTCGGCGATAGGCCAGAGGAGCAGAGGCATGGAGAGGAACGCGCTGCCGGTAGCGATCATCGGCGCCGGCCCGGTCGGCCTGGCTGCGGCAGCGGAGCTCGTGAAGCGCGGGGTCAAGCCGGTCGTGCTCGAGGCGGGTGCCACCGTCGGTGCATCCGTCCGGCAGTGGGGACACGTCCGGATCTTCTCGCCCTGGAAGTACGACATCGCCCACGTCGCACGCGAGCTGCTCGAGCGGCACGGCTGGCGCGCGCCGGATGGCGAGGGCTATCCGACCGGGCGCGAGCTCGTCGATCTCTATCTCGCGCCGCTTGCCGCGCTCCCTGAGATCGCGCCCCACGTGCGGCTCGCGCACCGGGTCACGAGCATCGCGCGCCTCGGATTCGACAAGATGAAGACCGCCGGTCGCGACGAGGCGCCATTCGTGATCACCGTCGAAACGGCCTCAGGCGAGCAACAGGATCTTCTTGCCCGCGCGGTCATAGACGCGTCGGGCACCTACGGCGTGCCGAATCCGCTCGGCGCGAGCGGCAACCTGGCCCGCGGCGAGCAGCTGGCTGCCCGGTGGATCCACTACGGCATCGCCGACGTCCTGGGCACGGGCCGCGACCGGTACTCGGGAAAACAGGTCGCTGTTGTTGGCAGCGGGCACTCCGCCTTCGACGTGCTCATCGACCTCGGCGAGCTTGCCGAGCACGAGCGCACGGCCGTCACCTGGATCGTGCGTCGGCCGTTCGCTAACGCGAAGTACGGCGGAGCGGAGAACGACGCGCTGCCTGCGCGCGGCGCGCTCGGCACGCGGATGCGCGCGCTGGTCGAACGAGGCGTCGTCCGCCAGGAGGTCTTGCGGATCGCCGAATTGCGCACGTCCGATACCGGCGTGTTCCTGCGCGGCGATGACCGCGCACTCGGCCCCTTTGACGAGATCATTGCGACGACGGGCTTCCGCCCCGACCTCGCGCCGCTGCGCGAGCTCCGCGTGAAGCTCGACGACGTCCTCGAGGCTCCGCCTGCGCTCGCGCCGCTCATCGATCCGAACGTGCATAGCTGCGGCACGGTACCGCCGCATGGCGCACGCGAGCTCGCGCATCCGGAGCGGGACTTCTATATCGCCGGCATGAAGAGCTACGGCCGCGCGCCGACGTTCCTCATGCTCACGGGATACGAGCAAGTCCGCTCGATCGCGAGTGCGCTGGTGGGCGACGTCTACGGCGCGGAGCATGTCGAGCTCGTCCTTCCGCAGACCGGTGTGTGCTCCGGCGGCAGCGACTGCTGCGACGACGCTGCGACAGACTGCGGATCGCCCACGAGCACGTGCTGCGGGACGCAGGACGCCGTGATCCCGGTCAGTGCGCTGACCGCGCCGCGAAGCCGCTAGCGAGCTGAGCGAGAGCCTCGTCCGCCGGGACGTGCGTGGCGAACGCGCGCTCGTACGCGTCCGCGACGCGGTCCATCACCTTGTCCCAGTCCCATCGGTCGGCGAGCTTCGCCGCGCCGGCCTTACCCATGCGCTCGCGCATCGCCGGGTCGTCAAGCAGCGCATTGACCGCGCTCGCGATGTTGTCGATCTTCTGCGGGACGACCAGACCGTCGACGCCGTGCGCTATCACCTCGCGCAGCGGCGGAATGTCACCGCCGATCACCGGCCGCTCGTGCAGCCACGCCTCGAGGTAGCCGATGCCAAAGGTCTCGTGCTGTGACGGCATCGCGTAGAGCGAACACGCGTCCAGCGCCGCCGACTTCTCCGCGCCCGAACCCCGGTCGATCTCAATGATCCGGTCGTCCGGGTAGCGTGCGAATTCGTCTATTACCGCGCCGTAGAACCCCGGGACACCGATGAACACGAAGCGCGTCTCCGGATGGCGCGTCCACACGAGCTCGGCAGAATCGAGCAGATGGATGAACCCCTTGTACCGCTCGCGACGTCCGATGTAGAGGACGATCGGCGCGTCCGCGGGTATCCGGTGCCGCGCGCGAAAGCCGGCGCCATCCGTCGAGCGAGAGGCATTCGGCCCCATCCCGGTGGTGACGATGCGATACGGCTCGATGCCGTGCGCGGCGTACCAGCTGCGCTCCCAGTCGGTCATCGTCGTGATCGCGCTCGCCATGCGGTAGCGCTCGAAGTCGGCGGGCGTGTCGCCACCGTGGAACTGCCCGGGGTGCGCGAGTGGCGTGAGGACGACCGGAACGTCCAGCGTCTCACCGACGGCGAGTGAGCTGTCGAGGTATTCGCGGCCCACGTTGTGGATGAGGTCGCGATCCGCGGCGTAGCGCTCGAGCTCGTCGACGCGCATGAGGTCGACGAGCGTGGACGCGTCAGCGACCATACCGAGAAGACCGCCGCGCGGCTTGATCTGGATGACCTCTACGCCATTCGCTTCGAAGCGGGGCCGGTCGTCGAACGCCTGGCCGCACACGACGCGCACGTCGTGGCCCCTCGCTGCGAGGCGCGTCGCGAACTGATAGGCGAGGCTTTCCGAGCCACCCATCGGAGAGAAGGCTCGCTTGGTGAAGAGGATCCGCATTCCGAAGATTCGCTCCTTGCATGGCGCTGCCCAGCCGCGGGTCTATGAGGCGGCTTCGTCCAGACCGATGAACTTGGCCCAGTTCCGCTCGCCCCCCCGCACGTACGACGAGTACAGGTACGTCGGCGTGGCGGGTGGTCGCTTGGCGGTCCGCAAGAGCTTCATCTTCGATTCGGCGAGCGTGCGACCGCCCTTCTTGTGATTGCACGAGCGACATGCCGCGACGACGTTCTCCCAGGTGTGCTGACCGCCGCGATGACGGGGCATCACGTGATCGAGTGTCAGGTCGTTGCCGCGCCTGCCGCAGTACTGGCAGGTGTGGTCGTCGCGCTGGAGGACTTCCTTGCGCGTGAGCTTCACCACGGGTCGAGGACGCTTGACGTGATAGGCGAGGCGGATGACGGACGGTGACGGAAACGTGAGGCGCTCACTCGTCACGATGTGCCCGTTCTGCTCGATGACCGTCGCCTTTTCCTTTGCGAGCAGGACCACGGCCCGCCGCACGTTGCACACGTTCAGGGGCTGGTAATCCTGGTTGAGAACCAGCACGTTCGCGTCGATGACCGCCATGTTCAGATTCTAGGGGCGTGGCGGTACGATTGGGTGCCTATGACCACCTCTCAGAACGGTTCCAACGGCCACGGACCCACGGGCAGCTGGACGCTGAAGACCGGCCTCGCCCAGATGCTCAAGGGCGGCGTCATCATGGACGTCGTCACGGCCGACCAGGCGAAGATTGCCGAAGATGCGGGCGCCGTTGCCGTCATGGCCCTGGAGCGCGTCCCGTCGGACATCCGGGCTGCCGGCGGGGTGGCGCGCATG
>JBGPKU010000024.1:0-36114 GCA_041486085.1 Candidatus Limnocylindria bacterium | reverse complement strand
GGGTAGGGCACGAAGAAGTGGCCTCGCAGGGTGTCCTTGAACGCCGGTGGCCGGTTGTACGACGCGACCGCAAGGATCGGACGCTGGAACGGCGGCGATGGCTCGACGACGCACTCTTCGCCCTGCGGCAGCGTGACCAGACCGGTGTCGCGCAGGAACGATCGCGCCTTCTCGGTCCACTCCTCGTACTCGGCGCGCATGCCCTCGGGCGTCGGCGCGTGGATCTTGTTCAGACGGTCGCAGGTCTCCTGCCAGGTGCCGCCGTCGATCTCGCTGGCGATCCGGTTCGCCTCCGCTGACAGGAGGTCCCACTGCTCGCGGCCCTTCTCGCGCAGCTCGCGCGCGCCGAACGGGAGCAGCTCCTTCTCCTTGAGCAGCGCGCTGTAGAGCTGCTCGCCGATGGCGTAGTCGCCCTTCGCGCTCTCCCTGCCCTTCTCGAGGAATGCCACGAAATCGTCGAAGGCTTTCGCTGCCGTAGCGCCGGTCTCGGCGAGACCGCGCTTCAGGTCCGGATCGCTCGCTTCATTTGGCACCAGCTCGCGCGCGTACCTCGCCGCGGCCCGCGCCTGCCCGATCGCGCGCTCGAGATAGACGCGCGGCGTCCGCGAGAGGTCGAGATTCGCGACGCCGTCCCTGACGTTCCGTGGGACCTGCGAGAGGCGCGAGCACGCGGCCTCCGCCAGCTCCTTCTCCGGACGGAGCCGGTGCAGGAAGAGCGAGAACACCCCATTCAGGCCGGGATTGAGGTAGCTGGCCGGCTGGCGCCGCCACATCTCGAGCGGCTGCGCCAGCTGCCGCCCGCGGAGCACCGAGACGAGCAGATCGCGATCGATGCGTTCGGCCGAAGTGAGGTCCGCCTCCGCGACGCCCTTGAAGCGGGCAAGCCACGCGTCGTCCGATTCGATGCGTCTTTGGAACGCGGCGGCGGAGGTGTCATCGAGGCGCTCGTCGTATTCGGTGAGGCCGAGGCTCGATGCGAGAGTGGGCGAGTCCTCGTACTCCTCCGTCAGAAAGCTCTCGACGAGCGACGCGAAAGACGACGCCACCATACGCCTCCTTCGTCGGCTGAACTGGGGCCCCTGCCCCCGCTCCGGGAGAATGGCTGGAGAGAACAGCGTGAGCCTCACCGAGTACCAGCGCAAACGTGATTTCAAGCGCACCCCGGAGCCGAAGGGGAAGCCGCCCAAGGCGACCGAGGTGCGTCGCTATGTCGTGCACCGCCACCACGCGTCGCGCCTGCACTGGGACGTCCGCCTCGAGATGCGCGGCGTCCTCGTCTCCTTCGCGGTCACGCAGGGCCCGCCGCTCGAGGCCGGAAAGCGCCGGCTCGCGGTGCACACCGAGGATCACCCGCTCGAATACCTCACGTTCCATGGGGTCATCCCGGATGGTTACGGCGCCGGATCAATGACGATCTGGGACCAGGGAACTTATGACCTGCTGAAGGACAGCCCGAGCGAGTACAAGGTCGACTTCCATGGCAAGCGCCTCGAGGGCGAGTGGGTCCTCGTGCAGACGAAGCAGAACGAAGGGCGCGACTGGTTGATGATCAAGCACGGGACGGCGGAGAAGGGGCATCCGCTCGACGCGAAGATCGAGCCGATGCTCGCGATCACCGCCGATGAGCCATTCGACTCGCCGGACTTCGCCTTCGAGCCGAAGTGGGACGGCGTTCGCACGCTCGCCTTCGTCGATGGCGGAGTGGTGCGCCTTCAGACGCGCAACCTGCTTGACTGCACGCTTCAGTACCCCGAAGCGCATGGTGTGTCCGAGGCCCTGACGGGCGCGTACCAGGCGATCCTCGACGGCGAGATCGTCGCGCTCGACGAGCGCGGCGCGCCGTCGTTCCAGCGGCTGCAGCCGCGGATGCACGTGCGTGACGAGTCGACGGTGCGCAAGCTGCGCAGGAGCACGCCGGTCGTCTACGAGGTGTTCGACGTGCTGTGGCTCGACGGCCAGGACGTCACGAGGCGTCCACTCCGCGAGCGACAGAAGCTCCTCGACGAAGCGCTCACGCCGATGGGCTCGATCCGGCGGTCGGAGCAATTCATCGGGACGGGCGTCGCGCTCTTCAAGGCCGCGCAGGAGGCGGGCATCGAGGGCATCGTCGCGAAGCGCCTCGACGCGCCGTACTCGACCTCACGATCGGCGGCCTGGGTCAAGATCAAGGCCTTCCGGACGATGGAGTGCGTGATCGGCGGCTGGACCGAGGGGCAGGGGGGACGGTCGAACGCCCTCGGCGCGCTCTTACTCGGCGTCTACAAGGATGAAAAGCTCATCCCAGTCGGACACGTGGGCTCCGGCTTCGACGAGCGCACGCTGAAGGAGCTCTTAGCAACGCTCAAGGAGCGCGAAGCGCCGCGCTCGCCGTTCGCGACGCTGCCGCGTGTGAACCAGCCCGCGCACTGGTGCCTGCCCGAGCTCGTGTGTGAGGTCCAGTACGTGGAGATGACCCGCGAAGGGACGCTGCGGCATCCGGTGTACCGCGGTCTCCGGCCGGACATCGATCCGCGCGAATGCACCGGCGAGGAGCGCCGCGAGTCGACGAAGAACGCGCTCAAGGCCGCGGCCCGCGCGGCGACCGAGCGTTCCGTCGGTGACGGCGAGGTCGGGAAGCCGAAGGGTGCGCGCGTGCCGTCGGTGCTCACGATCGATGGCCACTCGATCCGTCTGACCAATCTCGAAAAGGTCATCTTCCCCGAGGATGGCTACACCAAAGCGGACCTGATCCGCTACTACACGGAGGTCTCTCCGTACCTGCTCCCCGTGATCCGCGACCGACCACTCACCCTGAAGCTGTTCCCCGATGGCATCGCCGCCGCGCACTTCTATCAGAAGGACAAACCTGACTTCACGCCGAGGTGGATCGACACCTGGGTTGATGCGACCGCGGAACGCGAGGGCGGGATCGATTACATCCTCGGCAACAGCCTCGCGACGCTCATCTGGCTGGCGAACTACACCGCGATCGAGATCCACCCATGGCTCTCACGCGTGGACGATCCCGACCATCCCGACATCGCGATCATCGACCTCGATCCATCGGTAGGCGCCACCTGGGACGACGTCAAGGAGACCGCGGCCCTGGTGCACGACGTCCTCGACACGATGGGCCTCCAGGGGTTCCCGAAGACAACGGGATCCCGCGGCATCCACATCCTCGTGCCGATCGCGCGCCGGTACACGTTCGAGGAGTCGCGCGGCTTCGTGTTCGAGGTGGGGAAGGCCGCGCGAGAACGCAAGCCGAAGCTCGTGACGCTCGAGACCGTGAAGGACCGGCGTCACGGTGTCTACATCGACTATCTCCAGAACGTCGGCGGGAAGACGACCGCGGGGCCCTACAGCGTGCGACCTATCCGGCGTGCTCCCGTGTCAGCGCCGCTGCTCTGGGACGAGATCGGCGCCCTGGGGCGGCCCGATGCCTTCACGATCGCCAACATGGGTGAACGGCTCGCGGCGACCGGGGATCTCCTCGCGCCGGCGCTCGACCTCGAGCAGGAGCTCCCACGCGCCTCGGTCTCGACGCCGGTGAAGCCGACACGCGCGCCAGCCAGAAAGTGAGCCGCGCCGCCGTGCTGGCACCGGGATACGGCGGGTCCGCGACGCAGCCGATCCTCCGTTCGCTGGCGAAGGCGCTGGCGGCCCACGGCATCGAGTCGCTGCCCATCACGTTCCGCACGTCTGGACGCCGGCCGAGCCGCGATTACGCCGACGAGCTCGCGGACCTGCGCGCCGCGCGCGACGAGCTTCGCGCGACCCACGACCTGGTCGCGCTCGTCGGACGCAGCTTCGGCGGACGGATGTGCGCGTTCCTCGCCGAGCTCGAGCCGCCGGACGCGCTCGCGATCGTCGGCCATCCCATCGCGCCGGCAGACCGGCCGCGTCCGCGCGATGAGGCCGCGCTCGCGGCCGTTCGCTGCCGCACCCTGGTCGTGCAGGGCAGCCGCGATGAGCTGGGTCCCGTGTCGGTGCTCGAGCGGATCGCGGGGACCAACCCGCTGATCGATCTCGTCGTGATCGACGGCGCCGGTCACGATCTCGGCGCGAAGGAGCGCGAGGCCGTAGAGCAGGTCGCGCGCTGGCTCGATGCCGCTCTGCGCTGAAGCCTCCATGCGTCCTTCACATCTCATTCATACCGGTGCGCGACGCTGTCCCCAGAAAACATCGGACGGAATGTCGTCGGACCGTCCAAGGAGATCGGACATGTACTTCGCACGGACCATCCTCGCCCTCCTCGTCGTCTTCGTAATCGGTCTGGTCGGCTACCAGATCGGCGTCGGACAGGCGATCGCGACCCAGCTCCCGGCGGGCGCCGCGCCCGTCGCGTACTACGGATATCCGTACCACTTCGGGTTCGGATTCCTCGGATTCCTGTTCCCGCTGTTCTTCCTCTTCCTGCTCTTCGGCCTGATGCGCGCCGCGTTCGGGGGCGGCCGAGGCTGGAACAAGGGTGGCCCGGGCCACTACTCCGGTATGGGCGGCTGGGGAAGCGGCCGTGAGCGCATCGAGCAGATCCACCGCGAGCTCCACGGCGAGAAGCCGACCTCCGGCGGCCCCTCCGGACCGGCGACCTAGCATCCCGGCATGAAGACGATCCTCGTCGTCGACGACGAGCCGAAGATCGTCCAGCTCGCTCGGGACTATCTCGAGCACGCCGGATTCACTGTCGCGAGCGCCTCCGATGGACGGGAGGCGCTCGCGTCGTTCCGCGGCAAGTCGCCCGACCTCATCGTGCTCGACCTGGGGCTGCCGCTCGTCGATGGACTCGACGTCGCGCGCGCCGTGCGGAAGACCTCGAACGTCCCGATCGTCATGCTGACCGGCCGCGGCGACGAGTCCGATCGTGTCGCCGGCCTCGAGCTCGGAGCAGACGACTACGTGACCAAGCCGTTCAGCCCGAAGGAGCTGGTCGCCCGCGTCCGCGCGGTGCTGCGACGCGTCGAGGTCGCCGCCGCGCCCACCGACCTCATCAACGCCGGCGAGGTGACGCTCGACGTGCCGCGCATGGCCGTGCGCGTCCGCGGGCGCGACATCGAGCCGCTCACTCCGACCGAGTTCCAGCTCCTGGTGACCCTCGCCCGCGCGCGTGGCCGCATCTTCACGCGCGCCCAGCTGCTGGACGCGGTGCACGGTGTCGCGTTCGAGTCCTACGAGCGTGCCATCGACGCTCACGTCAAGAACATCCGCCGCAAGCTCGAGCCGGATCCCCGCGAACCGCGCTACCTCCTCACGGTGCATGGAGTCGGGTATCGCTTCGCGGAGGCGGACCGTTGAGGCGCGGGCCGCCGTGGGTGCGCCATGGGCTTACCTGGCCACCCAGCGGAGAGCGCCCCTCGTGGTGGCCGGAGAACGAGCCGTACCCGCCGGCGGACTGGCGGCCCATGCGCGTGCGCTTCATGCGACGTATGGCCGCCTTCGCGTTCGTCGCGCTCCTGCTGTTCGCGTTCGTGGTCGCGGCGTTCGTGACGCTGCTCATCGGCACGTTCGGCGCGGTCACGGGCGGCGGTGGCGTGGGCGCGTTCGTGCTTGCTGCATTCCTGGTGATGGTGGTCTCGTTCAACGTCGCCCGCGGTGTCCGCCGCCTGATCGTGCCCCTCGGCGATCTCATCGATGCGGCCGAGCGGGTCGAGTCGGGCGACTACAGCGTCCGGGTCCGCGAGCGCGGGCCGCGCGAGCTTCGTGCCCTGTCTCGCGCCTTCAACGAGATGAGCGAGCACCTCCAGCGCAGCGAGGCGGAGCGCCGCCGCCTGCTGGCCGACGTGACGCACGAGCTTCGTACGCCGCTCACGGTCATACAGGGCAACATCGAGGCGCTCATCGACGGTGTGCGGCCGACAGACGAGGCGCACCTCCGCGCGATCCTCGAGGACACCCACGTGCTGGCGCGCCTGATCGATGACCTGCGCACGATCTCCGTCGCCGAGGCCGGCGCCCTGACCCTTCACCGCGAGCCGACCGATGTCGCGGCGCTGGCGCGGGACACCGTCGCATCACTCGAGGCGACGGCCACATCCTCGGGTGTCACGCTGCGCGCGGATGGTGCCGGTGCGCCGACCGCGTCGGTCGACCCAGTGCGCGTACGCGAGGTGCTGACCAACGTGATCGCGAACGCGCTCCGTTACACGCCGCGTGGCGGATCGATCGTCGTGGAGACGGCGACGACGACCGACTCGCTCAACGTCAGCGTGCGCGACACCGGCGCGGGGATCGCCCCTGAGGCGCTACCGCACGTCTTCGAGCGCTTCGCGCGCTCCGACGACTCACCTGGCGCGGGCCTCGGTCTGGCGATCGCCAAGAGTCTGGTCGAGGCTCACGGCGGGCGGATCGAGGCGCGAAGCACGCTCGGGCAAGGCACCGAGATCCGATTCACGCTGCCTCTTGGCGGTTAGGGCGTGCGCTGCGCACCGATCGCTTAGGCGCGGCGCAGCAGTCCACGCATGGACCTGTCGACGCCCGACGGACGGCGGATCGTGAAGTGGTGCACGCGGCCCAGCGGCCCGAAGTCCTCGGTGCGCCGGAGCAGCGGGTGTGCCGCCTCGCTCTTCAGCCAGAGCGTGAGCTCGAGCCAGTCGGGGTGCAACGCGACACCGATCGAGCGCGCGCGCACCTGGAAAGAGATGCGCGGCCCTGCGGATCAAGACGCACCGGGCCGATCGCTCGAACGGCCGCGAGCACATGGCGGTACAGCTGCCGGATCTCGGGCGACTGCTTCGTGAGGTGATCGCTCACGCGCATGCGGCGGCAGGAATGCCAGAGATTGCGCGTGACGAAGGTCCGTCCGCAGCGCGCGCAGCGCCAGAGCGGTGGCTTCGCCGTTTAGGGTGACGTGGTCCCGTCCGTGTCCATCTGCGCGCGCTGGAGCTTCCCGGAGTAGTCGACGTAGATCGACTTCCATTCCGAGTACACATCGAGCGCGGCGCGTCCGGCCTCACGGTGACCGTTCCCGGTCGTCTTCATCCCGCCAAAGGGCAGCTGGATCTCCGCGCCGATCGTGCCGGCGTTCACGTAGACGAGGCCGGTCTCGGCGTCGCGCATGAAGCGGAACGCGTTGTTGACGTTCTTCGTGTACACCGAGCACGACAGACCGTACCTCGTCGAGTTGAGTACTTTGATGGCCTCGTCGATCGAGCTCACCTCGATGACGGCCGTCACCGGGCCGAAGATCTCCTCCTGCGCGACGCGCATGTTCGGCTTGACGTCGATGAGCACGGTCGGCTCGTGGAAGAAGCCCTTTGCAAGCGCCCCCTCCGTCGGAATGCGGCCGCCCGTGGCGATGGTCGCGCCCTCCTTCTCCGCGATCGGCATATACGACGCCACCTTGTCCTGCGCGGCCTTCGAGACCACCGGGCCGAGGTCGGTGGCGGCGTCGAGGCCGCTTCCCATCTTCATCTTCTTCGCGCGGCCGACGAGCTTCTCGATGACCTCGTTCACCACGCCCTTGTGCGCGATCACGCGGGAGGCGGCGGTGCAGCGCTGGCCGGACGTGCCGAACGCCGACCATAGGATCCCTTCGATCGAGAGGTCGATGTCGGCGTCGTCCAGCACGACGATCGCGTTCTTGCCGCCAAGCTCCGCGGTCACGCGCTTGAGGAGCCGGCCGGTGATCTCGCTGATGTGCGCGCCGGTCTCGCTCGAGCCCGTGAATGACACGAGGTCCACCGCCGGGTGCTGCACGAGGTGGTCACCGAGGTCGCCGCCCGGGCCCAAGATGAGGTTCAGCACGCCCTTTGGCAGACCGGCCTCCTCGAGGATCTCCACCAGGCGCAGCGCGAGCATCGGCGTGGCCGACGCGGGCTTGAAGACGACGGTGTTGCCGAGGATGAGCGCGGGCATGATCTTCCATGTCGGGATGGCGAACGGGAAGTTCCAGGGTGTGATCGCGGCGACGACGCCGTGCGGGTGTCGCATGCTCATCGCCCACTTGTTCGGGAGCTCGGCCGGGACGACGTCGCCGAACTGACGGCGGCCTTCGCCGGCGATGTAGTAGGTCATGTCGATGCCCTCTTGGACATCGCCCCGCGCCTCGGCGAGGACCTTGCCCATCTCACGGGTCATGTCCCGCGCGAGATCGTCCTTCCGCTTCAGCATGATCTCGCCGGCGCGGTAGAGGATCTCGCCGCGTCGCGGAGCGGGGTAGAGACGCCAAGAGTCGGCCGCGCGCTTCGCGGCCTCCACCGCCCTGTCGATGTCGGCGACGGTGGACTTCGTCGCGGTCGCGATGACCTCGCCGGTCGCGGGATCGATGTCCTCGAAGGCGTCGCCCGAGACCGAGTCGACCCAGCGTCCGTCGATGAAATTCTTGAGATGTGGAGTTGCCATGGTGTTTCCCCCTCGAGCGCTCGTGCAGGTGGCTGCTAGAACGAGGCCCCATAGAAAAGCCAGATGGTCAGGCCGCCGACGAACACGATGCCGAGGAACACGAGGAGGAAGGCGATATTCGCCTGCCGCTCGGGGTCGCCACCGCCTGAGAACGGGCCCATGACTGAATTATCGGTCAGCGCGCATTCGAGCCGAGCGCCTCGGGAATACCTTTGCGGCAAGCGTCATCCTAGCCGCGTGACGCGGTCCTGGCCGGTGTCCTCTCGTGACCTTATCGCCCCGCTTCTCGTGCTCGTCATCTATGCGCCGGTGCTCTGGCCAGTGGTCCACGTCGGTGACTGGTTCGTCTTCTGGTACGCCGGCCACATCGTGGCGAACGGCGGCTCTCCCTACGACTGGACCCAGTGGCTGCCGGCGGCGCACGACTACGGACCGCTCGCGCACGGCGTCGCCGTCAACCTGGAGAACGGCCTGTCGGACGCGGAGCTGCGCGATGGACCACGCTGGCTCTGGCCACCCATCGTGGGTCTCGCGCTCGCTCCCTTCGGCATGCTGCCTCTCGAGGTTGGCATTCCCCTCCTTCATATCGCACTGCTCGTCGCTGGCATCGGCGGGGCGCTGTGGCTGGCGCACCTCGTGCTGCCGCCTCCGCAGCGCGCGGTGGGATCGGCGCTCCTCATCGCGTCCTCACCGCTCGTCGAGCCGATGCGCGCGGCGTCGCCGACACTCTTCGTGCTCCTCGGAAGCTGTCTCCTCTTGACGGGAGCACGGCGACGTCAGGGCGGAACGCTCGGCGCCAGCGCACTCTCACTCGCGGTCCGGCCCCAGCTCTTCGCGACGATCGGGGTGGTGGTCGCGGCTCTTCTGGCGCGCGAGCGAGCCTGGCGCGCGCTCGGCACGGCCACCCTGACCTTCCTCGCCATCACGCTCGTGACCTTCGTTCTCTCGCCTTTCCCGCTCGACCCAACGCTGCTCGCGTCGGCACGAGCGTTCACGCTGACGGACAACTCGTCGACGTGGCGTCTTGCCTCCGAGATCTCGCCGCAGGCGGGGGCCGTCCTGGCCCTTCTCGCCATCGCGGTCGGCCTGGCGCTCGGGGCGGTCGCGATCCTGCGGGGCCCAGCAAGGCGCCGGGATGAGCTCGTGCTCTCCGTCGCGCTTGCGGTGTCGGTCACGGTCGCCCCGTACGTGAATAACTACGATCACGTGCTGCTCGCGCCGGCCTGGCTCCTCTCGCTCACGCTCGTCTCCGACGCGCCGCGCGGCACGAGAGCCGTGGTCGGCGCGGCTGTCGTCGCTGTGGCTCTCGGCTTCTCCTGGGTCGCGTACCTCGTCGGCGCCGCCGGAACACGGTCCGCCATGGCTCCGGCGCCGTTGCTGGCCCTCGGACTGCTCGCGGCGAGCAGCTCGATCGCCGGCCGCCGGTCACTTGGTCCGCCGCTGCGACAGACCCGGTCGATCCGCGTGGCTAGCATCGACCCGAAATGAGCGGACCGCCGACTGACGGCACCTATGACGTCTGCGTCGTTGGAGGCGCGGGTCACGTCGGCGCGCCGCTCGCCATCGTGTTCGCGAACAAGGGACTGCGGACGCTCATCTATGACACCAACGGCGCCGCGATCGAATCCCTGCGCGCCGGCACGATGCCGTTCCTCGAGCATGGCGCCGAGCCAGAGCTCGCTCGTGCGCTCGCTGGTGGCGCGTTGTCGTTCACCAGGGACCCCGCCTGCGTCGCCGGCGCCCAGACGCTCGTCATCACGATCGGCACGCCGATCGATGAGTTCCACAACCCTCGGCTCGACGTGGTGACCCGATGCCTCGACGAGCTCTTGCCGTATATCCACGATGGCCAGAGCGTCATCTTGCGTTCGACCGTCTTTCCCGGCGTGACCGAGTTCGTCGACCGCTATCTGAGACAGCATGGGAAGAACCTGCCGGTGGCGTTCTGCCCCGAGCGCGTCGTGCAAGGTCACGCCATCGAGGAGCTTCAGACGTTGCCGCAGATCGTCAGCGGCACGACGACCAGGGCCGAGAAGATCGCGGCGGCGCTGTTCGAGCGGATCGCGCCGCGGATCGTCACGATGGTCGTCAAGGAAGCCGAGTTCGCGAAGCTCCTCACGAACGCGTATCGCTACATCCAATTCGCCGCTGCGAATCAGTTCTACATGATGGTCGAGGCGGCCGGGCTCGACCATGCTCGGCTCCTTGCGGGCCTGAAGGAGGACTATCCGCGGCTGCGCGATCTTCCCGGTCCGGGCTTCGCCGCGGGTCCATGTCTGATGAAGGACACGATGCAGCTGGTGGCCTTCGAGAACAATCACTTCTCGCTCGGAAGCGCGGCAATGATGGTCAATGAGGGTCTGCCGAACTTCATCGTCGAGCGTCTCAAGCTTCGACACACCCTGCACTCGAAACGGATCGGCATCCTGGGCATGGCTTTCAAGGCCGATATCGACGACATCCGCGAAGCGCTCTCCTACAAGCTGGGCAAGATCCTGCGTTTCGAAGGCGCCTCGGTGCTCTATTCGGATGAGTTCGCCCGCGATCCCACGTTCGTCAGCGCGGAGAAGCTGGTCGACGAGGCCGACATCGTGGTCGTCGGCGTTCCGCACTCTGCGTATCGGGAGCTGCGCGTTCCGAAGCGCGTGGATCTCGTCGACTTGTGGGGCGTCATCCGACCGGAGCTCCGCGCGTGATCAACACGAAGACGATCCCGTGGTGGGAGCCGCGCATGACCGGGCACGAGCTCGATCGGATCCGCGCAGTGCTCGACGCGAACTATCTGAATGACGGTGACGTCACAGCTGCCTTCGAGCGAGAGCTCGCGCGCATCCTCGGCGCGAAGCACGTCGTTGCCGTGACCAGTGGCACTGTCGCGATCTTCATGGCGCTGGTCGCGGTCGGTGTCGAAGCGGGCGACGAGGTCGTCGTTCCCGATCTCACGTTCATCGCCACGGCCAACGCCGTCCGGCTGGCCGGTGGCACGCCGGTGCTCGTCGACATCGATCCGCGGACGCTTCTGCTCGACCCCGCGGCGTTCGCCGCCGCGATCACGCCGCGCACCCGCGCGGTCGTCCCGGTGCACGTGAGCGGGCGCGGCGCGCGTATGGGGGAGATCCAGGAGATCGCGAAGCGTCACGGGATCGCGGTGGTGGAGGATGCCGCCGAGGCCTTCGGCTCCAAGCTCGGCGGTCGGAGCCTCGGACTCGTCGGTGCCGCCGGCGCGTTCTCGTTCTCTCCGAACAAGACGATCACCAGCGGCCAGGGTGGCGCTGTCGCGACCGACGACGACGCCATCGCGGCGCGGCTGCGCGAGCTGAAGGATCAGGGCCGCCCGGTGAAGGGTACCGGCGGTGACGACGTGCATCCGGCGCTCGGCTTCAACTTCAAGTTCACCAACCTGCAGGCGGCCGTGGGTCTCGCGCAGCTGGAAGCGCTCGAGGAGCGCCTGGCACGGCAGCGCCGGAACTACGCGATCTACGCGCGCGAGCTCGATGGCTGCGTCGGGATCGAGCTTGTGGGCTTCCGCCTGGCCGATGGCGAGATACCGCTATGGACCGATGCGATCGCGGAGCGGCGTGACGATCTGGATCGACACCTCGCCAAGCGCGGAATGGGGTGCCGACGGTTCTGGTTCCCGATCCACACGCAGGCGCCCTACCGCCGCCCGGATGCGGCGTTCCCACAGGCGACGCGCCTCGCGATGCGCGCGCTCTGGCTGCCCTCGGCGTTCACGCTCGCCGACGACGACGTGGTCGCCGTGAGCCACGCGATACGCGAGTTCTACGCCGGTTGACCGAGCTCGGCGCCGTCCCCAGTCCGGTCCTCTCGATCCTCCTCCCGGTGCGCAACGAAGGCATCAACCTTCGGACGATGCTGAAGCTTCTGGCAGGCGCGGTGGAGGTGCCGAACGAGGTCCTCGTGGTCTACGACCGTCCCGACGATGACTCGCTTCCCGTCGTGGCTTCGCTCGCGTCCGCACATCCGAACCTGCGGCCGATCCTCAACGCGCTCGGGCCGGGCGTCGTCAACGCGATCCGCGCCGGCGTGACGGCCGCACGCGGTCGCTACGTCCTCATCTTCGCCGCGGACGAGGTCGGACCGGTCCTGGCCATCGACGACATGCTGGAGCTGATGGGCCGTGGGTGCGACTTCGTTTCGTGCACGCGGTACGCGCACGGCGGCCGCCGGCTCGGCGGCTCCGTCATCGGCGGCGTGCTGTCGCGTCTCGCGAATCGCCTCTTCCATCGGATCGCCGGCTCGGTCCTGACGGACTCGACCACCGGGATAAAGATGTTCAAGCGCGAAGTGTTCGAGCGCCTGTCGCTCGAGAGCCGCCCGGTGGGCTGGGTGGTCGTGTTCGAGATGGCGATCAAGGCGGAGCTCGCAGGTCTCACTCTGGGTGAGGTGCCGATCGTCTCCATCGACCGGCTGTACGGTGGGCGATCGACGTTCCGTCTCGGTCCCTGGTTCGTCGAGTACCTGCGGTGGTTCCTCTGGGGTCTTCGCCGCCTGCGCGCCCGCGCTCCTCGCGGCCGGACCGTTCTGCTTCCGCGCGCCGCGACGTCGCTCCGCGAGACCCCGTAGTGGGGACGGTCCTGGTCACGGGCGGCGCCGGGTTCATCGGCAGCGCCCTGGTGCGCCGCCTCGCCGAGCAGGGCACGCGCGTGCGCGTTCTGGATGATGGCTCGCGTGGCAAACCCCACCGCCTCGCGGGCCTCGAAAGCGCGGTAGAGCTCGTGAGCGGCGACATACGTGAGCGCGCCGTCGTCGACCGTGCCTGTGAAGGGGTCGAAGCGGTCTGGCATCTCGCCGCTGTGAACGGAACGGAATTCTTCTACACCAAACCCGAGCTCGTGCTGGACGTCGGGGTCGGGGGCATCCGCAACGTCATCGCTGCCGCGATCGCCCACGGAGTCAGCGAGCTCTTCGTCGCATCGAGCTCCGAGGTCTACCAGACGCCTCCTCGCGTTCCGACCGATGAGACGGTGCCGCTTTCGATCCCCGATCCGCTGAATCCGAGGTACAGCTACGCGGGATCGAAGCTGATCTCGGAGCTGCTCGCGCTGAACTACGGACGTGCGCACTTCCGTCGCGTCGTCGTGTTCCGGCCACACAACGTCTACGGCCCGGACATGGGTTGGGAGCACGTCATCCCGCAGCTCTCGTTGCGTATCCGCGATCTGGCGCGGTCAACTCCGCGCGGCGCGCTGCGGCTGCCGATCCAGGGCGACGGCGGCGACACACGAGCGTTCGTGCACATCGACGATGCCGTCGGCGCCTTGCTGTGCCTCGCGAACCGAGGCGAACATCTCGGGATCTACCACGTCGGCACCGACGTGGAGACGCGCATCGGCGATCTTGCTATGGCGATCGGACGCGTGCTCGGCCGCGAGGTGGGGCTCGTCGCGGGGCCGTCGCCGGCCGGTTCGACGCGACGGCGCTGCCCGGACATCTCCAAGCTGCGCGCGCTCGGGTTTCGCCCGCGGATCTCGCTGGATGACGGGCTCGCGTCGACGGTGCGCTGGTATGACGAGCACGCCGACGAGCGGCCATGATGTCGCGGTGACGTCGACGCTGGCCCGCGCGGCGAACACCGGTGGCAGCGTGGTCGTGGATCGCTGCCAGGTCTGCGACAGCCGAGATCTCGAGCCTGTCCTTTTCGTTGGCTACCTGCCGCCGGTGAACACGATGCCGACGATCGGCACGCAGCCCACCGAGCAGCCGGCCTATCCGGCGCAGGTGCTCCAGTGCCGGCGATGCGAGCTCGTCCAGCTCGGCCTCATCGTCGATCCCGCGATCCTCTTTCCGCCGAGCTACCCGTATCTGTCAGGGACGACGCGCATCCTCCGCGAGAATTTCGCCGAGCTCTATCGCGAGTCCTCCGAGCTGCTTGGTCTCCGCGCGACCGACCTCGTCGTCGACATCGGCTCGAACGACGGCACGCTCCTCCGCAACTTCCAGGATGGCGGCCACCGTGTGCGCGGCATCGAGCCGACTGGCGCGGGCACGCTGGCGAACGAGCGCGGCATCCCGACGGACATCGCGTTCTTCGACCGCGAGGCGGTGGATCGTGTGCTTGCGGAGGACGGCCCGGCCACCGTCGTGACGGCGACCAATGTCTTCGCGCACATCGAAGGGATCCACGACATCACCGACGCGGTGGTCGCACTGCTCTCCAAGGATGGCGTCTTCATCTCGGAGTCGCACTACTGGCTCGGACTCATCGAGACGCTCCAGTACGACACGATCTATCACGAGCATCTTCGCCACTACACCCTCCGTAGCCTGGCGTACCTCCTCGCGGCGCACGGGCTCGAAGTCATTCACGCCAAGCGGATCCCAACCCACGGCGGGTCGATCCGGGTCTACGCCGCGCGTAAGGGCGCGCGCGCGCCGCGACCGACCGTCGCCGCGCTGCTCGCGGTGGAGCGCGCCGGCCTGACGGGCGCGGCGCTCGGGCGGTTCCGAAGTGGCGTCGTCGCGTCGAAGCTCGGGTTGTATGCCCTCTTGAAGGACGTGAAGTCGCGCGGCGGACGCGTGTACGGGATCGGTGCTCCGTCGCGGGCCAGTACGCTCATCAACTACGTCGGCCTGGACGATGGGATCCTCGATTGCGTCCTCGAGGTCGAGGGCTCGCACAAGATCGGCAAGTACATTCCCGGGACGCTCATCCCCGTCCTACACGAACGCAAGCTCTTCGAGGATCAGCCGGAGTACGCCTTGCTGCTGTCGTGGCACATCGCTGATGAGCTCATGCCCAAGCTCACGGCGAACGGTTTCTCGGGGAGCTACATCGTGCCGCTCCCAACGCCGCGGATCGTGCCCTCGCGGAAGCGTTAGCTACCCCGCATCGCGCGTCCGCTCCTCGAGCCGCTGCACCTGCCGCATCACCGCCTCGCGGTCGCGCGCGCGCACGCGCCGAATAGGGGCACCCGCGTACACGGTCCAGGGTTCGAAGTCGAAGCGCGGCGGCACGAAGCTCAGCGCACCGATGGTCGTACCATCGGGAATGACGTTTCCCGGCATGATCACGCTGTTGGCACCGACTCCGGTGCAGTCACCCAGCGAGACATCGCCGACGATGAGGAACTCCTTCACGTCCTCGACGCCGGGAGGTGGCATGAAGATGAGGCTGCGAACGAAATCGTCGCTGGCACACCAGACCCTCACGCCGGCGGAGAGGCTCGAGTAATCGCCGAGGACGAAGGAGCGCGCGGCACCGCCAGCGATGCTGCAACCGTTCGCGACGTGTGAGAACCGGCCGATGCGGACCTTCGTTGAGAAATAGCAGAAGTCATCGACGACCGAGTGATCTCCGACCACGAAGCCGTCCGGATGTCGGACCCGGATCGATGCCGAGACGATCGCGGTCGGCGCGATGAGCGCGACTCGGGTCATGGGCCATTCACGGCGCCATCAGTATGCCGACACCGTCGGCTAACGGCCTGGTCGTCGACGATGCGATGGTCTTTGGCCGCAAGCTGCAGGAATGGGAGGACTTCTACAATTTCGAGCGTCCCCGCGGTGCGCTTGGCGGGCAGACTCCTACGAGCGACTACGCCAGAGAGTCGGCGGCTCCAGCGTCACCGGCCTACGTCGGTCGCACGGCTAGGCGAGACATCACCCGCTGGGAGGTGTGAGCCGATCGCGCGGGTGACGGTGGAGCTGAGGGGAGTCGAACCCCTGACCTCTTGAGTGCGATTCAAGCGCTCTACCAACTGAGCTACAGCCCCATTGAGGGCAGGAATCCGCTCGCTCGGGACCTCAAGTGTACAAGTCTGGGGCCGACGACCTTGCGGACGTTCGCCGGCGGACCGCGCACGTCGCGGCAGGAGGTGCGAGCGCGAGCCGCATCAGCGCGCCGATCGATGACACGAAGACCGGAAGCAGTGTGCGGTCGATCACGTTCGCCCACGGGGAATTCACCGCGAGCACCGGTAGCCCTTCGGTCGGCCGAACGAGCGCCTGCCTATTCAAGCCCACCTCGAGATTTGCTACACCTCGGAATGCCGGAGGCGGTAGATGGATCTTGACCCCAGCAGCCCGATCGTCGGTGTCGTCGCGGCCATCGGCGCGGGCGTCTCGCTGCTCATTGTGAGCCGCTACGCGAGGAGACTTGGCGAGCCTGCGCGTGGCCTCCTCCGCCTGTCGCTCGGTGAGGTCTCGTTCACGGAGATCTTCGGGATGTTCCTCCTCGCGTACGGGATCGGCGCGCTGCTCGTCGGGCCGCGCGGCCTCGCGACGCCGAGCGGGCCGCCGCGCGTCCCCGTCGGCGGAAGGTTCTTCGGCTCGCCGTTCAGCCCACTCGCGCGAGCCGGACTCCCCCTTGTCGCCGGCACCGTCGTCGGGCTGATCACCTTCCTGTATCGCTTCGACCTCGTCGGGAAGATGACCAACCCGCCCTCGCACCGCGCGGTCGCGGCGATCATCGGCGCGGAGGCGCGGGCGGTGGAAAACATCCCCGCGGGCGGCCACGGCCAGATCACGTTCCGCGATCCGACCGGCAACCTCGTGGGGATCATGGCGGCCGCCGACGTCGATGTCCCGCGCGGCTCGAGGGTCCGGATCGTCGGCACGAAGGGCCTCAATCCCCTGGTCGCGCTCGAGAGCGAGACCGACTACGCGATGCGCAACACCACGGGCGCATCTCCCCAGAGCCGCTCGAGTCGATAGAGCTCGCGCTCCTCGGGGAGGAACGCGTGGACGACGACGTCACCCAGGTCGATGAGGATCCACCGTCCGGCGCCGTATCCCTCGACGCCCACCGGCTGGCGGCCCGCCGCCTTCGCCTTCTCGATGATCGCCTCGGCGATCGACTGGACCTGTCGTTCTCCCCGGCCGGACACGATCACGAACAGGTCCGCGATCGAGGTCACCTCGGAGACGTTGAGGACGAGGATGTCCTCGGCCTTCTTGTCGCTCGCGGCGTCGACGACCAGGTCGGCCATCGCTCGGGGGGCAACGTCAGCCGGCTTGGTCTCGCTCATCGGTACAGACCCTTGCGTTCGATGTGCCGCCACACGTCGTCCGGAACAAGGTACCGCAGCGACAGGCCCCTCGAGGCCCTCGCGCGAAGCTCGCGCGACGACAGATCGAGACGTGGAGCGTCGAACGCCTTCGCGCCCGACCGTGTCTGCGGTTCCGGGGCGCCGGGCCGACGCGCGACGAGGATCGTCGCGAGTGAGCGGATGCGGTCCGGGGACCGCCACCGCTCGATGTCGGCGAGCGCGTCACTTCCGAGGATCAGGAAGAGATCGCCCTCGCTCTTCAGCGCCTCGAGGGTGTCGACGGTGTAGGACGGTCCTTCGCGCTCGAGCTCGAGGCGCGAGACCACGAAGCGAGACTCGTCCTTCGTCGCTGCGTCGAGCATCGCGAGGCGGTCATCCGCCGGCGCGAGCGGGCCGCGGTCCTTCAGCGGCGACCGCCGGGCGGGCACGAACACGACGCGGTCGAGATGCGCGCTCTCGAGGGCCGCCAGCGCGATCGCCAGGTGTCCCACGTGGACCGGATCGAAGGTGCCCCCGAAGATCCCGATCTTGCTCGACGTCACCGGTCGCGCCACTCGAGCTCGAGCCGGCCGATCTTCACGGTGTCGCCTTCCTTCACTCCCAGCGCGCGCAGCTGCCGCTCCACGCCATTCCGCTGCAGCATCCGATGGAAGTAGGCCGAGGCCTCGCCGCTGTCCCAGTCGATCCCCGTCGCGAGCCGCTCGATGCTGTCGCCCTTCACGCGATAGGCGGCACCTTCCTTCGACACGCGCACGTCGCGCGCGCTGCCCTTGAAGACGATGCGCCGCTCGGGCGCTGTGGCCGCCTCCGGCTGTGGACGAGGTCCGATCAGCGCGAAGAGACGCTTCGCGAGCCGGTCGACGCCCTCGCCGCTCGCCGCTGACACCGCCAGCGCCTCGCGTCCACGGGACGTGAGCGTCTCCACGAGAGCGGGCACGCGATCGCGAGCCTCGGCCAGGTCGATCTTGTTCAAGGCCAGGAACTCCTGTCGGTCGCGCAACCCGTGGCCGTAGGCCTCGAGCTCCTTGTCGATCGTCGCGATGTCGGCGAGCGGATCTTCACGCGCCGCGTCGACGACGTGCACGACCAAGCGCGTGCGCTCGATGTGCCTCAGGAACTCCTCGCCCAGGCCCGCACCCTCGCTCGCGCCCTCGATGAGGCCGGGGATGTCGGCGATCACGATCTCGCGCTCATCGAGTCGCGCGACGCCGAGGTTCGGGCTGAGGGTCGTGAAGGGATACGCCGCGATCTTCGGGCGCGCCCGCGTCAGTGCCGCGAGGAGGCTCGACTTGCCGGCGTTCGGCAGCCCCGCGAGCCCGACGTCGGCGATGAGCCGCAGCTCGAGCTCGAGCTCCCGCTCCTCGCCGGGCTGGCCATCCATCGCGATGCGCGGCGCCCGCCGCGTGCTCGTCACGAAGCGAGCGTTCCCGCGGCCGCCGCTGCCGCCACGGGCAGCGACAATCTCCGCACCGTCGATCACGAGGTCCGCGACCTCTTCGCCGGACCCGATGTCGCGCACGGTGGTGCCCGTCGGCACGCGCACGATCACGTCACGCCCGGCCTTCCCGCTCTTGTTCCCGCCCTCGCCCGGCGCGCCGTCGGTCCCCTGGAAGTCCTTCTTGAAGCGGAAGTCGCCGAGCGAGGCGAGCTGCGCATCGGCGCGCAGCACCAGGTCGCCGCCGCGTCCGCCGTCGCCCCCATCCGGCCCTCCCCGTGGCACGTGTGCCTCGCGCCGGAACGAGATGACGCCTTTGCCGCCGCGGCCACCTCGCACCTTCACGCTCGCGCGATCAAGGAACACGGGACACCTTCGTCGCGACGAGGGGTCGCACGAACGCGCCAATACGCACGTGTCCGACCTCCTCGCGGATGCGATCGATCGCGCGCGATACGCCGAGCGGCTCGACGCCCCGGCTCTGGACGCGCGCGAGCGCACGCAGCGGATCCGCGTGAAGGTCTCGAAGCAGCAGCGCGCTGCCGTCGGGCAGCTCCGACAGGAGCCCGCTGAGCTCGGTGAGCTCCTCTGGGCGGTCGAACACTCCGGGAAGCACGAGGACGAGAATGCTCACGGCGAGACGGAGCTCGGCCGCCAGCCGCAGACTCGCGCGCACGTCAGTGAACCGGTATCCGTCGGGGCCGTGCAGCGTCTCGTACGTCGCGGCACGCGCCGACAGCATTCGAATGCAGATGGAATCGAGTCCCGCGGAACGCAGCCGGCGAAGGCTGCCCGGCAGGGAACCGTTCGTGTCGAGATGGATCGTTCCGCCTTTCGTGGCCAGCCTGATGCGAGCGATCGCATCCTCGATCTCGCGCGCGCTCTGCAGCGGCTCGCCCTCGCAGACGCGACCGAAGCCGAGCATCGTTCCGCCGCCCGCCAGATGGTCCATCGCGAGCAGCGCGATCTCATCGGTCGTCGGGTGGAACGCGGCGCTCGGTTCGACCATCGGGTCTGCCTCGCCGTCGCGCCGCGGCGCCACCGATGCGGGCGGGCGCTCGTTCGGCGGAGCCGCGATCGGGAGCGCGCAGTCCCACCGCCGGTAGAACGCGTTCGCCGCGGCCCGGCAACCGAACTCTCTCGCGCAGCGCGCAAGCTGACGGACGAGCCGATCGCCCGGATGCGCACGCAGGCCGTCGGCAACCTTCGCGGCGACCTCAGCCTTCGGGTAGGCCGATGGCTCGTGCGCCGGATCCCGGTCGAGCTGGATAGCAGCGGTCACCAGCGTCCCCGAGTCGTCCGCGGCGACCGCAGCGTAGGGGCGCGGTGGGAGGTCGGCGCGACCCGGCTCGTCGACGTACGCCGGGAGCTGCGTGCGCAGATGTCCCGGCGGCAACAGCGCCGCGGCCACCAGACGGCCTGCGCCCAGCCGCCGCGGCTTACCGCTGCGCTCGGACGCGAGCGCCTCGCGCTCCACCGGAACGACGACCGTGTCAGGCGGCAGCGGGAGGGCGTCCGCGAACGGCACCGTGCGCGCGCCATCGAAGGCGAGCGCGGGGTGATCGGTGATGAGGATCCGACCGCTGCGGTCGGCGTGAACGGCGCGGTACATGGATCGAGTCTAGGAACAGGTCGACCGACGACGGGCTCGGGGGGCAGCGCCCCTGTCAGCGAACGCAGTCAGCGCGACGGAGGAGGGAGGCCGCCAGCGGGCGAAGCGAGGCAGGGAGGCGACGACGCGAATGCAGGCGGAGCCGAGCTGCGAAAACCAAAGGAGCTGCCCTACTAGTAGGCCAGTGGGTTGACGGCGACTCCGTTGATCTTGAGCTCCCAATGGACGTGCGGGCCGGTCGTGACGCCGGTCATCCCGATCGCGGCGATGGCCTGTCCCTTCGTCACGGTCTGTCCGGGTGACACGTACACCGAGCTGGTGTGGTAGTAGCAGGTCTGCAGCCCGCCGGAGTGCTCGACGCATACGCGCAGCCCGCCCACGGCGACCCAACCCGTCGCGACGACGACGCCGTCATCGGACGCGCCGATCGCGGTGCCGTACGGCGCGGCGACGTCGACGCCGGTGTGTCCCCACCAGAAGAGCTGCGTGATCACGCCGTTGACCGGCCAGCCAAGCCGTCCGGTCCGTGCGGGTAGCTGACCAGCCGCTGGGATCGGGATCGACCGCGATGCCTCGACGCGCTTCATCGCGGGTACCTCGCCTCCGGGCACGAAGATCAGCTGGTCGGTGGCGAAGTGCTCCGGCTCGAAGTAGAGGCGGTTGTAGGCCATGATCACCGACGGCTCGACCTTGAACTTCTGCGCGACCGACGTGACGCTGTCGCCGTCCTTGACGAAGTAGAGGGCGCCGCGACCCGGGGGGATGAACATCGTCTGGCCGACGTTGAGATTCGTGCCCTCCACCTCGATGTTGTTCGCGAACGCCAGATCGTCGGCCCTGACGGCGTACTTGTCGGCGATCTCGGCGAGCGTGTCGCCCTTCGCGACGGTGTACTGCACGACCTCCTTCACATCCTCGGCCGCGACCGTGACGACGCTGCGCGAACCCGCAAGCAGCCCTCGACCGGTGGTCGTCGCGCGCGCTGATGCGTCGTCGGTCGATCCGGTGGCGACGGCCACAAAGGTGGCGGTCTCGCTGCCCGCGGCAGAGCCGCGTGCGGTCGAGACGGAGAACGGGAGAGCAAGGACGAGGAGGGCGGTGGCGACGTTCAAAAGGAGACGCAGTCCTCGAGGACCGTAGACCGCACTGAGGAACGCGGGGATCCGTTCGTCGACGAGGTCGAGGCACATTCTGCGCAGCGCAGCGCCACCCTCCCGCACCTTGTCCTCGCTCATTCGGACCAGGCGTCCCGCGAGAAGACGCGGCGACGGAGTGGCGTGCGGATACCTAGTGCCGCTGTGGGCTGTCAAAAGCCGAGTGCCCTCCCCAAAGACGCGCCAATTTGTACGAAATACGTACTCGTTGGAATGAAGCCCGGGCCACCGTAGCCATCGGCGGGTCCATGTGTCAACCCTGACGTTCTCGTCACGTGTGCGTAACGGCGGCTTGTCGAAAGCGGTTTGTAACGGAAGAGTTTGTGCGTTTGCGGACGTTCTGAGGCGTCCGTACGCTAACGCCGTGCCCGACTACAACCTGTCGTATGTCTACGTCTTGGCCTTTTTCGTGGTCGGCGCCGGGATCGTCAGCGTGATGATGCTGCTCTCTCACCTCCTCTCCCCCTGGAAGCCGACCCGCGAAAAGCTGCGGACGTACGAATCGGGGGAAGAACCCGTCGGTCAGGCCTGGGGCCGCTACCCGACCCACTTCTACATCTTCGCCCTGCTGTTCGTCGTGTTCGACGTCGAAGTGATCTTTCTCTTTCCGTGGGCCGTCCTGTTCCGCGAGCTTGGCTGGTTCGGGCTCGGTGAGATGGTGGTCTTCATCGGGATCCTCGTCGTCGGACTCTTCTACGCTTGGAAGAAGAAGGCGTTGAATTGGTACTGAGCGCGCCGCGGCCCTCCGTCGGTCTCGGGGCCATCGCCGCGGCGCTCGCGAAACAGCTCGGCGATCGTGGAACGGTCAGCATGCTGCACGACACGGTCGTAGTGGATGTCGACCGTGACCATCTGCTCGAGGTCGCGCGCATCGTTCGCGACGATCCGGCCACGAAGTGCGACCTCTACTCGGTCAACGCGGGCGTCGACACCGGGAGCGAACTCCGCAGCGTGACGTTCGTCCGCGGCACGCAGACGCATGTCTTCGTGATGCTGCGCACGAGCTGCAGCCACGTGGACCCGCACGTACCCTCGCTTGTTTCCGTGTGGGAGGGCGCCAACTGGCCGGAGCGCGAAACCTACGACATGTTCGGGATCGAGTTCGACGGGCACCCGGATCTGCGTCGGATCTTCCTCGAGGAATCGTTCCCGGGTCACCCGTTGCTCAAGTCGTTCCTTCCTCCGCGCAGCGACGCACGAGGCGGTTGACATGGCTCCGGGGCCGTTCGGCCTCGACCCGGCACTCTGGGCGATCCTCCGTCTTCTCATCGCGATCCTCCTTGCGGTCGGTCTCGTGTTCAACGGAGCGCTCGCACAGATCTATCTCGAGCGAAAGATCCAGGCGATCATCCAGGACCGCGTGGGGCCGATCCACACCGGTCCCTGGGGCCTCCTGCAGACGCTCGCCGACGCGATAAAGCTCCTCGGAAAAGAGGACATCCGCGCGAAGCTGACGGACCACTGGTTCTTCCTCGCAGCGCCGGCGATCGTGTTCAGCCCGATGGTCGCGTCGTACGTCGTGATCCCGTTCGCGCCCGGCGTCGTCGGCGCGGACCTCAACATCGGTCTGCTCTACCTCACGACCCTTGGCTCGATGACGGTGCTCGGGATCGTCATCGCGGGGTGGGCGTCGAACAACAAGTACTCGCTCATCGGTGGGCTCCGCTCGGCCGGGCAGCTCATCTCGTACGAGGTGCCGCAGATCCTTTCACTCGTCACCGTCGTGCTGGTGGTCGGCTCGCTCTCGATGACCAAGATCGTCGATAGCCAGCAGGGCCTCGTGATCAACGCGCTCGTCATTCCGCTCGCGTTCGTGACGTATTTCATCGCGGGCCTGGCGGAGACGAACCGCGTACCGTTCGACCTGCCCGAGGCAGAATCCGAGCTCGTCGCCGGATTCCTGACCGAGTACTCCGGCATGCGGTGGGGCCTCTTCTTCGTCGCCGAGTACGGCGAGGTCACCATCGTCTGCTCGATCATCACCGCGCTCTGGTTCGGTGGCTGGCACGGCCCGCTGGTGGACGTCCATCCGCTCCTCGGTCCGGCGCTCGGTGTCCTGTGGTTCACCCTGAAGACCTACTTCTTCGTGCTCGTGTTCATGTGGGTCCGCGCGACGCTTCCGCGGTTCCGCATCGACCAGCTCATGTCGCTCTGCTGGAAGCTGCTCATCCCGCTGACGCTGACGAACCTCCTGCTGACCGCGGCGCTCCTGCTCCTCTTCCCGCAGACGATCGTGCCGGTCGCGATCGCGAACTGGGTGCTGCTCATCGGATTCGCGGCGGCGGTGCCGTACTTCCAGCGCCGCCGTCTGGTCGGTCTGCGCGCTCGTCTGGCTGCGCAGGGCTCGCCCCTCGCCGCCGGGCAGCGGCCGAGCTAGCAGGATGTCGTACGGCTTCGTCGAGTCGGTTGTGTTCGCGCTGCTCACGATCGGGATCATCGGCGCCGCAGCGGGGATCGTCCTGCTCAATCGCATCACGGGTGCCGCGCTGCTCATGGCTTTCACGTTCCTCTGTATGGCCGGCATGTTCGTGCTGCTCGGCGCCGAGACGATCGCCGCGTTCCAGGTCCTCATCTACGTCGGTGCCATCACCGTGCTGATCCTCTACGGCGTCATGTTCACGCCGCAGCGCGATCGGGCGTACGGGCTCTTCTTCCAGAAGCAGACGCCGCTCGCGGCACTGTTCGTCGCACCGATCGCCATCTTTGTCGCGCTCTACGCGACCACCTTCCGCGACGCTCCGACCGCGGGCGCGAAGGGCTCGGATCTCGTGCCGCTCGCCACGAGCGTCTTCCGCGACTACGCGTTCCCCTTCGAGGTCGCGTCCGTGCTGCTGCTCGCGGCCATGATCGGTGCGATCGTCCTCGTGAAGCGGGATGAAGACGAATGAATGAGGAGCGAGGAGCGGCCATGCCGCGACGAGCGCGTCGTCCAGCCCTGAGCGTGTCTCTGGCCGCAGGCCAGAGATTGAGCAGCTCTGCATGAGCGCGATCCCGCTCGGCGCGTTCATCGCCGTGTCCGCCGTCCTCTTCTTCATCGGCGTTGCGGGCGTGCTCGTCCGGCGCAATGCCGTCGTCATTCTGATGTGCGTCGAGCTGATGCTGAACGCCACGAACCTGGCGCTGGTCGCGTTCTCGCGCCGCGCGGGCATAGCCGATGAGCGTGGCAGTGTCTTCGTCGTCTTCATCTTCGTCGTCGCCGCGGCGGAGGTGGCCGTAGGCCTGGCCATCGTGCTCGCGTCCTATCGCAACCGGCCGACCGTGGACGTCGACGAGCTCCACTCGATGAAGGGCTAAATGGGACGGCGCCTTACGGGAGCGGCAAACGGTAGTGAGACAAACGGTGGTGACGAGATGATCGCCAACGTCTGGTTAAATGGGACGGCCCTGTACGGGAGCGACCAACGGCAGTGAGTACATGATCGCGAACGTCTGGCTAATACCCGCGCTCCCGCTCCTCGCGTTTCTCGCCAACGGGCTCTTCGGGCGTCGCTGGCTGAAGCACGCCACCGGCTGGATCGCGGTCGCGGCCGTAGCCGCATCGGCGCTGCTCTCGATCGGTGTGTTCCTCGAGGTGCTCGGTGGGCGCGAGCGCACGACGGTGACGCTCTACGAATGGATCGGCGTCGGCGACTTCCGTGTGAACGTCGCGGCGTTCATCGATCCCCTTTCGAGCACGATGCTCATGGTCGTCACGATCGTCGGCACGCTCATCTTCGTCTACTCGAACGGCTATATGGAGCACGACCATGGCTTCCCGCGCTTCTTCAGCTGGATGTGCCTGTTCGTCTTCGCGATGCTCCTTCTCGTGATGGCCGACAACTACCTCCTCATGTTCGTGGGGTGGGAGGGCGTCGGCCTCTGCTCGTACCTGCTGATCGGCTTCTGGTTCGAGCGTCACGAGCCGGTCGTCGCGGCGAAGAAGGCGTTCGTCATGAACCGCATCGGTGACTGGGGTTACACGATCGGCATGATCACGATCTTCCTGGTGTTCGGCTCCCTCACCTACACCGACGTCTTCGACAAGGTCGGCATTGCCACCCAGGCGAACCTCACGCTCATCTGTCTCGCGTTGTTCGTGGGAGCGACGGGAAAGTCCGCGCAGCTGCCGCTCTATTCATGGCTGCCGGACGCGATGGAGGGCCCGACGCCGGTGTCCGCGCTCATCCACGCAGCCACGATGGTCACGGCCGGCGTGTACCTGGTCGCGCGCTCGATGCCGCTGTTCGAGCTGGCCGGGCCGTCATTGCAGGTCGTCGGGACCGTCGGCGCGATCACCGCGATCTTCGCGGCGACGATCGCGCTGGTTCAAACGGACATCAAGCGGGTGATGGCGTACTCGACCGTCAGCCAGCTCGGCTACATGTTCCTGGCGCTCGGCGTCGGCGCGCCCGTCGCGGCGATCTTTCACCTTGTCACGCACGCGTTCTTCAAGGCGCTCCTGTTCCTCGGCTCGGGCTCGGTGATCCACGGGATGGGGAACGAGCAGGACATGCGCAAGATGGGCGGCCTGCGACGAAAGATGCCCGTGACGTTCTGGACCATGCTCGTCGCCGGCGGCGCGCTGGCGGCGATCCCGCCCCTCGCGGGTTTCTGGTCCAAAGACGAGATCGTCGGCGCCGCATTCCTCAACGGGCACACCGCGCTGTGGGCGATCGGCATCATCACCGCGGTCCTGACCGCGTTCTACGTCACCCGCGCGCTCTGGATGACGTTCTTCGGCGAGCCGCGTGACCACCACCTCTACGACCACGCGCACGAGTCGCCCGCGGTGATGACCCTTCCGCTCATGGCGCTCGCTGTCGGCAGCGCCGTGCTGGGCATCGTGATCGGTTTCCCGCCGGAGCTCGGATTCATCCATTCGTACCTGAATCCGGTCTTCGAGCACTGCGTACCTGTACCGAACATCCTGATCGACAGCTGCGCGCACGAGCAGCCGATCTGGAGTGTCGTCGTCAGCCTTGCCGCGGTGTCTGTGGTCGCCGGCCTCGTCGGCATCGCGATCGGCGTTTCGATGTATGTGCGCCACCGACCCGATCCGGCCGCCGTCACGCGCGCGTCGGGCCCGATCTACCGGCTGCTCGTGAACAAGTACTACGTGGATGAGCTCTATGACCGAAGGTTCGTCGACGCAGCGCGCGGGTTGTTTGGCGCGCTGTGGGCGTTCGACGTGCACGTCATCGACGGCATCGCCAACGTGATCGGTCGTCTCGCATCGCTCGGTGGCCAGAGCGCGCGCCGCCTGCAGACCGGGGTCGTCGGGAACTACGCGCTCACCATCGTCGCCGGCCTGCTCGTGATGCTCGTCGCATACGGCGGCTACGCCGCCGGTGTGTTCAAGCGATGACGCTCGACCACGTGCTCACTCTGCTCCTGGTCATTCCGGCGGCGGGCTTGATCCCACTGGTCCTCTTCCGCGGCGACGTCCGCGCCGTCAAGCAGGTGGCGATCGTCGTGACCTTCGTCGAGCTCCTGCTCTCGCTGGTGATGCTCGGTCAGTTCAAGGTCGGCGAGGCGGACTTCCAGCTCGTTGAGCGCGCGCAGTGGCTTCCCAGCCTCGGCATCCAGTACTTCGTCGGCGTCGATGGCGTGAGCGTGCTGCTGGTTCCCATGACCACGCTGCTCACGTTCATCTCGGTGCTGTACTCGACCGGCGGCGCGATAAAGGAGCGCCTGGCAGAGTTCATGGTCGCGTTCCTTCTTCTCGAGATCGGCATGGTGGGCGTGTTCATCTCGCTCGATCTCTTCCTCTTCTACGTGATGTTCGAGCTGATGCTCGTGCCGATGTACCTGATCATCGGGATCTGGGGCGGACCGCGACGTATCTACGCGACGCTCAAATTCGTCATCTTCACGCTCGCCGGCTCGTTGCTCATGCTCGTCGGCATCGTCGCGGTGTGGCTGGCGTCTGGTCCCGAGGGCTCGCGCACGCTGTCCCTCCCGGACCTGCTGGTCATCCGCAGCCACTTCTCCGCGGATTTCCAGTTCTGGGTGTTCCTCGCGTTCGCTCTGGCCTTCGCCATAAAGCTCCCGATGTTCCCGTTCCACACCTGGCTACCCGACGCGCACGTCGAGGCGCCGACGGCGGGCTCGATCATCCTCGCGGGGGTGCTGCTGAAGGCCGGCGGCTACGGCTTCCTGCGATTCGCGCTGCCGCTCTTCCCGACCGGCACGACGATCTGGCTGCCCGTGATGATCGTGCTCTCGGTCGTCGCGATCCTCTACGGCGGTGCCGTGTCGGTCGTGCAGAAGGACCTGAAGAAGCTCGTCGCGTACTCCTCGGTGGCGCACATGGGCTTCGTGACGCTGGGGATCTTCGTACTGAACGCGCAGGGCGCGATCGGCGCCGTGCTGCAGATGCTCAATCACGGCTTCGTCACCGGCGCGCTCTTTCTCTTCGTGGGCATCCAGTACGAAAAGACGCACCGCCGCCTCATCGCCGATCTCGGCGGTCTCGCGAATCGGTGGCCGCTGTACACGACGTTCTTCGGGATCTTCGTGCTCGCCTCGATCGGCCTTCCCGGGCTGAACGGATTCGTCGGAGAGTTCCTCGTGCTGCTGGGCACGTTCCAGTTCGGGGGCGTGCCGCCGTTCGGTGGGCTCTTCTGGGGCCCGCTCGCCGCCCTCGGCGTGATCCTCGCGGCCGTCTACCTGCTCTGGATGTTCCAGCGCGTGATGTACGGCCCGGTCCGTGAGGCGTACAAGTCGCTTCCGGATCTCTCACCGCTGGAGATCGCCTGCGCCGCGCCGCTGCTCGTGCTGACGGTCGGGCTGGGGGTCTTCCCCCAGCCGCTGATCGCGATCATCGAGCCGAGCCTCGATCGCATCCTGAAGCTCGCACTCGATCCGTCGTTCCAGGTCGCGCTGCGATGACCGAGCTCTGGAACGTCTTCGCCCCGATCCTGCCGGAGCTCGCCGTCACCGTGACCGCGGGCGTCGTGATCGTCGCGGATGCCCTCATGTCGCGGAGCCGGGCGCGCGTCTGGCTGCCGCTCCTCACGGTGATCGGCCTGGTCCTCGCGCTGGTCGCGCCTTTGGTGATCGCGTTGCCCGCACCGCCGCTGGGCGCGACGGCGGGTCTGTATTTCCGTGGCTTCGTCCGAGTCGATGCGTTCACGAACTTCTTCCGCGCGGTCTTCGTGCTGCTCGCTCTGTTCGGGACCGCCGTCGCGCCGGCGTACCTGTGGCGCAAGCAGGTGCCGCCGGGCGAGTACTACGCGACGCTCCTCTTCTCGACGCTCGGCGCGATGACCATCGCACTCTCCACCGACCTCATCACGCTGTTCATCGGCATCGAGCTGATGACGATCCCGGTCTACGTGCTCGCGGGCATCCAGCGGCGCGACCGGTTCGCCAACGAAGCCGCACTGAAGTACTTCCTGCTCGGAGCGTTCAGCTCGGCGCTGCTCGTGTACGGATTCGCGTGGCTGTTCGGTGTGACCGGCTCGACCATGCTCACGGAGATATCGGCGTTCCTCCGGAGGACCGGCTTGGCGGACGGGCCGACGATCATCGCCATCGCGCTCATCACCGTCGGCCTCGGCTTCAAGGCCGCGGTCGTGCCGTTCCACCAGTGGACGCCCGATGCCTACGATGGCGCGCCGACGCCCGCGACCGCGTTCATGTCCGTCGCGCCGAAGGCCGCGGCCTTCGCCGCGATCCTCCGTGTGCTCGTGAGCGGCATGGGTCCGCTGGCGGTGGACTGGTCCGCCGTGTTCGCGGTGCTCGCCGCGATCACGATGACCGTCGGAAACATCGTCGCGCTCGCTCAGATGAACGTGAAGCGGATGCTCGCCTACTCGAGCATCGCGCACACCGGCTACATCCTCGCGGCTGTTGCCGCCGCGCCGGCCGGGCCGGCCGCGGGCGGAGCGGTCCTGTTCTATGTCTTCGCGTATGGCCTGATGAACCTGGGCGCCTTCGCGTGCCTTCTCTACATCGAGCTCGAGGGGACCCGCGGTGCGACGCTCGACGAGATGAACGGATTCTCACAGCGGCACGGCCTTGGCGCGCTCGTCTTCGCGGTGTTCCTGGTCTCGCTCACCGGCATCCCGCCGACGATCGGCTTCATCGCGAAGTTCCTCGTGATCCAACCGGTGCTCGACGCGGGCTACGCCTGGCTGGCGGTCGTCCTGGCTTTGAACGCCGTGCTGGCGGCGTTCTACTACCTGCGCGTGGTCGTGCGCATGTACATGTACGACCCCGACACGGCCGCACCACCGCTCATCCCGTCGCGCCTGCTCTCGCTGTCTCTCGGCGTGAGCGCGATCGCGGTGGTCGTTCTCGGCATCGTCCCGAACTCGCTCTATCAGTGGGCTCTCGACGCGGCCCGGCCGATCGTGCCGTAACAGACACCTCAAACCACACGCGACGCTCTGACCGACCAGCTCGCGGCCTGACCTCGGCACGCGATGCGCAAGCGCGAAGCCGGCCCACACACGACGACGCGAGTGGGCCGGCATCTGCGCACCACTCCGCGTCGGTCGCGGTCGCCGCGGCTATCGTGGTGCTTCATTCATCCACATCGCGTGAGCCTCGCACGTCCGCACGAGTGACCGATCTGGAGGGGAGTTCCCATGACGACGGGGTCCGCTGTCAACATCGCCGGCCTTCACGGCCGGACGATCATCCAGAGCGATCCCGACTACGACGAAGCGCGCAGTACCTTCTTCGGCGGCGTCGATCGCCATCCAAAGCTCATCGCGCGTGTCGCCGACGCGAGTGACGTCTCACGCGTGATCTCATACGCGCGCGAGAACGGATTCGAGCTCGCGGTCCGCAGCGGCGGCCACAGCCCGGTCGGCCACTGCGTCTCCGATGGCGGGATCGTGCTCGATCTCAAGGACATGAAGGCGATCGACATCGACGTGGAGGGTCGCACCGCGTGGGCGCAGACGGGGCTGACCGCGGCCGAATACTCCGCCGCGGCCGGGGTGCATGGTCTGGGGACGGGGTTCGGCGACACCGGCTCCGTCGGCATCGGGGGCCTCACGGTCGGCGGGGGCATCGGGTACCTGGTGCGTAAGCACGGCCTCACGATCGACGACCTGCTCGCCGCCGAGGTCGTGACCGCGGACGGTGAGATCCTGAAGGTCGACGCCAAGGCGCATCCGGACCTCTTCTGGGCGATCCGCGGCGGTGGCGGGAACTTCGGCGTCGCCACGCGCTTCCGGCTCCGTCTGCATCCAGTCGATCCGTTAGTCGGCGGCATGCTCATGCTGCCGGCCACCGCCGACGTCATCCATTCGTTCATCGCGCTCTCGGAGAAGGCGCCCGAGGAACTGTCCGGCATCGTCAACGTCATGCCCGCGCCGCCGATGCCGTTCGTGCCGGCTGAGCATCACGGCAGGATCGTCATCTTCGCGCTGATGGCGTACGCGGGCGCGGTCGATGAGGGACAGCGCGTCCTCGCGCCGTTCCGCTCGCTGGCCGAGCCTCTTGCCGACATGATCCAGCCGATGCCTTATCGGGAGATCTACCCGCCTGACGATCCGAGCTACCACCCCATCGGGAGCACCCGCACCATGTTCGTCGACGCCATCGATCGGGACTCGTGTGAGGCGATCATGGAGCGCGTCACGGCCAGGGCGCCGGCGTTCGGCGTTGCGCAGCTGCGGGTACTGGGTGGCGCGATGGCGCGCGTCGCGGCGGACGCGACGGCGTTCGCGCACCGGGACCGCCGGTTCATGGTCAATGTCGCCGCGCTGTACGAACCGGCCGACGCCGCGGCGGGTAAGAGCTGGGTGACCGGGCTTGCTGCGGCGTTGCGCCGCGGAGACGACGCCCCCTACGTCAACTTCCTGGCGGAGGACGGTCCCGCCAGGATCCGCGATGCCTATCCGGGCCGCACCTGGGATCGGCTCGTCGGGATCAAGCGCAAGTACGATCCGACCAACCTGTTCCGGCTGAACCAGAACATCGCGCCATGACCGTCGATCGCGATCGGCTCCGAGCATTCGCCGAGCGCTACACCGCGGCGTGGTGCAGCATGGACCCGACGCGCGTAGCCCAGCTCTACGCGCCACGGGGATCGCTCACGATCAACGACGGCGCACCCTCCGTGGGCCGCGCCGCGATCACCGAGACCGCCCGGAGCTTTTACGTGGCGCTGCCGGACATGCGCGTGTATCTGGACGAGCTCGTCGTGGAAGCCGGTCGCATCGAGTACCACTGGACGTTCACGGGCACCAACACCGGACCGGGCGGCACGGGGAACGCCGTGCGGGTCAAGGGCTACGAGGAGTGGACGCTCGACGACGACGGCCTCATCGCCGCATCGCTCGGCCACTACGACGCGGCCGAGTACGCCCGTCAGCTCGAGCACGGTGTGTAGTCGCGACTCGCGCTGACGGTCGCGTGGGTTTGTCCGCGGACGCCTAGCGCGTGTTCGGGAGCAGCTTCTCCCCGAATAGACCGCCGACGAGACCGAGGGCGGCGGCGGCCGCGAGCGGCGGCAGTAGCTCGGGAAACGAGAGCGCGATGAGCGCGCCGAACGACGAGATCGGCGGCGTCGCCGGCGCGAAGGACTGATGAAGCTGCGTCGCGATGATGCTGCCGACGAACAGCGAGAAGAGCAGCGCCACCGGCGATGCGACGATGCCGAGGCGGCCCGCGATGACGCCGGCGCAGAGCAGGATCGCCGCGGGGACGCCGAGCTGGATGACCGGCGGCACCGGCAGGGGCTCCGTCAGCGCCCACCAGAAGGCCAGCCCGACCGTCGTCGCCAGGATCGACGCCAACAAGCGCACTCAGCGCCTCCGCCCGGTCACTCTTCGGTGGAGCCAACCGCCGGTCGCGCCGGCGGCAGCACCGAGCAGCGCGTACGGCCAGTACGCGACGACCAGGCGAAGCTCCCCCAGGACGAGATCCACGGCTCCCATCCCGATCGCCGCCGGGCCGAAGAACGTCACCGCGCCGTAGAGGGCCACGCCGAGCACGACCGAGAGCGCACCGGCGAGCGCCGGTCGCCGACCGGCGAACCAGCCCGCGCCCAGGGCGGCCAAGGCGATGTAGGAGACCGCGAGGATCGCGCCCGTCTCGACCCATCCCGCAAGCCGCACGTAGACGAAGAGCTGCGCGACCGCCGCAACGGCCACCGCGATCCCGAACCGCACCGACCTGGTCAGCGAACGAGCGCGAGCGCGTGATCGGCGTTGTTCAGCGGTTCGGCCGTGCCGT
The DNA here is from genome assembly GCA_041486085.1 of Candidatus Limnocylindria bacterium. Classification (GTDB taxonomy): domain Bacteria; phylum Chloroflexota; class Limnocylindria; order P2-11E; family P2-11E; genus CF-39. Next base: position 3,408 of record JBGPKU010000024.1, on the reverse strand, counting down.
CGTCCCCGATGATCGCGATGTCCTCGATCCTTACGCCGAAGCGTCCCGGAAGGTAGATGCCCGGCTCGATCGAGAACGCCATCCCCGGCTCGAGCAGTTCACGATTTCCGTTCACCAGATACGGATGCTCGTGACCGTCGAGACCGATGCCGTGGCCGGTGCGGTGGATGAAGTACTGACCGTAGCCGGCATCCGCGATGACCTTTCGTGACGCCGCGTCCACCGATTCCGCGGTGGCGCCGGTCCGGGCCGCAGCGTATCCGGCCGCCTGCGATCGACGCACCGCGTCGTGCACCTTGATCGTCTCCGCGTCTGGCGTGCCCACGTGCACGGTGCGTGTGATGTCAGAGCAGTACCACTCGCGCGTCCCGCCGAAGTCCAGGACGATCGTGTCACCGTTCACGATGCGCCGGTCGCCCGTCTCGTGATGTGGGGACGCGCCGTTCGGACCAGAGGCCACGATCGTGAACGCGACCTCCTCGTGTCCCTCCGCCTTGAGCAGCGCCGCGAGGTCCGCGCCGACCTCGCGCTCGCGCCTACCCGCGAAGTCGTGTGTCAGCACGGAAGCGTACGCGCGGTCGGCCGCGGCCGAGACCGCACGCAGCGCGTCGCGTTCGTATTCGTCCTTGCGCATTCGCAGGTGCTGGGTGATCGAAGACGCGACGACGAAGCCGCGGCCAGCGAGCGCTTTCTGCAGGCGAAGGGTGAAGAGCGCCCACATCTGATCGGCCACTGCGACATCGCCCTTCGCTGCGACGAGCGACGCCACGAGTGCATACGGGTCGTCGGTCTCGTCCCAGGTCCGCTGCGGGAGATCCGGAGCCGCGTGGAGGGCACGCGGCGATTCGAGCTTCGGGACGACGAGCGTGGCGGCGCCGTCCGCCGCGAGAACCAGACAGGTGAGTCGCTCGCTCGTGAACACCCGGTAGCCGGTGAGGTACGCCAGGTCAGAGGCGGGTGAGAGCAGAAGCGCGGCGAGGCCCCCATCCCGCAGGGCCGCGCTGGCACGCTTTCTCCTTGCTGCGAAGGCCGCTCGGTCGGCAGGCATCAACTGTGCTCCGAGGATAGCCATGTACCGGACGCCGGCCCTGCTGGGACTCCTCGCGCTCGCCGTGGGCGCGGCCCTCCTGGCGCCGCCAGCCACCTCGCCAAACGCGCGAGCGGAGGTCACGCAGCGCCCGAGCGCGTCCGCGACTGCGTCCGCGTTCGCGGCCGCGCCCGCCACAAGCGCCGACGCCACGCCGGCACCGACGTCGACACCGCTACCACCGATCCCATTGGGCTACCGCGTGCAGATCCCGCGTCTGGGAATCGATCTCGCGATCCTCGAGGGCGATGTCGCGCGCGACACGGTGCAGCAGCAGACCCCCGAGAACTACGCGTTCCATCTCCCCGGCACGGGGATCCCGGGCGCCGGGCTGAACAGCTACATCTACGCGCACGCGCGTCGCGGGATGTTCCTCTCGCTCTGGGACGCGCGCGTCGGGGATGTCGTGTGGATCAGCACACCCGATGGACGCGCGTTGCGCTACGCGATCGCTGAGATACATGCGCGCGTGCCACCGAGCGACGTGTCGTGGGTCGCGCCATCCGTTCCCGAGCAGCTCACACTGCAAACGTCGACCGGCCCGAATGCCGGTGATCCGCGCTTCGTGGTCGTCGCCCGACCGTAGTCGCCGTTCAGGCTCGCATCAGGTCGCGACTCTCACTGCGCATCGCGAGAAACATCGAGCCCGAGCGAGCGCTCCTCAACCACGGGGTGTCAGCGATGTAACGCCATATCAACGCCAGCGACACAGGCTGGAATCCATCGTGCATGGGCACCGCGCTCGTGGGTAGGTCGGAAAGCCTCCGTGAGATCGCGCAGCCGCTCGTCCGTGATTCGGTCGCGCGAGGGGCGTCGATCGCCGAAGTCACGCGCGTGCTGCGCTCGTCGTTCGGACACGCGTACCGCCGCGCCGACATGCTCGAGGACATGCGTCGCTATCGCGCGACCGGGTCGCAGCCTCCTCTCGTCAGGTCACCGCTCAAACCGATGGTCGTGTCTCTCTCACCGACGGTCTTCTCGCTCTCGGCGACGGTCACGCCATCGCTCGCATCGCCGGTCGCGCTTCCTCTCCACCGCAGCGGCGGTCACAGCCATTGGATCGCGCGCGCCGGTATCGCGATCCTTGCGATCACGTTGCTCGTACCCGCGCTGATCCTGGACGTTGGGCGCAGTAGCGGTCAGGTCCTGGTGGCGGATGTGACCGAGGTGCGTGCCCATGGCGCGGCCCGGGGAGAGGCTTCGCTACCGAATCAGGTTGCTGAGCTCCCGCGGCGGATCCTCGCACCCGAGGCGACGCCCGCGCCGACCGCCGAGCCCACCTCGGTGGCGACCGCAGTTCTCACGCCCGTGCCCCCACCGCGGCACGCTGTCGCGGTGGCCGGCGGCCCCGGCGTGCTGGTCACCGCGTCCTGGTACGGGCCGGGCTTCTACGAAAATCGGCTGCCCTGCTGGCAGTGGCTGTTGGCGCATGGGCTGCCGATCCAGTTCCTGCCGGACACCTGGGGCGTCGCCCACAAGACGCTGCCCTGCGGAACGATGCTCACGCTCACGCATGGGAGCAACACCATCACCGTGCCGGTCGTGGACCGCGGACCCTACATTGCCGGACGCGAGCTCGACCTCTCTCCGCGGGTAAGGGTGGCTTTGAGCTGCACCGATCTCTGCACGGTCCTGATGCAGATCCGCTGACGACCGTCCGCTTCTCGGGCGTCCGCCGGCCGGTTCGCGCGCATGCCCGGTGCGTCTCACCTCATCGCCTGCCGTCCCGCTGGTTACCCGAACAAGCGAGCGATGGCATGGGATATGCAGCCTTTGGCGTTCCGACCGGGGAAGCACGGACTACTCCGGGACTGCACAAGGGAGAGGTCGAACGATGACACGGAGCAAGGGGGCGATGACGGTCGCTGAAGCGGGGCGTCGTGGCGGCGCGACGACGGCGCAGCGGCACGGGCCCGAGTTCTACGAACAGATCGGAAAGAAGGGCGGCCGCACGACGGCGCAGCGTCACGGCTCCGAGTTCTACGAGCAGATCGGCAAGCAGGGCGGCCAGAAGGTCAAGGAGCTTTACGGCCCGCGCTTCTACGGTCGCATCGGGAAGATCGGAGGCGACACGGTCTCCGAGTAGTACGGACACGAGCACTTCGAAGAGATCGGTAAGAAGGGCGGCCAGAAGGTCGCCGAGCTGATCGCGCGCGGTCGCCAAGCGGGCTAGACGCTCGGTCCCTTGTCCGTTCACACGACGCGGGATCGGTCCGGAAAGGTCGACGGTCCGGACCGATCCCGCGTTGATCGCGCTCCGCCTGCCCCTATGCCGATGCCACCGTTGACACGACGGTGGCAAATCCCATCGTCGCGAACCG
>JBGPKU010000023.1:0-37493 GCA_041486085.1 Candidatus Limnocylindria bacterium | reverse complement strand
GGGACACCGTGCTCGATCTGAATCTCCGCGGCGCGTTCCTTGTCACGAAGGCGGCGATGCGCCCGATGATGAAGCAGCGGTTCGGTCGCGTCGTGAACGTGTCGTCCGTCGCTGGCGTGGCCGGCAACGCCGGGCAGGCGAACTATGCGTCGGCGAAGGCCGGGCTGATCGGATTCACGAAGACGGTGGCACGAGAGATGGCCAGCCGGAACATCACCTGCAACGCCGTCGCTCCGGGCTTCGTCCCGACGGATCTCACGAGCTCGCTCCTCGGGCAGATGGAGGAGACGATCCTCAAGCAGATCCCTCTCGGGCGCTTCGGCACCGTGGACGACGTGGCGAACGCGATCGCGTTCCTCGTGTCCGAGGACGCGGCGTACATCACGGGTCAGGTGCTGCAGATCGACGGGGGCATGGTCACCTAGATGTCGACGCAACGCCTTCTCTTCATCGGAGCGGTCGCCGCCGTCGTGTTCACGCTCGACCGGCTGACCAAGATGTGGGTCGAGCGGAGCGTCCCGCTTTACGAGGCACGACCGGTCATCGGCGACTACGTCCGTATCGTGCACACGCAGAACAGCGGCGCGGCGTTCGGCCTGCTGCCGGAGCGCACCACACTCTTATCGATCCTCTCGGTCTTCGCGGTATTCGCGATCCTCTACTACTACCGCCAGATCGCCAGCAGCTCTCCGATAATCGCCGCGACGCTGGGGATGCAGCTCGGTGGCGCTCTCGGCAATCTCGTCGATCGCGTGGGCCAGGGTTACGTGGTGGACTTCATCGACGTCGGGATCCCAGGTTCCGTGCGCTTCTGGGCGTTCAACGTCGCCGATTCGTCGATCGTCGTCGGCATCCTCCTCGTCATGTTCCTGCTGTGGCAGGAGGAGCGGAAGACCACAGCGCGCGCGGCATGACGGGCGCGGGCACTCCGGCCGACGGAGCCGGGGCGGGTGGACAGCGGATCGTGCTCCACGCCGACGAAGGCGGGCAGCGCGTCGACAAATTCCTCGCGGAGCACACGCTCCTGTCGCGCAGCGCGATCCAGCGTCTGGCGCGCCAAGAGCACGTACGCGTCGATGGTGAGACCGTCGAGCAGGCGCACAAGCTGCGCGCCGGGCAGGAGGTCGTCGTCGACGTGCCGGCGGCGGAGCCCGACGCCGTGCTGCGCGGCGAGGACATCGCGGTGGACATCCTCTACGAGGACGACGACGTGGTCGTCGTGGACAAGCCGGCCGGCCTGGTGGTGCATCCCGCGCACGGGCACAAGACCGGAACGCTCGTGAACGCGATGCTCGGGCGGATCGACTCGCGCACCGGCCGAGAGGCGGGTCGGCCGGGGATCGTCCATCGGCTGGACAAGGACACCAGCGGCGTGATGGTCATCGCCAAGAACGACGTGGCGCAGCTCGCGCTAAGCCGCCAGCTGCAGCAGCAGCACTTCTCGAAGGAGTACCTCGCCCTCGTCTGGGGCGACCCCGGGGACGACGATGTGGTCGTCGAGGCACCGCTCCAGCGGGACACCGAGGACCGCCGGCGGATCGTCGTCCGCGCGGGCGGCAGAGACGCCACGACGCGCTTCAGGCGCATCGGATCGTGGGCGAACACCCCCAGCCGCGCGTCCGGAGCCGCCAGCGAGCGCCTCTCGCTCCTGCATGTGCGACCGGTCACCGGTCGGACGCACCAGATCCGTGTTCACCTCGCGTACGCGCATTTCCCTATCGTTGGCGACCCGGTGTATGGACGGCGCGGCGATGGGAGCGGACTCGGACGTCAGTTCCTCCATGCCTGGCGTCTCTCGGTGCGCCTGCCACACGCCGGCGAGCGCACTTTCACCGCGCCGCTCGCGCCGGACCTGCGGCTGTTCCTCGGAACGCTCGGGACGCCGACGAAGAGCACGCCGGCCCTCGACGAAGTCGTGGCGAGAGAGTGATGGCGATCGATGGGAAGAGCCTGCTCGTGATCATCTCGGCCCCATCCGGTGCGGGAAAGGACACGGTCATCGACCGGCTCGTGCAGAAGCTGAACGACGCCGTCGTCTACGTCACCGCGACGAGCCGCAAGCCGCGGCCCGGCGAGGCCGATGGCGTGCGGTACTACTTCTACTCGCCCGAGAAGTTCCGCCAGGAGATCGAGGCAGGCAACTTCTTCGAGTGGTCGATCGTCCACGGCGAGTTCAAGGGAGTGCGGCGCGACATTCTCGGCGACACGCTGCGGAGCCACAAGATCGTGATCGTCAAGCCCGATCCGCAAGGGATGCGGAAGATCAAGTCCCAGCTGCCGGAGGCGCTGACCATCTTCATCATGCCGCCGTCGGTCGAGTCACTTGCAAAGCGTCTGCGGACGCGTGGCACGGAGACTCCGGAACAGCTCGCGATCCGCCTGCGGAACGCGGAGATCGAGATGGCCGCCGCACCGGAGTACGACTACGTCGTGGTGAATGAGGACGGGAAGATCGACGAGACCGCGGAGCAGATCGCCGAGGTCATCCGCAAGGAAAGCACGAAGCCCCGCCATTACGACTTGTGACAGCGGAGCTGGCACAGGGCGCCGGAGCTGCGGAGCAGTGCGTAGGTACGACCTCTGAGCCCCTACCTCTGAGGCCCTGATGACGCGCACAGCCCAAGTTGCGGTGTTCGCCGGCATCCGCGGACCGGCGCGGACCTTCACCTACGGCATCCCCGATGGTCTCGACCTGGTCCCCGGCCATCTCGTGCGTGTCGGCTTCGGCCCTCGCTCGGTCGCCGGAGTGGTGATCGCGCTGGGCGTCCCGTACGAGGGCACGCTGCGTCAGATCGACGCGCTGGTCCATCCGCTGCCGCTGCTCCGCCCGCATCAGCTCGCGCTCGCTGAGTGGATCGCGCGCGAGTACCGGTCGGGCGTCGCCGACGCGGTGCGGGCGATGTTGCCGCCGGCGCTCGCTCAGCGCTCGCACCGCTCCTTGCCGGCCGCGAAGGGCGAGCGCAGCGAGTCGCTCTTCGCGCTGACTCCCGAGGGCCGCGCCGCGCTCGAGGCCGCCACGCGCGTGGGCGCGCGCCAGCTGGCGACACTTCGAGCGCTGTCGCTCGGTGCCCGCAGCGGCCGCGAGCTCGCGGAAGCCGGCGGCTCCGCCGAAGCGGCGCGCACCCTGGCGCGGCGCGGCCTCGCGAGCGAAGGCGTTCGCGCGGTACGCCGCATACCAGCCGAGTTCGCGCTCGGTGAAGACGATCTGGTCCGCGACCTCCCGGCGACGGCAGCGCAGTCCGATGCGTTGGCCGCGATCGTCGACGGGCTCGGCCGCGGGGATCCGTTCCTGCTCCACGGCGTGACCGCGAGCGGCAAGACCGAGGTGTATCTGCGCGCGACCGCGGCGGCGCTGTCGCGCGGTCTCGGCGTCATCGTGCTGGTTCCAGAGATCGCGCTGACCGCGCAGGTCGTGGCGCGGTTCGTCGCGCGGTTCGGCGAGCGCGTCGCGCTGCTGCATTCGGCGCTCTCGGCGGGCGAGCGCTACGACGAGTGGCGGCGGGTGCTCGACGGCGTCGCCGACGTCGTGGTCGGTTCCCGCTCGGCGCTCTTCGCGCCACTCGAACGGCCCGGCCTGATCGTGGTGGACGAGGAGCAGGAGCCGTCATACAAGCAGGAGAGCAGCCCGCGTTACCACGCCGTCGACACCGCCCTCGCGTTCGGCCGCATGGCGGCCGCCGTCGTCGTGCTGGGGAGCGCGACCCCGCGCGTGACGACGTATCACGCTGCGAAGGCCGGGGCGATGCGGTTGCTGCCGCTGCCCGTCCGCGTCAGCGATCTCGCCCTGCCCGAAACTGCGATCGTCGATCTGCGGCTGGAGCTTCGGGCCGGAAATCGCGGGACGCTCTCACGCGCGCTCCGGATCGCGCTGCAGCGGACCGTCGCGAAGGGCGAGCAGGCGATCCTGTACCTCAACCGGCGAGGATTCGCGACGGTCGTGCTCTGTCGCGATTGCGGTCATGTCGTCGCGTGCCCCGCGTGCGACATTCCGTTCGCGTATCACACCCGAAGCGAAGAGGTGGACGGCTCGCTCGTTTGTCATCGCTGCGGCCGGCGCGCCACGGCGCCAGTCGCATGCCCGCAGTGCGGCGGGCGCCGCATCCGCCACCTCGGTGTCGGGACGCAGCGTGTCGAGGAGGAGGTGCGCGAGGCCGTTCCCGGAGCGCCGCTCATCCGTATGGATCGCGATGCGGTCCGCCTCAAGGGCGCGCACGCCGCGCTGTTCGAGAAGATGCGGACAGGCCGGGCGCAGGTGATCGTCGGCACGCAGATGGTCGCGAAGGGCTTCGATCTTCCCGGCGTGTCACTCGTGGGGGTGGTCAACGCCGATACCGTCCTCAACCTGCCCGACTACACATCGGCGGAGCGGACCTTCCAGCTCCTCACGCAGGTGCTCGGCCGCTCCGGCAGGGGCAGCGCCGGCGGAAGGGGGATCCTGCAAACCTACCTGCCGGACCACTACGCGATCCGCGCCGCCGCGGCGCATGACTACGCGACGTTCGCCGAGGCCGAGCTCGCCGGCCGCGCGCGGTTCGGCTACCCGCCGTTCGGACGCCTGGTGCTGCTTCAGACGCAGGCGAAGCGGCTCGACACGCTGAACACACGGGGAGAATCGCTGGTCGCCGCGCTCCGCGCATCCGCGGGAGGTGATGCGGAGGTCTTCGGTCCCGCGCCGGCATTCGCGGCAAAGCTTCGGGGTGCGTTCAGGATCCAGGTCATCCTGCGCGGAAAGGATCCGCTCGCGTTGCTCGATCGCGTCTCCCCCGGTCCGGAGTGGACGGTGGACGTTGACCCGGTGACACTGCTCGGATGAGCGACGAGCCGGAGAAGGGGCCTCCGCCACCGCCGCGCCTGCGGGTGGTCAAGGGTTCACCCTGGCGCATCGACCCCGGGCGCCGCCGGAAGTGGTCGAACGAGGAGTTCATCGCGAAGAACGCGGTCGAGGTCCGCCAGATCGGCGATCCGGTCCTCCACGCGCCTTCGAAGAAGCCGCGCCTCCCTCGACCCGAGCTCGAGGCACTGGTGTCGCGGATGTTCGCGTCGATGGTCGTCGCGCACGGGATCGGCATCGCCGCGGCGCAGATCGGCGTGCCTCTTCGCGTCGCGATCATGGACGTCGACGAGGCGGGCATCGTCGCCATCGAGCCTGAGCTGGAGTGGGTGAGCGACGAGGTCGAGGAGACGTCCGAGGGTTGCCTCTCGGTGCGCGGGCTCTACGGCATGCTCGAGCGGCCCGTCGCCGCGCGCCTGACGGCCATCGACGTCGCCGGCAAGCGATTCGTCGCCGAAGGCGAGGAGTTCGGCGCGCAATGCATGATCCATGAGACGGAGCACCTCTCCGGCGTCCTCTACGTGGACCGCCTCAGATCGCGCACCGATCTACACACCGTCGAGAGCGACGAGGAGGATCGCGAGCGGGAATCCGCCTGAGACCCCGCGTCGTCTTCCTCGGCACGCCGGACTTCGCCGTGCCGTCGCTCGACGCCCTGCGACGCCTCGACGAGACAGGCTCGATCGAGCTCGCCGCCGTCGTCACCCAGCCCGACCGGCCCGGTCATCGCGGCCGCATCACCGCGCCTCCTGTCAAAGCCCGCGCGATCGCGCTGGGCCTGACGGTCCTGCAGCCGGCGAAGCTGGGGCGCGACGCGGTCGCGGAGGTCGTCGCGGTGCGACCCGATGCGTTGGTCTGGGCGGCATACGGCAACCTCATCCCGCGCTCGCTCATCGAAGCGACGGAGGGGCGCGCGGTCAACGTGCACGCATCGCTGCTGCCGCGGTGGCGTGGCGCGGCGCCGGTGCAGCGGGCGATCCTGGCCGGCGAGGGGGAGACCGGCATCACGCTGATGGAGGGCACAGCCGAGCTCGACGCGGGCCCGATCCTCGCGCAGGAGCGGGTCGCGATCGGTGCGTCCGAGAATGCCGGCGCGCTCACGTCGCGCCTCGCGTCCCTGGGCGCCGGCATGCTCGAGCGCGAGCTGCCGCGTTATCTCCGCGGGGAGCTGCGCGGACGGCCGCAGGGCGCGACCGGCGTGACGTGGGCGCCGAAGCTCACGGGCGCGGATGGCCTCCTCGATTTCGCGAAGCCCGCTGAGGAGCTCGCGCAGCAAGTCCGCGCATACGCGCCGCAGCCCGGCGCCTTCACGACCCTCCGAGGGCAGCGGATCGTCGTGATGAACGCGTCGGTGCGCGGCGGGTTCCCCGACCAGCACGGCGTGATCAAGGTGCGCGACGGCTCCCCGGAGGTGGCCGCCGGCGCGGGCTGGCTCCGCCTCGACGAGGTGCGCCCCGCGGGGAGGCAGACGATGCGTGGCGCGGACTGGGCGCGCGGCGTGCGCGATCTGGAGGGCGCGCGCGTCCCGAGCTGATCGCTAGGCTGATCCGATGAGCACCGATCTTCCCGACTCACTCGCGCGGAACATCGAGCAGTGGACGAAGAACAACCATGAGGCCCTCGACGCGCGCGCGCCGAAGGGGTGGGCGCGCGAATCCGTGACCTGGGGCGTGTTCGGTATTCGCGAAGAGGACCTCGGATCCCCACTCGGTGACGTGCGCGGCCTCGACGTGGTCGAGCTCGGATGCGGCACCGCGTACCTCTCCGCGATCCTCGCGAAGCTCGGCGCGAGGCCGGTCGGCGTGGATCCCACTCCGGCGCAGCTGGCGACCGCGCGACGGATGCAGAAGGAGACCGGCATCGTCTTCCCACTCGTCGAGGCGCCCGGCGAGCGCGTGCCCTTGCCGGACGCCTCCTTCGATCTGGCCGTCTCCGAGTACGGTGCGTCGCTCTGGGCCGTGCCCGAGCGATGGGTCGCGGAGGCGGCGCGCCTGCTGCGACCTGGCGGCCGGCTCGTCTTCATGACGAACTCGAACATGGCGATCGTCTGCTCGCCGGACGTCGGGGACATCGGCGAGACGCTGATGCGCCCGCTCGCGGGAATGTATCGCCAGGAGTGGCCCGAGGAGATCGGCGTCGAATACCACCTGCCGCACGGTGAATGGATCCGGCTGCTGCGGGACAGCGGCTTCGAGATCGAGCGCCTCATCGAGGTCTACGCCGGCCCGGAGTCGCAGCGACACGACTACTACGGGTACGTGAGCGCCGAGTGGGCACGCAAGTGGCCGCCGGAGGAGATCTGGACCGCGCGCAAGCGCTAGACCGGTACCCTCGAATGGTGGACGACCCGCGCCCCGCCATCACGGACATCGACGAGCGCGCCCTGGGCGCGTGGCTGCGCGAGCGCGAGCAGCCGCTCTATCGGGCGAATCAGATCCGCCGGCAGATCGCGCGCGGGACGGCGGCGGATTGGGAGGACCTCACGGATCTGCCGAGAGCGCTGCGCGATGCGCTCCGGCGGTCGTTCCGCTGGAGCGCCGTCGAGCCGGTGCGCGAGATCGAAAGCGCCGACCAGGAGACCCGGAAGGTGCTCCTCAGGCTGCACGACGGACATCACATCGAGTCCGTCCTCATGCCTCATCACGGTGCGCGCAACTCGGTCTGCTTCTCGACCCAGGCGGGCTGCCCGATGGCCTGCGCGTTCTGCGCGACCGGCGAGATGGGACTCATCCGACAGCTCACGGTCGGCGAGATCGTCGATCAGATCCGTCACTGGCAGCGCGAGCTCATCGCGCGCGGCGAGCGCGTCTCGCACGTCGTCGCGATGGGCATGGGCGAGCCGCTCGCGAACTTCGACGCGACGGTCGCCGCCGTCCGCATGTTGATCGACCCCGAGCTCTTCGGCATCAGTCCGCGTCGCGTGACCATCTCGACGGTCGGCGTGGTGCCGGCGATGGATCAGCTGGCCGCGCTCGATCTCCCGATGAATCTCGCGGTCTCGCTGCATGCGCCGAACGACCGCATCCGTTCGCAGATCGTCCCGCTGAACAAGCGGTGGGGCATCGATGAGGTCCTCGCGGCCTCGAAGCGCTACGTCGAACGGACGAAGCGGCGGATCACCTTCGAGTACGTCCTGCTATCCGGTGTGAACGACAGCGAGGCCGACGCGACGGAGCTCGCGGGCCGTATCGAGGCGCTGGGCCGGCGAGGTGACTACCACGTGAATCTCATCCCGGTGAATCCGGGTCCAGGGGCATTTCGCCGGCCACCGGTGGATCGCATGGAACGGTTCGCGGTGCTGCTGCAGGAGCGTGGCATCGCGGCGACCCTGCGCATCAGCAGAGGACAGGACATCGCCGCGGGTTGCGGTCAGCTGAAAGTGCCCGAGGGAAAAGCCGAGGTCGTCGCGACGCCTAGCGCGCCTTGACCTTCTCCCGCTTCTTGGCCATGCGTGCGTCCTTCGTCTGCGTGCGGCGGCACCGCGAGCAAACGAGCAGCTTCGTGCCGTCGATCATCGCCGTGTGCAGGTTCGCATCGAAACGACGCTTGGTGTGGACCTTTGAGTGACTGACGTTCGATCCGAATGCGGCGCTCTTACCGCAGATCGCGCAGGCGCGTGGCATCAGCGGCAACTCCTCAGGGGGTTCTGAACTGAATGGTACAGTCGCGCACATCGCGACGCAATGCGACGGCACGACCCTCTTGCGCATCCTCGAGGCCGCGGCCGGGCGTCTGGAGCGCGGCGTCGACGAGGTGAATGCGCTCAATGTGTATCCGGTCCCCGATGGTGACACCGGCACGAACATGCTCCACACGGTGCGCTCCGCGCTGAAATACGCGCACGCCGCGGAGCCGACGCTCGCCGCGGTGAGTGCCGGCGCGGCGCACGGCTCGCTGATGGGGGCGCGCGGCAACAGCGGTGTGATCCTCTCGCAGATCGTGCGCGGGTTCAAGGAAGCGCTCGCGACGGCCGAGACGCTCGGCGCCCCCGAGCTGCGCAGGACCCTGAGTCTCGCGCGCACCTACGCGCATGACGCAGTGACGCAGCCGGCAGCCGGCACGATCCTGACGGTCACCGTCGCGATCGAGCAAGCTGCCGCGGACTCGACCGGCGACCTCGGCGCGATGCTTGACGCCATCGTCGACGCGGCGGATGCAGCGGTGCAGCGCACACAAGACGAGAACCCGACGAACAAAGCGGCCGGCGTCGTCGACGCAGGCGCCCGCGGCCTGTATCTGCTACTTGAAGGGGTGCGTGACTCGGTAACGGCGCGCGCGCCGAGGTCGAGGAAGGGGCCCGATGCTTCGACGACCGGCAACTCTCGCGCGCCGTCCGCCGCGAACGTCTGGACGGGAGGAGAAGCATGGGCTCCGCCCGAGGCAACGTCGGCGCGCGCGCCCAGTTCGTCGGTGGACGCCGCCGCAGGCGGGCACGCCCAGGCCGAGGGCGTCGCGTCGTGGAAGGGCGCCTATGACGTGCAGTTTCTGGTCGAGCATCCCAGCCGGCCGATCAATGTCATCCGTAAGGAGATGGAGGAGTTCGGGGCGGACTGCGTGCTCGTCGTCGGCGACGACGAGGTCATGAAGGTGCACGTGCACACCCTCCACCCCGATCAGATCATCCGCATCGGTCTCACCGCCGGACGCGTCGGCGACGTGGTCGTCGAGGACCTCGATGCGATGACCGCCGAGCACGAGCGCGCCACGGGGATCGTCGTGGCGCCGCCGAAGCCCCTGGCGGCCGTGGGAGTCGTCGCGATCGTGCCGGGGGCCGGATTCGCGAGCATCGCATCGTCTCTCGGAGCGACGCCCCTGCGCGGGGGCGCGACGATGAACCCATCGACCGAGGAGATCCTGGTGGCCATCCGCGAGGCCAACGCGCGGCACGTGATCGTGTTGCCGAACGACAAGAACGTGATCCTCGCGGCGCAGTCGGCCGCGAAGCTCGCCGAGTGCGAGGTCACGGTCATCGCCACGCGCAACGTGGGTCAGGGGATGGCGGCGCTCGTGGCGTTCGATCCGGATAAGGACGGCGCCATCGCGGTCCAGGAGATGCGCGAGGTGTCGGATCGCGCACATGGGATCGAAGTGACGCGCGCGATCCGGTCCACGACGATCGATGGCCAGCACGTCCGCGACGGCGAGGCCATCGCGCTCGTCGACGGCCGGCTTGTCGCGCACGGTGATGACGACGTGGTGGTGCTCGTGGAGGCGGCCAAGCGCCTGACCGACACCGATCTTTTCACGCTGTACAGCGGTGCGGACGTCGATTCGTCGCGCGTCGAGTACGCGGCGCAACGCCTTCGTGCCTCGTGCCCGCGCGCGGAGGTCGAGGTCGTCTCCGGCGGGCAGGCGCACTACCCCTTCATCGTCACCGCCGAGTAGCGTTGCACGGCGCGCCGCGCCAAATGGACGCCGAGTAGCGCACCATTCGCACATGCTCACACGCACGACACCCGCGGCCTCGAAGGGCCATCCGCGCTCTTCGCTCGACCTTCCCGTTACCGCGTTGCCGGGCGTCGGCGAGGGCGCCGAGAAGCTCCTCGAGCGCCTCTCGATCCGAACGCTCGGCGATCTGCTGTGGCACCTGCCGCGGACCTACCTCGACTACTCGACGTTCACACCGCTCAAGCGGGTCCGGGCGGAGCGGCAGCAGACCGTCGAAGCGATCCTCGGTCGCATCAGTCAGCGGCGAACGGCGCGCGGGCAGGTCATGACCGAGGTCGAGCTGGTCGACCCGGCAGATCGGTCGCCCACGAGCGTGAGGGCCACGTGGTTCGGACGCCAATTCATCAAGGAGCGTTTTCCCGAGGGTCAGCTCGTGCGGCTATCGGGTCGGGTGAAGTTCTTCGGCCGCGCCCTGCAGTTCTCGAATCCGAAGATCGAGCCGGCTGTTGCCGAGCCCGTCCACACCGGGCGCATCGTCCCGGTCTATCGCCTCACCGAAGGCCTCAAGGAGGGCGTGCTGCGCCGGTGGCTGCACACGGCGGTCGAAGGCGGCCCGCGACGTTCGCCCGTCGTGAACGAGGTGGCCGAGCCGCTCCCCGAGGCGATCCGCTCGCGACGGGAGCTCGTCGGCATCCGGACGGCCCTGCGCCAGATCCACTTCCCGGATTCGGACGCCGAGAACCAGGCGGCGCGGCGCCGTCTGGCCTTCGATGAGCTGTTCGTGCTCCAGCTCGCGCTCGGGCAGCGTCGCGCGCGGTGGACGAGGGATGCCAGAGCGCAGCCGCTCCGCGTCGACGACGCGCAGCTCGAGGCGTGGACCCGGGAGCTGCCCTTCTCGCTTACCGGCGCGCAGCGACGCGTGATCGGCCACATCCGCGCCGACCTCGATCGCACCGTGCCGATGTCGCGGTTGCTTGAGGGCGACGTGGGGTCGGGGAAGACGGTCGTCGCCGCTCTTGCGGCGCGCATCGCGGTCGCATCGGGCGCGCAGGCAGCACTGATGGCGCCGACCGAGCTCCTCGCCGAGCAGCACTTCCGTTCGCTCGCGACGCTTTTCAAGAACGGAGGTCCACGCGTCGCGCTCCTCACGTCGAGCGTGACCGGGGCCGCGCGCCAGCAGACGATCGATGCGCTCGCATCGGGCGAGCTGGATGTCATCGTCGGCACCCACACGCTGGTCGAGGAGTCTGTCGCGTTCAAGCGGCTGGCCCTCGCGGTCGTCGACGAGCAGCATCGCTTCGGCGTCCGGCAGCGCGCGATCTTTCGCGAGAAGGGTGTCGACCCGCACCTCCTGCTCACCACGGCGACACCGATCCCGCAGACGCTGTCGCAGACCGTCTACCGGGATCTCGACATCTGCGCGCTCGACGAGCTTCCCGCGGGCCGTCAGCAGATCCGGACCGAGGTCCGTACAGCCGATGCCCTGCCCAAGGTGTGGCCGTGGCTGAAGGAGCGCATCGCGCAGGGCGAGCAGGCCTTCATCGTGACGCCGCGCATCGACGAGGATCCGGAGGACGACCTCGCAAGCGCTGAGGCGGCCTACCGGGATCTGGCGAGGAAGGAGCTGGCCGGCGTCCGACTCGGACTTCTGCATGGCCGCATGTCCGCGAAAGAACGCGACAAAGTGATGGCGCGCTTCGCCGCGGGCGAGATCGATGTCTTGGTCGCGACGACCGTGGTCGAGGTCGGCATCGACATCCCCGGCGCGACGGTGATGATCATCCTCGGTGCTGAACGGTTCGGCCTCGCGCAGCTCCATCAGCTTCGCGGCCGGGTCGGGCGCCGCGGTCAGAAGGCGTACGCGATCCTGGTGAGCGAGGCCGCCGAGGAGTCCGCGCGGCTCGCCGCGATGATCGAGAAGAACCCGCAGACCGGTGAGTCGCTCAACGGCTTCGAGCTCGCCAAGCGAGATCTGGAGATCCGCGGCGCGGGTGAGTTCCTCGGCAAACGCCAGAGCGGAGAGTCCGAGCTGCGCATCGTCGACCTGGCCGACGCGGACAGGACCCTGATCGACGAGACAGCGGTCGAGGCTGACGAGCTGCTCGCGAAGGATCCGCAGCTCGAACGGCCGGAGCACGCCGCGCTCGCGGCCGCGGTCGACGAGCTCTGGCGGCGGTATGCCTTCGCGTAGATAAGAGGTGAGAGTCATCGCCGGCGAAGCAAAGGGCAGGACGCTCGTCGCGCCGAAGGGGACCGGCACGCGTCCGGCGACGGACCGCATTCGCGAGGCGCTCTTCGCGATCCTCGAGCCGTCGCTCGGGGGCGCTCGCGTGCTGGATCTCTTCGCCGGCGCGGGCACCATGGGGATCGAGGCGCTCTCGCGTGGGGCGGCGCACGCCACGTTCGTGGAGCGCGCGCCGGCCGCCATCGAGGCTCTGCGAAAGAACGTCTCCGCGACGGGCTTCGCGGACCGCGCGGCCATCGTGGCCGCGAACGTGATCGGGTTTCTCGATCGAGGACCTGGGGCGGAGCGGTATGACCTCGCGATCCTCGACCCGCCGTTCGCCGACCTCGCGGTGCTGGACGCGACGCTGGCGCACTCGGGCCTCGCCGCCTGCCTCGCCGCGGACGCCACGGTCGTCGCGCGCGTCCTCCGAAAGTATCCGGCGACGCCTCCGCCCGCCGCGCACGTCGTGCGCGTGAAGCAGATCGGCGAGGAGGACCTGCTCTTCCTGCGATACAGTGGCGCCGGCGGAGGAAGGTGACGATGGACATCCAGTTCCTCGTGGAACGGCTCGAAGCTCTGGTCGTCAACGCGCGCAAAGTACCGATGACCAGCCAGATCATCCTCGAGCAGGCCACCATCCTCGACCTCGTCGATCAGCTCCGCATCGCCATCCCCGAGGAGGTCCGTGCAGCGCGCCGGATCAATCAGGAGAGCGATCGCGTGCTTGGAAAGGCCCGTGAGGAGGCCGAGCAGATCATCGGCGCGGCCCAGGAACAGGCGGCACTGCTGTTGCAGGACCAATCGATCCTGCGGGACGCGGAGATGAAGGCCCAGGAGCTCATCGACCGTGCGCAGGGAAAGTCGGAAGAGACCATGCGCGGCGCGGACGAGTACGCCGCCGACGTCCTCGTGCGCCTGGAGAGCGACCTGGTGAAGACCCTGTCGATAATCAAGAAGAGCCTCGAGGTCATCGAGGAGCGGACGCCCCAGCCAGCGGAGGGGTAAGACCGTGATCATCAACGTTGCGCCGCTGTTGCGAGACGGCGTCGGTGCGAAAGCGAGCTACCACCTGGCCGAGGATCCGATCGACCCGAAGGGCGAGAGCGCCGATCTGCTCGAGGACGGCGCGCGGTCGCTCGAAGCCGACATCGTCGCCACGCACACGAACCCCGGCGCGTACCTGGAAGGTGAGGCCGACGCGCGCGTCGAGATGACGTGCAGCCGCTGCCTGCGGACGTTCGAGGCGCCGATCCACGCCGATTTCGCCGAGCAGTACTACGCGACGGTCGGTGTCGCGAACGGCGAGCCGCTCGACGAGCCGCCGTCCGACGCGAAGACGATCGGGTCGGACTTCAAGGTCGACGTCACCCCGCTGCTGCGGGAAGAGCTCATCCTCGCCACGCCGTTCGCGCCGCTCCACAGCCCGGACTGCAAGGGGCTCTGCGAGCAGTGCGGTCGTGACCTCAACACCGAGCCACATACGCACGACGCGCCGATCGACGCGCGTTGGGCACGCCTGGAGGCGCTCAAGGACTTCCACGCCCAGAGAGAGTGAAGCGAGACTTCTACCGCCGTCCCCCATACAATTCGCTTGTCCCCGTCGAAGATTGTGGTTTGGAGTCTCTATTTGGCCGGTCAACCCAAAAAGCGGATCCCGCATGCCGCGCAGGGCGAGCGCCGCAGTCATCTCGCCCTGGTGGCGCAGAACCTCGTCGCCTGCCCGCAATGCCGCAACCCGAAGCCGCCGCACCAGGCGTGCCCGAACTGCGGCACGTACCGCGGTCGCCAGGTGATCAAGATCAAGACGAGGCGCTCGGCCTCCACCGCGTAGGCCGTGCGTATCGCAGTCGACGCCATGGGTGGCGATCACGCCCCGGACGAGATCGTCCGGGGCGCTTTGCTGTATCGACAGGTCGTCGGCACCGCTGATCTCATCCTCGTCGGGGACGAGGCGCGCCTCGGGAAGCTCCTCGGCGGCAAGAGTGCGGGGATCGAGATCGTTCACGCGGGCGGCGTCGTCGGCATGGACGAGCATCCCGCGCAGGCGCTGCGCCGCAGGGACGACACCTCCGTCGGCGTCGCCACGCGGCTCGTGAAGGAGGGCAAGGCCGACGCGGTCGTCTCCGCGGGGAACACCGGAGCGACGATGGCGGCGGCGCTCCTCATTCTGGGCCGGATCCGCGGCATCGATCGCCCGGCCCTCTGCGGGATGCTCCCCGTCACGAGCGAGCGGCGCGCGACGTGCCTCCTCGACGCCGGCGCGACGATGGACGCCGACGCGCGTAACCTCCTGCAATTCGCGCGCATGGCGACCGCGTTCATGGAGAAGGTGCACGGCGTGCAGCGTCCGCTCATCGGACTGATCAACGTCGGCGAGGAGCCTGAGAAGGGTGACAAGCTGCGGCTGGAGACGCACGCTCTGCTGCGCGCGGCCGAAGATCTGAACTTCTTCGGGAACATCGAGGGGCGCGACGTCCTGCGCGGCGTCACGGACATCGCGCTCACCGACGGTTTCAACGGCAACGTGCTCGCGAAGGGCCTCGAGGGTGCGTTCGACACGCTCGCAAGCGGGATCCGCAGCGACATCTTCGGTGGACCGCTCGGAAAGGTCGCCGGGCTGGTCGCACTGCCCGGGATCAGGAAGTTCCGCGGCCGCTTCGACTACGACCCATACGTCAGCGCGCCGCTGCTCGGCATCAACGGTGTGTCGGTGGTCACGCACGGACGGGCGAAGGCCAACATGATGCGCTGGGCCATCGCCATCAGCGAGCGCTCTGTCGCGAACGGGCTCGTCGAGGCGATCGCCACGACGGCGCTCTCGGCCGCGTGAAACAGCGTCCGCCTCGCGCCGGCCGCCATCCCGCACGCCGCGTCGCGCTGCAGACCCTGTTCGAGATCGACTTCAACCGCGCCGATCCGAAGGAGACCTGGGAGCGCGGGGCCTTCCGCACCGGTCTCACCGAGAGCGCCGCGGCGTTCGCATGGCAGCTCATCGAGGGAGTGATGGCGCACAAGAAGGACCTCGACGAAGAGATCCAGCAGCTCGCCCCGGAGTTCCCGATCTCGCAGATGGCGCCAGTGGACCGGAACATCCTGCGCATCGCGCTGTATGAGCTGCGCGTGCTCGGGGACGCGCCGGCGGCGGCGATCATCGATGAGGCCGTCGAGCTCGGGAAGATGTTCGGCAGCGAGGTCTCACCGAAGTTCGTGAACGGTGTCCTCGCGACCGCGGTGGGCGGCCGGAAGGACGCGACGCCGTAGTCTGTCTCCCGCAGTGACTCCTCCGGTGCTCTACGCGAAGAGCGGCGACGTCCACATCGCCTACACCGTCCGCGGCAGTGGCGCCGACGTGGTGTGGTGTCCTGGAAGCTTTTCGCACCAGGAGCTGTTTCCACAGGTGCCCGAGCTCGCGGGCAGCCTCGATGCGGCCGCGGCGTTCGCGCGCGTCATCTTCTTCGACAAGCGGGGCACCGGGATGTCCGACCGACCGGCAGGGATCCCGACGCTCGAGGAGCGCATCGACGACATCCGGTCGGTGATGGATGCGGCCAGCAGCGGGCGAGCACACATCTTCGGCATCTCGGAAGGCGGCTCGATGGCCTGTCTCTTTGCGGCGACGTATCCGGAGCGGACACGCTCGCTCGTGCTGTATGGCACGCGCCCGCGCTGGACGCGAGCGCCTGATTACCCCTGGGGACCCACGCCAGAGGAATCGGAGGCGCGGCTCCAGGAGAGCATCGCCAGCGGGTTCAAGACGGATTGGACCAGCGAGCAGGGCAGGGCCTGGCTTGGCACAGGCCTTCGGGACGATCCTCACTTCATCGAGCAGTTCGAGCGTATGCGCCGGCTCTCCGCAACGCCGGCGGCAATGATCGCGCTGTCTCGGATGAACGGCCTCATCGATGTCCGCGGGATCCTCGGGAGCATCCGCGTGCCAACGTTGGTCGTCGGCAAGACGAAGGACCCCGTGATGTCGCCCGAGTGCGGAAGGGATCTTGCCTCACGGATCCCCGGCGCCCGCTTCGTCGTCATCACCGGCGAGGGTCATCTGCTCGGTCAGAACGCTCCAGAATTCACGCGGATCGCGCGCGAATGGGTCACCGAGGTCACCGACACCGCTCCCAGTGAGCGGTTCCTCGCGACGATCCTGTTCGTCGACCTCGTGCGCTCGACGGAGCGCGTCACGGCCATTGGCGATGCCGCGTGGCGCGACCTGCTCTCGCGCTATTACGTGGACGCACGCCGTGAGCTAGCGCTGTACGGCGGTGTCGAGGTGGACACCGCGGGCGACGGGTTGCTCGCGCACTTCGACGGGCCGGGTCGCGCGCTCAAGTGCGCTCGCGCGATCGAACGTGCGGCAAGAGACCTCGGGCTCGAAGCCCGCGCCGGCGTTCATACCGGGGAGGTCGAACGTGATGCCACGGCCGTCCGCGGGATCGCAGTCCACACCGCCGCGCGCATCGCCGCGATGGCGGGCGCGAATGAAGTGCTGGTGTCGAGTACGGTCCGCGACCTTGTCGCAGGATCTGGTCTCGCGTTCGTCGATCGGGGGATGCACGAGCTCAAAGGCATCCAAGGACCACGCCAGGTGCTCGCGCTGGGCTAGCGCTAGCGCACCGTCAGCGGGATCCGGATGACCTTCGTGTCGCTGCCGTCCTTGGCGCTCGCCTCGAACACCTCGAGGTAGATGTTGCCGGTCACGCTCGCGGGAAGCTGCACGGTCGTGTCGAACGTGCCCCCTGGGTCGCAGCAGCTCGTGGCGGTCGTGCCGCCCCGGTAGACCTCCTTCTGCTTGTCGTCCAGCACGCGGATGTCAACGTGCGCCTCAAAGTTGTGCGCGACGCCGCTGACCTGGAACGTGCGGGCGACCGCGGCGCCGTATCCGGGGGCGTAGACCGCGTTGCTGTCGTCGAAGATCGTCCTCGGGTCGCCGCCGATGTCGACGATGATGCGGAACGGCCGGAAGGCGATCGCCGTGCGCCACGGGCGGAGGTCGTCCAGCCCGATCTGATACACGGTGTTCGTCCCTTGCTTCGTCGTGAGGATCCCGCGCACCGGGCTCTTATCGATGGCCTGGTACACCGGAAACGAGAGGCTCTGGTCGAAGAACCCCTGATCCTGCCCGTTGACAGTCACGACCAAGCTCCACTTGCCCGGGATCTCCCGGGGACTCGGGTCGTCAAGCTGGCGCATCTCGACCTTGAAGTCGGGGTAGGAGACACCTGGAGAGCTGACCTCGAGGTCGGTCTCGACGACGAATCGCGCAAGGACCGGTGCGATGGTGTCGACGTTGAGGATCGGCCGCAACTTGCGCGACGCTGCCGTGGTCGCATCGCCGAAGCCCTGCACCGCCTTGGTGCTGCCGATGTGGTCGTAGTCGGTCACGTCCTCCCGCGACAGCGTCTTGTCCACGACGAGTCCGTCGATGACCGCGTTGGTCTTGCCCTTCTCGGTGATGCGCGCCTTCCGGATGCCCGGCTCCTCGGTGATCACGTAGACGAGCTGCTGCACCAGGGCCTGCACCTGGGCCGCCCCGTGGATGTTCCAACCCAGAGGCACGTCGAGCTCGACGTTCGCCGTGTCGCCCGCGATCCCGACGGAGACCCCAAAGGTGCCTTGATTGCCGCTCCGGCCGACCAGGGACAGAGGGTTCGCCGCGCCGAAAGGAACCGCGCTCGCGGGAGCGCCGTACGTGGCCGAGAGGCGCGACCCAATGCTGTTCTCAGGTCTCGAGGGGTCGGACACCGCGGCCGCGATACGGACACTGAGCGGTGGCAAAGAATCACGTACGAAGAACGTGCGGACCGTCGAGCCGCCGCCCGGCACTGATGACGCGGGCGCGCTCGTCGCCGTCGGGGCGCTCGCCGTCGCGCTCGGGGACGCGGCCACCGGGCCCGCCGCGGTCGGTCGGGTGCACCACGAGCCGATCGCGACGGCGAACACCAGCGCAGCGGCCACGCCGGCGACCTGCCAGAGCACGAGGCCGCGGCGCTCGGGACACGTCGCGATCCGGGACCGCTCGTAGGGCTTCTCACTCGGTTCCTGCGTCTCGATGGCGCGAGACAGCGCGCGGCCAAGGACCTCGTCGTCGTTTCGTCGGTCGGTCATCGCATCGCTCCCCGTGCCAGCTTTCCGGCGATCTGGATCTGTCGCAATCGCTCGATCGCTTGGTGCAGGGTCGCGCCTACCGTGCCGCTCTTGATCGAGAACAGGCGGGCGATCTCGTCGTACGAGAGTCCGTAGTAGTAGCGGGCCACGACGACGGTGCGTTGGCGCTCGGGGAGCTGCCGCAGGGCGGCGAGCAAGTCGGCTCGATCGACGATCGCGTCGGGCCCCAGCGCCTTGGGCGGGCCTTGCTCGGCCCACCGCTGGTCCTCGACCTTTCGCCGCCGGCGGTATCGCAGCAGCTCGCGTGTTCCCACGACCAGGAGCCACGCGCCTGGCCGGTCAAGACGCTCGAGGCCCGTGCGATGCGCCCTCACGAATGCCTCCTGTGCCGCATCCTCGGCCGCGTCGGGGTCACCCCCGATCGCGAGCAGCGCCCGCAGAAGGCGCGGGTACTCGGTTTCATAGAGCTCGCGCCATCCGTGGGTCATCCGCTACACGAACGAGTCACGACGGGCAATGTTCCTTTAGTGGGCGGATGCCGGATTGACAGCACTTGCGCGCCCCCAGACACTTCACCGGGCTGCCACCGGGCGGACGGGCGGCTGGACAAGCGGAGGAGGTAGTCGGTTTGGCGGAGGCAAAGACCTACGAGAAGCTCAAGAAGATCATCGTTGAGCAGCTCGGGGTAGATGAGGGCGACGTAAAGCCCGAGGCGTCGTTCGTGGACGACCTCAACGCCGATTCCCTCGACCTCGTCGAGCTCATCATGAGCCTCGAAGAGGAATTCGGGATGGAGATCTCGGACGAAGAGGCCGAGAGGATCAAGACCGTCGGCGACGCCGCGGAATACATCGAGGAACACGTCGCGTAGCGGGTCACACGACGGGCGAAACAGGCAGTGGGGGAGGCAGGGGCGTTCGCGCTCCTGCCTCTTCGTTTGAGTTAGAGGAGAACGTCGAGCTGGAGATCGCCGGTTACCGGTTCCGGGACGAGGAGCTCATCGCGACCGCTCTCACGCACAGCTCCTACCTGCACGAGCACCCGGATGTGGCCGGCCATGACTTCGAGCGGCTCGAATTCCTTGGTGACGCCGTCGTCGACCTCGTGATCGGCGAGGAGCTGTTCCGGCGGTTCCCCGCATCGACGGAAGGCGAGCTCACGTCACTCCGGGCCAGCCTCGTCTCATCGGGCCCGCTCGCGGAGGTCGGACGCACGTTGGGTCTTCATGAGCTGGCGCGCCTTGGTCGTGGCGAGGACGAGACGGGGGGGCGCTCCCGTGTGGGTCTGGCCGCGAGCCTCTACGAGTCGGTCATCGGCGCGATCTACGTCGAAGCAGGCTTCGAGACGTCGCGTGCCGTGGTGCTCGACACGCTCGGGGATGCGATCGATGCGCTCGCGACGACGCCGACGAAGACGGCGAAGACCCAGCTGCAGGAGTGGGCGCAGTCCGAGAAGCACCCGCTGCCGGTCTATCGCGTTCTCGAGGCGACGGGGCCGGAGCATCGCCGCGATTTCGTCGTCGAGGTCGACGTCGCCGGTCATGTCGCGCGGGGAACCGGTGCCTCGAAGCGCGAGGCGCAGGAGTCGGCCGCCGCGAAGCTGCTCGAGGCCGTCGCGAAATGAGCGACGAGATGAAGATCATCGACGGCGGCGTGGGCGCACCGAACGCGGTGCTGAAGACGCTCACGATGACCGGATTCAAATCGTTCGTTCACCGAACGCATCTCGCATTCTCCCCCGGGATCACGGCCGTCATAGGCCCGAACGGCTCTGGAAAGAGCAACGTGGCCGACGCGATCCGCTGGGCGCTCGGTGAGAACAACGCGCGCATCCTGCGCGCGAAGCGGAACGAGGAGCTCATCTTCGGCGGCTCCGAGACGCGCAAGAGCCTGGGGATGGCCGAGGCGATCCTGCAGCTCGACAACACCTCACGTCGTCTCCCCATTGAGTTCGCCGAGGTCGAGGTCGGTCGCCGTCTCTTCCGCAATGGCGATGCGGAGTACCTCGTGAACCGCTCGCGCGTGAGGCTGCGCGATCTCCAGGACCTGCTCGCCGGCGCGAACCTTGCCGACAACCCCTTCGTCGTCATCGGCCAGGGGCTCGTCGACCAGATCCTCGCGCTCCGGCCAGCCGACCGACGTACGGTCATCGAGGAGGCCGCGGGTACACGTCGACTGCAGCTTCGCCGTGAGGAAGCGCTCAACCGTCTCAAGCACGCCGAGGCCGAGCTCGTGCGCGTGATCGACATCCTTCGCGAGATCGGCCCGCGCGTCGAGATGCTGCGCGAGCAGGTCACCAAGTGGACCGAGTACGAGGGCATCCGAGCAGATCTGCGCCGGCGCGCGCTCCGCTGGTACAAGTCGAGCTTCGGGACGACGGCGGAACAACGGGCCGCGCTCGCGGCCAGGATCGTCGGCGTCGATCGCGAGGTCGCGCGGCTCGAGGATTTCGTGTTGGAGGGCGAGGCGCTGTCCGCGGGCACGGACGAAGAGCTCCGGAACGCACGTGAGGAAGAAGAGCGCCGGCGCCTCGCCGCGTCCGATGCGCAGGCGGCGGAAGCGACGCTGCGCGAACGCGTCGCCGCGCTTCAGGCGAGCCTCGAAGCGATCGCCGCCGAGCGCGACCGCACCCGTACCGCGCTCGCCTCGCTGCCGGCGGAGCTCGCCGGCCTTCGCGCGCGTCGCGAGCGGATCGAGAACGAAGCGGCCGAGGCGGCGCGGAATGCGCGCGAGTCGGCCGACGCCGCGCGCGTTGTGGAAGAGGACGCGTCGCGCACTCGCGTCGCGCTGGCGGAGGCTCGCGCCGCCCGGGTCGAAGCGGAGCGCGCGCATCTGCTCCGCGAGAACGACGAGGTCCGCATCGACGACGAGGAGCGCTCGCTGCTCGAGCGCGACGAGAAGCTGACGGGCTCGAACGCGGCGGTCGCTCGAGAGCGCGCCGAACGGGAGCGCGAGCGTGGTCGCCTCGCCACCGAGCTGGAGCGCGCCCGCGACATCGTCGCGGAAGCCGCGCGCGCGACGGAGTCCGCCGCCGAGCGTGCCGGAGCGGCGCGGAACGACCTCCAGCGGATCGACGGCGATCTCGCGCTGCTGCGGGGGCAGACGTCGGCGCTGCGTGAGGCGGCCGGGCGCGCGGAGTCGGAGCTGGCCGCGCGCGACGCCGGCGCCACCCCGCCGGACCTGCCGAAGGGCTTCGCATGGCTGCACGAGCGCATCACCGTCCCGAGCGAGATCGTGCTCGCGCTGGGGGAGCATGTCGCCGTCGTCGATACGAAGGAGGCGCGCGACCTCGCGGCACCCAAGGGGACGAGGCGGCTGGCCGACGGCGTCGCCGTCTTCGTCGCGCCGGACGATACGACCGCGATCGCGGCCGCGGCGAGTCTGCGCGGCGGCGTGGTGGTCTCGCCGAGCGGTCTCATCGTGCTGCCCGGTCTCGTCCGTCACCCGGAGCCGCGCCGGCGATCCGATCTCGACGCCCGCGCTCAGCTGCGCGGGATGGCGCATCGCCTGCGAGAGGAGCTGGCCGCGTCGGAGCGCGCGCTCGAGGAGCTCCAGAGGGAACGGACCGCGGCGGAATCGCGACTTGGCGAGCTCGAGCAGCGCCTGGGTGCGGCCCAGCGTGCGCGTGGCGATGCCGAGCGTGTTGTCGACGCGCTCGCGACGAGCGACGCCGACATCCGGGACCTCGTGCGCGCCGGCGACGCGAGCGTCGCGTCGATCGAACGGGAGCGCGCCGACATCCTCGAGCGGCGCGAGCGCCTCGCAGCTGAGCGCACGGCCGCCGCGAGCGCTCGCGCGCGGGCGGGCGAATTCTTCGCACTGGCCGAGCGGGCTGAGCAGACCGCGGGTGACGCCCACGGCGACACCACGCGCCGAGCCGAGGCGGCACGGCTCGACTCCGCGACCAGCGAGGAGCGCCGGTCATCGCTCGTCCGGCTTCGCGACACGCTCGACGAGCAGGTCGCGACGACGGAGAAGCGCATCGCCGAGGACGAAGAGCGTGTGCGCACGCTCGCGGCCCAGGAGCGCGACGCTCGCGGACGGCTGGACGCGGCGCGATCGGATCTCGGCCGAGCCACGGCGGATGCCCGCGAGGCGGAGCGCACCGCCGAGCTCTCGCGGCAGCGCGCGCTCGCGGCCGAGGGATCGCGACGCGAGTCGGAGCAGCGGCTCGCGAAGGCGCGCGAGCGACTGGCCGAGCTTCGTGGCGAGCGCGGCAAGCTCGCGGTCGAGGAGGAGCGCGCGGCCGGCGCCCTGCGCCTGCTCGAGGAACAGGTGCGGGCGGAGCTCGGTCTTCCGGAGGACGAGCCGCTTCCGGATCCGACGACGCTCGACCTCGAGGACGACCCCGCCGAGAAGGAGAAGGGGAGCACGGTCGCGACGCTCACGCGGCTGCGCCGGCGCATGATGGCGCTCGAGCCGGTGAACCCGCTCGCTGCGACCGAGCTCGCCGACATCGGTCAGCGCCATGAATTCCTCACGACGCAGAAGAACGACCTCGAGAAGGCGATGGCCGACCTGCGCTCGTTGGCCGACGATCTCGCTGCGACGATCGCCGAGCAGTTCGCGACGACGCTGATGGCGGTCGACCGTGAGTTCGGCGTGTTCTTTCAGCGCCTCTTCAACGGTGGGCAGGCGTCGCTCCGAACATCGGACGATCCGGAAGAGCCGGGAATCGACATCTACGCCCGGCCGCCCGGCAAGCGCATCGGCAGCCTCGCGCAGCTCTCCGGTGGCGAGCGGGCGCTCACCGCGACCGCCCTGCTTCTAGCGATCCTTCGCGTCAAGCCCACGCCGTTCTGCGTCCTCGACGAGGTCGACGCGGCACTCGACGAGCGCAACGTGGGCCGCTTCACACAGGCGCTGAAGGAGCTCACCGACAGGACGCAATTCATCGTCGTGACGCACAACCGCGCGACGATCGAGGCCGCCGACATGCTCTATGGCGTGTCGATGGATGAGGGCGGCGTCTCCAAGATCATCTCGCTGAAGCTGTCCGAGCTCGACGAGCAGCGCGAACGCGCCGGCTAGTTGCCGCGCCGGCAGAGCGTCGCATGATCAGGTGGCGCCGTCTTGCGGTTCTCGTGTCGTGGGCCGTGGCAGCAGGGTGGGGCGTCTTCTACCTCATCGCCGTCGCGCCGAGCTCGGTGCCGTTCGTGGGCGTCGCGCTGCTGCACTTCTTCGCCGGCTACGCCTGGGGACGCGCGGTCATGGCGCAGCCCATGACGATCCGTCTGGCGCTCGTGGGTACGTTCTTCGCCGGCGCGTTCACCCGTCTCGCGCTCGGCGTCGGAACGGGCGAGCTCTACTTCGCGTGGGCCGGCCCTCTTGCGGCGGCGGCCTTGTCGGACACGACGAACACGCGCAACCTGCTCTACTCGGGCGCAGCGTTCGTGATCGGCTACCTCTTGATGAGCCTCGCGTTCTAGAGAGGACCCCGGCGCTGGCCATCTCTTCACCCGTCGATGAAGACGCGAGCCACGATGCGTGCCGTTAGCGTGTAATCGATGACGTTCCAACAGGCGCTGACGAAGACGCGCGGCGGATTCCTCTCACGCTTGTTCGGCCGCAAGGCGGAGGAGCCGATCACTCCTGAGTTCCTCGAAGAGCTCGAGGAGGGGCTGCTGCGCGCCGACCTGTCGGTGTCGCTGGTGGATCCGCTGATGGCGCAGGTGCGCGATCTCGTCACGACCGGAGATCTGGCGACCGTACCGAAGGCGATCGACGCCGTGCGCGACGTCCTCGTGGCCGAGCTGTCCGCGAAGGACGCGTCGCTGAACAGCACCACGGCGCGGCCGCGGGTCATCCTCGTCGTCGGCGTGAACGGCAGTGGCAAGACCACGACCGCTGCCAAGCTCGCAAAGCGTCTGAAGGACGCCGGCGAGACGCCACTCCTCGCCGCGGCGGACACCTTTCGCGCGGCGGCGATCGAGCAGCTCGAGACCTGGGCGGCGCGCGTGGGTGTGCCCATCGTGTCTGGCCGACCCGATGGCGATCCGGCCGCGGTCGTGTTCGACGCGGTCAACGCCGCGACCGCGCGCGGGAACTCGATCGTCATCGCGGATACCGCCGGTCGCCTTCACACCAAAGGCCACCTCATGGACGAGCTCGGGAAGATCGTGCGCGTGACGGGCCGCGCGCGCGATGGCGCGCCCGACGAGGTCTTGCTCGTTGTCGACGGCACGGCGGGCCAGAACGCCATTCAGCAGGCGCGTCAGTTCACGAAGGACGCGAGCGTCACCGGGCTCGTCGTCACCAAGCTCGACGGCACCGCGAAGGGCGGTGCGGTCCTGGCGATCGTCCACGAGCTCGGCCTGCCGGTGAAGTTCCTCGGCGTCGGCGAGAAGGCCGATGACCTCGTGCCAATGGACCCGCGGGCGTTCGTCGACGCGCTGCTGCCGCGCGTCGCCTGACGGCGTCGATGGCCTCGGACTGGACCGTCCTGCTCGTCGGTGGACCCGCTGCGGTCGGCAAGACGAGCGCTGCCAAGCGCATCGCCGTGGTCTCGGGCGCCTCCCTGCTCCAGGTCGACGACGTCTGGCTCGCGCTCCAGCGCGCCATCGATCCCGCCGACAGTCCGCTCCTTCATACCTTCGCCTCGCCCGAGGTCTGGCGACGCTCGACCCCCGAGCTCGTCGCGCTGAAGCGCGAGCTGGCCGAGCTCGTCTCGTCGTCGCTCGAGCTCGTCGTGGCGAATCACCTCGAGGCAGACGACAGGGTCGTGATCGAGGGCGTCTGGATCACTCCGGAGTTCGCGACGCGCGCGACATATTCCGGATCGACCGCCGGCACGCGACGCCGCTCGGCGTTCGTGCTCGAGGAAGACCCTACGAAGATCAGGGACACGATGGTGGCCCGCGGTCGCGGCTTCTCGGATTGGTCGGAGGCCGATCGCGAGGCGATGGCCGCGATGCAGGCCGGCTATGCGAAGTGGCTGCGGACCCAGGCGCTGAAGCGCCACGCGCCCATCGTCGACGCGCGCCCACTCGGACATCTTGCCGAGCGCATCCTCGCCGTCATCTAGCCTGAGCGGCGTGGTCGCGTTCAGCGCGCTGGAGCTGCGCCGTGCCCTCGAAGAAGACGAGCTTCGCCAGATCTACCACGCCCAGGTCGACATGCGCACCGGGCGCGTCGTCTGTGTCGAGGCCCTGCTCCGGTGGATGCACCCCGAGCGGGGCCTCATGCACGCTGTGCCGTTCGTGAACGACGTCACGCCCGCCGGGCTGGCCCCAGAGTTCATGCGTTGGATCCTGCGCACCGCGACGCGACAGCTCGCGCGTTGGCGTGCCGTGCCAATCGACATCCCCCGGGTCTCGGTCAACGCGTGGCCCGCCAACATCGCGCGCGAGCTCCTCGATGACGCATTGACGGCGGTCGATGAAGCGGGACTTCGACCGGCAGACCTCGAGATCGAGTCGCAGCCGGAGGCGTCGTACGACCCGACGGCCCTCGCGGCTTTACGCGAGATGCGTGAGGCGGGTCTCCGCACCGCGCTCGACGATTTCGGCGACGGCGACCTGCGCTACGCGTGGCTGCGTCACGCGCCATTCGACATCGTGAAGCTGCCCGTCACCTTCGTGCTCCGCTCGACGGCGTCGTACGACGACGCGGTCATCGCCGCGGGTGTCGGCTTCGCGCGATCGATCGGCGCCCAGACGGTCGCCGAGGGTGTCGAGACGATCGCGCTCCGCGACCGGGTCCGCGCGCTCGGCGTCGACATCGGCCAGGGGTTCCTGTGGGCACCGATGGTGCCCGGAGACGAAATACCCGCGGTCGTTCGCGCGATCGGCATCGACGGAGCGAGCACCTAGTCTGTAGGAGATGTTCGAGCAGCTCTCCGACAAGCTGAACGTCACCTTCGAGCGGCTGCGTGGCCGCGCGCGCGTCACCGAGGCCGACCTCGAAGAGGCGCTACGCGACGTACGCGTCGCTCTGCTCGAGGCCGACGTGAATCTCAAGGTCACGAAGCAGCTCATCGCGACGGTCCGCGAGCGTGCGCTGGGCGAGAAGGTCATCGAGTCGATCACCGGTGCGCAGCAGGTCGTGAAGATCGTCCACGATGCGCTCGTCGAGATGCTCGGGGGCGCCGCGACGCCGATCGAGCGGGCGCAGCGGCCACCGACGGTGATCCTGCTCGTCGGCCTCCAGGGCTCCGGGAAGACGACGACGGCGGGCAAGCTTGCGAACGCGCTGCGGCGGCAGGGCCGCCATCCGACACTGGTCGCCGCGGATGTCTACCGCCCGGCCGCGATCGATCAGCTGCGTTCGCTCGGAAAGCAGCTCGGCATACCGGTCACGACGGTTGACGCCTCGCGGGTCGCTGCGGATGTCGCGAAGGAGGTCGCCGCGGCGACGGCGCAAGGAAGAGATACGGTCATCGTCGACACCGCGGGACGGCTGCACATCGACGACACGATGATGAACGAGGTCGAGGCGGTCGTTGCCGCGGCCCACCCGCACGAGGTGCTGCTCGTCGTCGACGCCATGAGCGGTCAGGACGCCGTCGAGGCCGCCACCGCGTTCAAGGCGCGTCTTCCCATCACGGGCCTGGTGCTGACGAAGGTCGACAGCGACGCGCGTGGCGGAGCGAGCCTTTCAATCCGCGCGGCGACCGGGATACCCGTGAAGTATCTGGGGGTTGGCGAGAAGCTCGACGCCCTCGAGATCTTCCATCCCGATCGTCTCGCGCAGCGGATCCTCGGCATGGGCGACGTCCTCACGCTCGTCGAGCGCGCGCAGGATGTCGTCGATCAGAAGACCGCGGAGGAGCAGGCGAAGAAGCTGCTCGAGGCGCGGTTCACCTTCGAGGACTTCTATTCGACGCTGCAGCAAGTGAAGAAGATGGGCCCGATCGGCGATCTGCTGAAGATGATCCCGGGCATGGGCGGCCTCGCAAAGCAGCTGCCTGAGGGGCCGCAGGCCGAGGCGGAGATGCGCCGTATCGAGGCGATCATCTCGTCGATGACGAAGGCGGAGCGCGAGGATCCTTCCGTGATCAACGGCTCCCGCCGGCGGCGGATCGCGGCGGGCTCGGGGACCACCGTGGCCGATGTGAACCAGCTCATCAAGCAGTTCGCCGAGATGCAGAAAGTCATGAAGCAGATGGGCGGGATGGCGCGGAAGGGGAAGGGCGGGGCCCTGCCCCGGATACCGGGGATGCCGCGCATCGGCTGAGCGGTTACGACGGGGCGGCGCGGCCCCGGAGCCGTCAACGCGGTACACTGGTCGCTCACTCCGCGCGTTTCGTTTGGTTGGGAGGATCACCGAAGAGTTGGCTGTTCACATCCGCCTGCGCCGTGTCGGCAAGACGAAGGCTCCGACGTACCGCGTCGTCATCGCCGATTCGCGCGCGCCGCGCAACGGCAAGTTCATCGAGAACATCGGTCACTACAACCCGCGTACCGAGCCCGCCGACCTCGTCGTCAATGCCGAGCGCGCGCGTCACTGGATCAAGAACGGCGCGCGGCCCACGGCCACGGCGCGCATGGTGCTCGTGCGCAGCGGTCTACCGGACGCCGAGGTTCCGCCCGCCGTCCGGTGAGCGCGGCGATGGGCGAAGAGACCGGCGGTCAGAGCCGCATGAAGGGCCTGCTCGAGCATGTCGCGAGGCAGCTCGTGGACGACCCCAGCGCGGTCGCGGTCACCGAGGAGCTCGATGGGAATTTCGTGAAGCTGCACCTTCAGGTCGCCGAGGGCGACGTGGGAAAGGTGATCGGCCGAGGCGGCCGCATCGCAAAGGCCATCCGTCTGCTGCTGAAAGTCGTGGCGACCCGCGATGGGACCCAGGTCAACCTCGAGATCGATTAGCGGCGACGACGACACGCTGGTCGTCGCGCAGATCCGGGGAC
This sequence comes from Candidatus Limnocylindria bacterium, assembly GCA_041486085.1. Classification (GTDB taxonomy): domain Bacteria; phylum Chloroflexota; class Limnocylindria; order P2-11E; family P2-11E; genus CF-39. The sequence goes on along the minus strand of JBGPKU010000023.1, from coordinate 9,092 downwards.
CGCATGGCATCCGCGGTGAGGTCCGCGTAGAGCCCCGCACTGACGTCGAGGGTCGCTTGGAGGCTGGCGTCACGCTGGACTGCGAGGGCATCGGCGCCTTGACGATCGCCAGCCGCCGCGGGACACCCGAGCATCCGATCATCCGATTCGATGGCTACGGCTCGCGCGACGCCGCGACCGGCCTGCGCGACCGGTACCTGCGAGTCTCACGGACCGAGGCGCGCCGCGCCACGGCGCAGCGCGGCGCCTACCTCTGGGCGGATCTCATCGGGCTTTCGGTGCAGACGCCCGAAGGTGTGGCGCTCGGCGTGGTGCGGGAGCTCATTCGTGCGGGGGAGGCGGACGTCCTCGTCGTCGCGCGCGCCGGCGCCGGCGATCTCCTGCTCCCGATGATCTCCTCGGTGGTGCGCGAGGTCGATGTCGCGGGCGGGCGCATGGTCGCCGTCCCGCAGGAGGAGCTCACGTGACCGCGGAGCTCGCGATCGACGTGCTCACGCTCTTTCCGAAGATGTTCGAGAGCCCCTTCGCCGAGAGCATCGTGGCGCGCGCCCGGCAGGCGGGACGTCTCCAGCTCGCCGTCCACGACATCCGTTCGTGGACCAGCGACCGGCACCACGTCGTCGACGATGCTCCGTACGGCGGCGGCGCGGGCATGGTCTTGAAGCCCGAGCCGCTCGCGCGCGCGATCCGCGCCGTCAAACGCGAGGACGGCTACGTCGTGCTCCTGTCCGCGCAGGGGAAGCTCTTCGACCAGGCCGCGGCGCGAAAGCTCGCCGACAGACCGCACCTCGTCCTGGTGTGCGGACACTACGAGGGAGTTGATGAGCGCGTGATCGAGACGGATGTCGACGAGGAGCTCTCGGTCGGGGACTACGTCCTCACGGGTGGTGAGCTCGGCGCGATGATCGTGATCGACGCGGTCACGCGCCTCGTGCCCGGCGTCATCGACGCGAGCTCGCTCGAGCACGAATCGCACACCGAGGGTCTGCTCGAGGGACCGCAGTACACGCGGCCGCCCGAGTTCGAGGGGCGCAAGGTGCCGGCCGTGCTCACGTCGGGCGACCACGGCGCGGTCGCGAAGTGGCGCCGGACCGAGTCGATCAGGAGGACGGCGGAGCGACGTCCGGACCTGATCGCCGAGGCCAAGCTGACGCCAGGCGAGCGAGCGCGTCTGCCGAAAAGTGCCCCGAAACAGGAAGTGCGCGATTCCGATCTCATCGAGGCGTACCGATCCGGCGTCGGCTCGTACCGCATCGGGGCGCGTTTCGGGATCTCGCCCGCGACCGTGCGCGCGCGTCTTCGCGCCGCTGGCGTCCGCCTGCGCGCCGCTCGCAGCGCGCAGCGCGCGCCGAGCGCGGCCGAGGTGGCCCGTCTTCGCGCGACCGGGCTCACCGTCCGTCAGCTCGCCGCGCACTTCGGGGTCTCCCACGTGACGGTCATCGACCGCCTGAGGAAGGCGAACCGCTGACCGTTCTGGTAGGCTTCGAACTCTTCGTGAGCGCTATCACCATGCCAATGAACGACGTCTTGAAGACGCTTGCCTCCGAGCAGCAGAAGGCCGAGGTCCCAGAGATCCGGCCGGGTGACACCGTTGCCGTCAGCGTCCGCGTGGTCGAAGGCAACCGCGAGCGCCTTCAGAAGTTCGAGGGCACCGTCCTCCGCGTGCGTAACGGCGGACTGGACGAGCAGATCACGGTCCGTCGCATCTCATCCGGTGTGGGTGTCGAGCGCACCTTCCTCGTGCACTCACCGCGCGTCGAGAAGATCGAGGTCACTCGCCACGGACACGCGCGCCGCGCGGCCCTCTACTTCCTGCGCGACCGCGTCGGCAAAGCAGCCACACTCCGCGAAAAGCGCCGGAGCTGACCCGGCCCGGCACCGCCGATCCCGTTGTCGCCTTCCCTCGCTCCCTCAGTCATGGATTTCCGAATCCACTCCTTCGGTCGCTCAGTCGGCTCGTAGGCCTCGGCCGCCCGTCGGCCCCGTCGCCGTCGTCGGTGTGGACGCAAACTAGTCACGTGCCGACACTGAAGTTTGAGAAAGAGCTGTGGGAGCGCGGCCTCGCGCGCGTCGTCGGCGTGGACGAAGTCGGCATGGCCGCCCTCGCCGGTCCGGTGGTCGCCGCGGCGTGTCTTGTCACCCCGGACACGAAGCTGATCCGCGCGGTGAAGGATTCGAAGATGCTCACGCGCATCCAGCGCGAGGAGCTCGCCGCGCTCATCCGCGAGCGAGTCGTCGGCATCGGCGTCGGTGCCGCGTCGGTAGGCGAGATCCATCGCCTGAACATCTACCACGCCAGCCACGTCGCGATGCTCCGCGCGCTCCGTCAGATCGGCGAGTACGACTGGGTGCTGGTCGACGGCCGTCGGATCCTCGACCCCGCGTTCGCGCCGGGCAAGCACAGTGAGATCGTCAGGGGCGACATGAAGAGCTTCTCGATCGCGGCGGCGTCGATCATCGCGAAGGTCACGCGCGATCGTCTCATGACGAGCCTCTCGCAGAAGTACCCCGGCTACGGCTGGGAGCACAACGCCGGCTACCCCACGATCGATCACCGCACGGCGCTCCGCGAGCGCGGCCTCACCCCGTTCCACCGGCACGACTTCGGCACGGTGAAGCTGTTGCGTGCCGTCGAGAACCAGCTCGCGCTCGCGCTCGCCGACACCGCGAGTGACGAAGTTGATATTCCATCCGTCGGTCCGGCTGGGTAGAGTCTCCCGGCCATGACCAGCACCGTGACCCGCGTGCGCGACTTCACGCCCGCCGACTACGACGCCTGGGTCGCCACAAGCAATCGCTGTTATCCCGACTACCCGTGGACGGTGAAGGAGATGCGCCATCAGGACGACACCTTCGACCGGACGCGCTTCTTCAAGCTGCGCCTGGTGGCCGAGCAGGACGGCGTGATGGTCGGCGGCGTCGAGACCGGCCACCGCCCATCGCGCTTCAATCCGGACCGCTACACCCTCGACCTCTTCGTCGTTCCCGAGGCGCGGCGGCGCGGGCACGGCACGGCGCTGTACGACGCGGCGGTCGCCGCGCTGCGCGCCCGCAACGCGATGGCCGCCACGGGTGGCGTGAAGGAGTCGATGCGGGACGGCGTCGAGTTCCTCACCAGGCGCGGTTGGGTCGAGGTGAGACGCGACTGGGAGTCGCGTCTGAGGGTCGCGGGATTCGACTTCGCGAAGTTCGCGACCGCTGACGACCGCGTCACCAGGGCAGGCATCCGCATCACGACGCTCGCGGAGGAGCTGGCGCGCGACCCGGACGCGGAGCGCAAGGCCTACGAGCTCACCGACGAGCTCCGCAAGGATGTGCCCGCCACCGATCCTCCGACCGCGGAGACCATCGAGGAGTGGCGCGATCACTGGATCAGCTCGCCGTCGTTCATCCCGGACGCGTTCTTCGCGGCTATCGATGAGGAGGGCCGGTGGCTCGGCATGTCGAACCTCGAGCGATCGCTGGAGGACCCTTCATTCGCGTGGCAGGGGCTGACCGGCACGCGCCGGGAGGCGCGCGGCAAGGGGATCGCGATGGCGCTGAAGCTCCGTACGGTTCGCTACGCGCAGGGAATGAGCGTCGATCACATCAAGACGTGGAACGCCCAGAGGAACCGACCGATGCTCTCGATCAACGAGGCGATGGGCTTCGAAAAGCAACCGGCCTGGATGGCGATAGAGCTGAAGCTCCGCGACTGAAACCCCCCGTTCGGGTCTGGATGCGGGGCACGCTTCCTGCATCCTGATACCGCAAATGGACGTGCGGGTCGTCCGATGTGACGGCTACAACTTGCGGGTCACCACCTGGGGCAACGGGGCTCCTCACGCCGTCTTGCTTCCCGGCCTGTCCGCGGATGCCCGTGCACTGGCGCCACAGATTCGAGCGATGCGCCGCCTCGTTGGCTCGGTCCACGTCGTCGATCTTCCCGGCTTCGCCCTCCGGCCCGCGCTCCTCGTGAGGGACGCGACCTTCGCGAATCTCGCGCGCTACGTGGGCCGCGTCGCGGACGAGCTCCGGATCGAGAAGGCTACGTTCCTCGGGCACTCCCTCGGCGGCGGCGTCGCGCTGCATCTCGCGCTCGATCGTCCGGACCTCGTGGACGGCCTCGTGCTCCTCGCGCCGGCTGCGCTCGGCCGCTCGCTGCACTGGATCTACAAGCTGTACTGCATCCCGCTGATCGGACGCGCGCTGCTCCGACCGCAGGCTCGAGTGACCAAGCCGTTCCTACGGCGCTTCCTCGTTGGAAGCGTGCGCTCGTCGGATGACCACTTCGTTTCGATGCTCGCGCGCCACAACTCCAACTCGCGCGACCGCGCGCTGTCAGCGCGCGCGATCGTATGGGCGAACCAGCCGTCGTGGTGGCGGCGCATTCTGCTGTTCGCTCTCCCGGGTGGCGAGCAGATGGGATTCACCATCGGTGATCGCCTGCGCTCGCTCGCTCGCGTGCCCACACTCGTCCTCTGGGGCGATCAGGATCGCGTCATCTGCGCGAGCGACGCGCAGCGCTGCGCCGATCATCCAGGCGCGGAGATCCATGTCGCGCGCGGCATCGGGCACATGCTGCCCCTCGAGGCGCCCGCCTGGACGAACGCGCACATCCGCCGGTTCGTGGCCGCACTTCAGGCCGCGTTCATACCAGCCGCCTGATCCGCCCCGCACCGTCACGCGTGGCAGCACCGCCCGTTCTCCCAGCGGTGAGAGGCGTCATCGGCGTGCTCGTCGTGGTCGCATCCCTGCTCGCGACCGCCACGCCTGCGGTGGCGGCCGAGTCGGGGTTCCATAGCGCGTGGGTCAGCCAGGCTGCGTATCCCGTGCTCGCGCCGGGGGCCACCACGACGTACAGCATCCTGTTTCGCAACACCGGAACGGAGACCTGGCAGCGCGGCGTCGCCGGCAAGCAGGTCAACCTCGGCATCGTCAACGACTCGCTCGCGTTCAGCGACCTCGGCGTCGGCTGGCTCACGCCGAACCGGCCCGCGACGACGGTGGAGACGAGCGTCGCGCCCGGCGCCATCGGAACCTTCATGTTCACGCTCAAGGCGCCGGCGTCACCGGGCGCATATGACGTGCCGCTTCGACCCGTCGCCGATGGCTTGACGTGGCTCGAGCATCAGGGTGTGTACGTCCACGTCGTCTCTGAGCTCGGTTACCACAGCAAGTGGGTCAGCCAGACCGCGAATCCGGTCCTCGGTCCAGGCGCGACGAGCGCCGACATCACGATCACGTTCCGCAACAGCGGCACGAAGCCCTGGGTCAAGGGCGCCGCGGGACAGCAGGCCAACCTCGGCATCCGCAACGACGACCGGACGTGGTCATCGCTCGCGGTCGGTTGGCTCGCGCCCGATCGTCCGGCCACCCAGACCGAGTCCACCGTCGCGCCAGGCACGAACGCGACCTTCACGTTCAAGGTGAAGGCGCCGCAGGCGCCGAGCACCTACGTGCTCGCGCTCCGGCCGGTGATCGACGGCGTCACCTGGCTTGAGGACGAGGGCGTGTTCGTCGCGGTGACCGTGTCGGGCGGCGCGACGCCGAACCTGACCACGACGGTCGTGCAGTCAGGCCTCACGACGACCTGGGACCTGGCCTTCGCTCCTGACGGGCGCATGTTCGTGACCGAGCGCGCCGGCAACCTGCTCGTGTACGCGAGCGCCGCCCAGGGTGCGGCGCAGCTTGCGAACAACGCCGTGGCCGGCGCGCGCCAGAACGGCGAGGGCGGGCTCATGAGCGTCGAGCTCGATCCGAACTTCGCGTCGAACCACTATCTCTATCTGTGCGTCTCGCGCGACGACGGGACGTGGCGGAACCAGGTGCTGCGCTACACGGTGGTCGGCAACGGCATCGTGTTCGACCGCTATGTCATCCGCGACGGCATGCTGTCCGCGGGCAACCACGACGGCTGCCGCATCCGCTTTGGTCCCGACGGAAAGCTCTGGGTGACGATGGGCGACGCCGGCAACGGCAACAACGCCCAGAACCCGAACTCCCTGAACGGCAAGGTCCTGCGCGTCAACAGCGACGGCACGATCCCCACCGATAACCCGATCATCCTCGGCGCCGCCGGGCGCAGCGCGGTGTACGCGTGGGGCAACCGCAACCCGCAGGGCATCACGTTCGAGCCGGGCTCGGGCCGCGTCTTCGAAGTGGAGCACGGCGACTCGACGCACGACGAGGTCAACATCATCGTCGCGGGAGCGAACTACGGCTATCCGATCTACCGCGGACCCGTGAATCGGCCGGGGTTCGCCGATCCGGCGTGGTCATCGGGCAACGTCACGCTCGCAACGTCTGGCGGTGAGTTCCTCACCGGAGCGCAGTGGGGCAGCTGGAGCGGATCGCTGGTCGTCGCAACGCTGAAGGAGCAGGACGTCCGGCGCTTCGAGCTGTTCGCCGGCACAGCGCGCCAGGTGGACGTGCTCTTCGACAACGTCTGGGGCCGGCTGCGCACGCCGCGTCTGGCGCCCGACGGCAGTCTGTATCTCACCACCGACAACGGCGCGAACGACAAGATCATCCGCGTGGTGGCGACGCAGCCGTAGGCCGCTTGGCGGACCTTGCTCGGCCGTCCACCGCCCAGCGCCCGCAAGCCCCGACCGTCTGATGTCTTGTGCAGCATCGTCGCGTGCTCGGTCTCGCCGGCGAGCACGCGGCGGAGCGAGAGCTCGTGCGGCGCGGCTACGAGGTCGTCGCGCGGAACCTCCGGACTCGATTCGGTGAGATCGACCTCATCTGCCGCGACCGCATCGAGTACCTCTTCGTGGAGGTGAAGACGCGGCGTGCGGGCTCGTTCGTGCGGGCCGCGGAGGCGGTCGATCGACGGAAAGCGCAGCGTCTGGCCGTTCTCGCGCAATCGTGGCTGGCGGCGTGCGGGCAGCGCGACGCGCGTTGGCGGATCGTCCTGGCAGCGCTGACCGTCGATGAGAAAGGGACGCACATCGAGCTGATCGACGTCGAGAGCGACTAACGGTCGAGGGTCACCTCGAGGCCGTCGACCCTGACGCGAACGCCGCCCACATCGCGTGCGACCCGCAGCTTGGCGCCGTGCGGCATCTGGAACTCCTGCCAGCCCGATCCTCGCACCCGCAACAAGTCGTCCCAGACGACGAGGATCGGCACGTTCGAGCAGTCGCTCGACCCCGGTCCGTCGCACGGTTGGGTCGGGAAAACGAATTCGAATGGAGCGCTCATCGGGTCATACGCCCGGATCGGGTGAGAGCCGTACCCGGGCACCCGGTCGACCGCGTAGCGGACGAGCACCAGGTAGTCATAGGCGGCCAGCATGTAGGCGTGATCGAGGTCCTGCGAGCGTTGCAGGAACTGCAGCTTCTCGACCGTGCCCCGGTCTCGGCGCACGACGTCCGTCGCCGAGAGCGGCGTGTCGCTCATCAGGAAGATCGCGCTGTTCGCGAGCACAGCCGCCGCGACGATCCACGGAAGCGTGCGTGGCATGCGGATCCCTCGCGCGAGCGCGATCGCCCCGCGCGCCGCGACCACGCAGAGGCCTGGGATCATGCTGAACACGTAGCCGTACTCGCCTGAGTGGATCGGGAGGTAGACGAGCAGCGGGCTCAGCGTCCACGCCGCCATGAACAAGGCTCGGCGGCGATCGGCGAGCTCGATGTGCCGCGCCGCTGCCGAGAGCGGGACCGCGGCGATGAGGGGGGTGAGGAAGTAGAGGCCACGTCCCAGGAATCGCGCGAGCTCGTAGGCGTTGCCGGAGAGCGCCCGTAGCCCGTTGGCGCCGAACACGCTGTAGCGGTCGTCGACGAATTTTGCCTGCACCTGCAGCGCCTCGCTGAAGCGCGCGAAGCCGCCGTCCGCGAGCGCGCTGGACGCATACCAGACGGCGAACAGCGCGCCGACCGTGGCCGCGCCGACGAGCCACGCGACCACCGGCGCGCCCCACGCCGCGACGAGCCACACCGGCGCGAGAAAGATCGCGAGGTCGCTGCGGAAGCCGATCGCAACCCCCCACAGCGCCGACGCGGCGACGAGCGCGCGCGTTCGGCCGCGCGAGACGGTCGCGGCCTTCCAGAACGCGAGCGCGCAGGTGATCGAGAGCGCGGCGAGGAGCGTGTAGGGATAGGCGATGCCGCCATATGCCCAGAACGTCACCGCGGTGAGGAGGAACAGCGCGCTGATGCGCGCGGTGCGCTCGTCGTAGAGCCGGGCCGCGAGCAGGTAGAGGAGCGCGATGGCGGCTGCGTCGGCCAGCAGGGCGACCAGCGTCATGGCGCGGTTGGCATCGCCCGTTGCGGCGAAGAGGGCGCGAATGAGGAGCACGTAATAGAGGTAGCCGGGCGGCTGCGGGCGCTGGTCGAGCGGATCGAACCGATCGATCGCGCGCTCGTACAGCACCGAGTCGTGCGCCCAGAGGTTGTCGGTCTGGAACGGCAGGCGCGTGAGGACGCCCAGGGCGAAGAACAGGATCGCGAGCCGCCACGACATGTTCCTAGTCTGCCGGACGGTACCGGAGTACCGATCGCGGGACCCATGCGTCCGCGCGCGATGCGCCACGACGGTCGCGCCGATGGCCGTCGCCGCACCGACCAGCGTGGCACGCGTCGCGTCGTGCGCGCTCTGGGGTCTGGAGGCCGCGCTCGTCACCGTCGAGGTCGACGTCGCCAACGGCCTGCCCGCATTCAGGGTGGTGGGTCTGCCCGACGCGGCGGTCTCCGAGGCGCGCGAGCGCGTCCGCGCCGCGGTCCGTAACTCCGGATACGAGTTTCCGCTGCGACGCGTCGTCGCCAATCTCGCGCCGGCCGAGCGCAAGAAGGAAGGCACGGGCTTCGACCTGGCGATCGCGCTCGGCGTCCTTCGCGCGACCGGCCAGCTCTCGCGCGACGTGGTCGCTCTGTGCCTGGGGGAGCTCGCGCTCGACGGGACCGTACGGCCGGTGCGCGGAGTCTTGCCGCGCGTACGCGGCGCCCTCGGTGCGGGCGTCACCGACGTGCTGTGCGCGAACGAGAACGCCGCTGAAGCGGCCGCGGCCGGCGCGTACGCGATCGGCGTGGCGACGCTCCGCGAGGCCGTCGCGCACCTGGAGGGTCAGGCGCCGCGGGCGCCCGCGGCGGTGCCGCCGGCGGCAGCGATGC
>JBGPKU010000022.1:0-37664 GCA_041486085.1 Candidatus Limnocylindria bacterium | reverse complement strand
CAGAAGATGATCGAGTCGGTCCTGCTCGGGCAGGCCACGACCCAGGCGGCATTGGATGCCGCCGTAACGGAAATGAACACCGCGATCGACAAGTACAACAAGGCGAACCCATAATCCGGCAGCTTCGCAGCCGTCATCTGCTGGCACATTGCTTCGCAGTGCCGCAGTAACCTCGAGAGATGAGACGGTGCGGTCGCTTGTCGACCGCACCGTCGATCTCCTCGTCATCGGTGGCGGCATCATCGGAGCGGGTATCGCGCGCGACGCGGCCCTTCGCGGCCTGCAGGTCGCGCTCGTCGAGCAGAACGATTTCGCCTCCGGCACGACGTCGCGCCCCACACGTCTGATCCACGGCGGACTTCGCTATCTCGAGCTCTTCGACTTCGCCCTGGTGCGCGGCGATATGCGCGAGCGCGAGATCCTGCTCCGCATCGCGCCGCATCTGGTCTTCCCCCTTCCGTTCCTGCTGCCCCTGTATCGACCGTCGCTGTGGTACCGGCTCAAGCTGCGGATCGGCATGCAGCTGTACGACGCGCTCTCGCTCGACAAGAGCCTTCCGAAGCGCAAGAAGCTGTCGCGGGACGCGACGCTCGCGGCGGAGCCGGACCTGCATCCGGACGGGCTCGCCGGCGCGTGGCGCTTCTACGACGCGCAGGTCCCGCTGGTCGAGCGCCTCGTGATCGAGAACGTCATCGACGCGGCCGAGCATGGCGCGCTCGTGCTGAATCACGCCGAAGCGGTGGAATATGTGCGCGAGGGGGACGCGGTGACCGGCGCGGTCGTCCGCGATCGTATCGGCGGGCAGGACGTGCGCGTGCGGGCGCGCGTGACGGTGAACGCGACGGGTCCCTGGCTCGACCGGACCCTCCGACCGTTACGCGATGGAGCCAAGCCGCTGCTTCGTCTGACCAAGGGCATCCACCTCGTGACGCCCCACGCGACCGAGCAGGCACACGTGCTCTTCGCCCGGCAGGACGGCCGCCTCTTCTTCGTCGTCCCCTGGCTCGACGCGACCATCGTCGGCACCACCGACACGGACTACGACGGCGACCCGGCCGACGCCGCGGCGACGGAGGAGGACGTGCGCTACCTGCGCGAGGCGGCGCACCATGCCTTCCCGAACGCGCCGTTCGACGAGATCCATTTCACCTGGGCCGGCGTGCGCGCGCTCGTGCGTGAAGAGGGCGTGAGCGAGAGCCAGGTTTCGCGCAAGCACGCGCTCTACGACCACGAGAGGCGCGACGGCACGCGCGGCGTGCTCTCGGTCGTGGGCGGAAAGATCACGGCGTACCGCGACATCGCCGAGGAGGCTACGGACGTCGTGATGCGCAAGCTCGGCCGCCGCGCTGCCGGGACGACCGCGACCAGGCTGCTTCCGGGCGCGAGCCCGCGACCTGGGGACAGGCCGAACGGCTCGTCGGACGAGAAGCGCTCCGAGCTGTGGGCGCTCTACGGAACGCGCGCCGCGGATGTCCAGGCACTCGCGTCGCGCGATCCCGTGCTGGGCGCGCCGCTCTGCCCGCACCATCGCGGCATCGCCGCGGAGGTCATCCACGCGGTGGAGCACGAGTGGGCACAAACCCTCGGCGACCTCCTGCTGCGCCGGACGACGCTCGGCCTCACCGCCTGCCAGGGCCTCGACTGCATCGATGAGATCGCCGAGCGAATGGGCGGGCTGCTCGGCTGGGACGGACCGCGCAGGCGGGCGGAGGTCGCGCGCTACCGCGCCGAGGTCGAGCCGATGCGCCGTTTCAGCAGCACCGCCCGATGACCAGCCTCCTGGCGCTCGATCAGGGCACGACCGGATCGGCCGCCCTGGTGTTCGACGAGTCCGGCGCGGTCCGCGGCTCCGCCGACCGCGAGATCGCGCAGCACTACCCGTCGTCGGGTCACGTCGAGCACGATCCCGAGGAGATCTTCGCGACGACCGTCGCCGTGGCGCGCGAGGCGATCGCTCTGGCGGGGCACCCAGAGGACATCGCGGCGATCGGCATCACCAATCAACGGGAGACGACGGTGGTGTGGGACAAGGCCACCGGCCGGCCGATCCATCGCGCGGTGGTCTGGCAGAGCCGCATCACCGCCCCGATCTGCGAGACGCTCCGCGCACGCGGGCTCGAACCGCTGGTGCGCGAACGCACCGGCCTGATCATTGACGCGTACTTCTCCGCGACGAAGGTGCGCTGGATCCTCGACCAGGTCACGGGTGCGCAGCGCCGGGCGGAGGCGGGCGAGCTCCTGTGCGGCACGATCGACACGTGGCTCGTCTGGAAGCTGACCGGTGGAAGGGTGCACGCCACCGACGTCTCGAACGCGTCGCGCACGATGGTGTTCGACATCCACCGGGGCGCCTGGGACGACGACCTGCTTCAGGCGCTCGATCTCCCGCGCGCGCTCTTCGCGTCGCCCGTCCGCTCGAGCGGCGTCGTCGGCGAGTCGGACCCCGCGCACCTCGGGAGGGCGATCCCGATCAGCGGGATCGCCGGCGACCAACAGGCCGCCCTGTTCGGCCAGATGTGCTTCGACGCCGGCGAGGCGAAGAACACATACGGCACCGGTTGCTTCCTGCTCGTGAACACCGGAGCCGTTGCGCGGCTCGCGGACGGCGGGCTCCTCACGACGATCGCGTGGGACGTGGGCGACGGGACGCGCTACGCGCTCGAGGGCAGCGTGTTCATCACCGGCGCGGCGGTGCAGTGGCTGCGCGACGGGCTCGGGATCATCAAGAGCGCGGACGAGACGGAGGCGCTCGCGAGGAGCGTCGCGTCGACCGGCGGCGTGTACTTCGTCCCGGCGTTCACCGGCCTGGGCGCACCGTACTGGGATCCATACGCGCGGGGGCTCGTGATCGGGCTCGAGCGCGGAACCACGCGCGCGCATCTCGTTCGCGCGACGCTCGAGAGCATCGCGTTCCAGGCCCGCGATCTGGTGGAGACGATGCGCGCGGCTGGCACGCCGGTGGACTCTTTGCGCGCCGACGGTGGCGGGACGGCGAACACGTTCCTCATGCAGCTGCAGGCCGATCTGCTCGGCATACCCGTGGAGGTCGCCGCGGTGCGCGAGACCACCGCGCTCGGCGCGGCGTTCCTCGCCGGCCTGGGTGTCGGCGTCTGGAAGGACGCCGGCGAGCTGCGCAAGCGCCGCGCCGCCGCCGCCCGGTACGAGCCGAGGATGAGCGCAGACGAGCGAGACGCGCTCTACGCCGGATGGACGCGCGCGGTCGAGCGCGCGCGCGGATGGGCAGGGAGCGCGCCGGGGCGCTAGCCCTTCGGTACCCGCTCGGGGTAGTCGGACATGATCCCGTCGACGCCCCACGACAAAAGGCGCGCGATCTCCGCGGGATCGTTGACCGTCCACACGTTGACCTTCAGCCCAGCGGCGTGGCTCGCGGCCACGCGCTCCGGCGTGACGTAGTAACGCTCCGGGTGCAGGGCCCAGAGCTCCAGGGCGCGCGCCTGCGTCAGCAATGCGGTCATCTCGGGAGCCGCTCCGTAGACGAACGCGCGGCGGATCTTCGGCGCCGTCTCGCGCGCGCCGGCGAGGGCCGCGTACCAGAAGCTCGACACGTACACGCTGTCATCGTTCCGCGCGCCCAGCCGGCGCGCGACGCTGATCCCGGTATCGCGGGCCTGCGCGTCGCTCCACGCGCACTTCATCTCGACGTTCACTCCGATGCGTCCGCGGCAGTGATCGAGCACGTCGTCGAGCGTCAGCAGCCCGTCGCTCGAGGCCGGCCCGTCGTGGCCGATGACCAGCTTCCCGTCCTCCATCAGCCAGACGTCGGTCTCGATCTCATCGCAGCCGAGCGCCATCGCCTTGTCGAACGAGACGATGGTGTTCTCCGGCGCGTGCGCCTTGGCCCCGCGATGCCCGATCCGTCGCACCGGCCGATCGTACGGGAGTCGTGCCGCGAGCGGCCGCGAGGAATATCGTCGTGGCGTGAAGTTCCCGACGTTCGACATGGAGCGAATGCAGTCGACCTGGGAGCACCGGATCAAGTACGACCTCTCTGAGTCGGGCATCGAGGCGCTGACGCTCGAGGAGGCCGTGCGCGATCCGGCCGAGCTCATGCGCACGAAGATCGGTTACGCCGAGGGCGTCGGGCGCGAGACGACGCGCACGCTGGTCGCGGCGCTGCACGGCAGCGCGAAGGCCGAGAACGTGGTGATCACGACCGGCACGAGCGAGGCGAACTTCCTCGCGATCACCACGCTCGTGTCGGCCGGCGACGAGGTCGTGATCGTCATGCCGAGCTACATGCAGCTGCATGGCCTCGCGATCGGTCTCGGCGCGCGGGTGCGCGAGGTATGGCTCCGCGAGGAACGCGAGTGGACCATCGACCTCGACGCGCTCGCCGCGGTCGTGAACGATCGCACCAAGCTGATCTGCGTCTGCACGCCGAACAATCCGACCGGTCAGGCACTCTCGCGCGCCGATGTCGCGCGCGTCGCGGAGATCGCGACGCGTCACGGTGCGTGGATCCTCGCGGACGAGGTCTATCGCGGCGCCGAGCTCTCCGGCGAGGAGAGCGCGTCGTTCAGCGCGCACCTGGGCGGCGGGCGTGTGATGGTCACCGGTGGTCTGTCGAAGGTCTACGGCTTGCCGGGTCTGCGGGTCGGGTGGCTCGTCGCGCCGGTGGACCGGGCGCAAGCCGCGTTGGAGCTGAAGGACTACACGACCATCGCGCCCGCGTCGCTTTCGGAAGCGCTCGCCGACGTCGCGCTCGAGCGCCGCCCGAAGCTGGTGGAGCGCGCCCGCTTCCTGCTGAGCGACCGCTGGCCGGCCCTCGAGGCCTGGGCCGCGACGCACGCGCGCGCCCTTCACTGGACGCCTCCACAGGCGGGAGCGATCTGCTTCTTCAGCTACCGCTTTCCGATCGAGTCGATGGCGCTCGTCGACCGGCTCATCCGCGACTACTCGACGATGGTCGTGCCGGGCATCCACTTCCGGGCCGAGCGGCACCTGCGGATCGGCTTCGGCATGGAGCCGCGCCTGCTCCACGCCGGCCTCGCGGCCATCGACCGTCTCCTCACCGAGCTCGGCGATTAGATCCTCGGCACGCCACCTGCATGGTCGTTAGGCGACCGAACACACGGAGGTCGTCATGACACTGAGCATCCCCGTCATCCTCGCGCTCATCGCGATCGCCTGCGGCGTCCTCATGCTCGTCTCGGGACGGTGGTCCAAGCTCCCGCTCGCGGCCATCGCGATCATTTGCCTGGGGCTGAACCAGAGCGGCCTCATCAAGCCGTAATCGCAAGGCGGGCGACACCCGCTCGGCCGCCTGCCCGACTAGGATGCGACCGGAAATGGCGGCTCGTCCGCTTCATCTGTTCGAGGCCGGTGTGGTCACGGAGCAGCGTTTCGCCGGCCTTGCCGTGGCGCCCACCGCGCTTGCGGCGGCCTTCGCGCGCGCCCTTTCGCCCGAAAAGCAGGTGCGCGTCCCGTTCGTTCCCCGCGACCGCTGGCTGACCGCGGCCCGCGAATCCTGCCGCACGCTCGCCGACGGCATCGCCGCGTCCCTCCGCGCGGGCGCGCGCTGCGGTGTGCTCGGTGGGGAGTGCACCCTTGTCGCCGGAAGCATTTCGGGGGCGCTCGCCGTCGACCCCGACGTCTCGCTCGTGTATGTCGACGCGCACGGCGATTTCAACACCTTGGCGACGACGCAGACGCACTACGTGAGCGGCATGTGTCTCGCGCACGTCGTCGGCCGATCGGTCGCGCCGCTGCTCTGGCCGGGAGCGCTGCGGATCGCCGAGGAGAAGGTGGCGCTCGTCGGCGGGCGCGCGCTCGACACCGGCGAGCACGTGAACCTCGAGCGCTCGCGCCTGGTGCGCATCCGGTTCGACGCCGAGCGGCACGATATCGCGCCGGTCGTGTCCTTCGCGCGGCGGAAGAAGATCTGGCTCCACGTCGACGTCGACGTGATCGACCCGTCGGAGATGGCGCCGGTCGTCTTCCCCGCCCCCGGCGGGGCGCCGGCCTCCGCCGTGGCGGACCTGATCTCGCAGCTCGCGGCGACGTCGGATGTGCGCGGCTTCGAGATCTGCGGATACGACCCGACCCAGGATGAGGGGCGGAAGCTCGTACCGCTCGTCGCCGGGTTGTTCGGCGCTTTCGCGCGCAAGACGGTCGCCGCCTGACCTCCGCGACCACTACTGGGTCCATGGCGCGCCCCTCGCGTTCAGGCTAGCGTCACTCGCCGATGGACGAACGCGGCGATCCGCTGCGCAGCGAGTTCGCCCGCGAGTTCAAGCGCCTCATCGATGCGATGAACGCGTGGGCCGTCAGCGAGCCAACGCAGCTGATGCAGCGCCTCGGCGCCCATCTCGGCGGCAATCCATCGACGATGCCGATCGTGATGGAGGAGTTCGAGGGATACGAGCACCCGAACGTCCAGGTCGCGCTCGAGATGCTGCTCGGAGACGGAAGCGGGCGCTCGGCGGATCTCGTCGGCATCGCCGTGCAGAACAAGCGCTTCGGCGCGATGACCTTCTCGGACTTCCTCGCGGCCAGCGGACCGTGGGGCCGGCTGCAGGAGGGTCCGGTCGACTACGTGAACTTCCAGCTCGATGGCGATCGCGTGCTCGCGTGCGTGCAGTACGGCCTGTATATCGTCACCGCGCGTGACGAGCGCTTCGCGGTGTACGTCGGCGGCCCGCCGCGTCCGGAGATGGGGCCGCAGGTCCGGCTGCGCGTCGAGGTCGTGTCACCCGATCGCGATATCGGGCTGCGCTTCCTCCAGGCGCTCCGCGCGACGATGACCGAGCGCAACGTGTACCGCGGGAAGGTGATCTCGATCGCGCCTGGTCAGTTCGGCGTGCAATCCCTCGTGCGCTTCCACAAGCTGCCGGCCGTCCAGCGCGAGGAGATCGTGCTGCCAGCGGGGGCGCTCGAGCGCATCGAGCGTCACGCGATCGCCTTCGCGCGGCACGCGAAGACGCTCGTCGCGGCCGGGCGATCGATGCACCGCGGCGTGCTCCTGTACGGACCGCCGGGCACGGGCAAGACGCTCACGGTCATGTATCTCGCGACGCAGATGCCGGAGCGCACCGTCATCATCACGAGCGGCCTCGGCATGGGCCGCATCGGCGCCATCGGGCAGTTCGCACGCGACCTCGCCCCGGCCACGGTGGTGGTGGAGGACGTCGACCTGATCGCGCAGGAGCGCGGTCTTCCGGGAATGGGGACGAACCCGCTGCTCTTCGATCTCATGAATCAGATGGACGGCCTGGCCGACGACCTCGATGTCCTCTTCATCCTCACGACGAACCGGCCCGACATCCTCGAGCCCGCGCTGGCCGCCCGTCCTGGGCGCGTCGACCTCGTCCTCGAGCTGCCGGTGCCCGACGCGGACGCCCGCCGCAAGCTGCTCGAGCTGTACGCGCGCGGCCTCGAGCTCGACGGGGTCGCGCTGGCGGACTTTGTCGGGCCGACGGAGGGCGCGAGCCCGGCCTACATCAAGGAGCTGCTGCGCCGCGCAGCGCTCATCGCCGCGATCGAGACGGGCAGGACGCGCGTGCGCGACGCGCACCTTCGCCAGGCGATGGAGGAGCTGGCGGCGGGCGGCGAGCTGGCGAAGCGCATCGTCGGCTTCGGTACGTCCGTCTATCTCCCGCCGGTGCCATCCGTCGGACCGATGCGCCCCGCGGGTTTCCCCGCGCGGCCGGACCACGCGTCGGAGCCGAAGCCCGGCTAGTCCGCGTCGATGGTGCTCGCGACCGTGAGGCCGGCGAGCCATTCCTCCAGAGCCCGACCGACGAGATCCTTCGGCGGGCGCGACGATCGGGACACGTGCCCGGACCGCGGCGGCTCGGGAAGCCCGCGGACGGCGTGGTAGGCGGTGCGCTGGGCGGCAGAGTCGCGCCAGCGGGTGACCTCGGTCATGTCGCTGATCATCGGCACGCGGCGCGCCACGCTCGAGGGGCCGTCGGTGCGCTTTGGGTGCCCAAATGGTGACTTCGTTCAGTGGCGTCCGGTCTCGACCCGCTCCTGGACTAATCGTTAGTTGACACTTACGTAAGTGTGTGCTCACATTACGCCATGGATGCGCAGCTTCGAGCGATCGCCGAGCCCAACCGCCGCGAGATCCTCCGCCTGGTCTGGTCGCGGGAGCGCGCCGCGGGGGACATCGCGCGCCACTTCGAGATCACGCGCCCGGCGGTCTCCCAGCATCTGCGGGTGCTGCGTGAGGCCGGCCTCGTGAGCGAGCGGCGGGACGGCACGCGGCGGTTCTATCGAGCCCTGCCGGAGACGCTCGGGGAGCTGCGGGCCGTCCTCGAGGCGTACTGGGATGACACGCTCGTGACGTTGAAGAACGCCGCGGAGCGGGCGGAGCGGACGGAACCGAAGAGGGGAAAACGTGAGCGTCGACACCAAGGTCATTGAGCGCGTCATCACCATCGCCGCGCGCCCGGAGACGGTCTACCGGCTGATCACCGACCCCGCCGAGTACGTCAAATGGAAGGGCCAGCGCGCGGAGCTGGACGCGAAGCCGAACGGAATGTTCAAGGTGCTCTTCCCGAACGGCACCGACATCGTGTCGGGCCGGTTCGTCGAGCTCGTTCCAGCGCGCCGCGTCGTCTTCACCTGGGGCTGGGAGAACAGCCCCCTCGTGCCACCGGGCTCGAGCACCGTGGAGATCGACCTCGAGCCCGCGGGTGCTGGCACGCGCCTCCGGCTCGTGCACCGCGCGCTGCCGCCCGACGCGCTGGACGAGCACACCCAAGGTTGGGATTACTTCCTCCCCCGCCTCACGGCCGTGGCGGAGGGGCGAGATCCAGGCAACGCGACCACGCCAGGCGAGACCAAATAACGCGAAGGGGACATCCACCATGGGCAACGCCATCAACCACTTCGAAGTGAACGCGAAGGACGCGAAGAAGCAGCAGGAGTTCTACGGCAAGGCGTTCGGCTGGAAGATCGACACGAACAACCCGGGCGGCTACGGGATGGCCGACACCGGGGCGAACGGCCACGGCATCAGCGCCGGCATCGGGACCTCGCCCGATGGAAAGACGGGCACCCGCGTGTACATCGACACCGAGGACCTCGAGGGCACGCTCAAGAAGATCGAGTCGCTCGGCGGCAAGACGGTCCTGCCCCCGATGCAGCAGGGTCCGGTGACCGTCGCGCTGTTCGCCGACCCCGAGGGCAACGTCGTCGGCCTCGCAAAGGGCATGTAAAGGATCGCCCGACCCGGATGAGCCGCGGGCGGGGGCACCTACCCCCGTCCGCGAACCCGGCGCGTTTTCACGTCCCGGCATCGGAGGCGAAACGCGGACCGGCGAGCTCGGCTGCGGCATTCCCGCGATCCGATCCCGCAATCCTCGCCGGTACCGAATCAGAACCGTGGCCATGCCCATTCGTCGCTGAACGCGGCGCCCGCCATGCGCACTCTGCTCGCATGGAAAACATCAACACCGGCGACACCGCCTGGCTCCTGATGTCCGCGGCTCTCGTCATGCTCATGACCCCAGCGCTCGGATTCTTCTACGGCGGACTCGTCCGCAGAAAGAACGTCCTCGGGACGATCATGCACAGCTTCTTCATCCTGGCGCTCATCAGCGTTCAGTGGGTCCTCTGGGGCTACTCCCTGGCATTCGGGCCCGACCACGGCGGTCTCATCGGTGGTCTCGACTGGCTCACGCTCCGGGGCGTCGGCCAGGCGCCGAACCCCGACTACGCGCCAACCGTCCCCGCGCTCGCGTTCATGATCTTCCAGATGATGTTCGCGGTCATCACCCCCGCCCTCATCACCGGCGCGTTCGCGGAGCGCAAACGCTTCAAGGCCTTCGTCATCTTCACGCTCCTCTGGGCGACCCTGGTGTACGACCCGGTCGCGCACTGGGTGTGGGGCACCGGTGGCTGGCTGCGCATGCTCGGCACTCTCGATTTTGCCGGCGGCACGGTCGTGCACATCACCAGCGGCGTGTCCGCGCTGGTGGCGGCGCTGGTGCTTGGGAAACGGTATGGCTACGGCCGTGAGTCGATCGAGCCGCACGACGCCACCATGGTCGTGCTCGGTGCATCGCTCCTCTGGTTCGGGTGGTTCGGCTTCAACGCCGGCAGCGCGCTCGCATCGGGCGGGCTCGCGGCGAACGCCTTCGTCGTCACCAACACCGCCGCGGCCATGGCCGCACTCACCTGGATGACGGTGTCGTGGCTGCACAAGGGCGCACCGAGCGTCCTCGGCTCTGCCGCCGGTGCGGTCGCCGGCCTCGTCGCGATCACGCCTGCTTCCGGCTACGTCGACGTCTCAGCCTCGATCCTCATCGGCCTCGGCGCCGGCGTGTTCTGCTACGTCGGCATCCAGCTGACCAAGCGGCTCAAGGTCGATGACGCGCTCGACGTGTTCGGCGTCCACGGCATCGGTGGCATGTGGGGCGCTCTCGCGACCGGAATCTTCGCCACCGTGACCGTGAACGCCGCCGCGGCCGACGGTGCCGCGTACGGCAACCTCGGGCAGCTCGGCGTGCAGGCGATCGCGGTGCTCGCCTCGGTCTCGTACTCCGCGGTCATGACTTTCGTGATCCTCAAGGTGATCGATGTCTTCGTCGGGCTGCGCGTGACCGAGACGGAAGAGGTCGCCGGTCTGGATGCATCGCAGCACCGCGAAGCCGCCTACCAGGCCTAAGAAAGAGGGGAGGTCTCACACATGGACATCCTGGCCTTCGCGTCCTTCGCCGTCCTCGTCGTCGTGTGGCTGGTCGCGCCGACCAAGTCGAGTGTCCCGAGCGTCGCGACAGAGAACATCGAGGCACCCGAGAGCGTGACTGTCGCCGCGTAAGCGCGCCAGAAGAACAGCCCTCCTGCGACGGGAGATCGAGACGAGAGCTCGATCTCCCGTCGGCGTATGATCGAGCGAACAACTGAATACGACGGGGGAGCGCCCGGCAGTGGGGCGCTGAGAGTGCGGCAGACCGCAGACCCCTGAACCTGATCTGAGTCATATCAGCGTAGGGAGTCGGATGCCAATGGATCCCTGCAGCGGCGCTCAGATGCGCCGCTTTTTTGTACCTCGATGCGGACCGTCGTGATCGCGCACGGTGACGTGGCCGCGGAAGACCGCGACCTCGCCGCCGGCGCCGAGACGATCATCGCCGCGGACGGCGGCGCGCTCGCCCTGGAGCGGTGGGGCATCGTGCCGCACCTGATCGTCGGCGATCTCGATTCGCTCGGCGAGACTCGCGCGGCGGACATCGCCAAGCGCGGCGCGAAGGTCGCGCGGTTTCCCCTCGAAAAGGACCAGTCCGACCTCGAGCTCGCGCTCCGCTCCGCGCTCGAGACGGGTGCCGAGGACATCGTCCTCCTCGGGATCCTCGGGGGCGGACGCGTGGATCACGCGCTCGTGAACGCGATGCTGCTGGCCGATCCCGCGTATCGCGGACTGGGCGTGCGCGCGGTGTGGGGCGCCACGCAGCTCCGCGCGGTGCACCCGAGCGAGACCGTCGCGCTGCGCGGCCCGGTCGGGAGTCTCGTCACTCTGGTGCCGGTGCGCGGCGACGCGAGCGGAGTCCGCACGCAGGGGCTGCGGTATCCGCTGAGCGGCGACGCGCTCCACTTCGGCAAGTCCCTTGGGTTGTCGAATGAGGTCGCGACGTTACCGGCGAGCGTTTCTGTCGAGCATGGCGTGATTTTGATCATCGAGATTTCGAAGGAGGCGACCAAATGAGCGACAACGCGTGGCGGACCGTCGACATCGTCGTCACCGCGGCGATCGCGGTGGCGTTCGGCGTGGTCATCTGGGGATGGAATCTGCTGTGGGCGGCAATGACACCGGCCTTCGCCGCGATGCCACCGCTGCAGAACATCTTCTACGGCGTGTGGCTCCTGCCCGGAGTCCTCGCGGGGCTGGTGGTGCGAAAGCCGGGCGCGGCATTCTTCGCGGAGCTCGTCGCGGCGAGCGTCTCGGTCCTGCTCGGATCGCAATGGACGCTCGACGCCGTCGTGTCCGGAGCGATCCAGGGCGCCGCGGCCGAGGCGGTGTTCGCGATCGGGCGCTATCGGACCTACACGCCGACCGTCGCGGGGATCGCCGGCGCGGCGACCGCGGTCGGCGCGTGGATCCACGACACACCGCTCTACTACGCCGACCTCCCGCTGACCGATCAGCTCCTCATCCTCGTGTTCATGGTCATCTCCGGGGTCGTCGTTGCCGGTATCGGCGCGTGGTGGCTGATGAACGCACTGGCGCAGAGCGGCGTACTCTCGCAATTCCCGTCGGGACGGGCGCAGACACGGGTGTAGACGGCCCGGCGGTCCGCGCGCGGGGCTGGGGTTGGCGTCACGCCGGGCGCCAGGCCTGGGCCATTCGCGGGCTCGATCTCGTGATCGAGGAGGGTGAGCGCGTGCTGCTGCTCGGCGCGTCGGGCGCCGGCAAGAGCACGCTGCTGCTCGCCCTCGCCGGTCTGCTCGATCCCCGCGGCGGTGGCGAAAGCGAGGGCGAGCTCCTCGTCCGCGGCACATCGCCGCAGGACGCGCGCGGCGCCACGGGCATCGTCTTCCAGGATCCCGAGACGCAGTTGGTCATGGCGCGAGCCGGCGATGACGTCGCGTTCGGACTCGAGAACCGCTGCATTCCCACTACGGCCATCTGGCCGGCGGTGCACGCGGCGCTCGCCGCGGTCGGCTTCCCCTACCCTGGCGATCACCGGACCGATGCGCTGTCGGGCGGCGAGAAGCAGCGACTCGCGATCGCTGGCGCGCTCGCTCTCGAGCCACGCTTGCTGCTGCTCGACGAGCCCACCGCGAACCTCGACCCCGTCGGCGCCACCGCGGTGCGCGCGGTGCTCGCTGCGCTGGCGACCGATGGCTCACGGACGGTGTTGCTGGTCGAGCATCGCGTCGCAGACTCGCTCACGCTCGTCGACCGAGTCGTCGTGATCGAGGCCGGAGGCGGTGTGGTCGCCGACGGGACGCCGGCGCAGGTGTTCGCCGGCCAGGGTGAGCACCTCGAAGCGCTCGGCGTCTGGGTACCGGGGTCCGCGCTCACCGCGCCGCGGCGACCACGCGATCCACGAACGGGCCAGGCGCTCGCGACCGCCCACGATGTCGCGTTCCGCTACCCGGGCAGCGCGATGTTCGCGCTGGAGCGCGGCGACGTCAGCGTGCACAGCGCGGAAGCGGTCGCGCTCGTCGGGCCGAATGGCTCCGGAAAAACCACGTTGGCCCTGTTGCTGGCCGGTCTCTTGCGGCCCGTACGCGGCGAGGCGCGACTCGGAGCGGACGATGCGTGGCGTCTCGAGGCGCGTCGTCTGATCACGCGCGTGGGCACGGTGTTCCAGGACCCCGAGCACCAGTTCGTCACCCGGCGCGTTGACGACGAGCTCGCCGTCGGACCGCGACGCGCCGGACGCGACGAGGCCGAGGCGCGGCGCATCGCGGCCGAGCTGCTCGAGCGGTTGCGCCTCGCTCATCTCGCGGCCGCGAACCCGTTCACGCTCTCGGGCGGGGAGCAACGTCGGCTCTCGGTCGCGACCGCGCTCGCGACGGCTCCGCCTCTCCTGGTGCTCGACGAGCCGACCTTCGGCCAGGATCGCCGTACCTACGCCGAGCTCGTCACGCTGCTGGAGCGGCACCGCGACGCCGGGGGCGGCGTGGTATTCGCCACGCACGATCCGGAGCTGGTGGCGAACCTCGCCGACCGAACGATCGCCGTCCGCGAGGGGTGCGCGGCGTGAAGCTGCTCACGCCGCTCATCGCGGACCCGCGCGCGCCGCTCGCCCGCACGCACCCGCTCGCGAAGATCGCCGCGGGACTCGTCGTCATGCTCGGCCTGTTCGTGACGATCGACGTCGTCACGTCGGGGATCGTGCTCATCGCTCTCCTGGCGGCGATCCCCGCGAGCGGCCTCCCGCCGCGCGCGCTCGCACTGCGGGCCGCACCACTCATCGTGAGTGCGTGCGGCATCGGGCTGTTCAACGCGCTGCTCGGAACGCACGGCCTCGCCGGGGGCATCGCCCTCGCGCTGCGGCTCATGGGGATCTCGCTGGCGGGCATCCTGGCCACCGCGACGGTCGATCCGACCGAGCTCGCGGACGCGCTGGTGCAGCATCTTCACGCCCCGCCGCGCTTCGTCGTCGGCGCGCTCGCCGCGTATCGGCTGTTCCCCCTCTTCACGCGCGAGTGGGACACGCTCGGCCTCGCGCGCCGCGCGCGCGGTATCGAGGCCGACCGCACGATCCCGCAGCGCCTTTCGGCATTCCCCGGTCGCGCGCTCGGGTTGCTCATCGCGGCGATCCGCCGCGCGACGCGTCTCGCGCTGGCGATGGACGCGCGCGGCTTCGGCACACGCGCCTGCCGCACGCTGGCACGCCCGCGTGACTTCGCGCCGTGGGATGTCGCCCTGATCGGCTTCGCGATCGTCGTGGTCGCGCTGGCGACCATCACGAGCCTCGCGCTCGGGGCATGGCGGCCCCTACTGACCTTCTGAGGCCCATCCCGGCGGTGCCGATCGCGTCGCGATATGGGTCGGTCGGCACTGTCCGGCGAGGGGCCCCCACGGCACCTTTGTAACAACCGAGGCGCTGACAGAGAAAGACTCGGAAAAGGGAAAGAACCATGAAACGCCGGACTCTCGACATCTTCTTCGCCGGCGGCGGCCTCGTCGTCGCCGCTCTCCTCCTCGCACTGGGGTTCGCACTGATGAGCCAGTACCAGTTCGCGACCGACTACGCCAAGACTGAGCTTTCAGCCCAGAAGATCACCTTCACCCCGGCTGACAAGCTGACCACGGAAGAGAAGACCTGGAAGGCCGGGTCGGCCTGCCTCGTGACCTACGGTGGCCAGCTCATGGAGACCGGCGCGCAGGCCGAGTGCTACGCGAAGTACTACATCGCGCTCCACATGGAGAACGCGGCGGTCAGCGCCGGCTTCCCGGGCGCGACCTACGCGACGCTTGGCGCGATCCGCACGGATCTGGGCGCACAGGTCGCCGCGGCCAAGACCAAGGGCGACACGACCGCTGCAGCCGACACGCAGAAGAAGCTCGACTCAGCGACCTCGCTCCGCACCACGATGCAGACGGGTGAGACGCTCCGCGGTCTGCTCCTCACGGTCTACGGGTTCAGCGTCATCGGCGAGAAGGGCGCCCTCGCGGCGAACCTCATCTACGGCCTCGCGGCCCTGATGACTCTCCTCTCCGCCGCTGGCTTCGTGCACGCCTTCGCGACACCGAAGGACAAGGTCGTCTTCGGTCAGGTACGGGGCACCGCTCCCGCGAACGCATAGCGCCCGCCCCCTTTCAGTGGGGCAAGGAAACAATTCCTGAGAGGCCCGGTCGATAGACCGGGCTTCTCGCTGTCACTGCCGTGTTCGGGTGATGGCAATACCCATTGCGGCGAGCCGGGCGAACAGCACCTCGGGATCCACCTGCACGTGCGGTAGCACGGCACCGGCGGCCGGCGCCGCGCCGCGCGCGAGCGCCTCGGCCGCGATGACCGCGGGCTCGACCGCGACGAGATAGCTGCGACGCGCCGCGGAGAACGTGAATCTGGCGTGCCGCGGACCCTCGCGGATGTCGACCGCGAACACGCCGTCGTGCCGACCGAAGGGACCAGGCCCGACGGTCGAAGCGACCGCGCGCGCGACCGCCGCGAGCGTGGGAACGCGCGCGGCGAACGCGAGCGCCGAGCGCGCGAGCGGCACGTTCGGATCGACCCAGAACTCCGCGCGCCGCAGGCTCGGCCACGATCGCGGCAGCAGCGCCGTGCCGGCGTGCTCGACGAGGCCGCCGCGCCTGCGGCCATCCGGGAACTGTCGGCTCTCTGCATAGCCGCGCACGACGGCGCGCCGCCCATCGCGCAGCGTTCGGATGGGCTGACCGAGCGATCCGACGAAGCCGCGGACGGTCGCCGGGCTCGCGGTCTCCGCGGACGCCGGAGCGAGGAACAGATCGATGCTCTCGGGTGCGTCGATCCCGCTCGCGCGCACGCACGCGCCGGCGACGGCGGCGACCGCGCTGCAGGCCGGGTAGAGCCGCACGCCGGCCCGGGCGGCACTCGCATCGAGAGCGAGCACGCCGTCGCTCCACCCCAGAGACTCCGAGAGGTCGATCACGTCGCAGCCGACCGCCAGCGCACCGCGGATCAGGCAAGTCGTGCGCGACGCGAACGGACCCGCGGTGTCGACGACGACGTCGGCGTGACGGAGGACGGCACGCACCGACGCTTCGTCCTCGGCATCGAGGCGGAGGTCCGCGCCCGAACGGGTCGCCACGAGCGGGGAGAGTCCCTGCTCCGCCAGACGGGCGGCGACGAGCCGACCGAAGAAACCCGCGCCGACCACGAGCACGCGTCTCAGCGCAGCCGCCTCCAGAGCCAGACGCACCACGGGATGAACAAGAGGAACAGCTCGCCCGTGGCGATCGCGGTCAGAAGCGCGAAGTTGAACAGCGCGCCGAACGACAGCAGCGCGCCGGCCGACCACATGAGCGAGGCGTAGGCGCGCGCGCCCGGGCCGAGCGGCGTCGCGAACGTCAGCTGGATGCCCGCGGCGGTGTACAGACCGTTCGCGATCGCTCCCGTGAAGAAGAACGCAAGCGGCGCGATCCCCGCATAGCCATCGGCGCCAGCGACGATCAGAGCGAGCTCGGCGGACCAGTCCGCCGCGATGCCCGCGGCGGCGATCGTGACCGCCCGCTGTGGCCCGTTCACGCGCGCGCGCCACCACGCGTAGAACCAGAGCAGCGTGGCTGCCGCGATCATCCATGTGGCCCAGCCGACGCGCCAGGCGAGGAGGTGCTCGCGGATGTACCGCTCGCGTTCCGCGATGTCCGGCACGATCGGCGTGCCGGGCGCGAGGACGAGGGCCATCACGATCACCGCGACGAGATTCAGGGCCGCGCACGCGAGCGGTGCCACCGACGCGGAATGTACCGCGATACTTCTCTCATGCCACGCACGCCCGCGATCCGCGTCGCCGCGATCGTCGCGGCGGTGCTGCTGGTGATCATCGGCTGGTATCTCGGATCGCCGCTGTTCATCCGGACGACGGTGAACGAACCGCTGCCCACGCTCGCGGTCGGGACCGCGCGCGTGACCACCGGGCCGACCTCGACGCCGCTCGCGGTCCTCAGCGAGGGTGCGCTCACGAGCGTGATCGCGCGCGGTGCGCTCCAGTCCGTCGATTCGTTGCACAACGGCACCGGCGCGGTGACGCTCGTCCGCGTCGGCGTCCAGTGGTTCCTCCGCTTCGAGGATGTCGCGATCACGAACGCGCCCGACGTCCACGTGTACCTCTCGCGCGAGACCGGCGGAAGGTGGGCCGAGGCGACGAGCGTGTACCTCGGACCGCTCAAGGCCACCAACGGCTCCTTCAACTTTGAGATCCCGATCGGGACAGACCTCGCGCCCGTCCGGAGCGTCGTGGTGTGGTGCCGCGCGTTCGCCGTTCTCGTGACCTGGGCCGACCTCTCGCCCGTCTAACCCAGGCGGTAGCCAACGCCGCGTACGTTCGCGAGATCGGGTGCACCTGCGGCGATGAGCTTCGAACGCAGGCGCGCCAGATGCGCCTTGAGCCATTCCGGGTCCGGGTCCCGCTCGTCGGGCCAGCCGGCGCGCAGCAGCGACTTGCGATCGACGACCTCACCGGGTCGCGCGGCGAGCGCCGCGAGCAGGCGGAACTCTGTTGGCGTGAGATCGAGCAACTCGCGGTCCACGGAGGCGCGATGCGTGCGCCCAGCGATCGCCAGGCGGCCCACCTTCGACGCGCTGTCCGCGCGCACCGGTGACGGAGCGCGCCGCAGCAGGGCGCGCACACGCGCCGAAAGCTCCTTCTTGCTGAAGGGCTTCTCGAGATAGTCGTCCGCGCCGAGATCCAGCAGCTTCGCGCGCTCTTCGCTCCCCTTCTCGCCGGTCAGCATGAGGATCGGCGTGTTCGAGACCGCGCGAATGCCCTTGCACACCTCATCACCTGACATGCGCGGCAGGCGGCGATCGAGGATCACGAGGTCGGGCCGCTCCTCGGCGTGGCGCCGGAGGGCCATCTCGCCGTCGTAGGCCGTGACGATCTGATAACCCTCCTCCCCCAGCAGCGCGCCGACCATGCCGACCATCGCGGGCTCGTCGTCGACCACGAGGATCGTCGTCATGCGCGGACCAGCGGCAGGCTGAACGCGAAGGTGGCGCCCCGGGCGCTGTCGGCCTCCTCGTACCAGATGTCGCCGCCCAGTGCCTCGACCACGCGGCGGGACGCGAAGAGACCGATGCCTGTCCCGGGGATCCCGTTGTGCTCGCCGCGCGCGTACGGCTCGAACATCCGCGGGCGCTCCACCGGCGGGACGCCCGGTCCTTCGTCGCTCACGCGCACGATCACCCGATCCAGCTTCTTCTCGAGACGCACGCCGATGCGTGTGCCGGCGGGCGCGTACTTCGTGGCGTTGTGCACGAGACCGGCGAGGACTTCGCCCACGCGCCTTCGATCCGCGCGCACCCAGAGCGGTGCACCACTTCGCGGCCGCTCCAGCCGGTGGTGTCGCGCGACCGGCGCCAGCTCGCCGAGCGTCGCGGCAACGATGACACGCACGTCCACGCGCGTGCGGCGCAGCTTCAGGTCGGGCCGGTCGGAGCGGACGCCGGCGAGGATCCGGTCCACCAGCTGGTCGAGCCGCGTCACCTGCGCGACGGCCTCCTCGACCGGGATCTTCGACTTGGCGCCCTTTTCCGCGAGCAGGTCGAGATAGCCGCGGATCACCGAGAGCGGCGTGCGGAGGTCATGCGTGACGACGGCGACGAGCTCTCCGCGCGCCCGCTCGAGCTCGCGCAGGCTCTTCGTCGTCGCTCGCTCGAGCGCGTAGAGCGACGCCTTGTCGATCGCCAGCGCAGCCTGGTTCGCGAGCGCGCCGACGAACGACACCTCCTCCGCCTCCATCTCCGTTCCCTCGGGCACGCGGAGCGCGACCGCGCCGAGCAGGCTCTCGCCGGCGAGCAGCGGCAGCGCGATGTGGTCGCCGGACACGATCGGACGCGCTTCGGCGACGGCCTGCCGCGCCGCCTGGGCGGTCGCCTTCCCCGGCTCGCCCGAGCGCGCGCGCTCGCGCAGCTCGTCTCCCTCACGGAGGAAGACCGCGCCTGCCGAGCCGGGATACACCCGGACCAGACGGTCGACGATGAGCGACAGCACCTCGTCGAGATCGAGCGTCGACGTGAGGATGTTCGAGACCTCGAACAGCGCGGAGACCTCGCGCAGCTTGCGCTCCGCCTCCCGCTGGAGCCGGCCCTTCTCGATGATCCCCGCGACCTGGTTGGCGATCGTCTGGAGGAAGCGCGTCTCGTCCTTGTCGAACGCGCGCTCGGCGACGGACTGGACGTTCATCACGCCGACCATCTCTTCGTGGATGAGCAGGGGGACCGAGAGCATGGAGGTGAAGCGCTCCTCGTCAACGCCGGGGATCCACTTGAAGCGCGGGTCCGCCCGCACCGATCGCGCGGCCGCGGGCACGCGGGCGTTCGCGACCCAGCCGGTGATCCCCTCACCGACCCGCAGCGTGGCCTTGCCGATGAAGCGCCGGTTCAGGCCATTCGTGGCGACGAGCCGCAGGATCCCTTCACGGCGCTCGATCAGATACAGAGATGAGACCTCGACACCGAGCGCGTCGGTCGTTCGGTCGATCACGATGCGCAACATCTCGTCCCAGTCGCGTGCGGACGAGGCGAGCTGGGTCACCTCGTGGAGGAAGGACAGCTCGCGCAGCTGCCTTTCGGTGTCCGTTGGTGGGCTCATCTGGGGATTCTAGAAATAGACTCAGCTGCACATGCGGACCGTTGTGCGAACCGACAAATTGACCAAGCGCTTTGGGCCGCTGACGGCCGTGGACGGCATCGATCTCGAGGTCCGCGAGGGCGAGGTCTTCGGCTACCTGGGTCCCAACGGAGCGGGCAAGACGACCACGCTCCGCCTGCTGTGCGCACTGATCGCGCCGACGTCCGGGACGGCCGAGGTCGCCGGCTACCGCCTGGGCCGCGACGACGCGAAGATCCGCGCCGCGGTGGGCATCCTCACCGAGCAGCCCGGGCTGTACGAGCGGCAGTCCGCCTGGGACAACCTCCTCTTCTACGCCACGCTGTACGGCCTGAGCGGCGCGACGGCCCGCGCGCAGGCCGAACGGTTCCTCCGACTCATGGGCCTCTGGGAGCGGCGTGCCGAATCGGTGGTCACGTTCTCGCGCGGGATGAAGCAGAAGATGGCCATCGCCCGTTGCGCCTTGCATGAACCGCGCGTGATCTTTCTTGATGAGCCGACGACGGGCCTCGATCCCGATGCCGCAAAGACCGTTCGCGAGTTCATCCAGGCGTTACGTGGCGAGGGCCGCACCGTCTTCATGTGCACACACAACCTCGACGAGGCCGACCGTCTCTGCGACCGCATCGCGTTCTTCCGGCATCACGTGATCCGCATCGACACACCCGATCACCTGCGCGCCGAGCTCTACGGGCGCTCGACCGAGTTCCGCCTCGTGGCCTCGCCACGGGCGGAGGACCTCGCGCACGTACGCGCCGTCTCGGGCGTTCGCGATGCGCGCCTCGAGAACGGCTCGATCATCGTCGAGGCGCCCGATCCGCTGGCCACGAATCCCCTCCTCATCCGTGCGCTCCTCGCCGGCGGCGCGGAGATCGCCTTCGTCACCGAACGAAAGCCGCATCTCGAGGATGTCTACCTGCGGATCGTGGAGGGACATGTCTGATCCCGTGATCGCCGCGCCGCGCGCGGTGGAGCCGGTCCTGGGGATGTCCGGGGTGTCGGTCACGCAGAGCCCGCAGCTGGAGCAGATGGGACGCGCCCCCGATCGGCGCACGCTGATCAGCGCGGTGTGTGTCCGCGAGTGGCGCGAAGCGCTTTCGAACCGTCTCCTGGTCGGCATGACGCTCCTGCCGCCGGTCGTCATCCTCGCGGCTGGGATCGCGGCGGTCGCCGCGGCCGCGGTGAATCCGCCGAGCGAGCGCGACGTGCAGGCGCTGTACGCCGCCGCGCCGGCGGTGAAGGGGCTGGACCCGCGCGAGGCCGTGCAGGGCTTCATCGCGACGTATTTCCTGATCCTCTTCATGCTCATCCCCACGGTTGTGCCGCTCACCATGGCGATCTACTCGGTCATCGGCGAGAAGACGGCGCGCACGCTCGAGCCGCTGCTCGCGGCGCCTGTCGGCGTGGGCGAGCTCCTCTTCGCGAAGAGCCTCGCGTCCACGATCCCCTCGGTGATCGTGACCTGGATCGCCTACGCGATCTATCTCCTCAGCGTGTCGTCCCTCGGCAGCAGGGCCGCGGTGACCGCGGTCACCGCGCCGCGCTGGATCCTGGCCATCATCGTGATGGTCCCGCTCCTCACGCTGCTCTCCGTCAACCTCGGGATCCTGATCTCGACGCGCGTCAACGATGTGCGCGTCGCACAGCAGATCGGCGGCCTCGTGGTCGTGCCGGTCGTGGGGTTTGGGATCGCGCAGGTCCTCGGGCAGGTCGTCATCAACAACGAATCCTTCATCCGTTTCGCCATTGTGCTCGTCGTCATCGACGCGGCGGTCTTCCTCTTCGCCCGGCTGGCGTTCCAGCGCGAGAACATCCTCGTACGCTGGCGGTAAAGCCATGGGTGAACGAGGCGACCGTTGCGCCGACGCGATCCTCGCGCGCATCACCGAGCTCGAGCGCACGCTGGTGCCGCTCGACATCGAGCAATGGCGTATGCCCTGCGAGGGCGAGGGCTGGCCGCTCGGTCTGATCGCGTCGCACGTCGGGCTCGGCCTGGATCGGCAAGCCGCGTGGATCGAGGAGCACGCGCTCTCCGGCCAGACCCACGTGTTCAGCTGGGACGAGACCAACGGGATGAACGCCGAGAACGCGCGGCGGCGCGGGCTGCTCTCGAAGATGACCGCCTTGCGATTCCTTCGCGACCGTGCTCAGCGCATCGCGACGCTCGCGCGATCGCTGAGCGACGAACAGCTCGACGCCGTCGTCTACCGCTACAACGAGAAGGGACGCAGCGCCGAGTGGGTCCTCACGGTGCTGGCGTGCGGGCACATCGACGAGCACCATCGGAGCATCCGCGTGGCGCTCGGCTCCCACGCGGGCTGAGGCGACCCGCTCCGCCACAGCCGGTCACCGCGTCGGTTTCGGCGAGACCTTTCCCCTCGGGGTCGGCAGGGCCGGAAGGTCGATGCGCGGGACGATGCTGCTCGTCGGCGTCGGGAAGACGATCGGCGTCCGTGGGCTCGGCGTCGGGCCAACGGGACGCACCTCGGGCGTGCGGCCGAACTCGTTGTCGGGATAGGTGCGCGGGCCGTACACCGTGACGGTCGTGATGGCGGTGTCGCTCACCGCGATGTCGTTCTCGCGCAGCTCGTACGACAGCCGATAGGTCCCGAGAACCTTCGGCGCGACGAGCGCGGAGTAGAACACGCCGACGGCCCCGGGCCTCAGCAGCCCGACCGGCGCGGTCCCCTGTTCGACGACGCGGCCGTTACGCGTGTCGAGCGCGCGCCAGCTGAGCACGAGATCGTGGTCGCCGCTGAGCGCGGTCCCGAGCGCGGCGTACTTCGTGACGAGGAGGCTCGCCTCGCCGCGGTGCAGGATCATCGGTAGGGAGAAGGTCGCGTTCAGCAGGTAAGCGTTGTGGGTCTTCACGTCGAAGGAGGCGGTCGCCGCGCCGAGCGACGCGAGCCCGCGGCCGGTCGAGTCGACCAGGCCGAGCGCGACGTGATACGTCCCCGGGGCTAGCGGCGTCGTCAGCTGCAGGCCGACGTTCGTCGACCTGCCTGGTGCGAGCGCTGGCAGCGGTGTGGGGGTGGCCGATGAGGTCACCAGCGACCCCGGGTCATCGCGCATCTCCCAGATGAGGCCGAACGCTTCGGCCCCGCTCGCGGCCCAGGTGTTCGTCCCCGCGTTGGTGACCGTGACCGTGACGCGGACCTTCGCGTCGGCGTCGCCCTGCACGACCGTGCGCGGCACCCCGTAGCGCGCGTTGGCCGGCGGCTCGAGCACGGCGCTGTAGACGATCGCACCGATGTTCGCGATGAAGCTGTCCGCATCCTCCGGGTAGGCGTCCCACGTCATGGCGACGACGACCCGCGGGCCGGAAGGCGTGAAGATGATCCCGGCGTCGTGCGTGA
Organism: Candidatus Limnocylindria bacterium; assembly: GCA_041486085.1. Lineage (GTDB taxonomy): Bacteria > Chloroflexota > Limnocylindria > P2-11E > P2-11E > CF-39. The sequence goes on along the minus strand of JBGPKU010000022.1, from coordinate 14,568 downwards.
TCCCGACCAGGTTGCCGGTCTTGTGGGCGACGACCACGCCCTCCGGAAGCGCGGCGGGCAGCCGGTCGTTGATCTGCTGCCGCTCGAGGCGCGCGATCATCCGGTCCGACGCCGCGGCGGAGATGAGCTGCCTGTTCGCGAGCAGCGTGAAGTAGGTCCCGATGGCGCGCGGGGTCGCGACGTTGTCCTCGCTCTCGTCGTACGCCACGTGGAAGTCGGAGATCCCGGCCTTGGACAGGGTCGCGTCGATGTTCGGACCGCCGAGGAGGTGCCAGAGCGCGAGGCCGGCGCCGTTGTCCGAGATCGTGATCATCGCCTCGAGCGCCTCGTCGACGGTCATCTCCGTGCCGGCAGCCTCGAACGATCCGTCGTCGGTGACGTCCTCGGGATTGATCGTGATGACGTCCCTGTAGTGGAGCTCACCGTTGTCCACGCGGCGCTCGGCCTCGGCGAGCACGCCGAGCTTGTATAGCGAGGCGGTGATGATCGGCTCGTCGGGGTTGCGCGTGTAGAGCGGCTTCGGCGCGTTCGGGTCGGAGATCCAGAGGCCGACGCCCCCCGGGAAGCTCGCCGAGATCTGGTCGAGCTGCTGCACGAGCTCGGCGGTGCTGGCCTGGGCCGGCCGACCGGACAGGACGGCGCCGAGGACCAGGACGACCGCCAGGAGGACCCTCAAGTGCCGCATCTTCGCAAATGGCAACGTGCGCGGGGTGTCAGCGTTTCAGCGATTTACAGTCTGTTGACGCGCGGCAGACACCGCCGCTTGGCCGAGCGTCAACATCTGGCGATATCCGGACTCGGTCTCGTCATCGAACCCCAATAAGTGCAGCACGCCGTGTGCCGCGAGGAAGGCGACCTCCGAGGGCAGGCGCCAGTGGCGCCGGCGCGCCTGCCGAGCCGCCTGGGCCGCGCTGATCACCACGTCCCCCAAGAGGGTGATGCCGTCGGCATCCGGCGCGAGGCGCTTGGCGGCAGCGACGCCGCTCACGCCGGCCGGGAGGGCGTCGCCGAAGGAGAGCACGTCGGTCGTCTCGTCCTTGCCCCGATAGCGCCGATTGAGATCGCGCATGAGCAGGTCGTCGACGAACGCGAGCGTCACCTCGGTCCCCGCGGGTACGCGGTACGGTCGCGCCACGACTTTCATCGCGCGGCGCGCCAGCGCGAGGTCGCACGGCGGTGTGCCGCGGACCGCGATCTTCAGCGGGCGGCGACGTCGCGCTGCGGGATGCGCGCGATGCGATCTTCCGGATACGGGATCCGCTCGTGGTACACGCCGAGCAGCAGCTCGCAGAAGGCGTCCTTGATGCTCTGGACGTCGCGGAGCGTGAGGTCGCAATCGTCGAGCTGGCCCTCGGCGAGCCGCTCGCCGACGATCTTGTCCACCATCACCCGGATCGTGTCGGGGTTCTTCTCGGCGAGCGAGCGCACCGACGCCTCGGTGCCGTCGGCCAGCATCACGATCGCCGCTTCCTTCGAGCGCGCGCGCGGACCGGGATAACGGAACTTCGCTTCGTCGGGATCCTGGCCACGCTGCTGCGCGAGCTGGAAGAAGTACCTCACGACGCTCGTCCCGTGATGGCCGGGGATCATCTCGCGGATCATCGCGGGGAGGTGGTAGCGTTCGGCGAGGGCCAGGCCATCCTTCACGTGGGCCGCCACGATGCCCGCGGAGACGAGCGGATCGAGATCGTCGTGCGGGTTCGATCCGCCGGCCTGGTTCTCGATGAAGGCCGAGGGGTTTCGCATCTTTCCGATGTCGTGGTAGTAGGCGCCGACACGCGCGACGAGCGGATCGGCCCCGATGAGCTCCGCGGCGCGCTCGGCGAGGTTCGCCACGAGCAGCGAGTGGTGATAGGTCCCCGGAGTGCGGAGCAGCAGCTGCCGCAGCAGTGGATGGTTCGGGTCCGCGAGCTCCCGCAGCTCGAACACCGTCGTGATGCGGAACAGGTGCCCGAGCATGGCCATCGAGGCGAACGCGACGACGCCCGCACCTGCGCCCGATCCGACCGCGGCGAGGAGCAGCTGCGCCGCCCCGAGCGGATCGGTCGCGCGGCCGACGAGCGTGAACGACGCCAGCACGCCGACGTTGCCGACGGCGACGAAGAGCGCGCCGGCCGCGAACTCGCGCGCGGTCGTCGCGCGACGGACCGCGGCCATACCGAGCAGCGCCGGCACGAGCACGTACGCGACGAGCTCCACCTGGCCCGACATGATCCCGGCGTGCAGCGCGCCGGCGATCTGCGCCGCGAGCGCGGCCCGGCCCGACACGAGCACCGTGAGCGTCATGGCGGCGGCCGCGTACGGGATCAGGTAGATGAGCAGGCTGTGTCCGGGTACGAGCGCGCGCGTGACGCTGGTCACGGCGAGGAGCGACAGCGCGACGAGCATCAGCTTGCGGTCGTCGTTCCACGCTTCCGTCGCGTACCGCTCGGCATACAGCCCGAGGACCCACGCCACCAGCAGCGCCCAGAGGATCAGTCCGATCGCGGCGGGAAGATCGATGCCCGCGGACGCGAGCCCGAGCGCGCGCAGCTTCTCCACGTCGAGCACCTGCACGACGCTGCCATCGCGGATGACCGTCTCGCCGGCCACGACCTGCACCTGCACCGGCGCCACGGCCGAGCGCGCCGCCTGCTGCGCGACCGATGTGGCCACGCCATCGAGCACGACGTTGGCGTCGAGGAACTGCTTCACGATCTCGGTCGCGACACGCTTTTGCCTGTCGGTCCACGCCGGCGGAAGCGCCTTCCCGGCCTCGGCCTTGACCGCGTCGAGCTGCTCGGCGCGGATGCCCTGCCCGTAGAGGCTGCGGAGAGTGTTGTCGAGCTCCTTCTGCACGGCCTCCCACTCGGTGCTGGTGAAGTCGATGAGGTCCACGGCGAGAACTGGCGTGACGGTCACCTCGGGCGCTCGCTGGATCGCCTGGACCTTCTGATCGCGGGAGAGCGTCGGATCGCCGCGCACGCGCGTGACCGTCGCGACGGCTTGCGCCAATCGGTCGCGCGAGGTCGCGAGCACGGCCGGGTTCGGCGCGTATTGCTTCGGGACCTGCGCCGCCGCGCGATCGCGCTCGGCCTCGGTCAGCGACTCGGACACGAAGGACACCGAACGCGACGCCTTCACCGCCTGCGTCGCGACTGTCCCCACGTTGTACGTGACGACGGCGGGCGGCGAGAGCAGCAGCGCGATCGCGGTCAAGAGACCCGTGGCGAGGACGAAGACCCACATCCGGGTGCGCGGGACGGCGAGGGTGGCCCGCAGATCCAGCACGCGGCGCGGAGGCGTGAAGCGACGGATCACGGCAGATCCTTCTCGTGTCGATCGTACGCCCGCACGATCCGCGCGACGAGCTCGTGACGGACGACGTCGCGGTCGTCGAAGTCGACGAACGCGATGCCCTCGACGCCGCGCAGGATCTCGCGGGCGACCTTGAGGCCCGATGGTCGTCCCTCCAGGTCGATCTGCGTCACATCGCCGTTCACGATCGCCTGCGAGCCGTACCCAAGGCGCGTCAGGAACATCTTCATCTGCTGCGCGGTCGTGTTCTGCGCTTCGTCGAGGATGATGAAGGCCTCGTTCAGCGTCCGGCCGCGCATGTAGGCGAGGGGCGCGACCTCGATCTCGCCGCGCTCCTGCGCGCGCGCGAAACGCTCGGGCGGCATGAGCTCATAGAGCGCGTCGTACAGCGGGCGCAGATATGGATCGATCTTCTCCTGCAGATCGCCGGGGAGGAAGCCGAGGCGCTCTCCCGCTTCCACCGCGGGCCGCGTGAGGATGAGCCGCGCGACTTTGCGATCGCGCAGCGCGGCGATGCCCATGGCGACGGCCAAATAGGACTTCCCGGTTCCAGCTGGACCTACCGCGAACACGAGGTCGTGATTGCGGACGGCATCGACGTAGTGCCGCTGATTGGTGGACTGCGGCGTGATGCGCTTTCCACGCACGGTCGTCGCGACGACCTCGCGCAGCTGCTCGGGTGCGGGTGTCGACGCGTCCTTCGCGTCGTCGATGAGCCGCTCGAGCGCGGGCTTGCGCAGGGAGTCGTCTCGGTCGGAGAGCGTGCGCATCGCGCCGACGAGCTCGCCGACGCGCGCCACGTTGGTCGGCTCTCCGCTGATGCGAAGCTCCGCGCCGCGCGACACGATCTTCACCGAGAACTCCTTCTCGATGCGCTCGATGTTCTGGTCGTTCGCGCCGGTCACGAACATCATCTCTGTCGGATCAGGTATGAGGATGGTGATCTGGCCCGGTGCGCTCATGAGGCTTTCTCTTTGAGCAGCGCCTGGACGATGCCCGCGACCTGCCTGCCGTCGGCGAGATCCTTCGTCTCGGCCAGGACCGCTGTCATGACCTTGCCCATGTCCCGCGGACCCGCCGCACCCGTCTCGGCGACGACCCGGGCGACGATCGCTCGGATGTCTGCGTCGCCGAGCTGCTTCGGAAGGTAGTCGCCGATCACCGCGAGCTCTTTTTCTTCCTTGTCCACGAGCTCGGGGCGCTCGCCCTTGCGGAACGCCTCCATCGAGTCACGCCGCATCTTGGCCTGGCGCTGAAGGACGCCTTGCACGGCGGCATCGTCGAGCTCGCCCGGCTTGTGCTCGGCGACGTAGGTGTGCCGCTGGCCCTCGTCCTTTCCCTCGGCGATCAGCTTGTCGAGCGTCACCTGCAGGCGGTCGACGCCCTCCCGGTGAACGGCGGCCAGCACGAAGCGCAAGGTGTCACGACGGAGCGTGTCCTTGCTGCGCATGGCGGCTTTCAGGTCCTCTTCAAGCCGGGTCCGGAGTGCCGAGCTCGTGCGGTTACTCCCGGGCTAACGCTTGCGCCGCTTCGCTTCCTTGCGCTTGCGGCGGGCGGCGGGGCGCTCGTAGAACTCGCGGCGGCGGGCTTCCGCGAGGATCCCCGCCTGCTGGATCTTCTTGTTGAAGCGGCGAAGCGCGGCCTCGAAAGACTCGCCATCGCCAACGATCACCTCAGACAACTACCTGGATCACCCGCCCTTTCTGGTCACAGAAGACAGCAGCGGCGCCCTTCGGGCGTCCGTCAGGATTCGAATGATAGTCGCCGGAGCGGTCACGACGCAGGGTACAGATACGCGCATCTTTACCGGTCAGCCGGGCGGCCAGGTGAATCGACGCCCGGCAAGCACATGCAGGTGCAGATGCCCCACGGCTTGTCCGGCCAGGTCACCGTTGTTCACCACGATCCGGAAGTTCTCCTCGTACCCGGCATCCGCCGCGACCTTTCGGACGACGCCAAGAAGGTGCCCGCCCAGAGCCTCGTCATCAAGGTCGGCGAGCCTGGGGATGTGCACGCGCGGCACGACGAGCACGTGGAACGGTGCCTGCGGGTTGATGTCGTGGAACGCGATCGCGCGGTCGTCCTGATGCACGAGCCTCGCCGGTATGCCTCCCGCGACGATCCGACAGATCACGCAGTCGACCACGTCGTGAGAATAGCCACGTGGCGGAGCTCATCGGCGCTTCGGCGGTCATCGCGACCTACCTCGCCAGCAGCCTGTCGTTCCCGTGGCTCGTGGCGCGTCTGTACGGCGTCGACCTGCAGACGGTCGGCTCTCGCAAGCTGGGTGGCAGCAACCTCGTGAAGTCCGTTGGGCTTGCACCCGGGATCATCGGCGGCGTGCTCGACGGTGCGAAGAGCTTCGCCGCGGTCGTCGTCGCGCGAGCGCTCGGTCTTCCGCTCGAGGTGCAGCTGGCCTGCGGGATCGCCGCGAACGTCGGCCAGATGTGGCCGATCTTCCACCGGTTCGACGGCGGTCGCGCGAACGCCACCGGCTGGGGTTTCGCTCTTGCGGTCGACCCCATCGCGGCCCTGATCATGGGCGTCCCGCTGGCGGTCGCGCTCCTCGCGACGCTGCTCGTGCGTCCGCGGCCGACGCGGCTCTTCCCTCTCGCGAGCCTGCTCTCGTTCGGTGTACTTCCCGCCGTCATCTGGGAGCAGGAGGGCGCGACGCCGGCCGTGATCGCGGGCCTCGTGCTGTTGGCGCTGATCCTGGTCCGCCGCCTGACCGCCGGGCTGCGGGAGGACCTCGCGACCGGAGCGCCGGTGATCCGAGTGATCTCGAACCGAGCGCTGTACGACCGCAGCGAGCTACAGCAGCGCGGCGTGGTGGCAATCTGACGAATTCGAAACAGGCATCACCTATGCTCTCGCGCCGGGGGGACCGATGGACATGTTCTTTCCCGCTGTGAGCTTCCTCGCTTTCCTCTCGGGAAGCTGTATCGGATTCTTCATGGCGGGACGCGCGCACGGCCTGTGGTGAGCGGCTCGTCCGGCTAGTCCAGGACGTCCATCACGATCGCGACGGCCGCGATCGCCGCGGTCTCCGCTCGAAGATTCCGAGTCCCCAACGAAACGATGATCGCGCCATTCTCTCGGGCGACGTCGACCTCCTGGTCCGAGAGGCCACCCTCAGGTCCGACGACGAGCGAAAGCTCGGGCACGTCGCGCGGGATCGCGTCGCGCAGTCGAAGCTCGTGCTCCCCCTCCCACGCGACGAGGATCGGCCTCGGCAGGACGCCGAACAGCTCGTCCCACGTTCGCAGCGTGCCGATCGCCGGCGCCTGCCCGCGCCGCGCGGTCTCGGCCGATTCGCGCGCGATGCGCTCCCACCGCTGCCGCTTGGCGTCGCCGAGCGCGCGTGCGACCGATCGCGTCGACACGTACGGCAGCACTCGCGCGACGCCGAGCTGGGTCACCGCCTCGACGACCTCCTCGCTGCGGTCGCCGCGTAGCAGCGGGAGCCCCAGGGTGAGCGCCACGCGCGACTCGGTCGACGCGCCGCCCCGCTCGCGAATGCGCGCCACGACGCGATCGGGCTCGACCGTCTCGAGCACCGCGCGTGCCTCGAGGCCGCCCGCGACGAGCGTGACCTCGTCGCCCGCCTTCATGCGCAGCACGACGGCGATCTGACGCGCGTGCGAGCCATCCAAGACGACGGCGTCGTCGCTGAGGAGCGCAGCGCGAACGATGAATCGGTGCACTCAGCGACGCATCCGCGTCGAAGGTCGAGCGCCGGCGGCGACGTTGCCTCGACGGCGGGCGAGGGCGGCGAGGTCGAGGAAGGGGCCCGATGTTCTCGAGGACCGCAAACTCACCCGAGTCCGCCGCAACTCATCGCCTGAGCGCCAGACCTACCCAATCGTCGCGCTGGTTGCGGTCAACGAGAGTCTTGAGGCCCGCTCGCACGAAAGCGTCGCGTGTCTGAGGCTCGGATGGTGCGCTGATTCCGGTTGCGATCAGCATCCCCTTGGGCGCGAGGCGTGCGACGAGGGCCGGCGCGATCTGCTGCAGCACGGGCGACACGATGTTCGCGATCACGATCTCGAAGCGGCCGGGCACGTCGCCCGCGCTGCCTTCGCCCACCGGCACGGTCACTCCGTTGCGCGTCGCGTTGTCACGGGCCGCTTCGACAGCGATCGCGTCGGTGTCGACCGCGACGACGGGCGACGCGCCGCGCTTGGCGGCCGCGATCGCAAGGATCCCGGAGCCCGTGCCGACATCGAGCAGACCCTTCGCCTCCAGAGCGATGGTCGACAGCGCCTCGAGGCACTGCTGCGTCGTGGGATGGAGCCCGGTGCCGAAGGCCATTCCCGGATCCAGCACGATCTCGATCGCGTCGGGATCGCGGGGCGCATCGGACCAGCTGGGGCGCACGAGGAATCGCCCGATGCGTAGCGGGGTGAACTGCGCCTTCCACGACTCGAGCCAGTCCTCTTCCTTGATCTCGCGAGCGACGAGCTCGCCGATCGGCCCGAGTCCGAAGGCCTGCAGGTGACCGAGCGCGTCGCGGACATCGTTCACCTTTGCGACGACCTCACCATCCTCGAGGAGGTACGCCTTCACGGTGTGGTCGAGGCCGCCTCTCGGCTGCACCGGAAGATCGACGGCGATTCCCTGATGGCCCACCCGTGTGAGGATCTCGCTCACGGCTTCAACAGCCTCGGCGTGCACGGGCACCAGGAGCTCGAGCCAGCGCCGCGCGGAGGTCATTCGCCGCCGATGGCGTCCTTGATCCGGTCGAACATGTTCCGCGCGTCGTCGGTGGTCTGCTCGGGTGCGCCCTCGAGATCGCGCAAGCGCTTGTACAGCGCGCGCTGGTCCTTCGAGAGCGTCCGGGGCACGGCGACATCGAGATAGACGAGCTGGTCTCCGCGTCCGCTCGATCCGAGATGCGGAACGCCCTTTCCGCGAAGCCGGACCATCTGTCCGTGTTGCGCGCCGGACGGCACTTTCACGCTCGCCGAGCTTCCGTCGATCGTCGGCACGACCAGGTCATCGCCGAGGGTGGCCTGCGCCGGCGAGACCCGCAGGACATGGATGAGATCGTCGCCCTCACGTCGAAAGAGCTCGTGCTCTTTGATACGGATGAGCACGTAGAGGTCGCCGGAGGGCCCGCCGCGCATCCCGGCTTCGCCTTCGCCGGCCACGCGCAGCTGCTGGCCGTCGTCGATCCCGGGCGGGAGCGTCAGCTCCAGCTCGTGATCCTTGCGCTGCCGGCCCTCGCCACGGCAGGTCGTGCAGAGCTTGTCGACCGTCTTGCCCGCGCCGCCGCAGCGGGCGCAGGTCGCCACGTTCACAAAGCGGCCAAAGACGGACTGCTGGACCTGACGGACCTCGCCACGGCCGCCGCAAGGGGCGCACGTCGAGATGTTCGAGCCCGGCTCTGCGCCGCTGCCCTCGCAGCGCGAGCAGGTCTGCAGGCGGGGGACGCGGATCTTGCGCTCGCCGCCCTGAACGGCGGCGATGAGCTCGATCTCGATCTCCATCCGCAGGTCGGCCCCGCGCATCGGGCCGCGCGGCTCCCGACGGCGGAATTCGGCGCCGAAGAACGTCTCGAACAGATCGCCGATGCCGAAGTCGCCGAGCCCACCCTGCGCGCTGCCGAACATGTCGTAGCGCTGCCGGCGCTCGGCGTCCGAGAGGACCTCGTACGCCTCGGACACCTGCTTGAACCGCTGGGCCGCGTCCGGGTCGTTGTTCACGTCGGGGTGGAACTGGCGCGCGAGCTTGCGATAGGCGCTCCGTATCTCGTCGACGGAGGCGGTCCGGGCGACGCCCAGCACGGCGTAGTAGTCGGTGACAGTGGCCATCTCTGTCATTATCCCGGCTCATGGGTGAGCTCTTCCGCATCCTCGTGCAGTTCCTTCACGTGTTCGCCGGCGTCCTCTGGATCGGAGGCGGGCTGTACACGATCTTCGTCCAGACCCCGGCCCTGCTGGCGGCGCCGGCTCCGGTCCGCGGCGCGGCCATCGCGCAGATCGCGCCGCGCCAGGTCCGCTATCTCTTGCGTCTGGGCGAGGTCACCGTCGCGCTCGGCATCCTCAACCTCTTTGCAAGTGGGCGCGCTCAGCAGCTCCAGGACCTCTTCGGCTCCCGGTGGGCGATCGCCATCGCCGTCGGCGCCCTGCTGGCGATCCTCCTGCTCGCGCTTGGCCACGCGGTGATCGCGCCGTCGGTCCGGCGGCTGCTCGAGGTCGGCCCGCGCGCCGGCTCGGGCGACGCGGCCGCGGTGGCGGAGGCCGCGATCATCCTCGAGCGCCTCCGCCGGATGGGCTACGCACAGATCGGGCTCGGCGTGGTCATCGTTCTTGCCATGGTGCTCGCCCGCTTCAGCTGATGGGGCTGATCTTCGGTGCGATCGCGCCGCATGGCAGCATCGCGATCGCCGAGTGGTGCACACCCGAGCAGCGTCCGCTCGCGCAACGGACGCGGATGGCGATGGAGGAGCTCGGCCGTCGCTTCGACGCGGCGCGACCGGACACGACCGTGCTGCTCACTCCACATCACGTGCACGTCGAGGGACACATGGCCGTCGTCACATCCGGTGCGATGTCCGGCGTCCTCGACGGTGGCGCGTCCCGTGTCGAGCTGCGGTCACCGGTCGATCGCGAGCTCGCGCGGGGCGTTCAGCGCGCGATCGAGGCCGCGGGCGTCCCGATCGTCGGCGTGTCGTACGGCGCGAACGACGCAGGGGCCGCGCTGATGCCCATGGATTGGGCGACCCAGATCCCGATGCACTTCATGGGTGGACGCTCCAAGCCTCCGGTCCCGATCGTGATGGTCGCGCCCGCGCGCGATCTCTCATGGGACATGCACGTCTCCGCCGGTCGCGCGATAGCCGCGGCGGCGGCAGCTTCGGGGAGGCGCGTGGCGCTGATCGCGTCGTGCGATCACGGACACGCGCACGATCCGAACGGTCCGTACGGGTTCTCGCCCGCCTCCAAGGTCTTCGACGACCGCGTCGTCGAGCTCGTGAAGCGCAACGCCCTGCGCGAGCTGAAAACCTTCGACGCCGCACTCGTCGCGGATGCGAAGGCCGACTCGTTCTGGCAGATGCTGATGCTCCACGGCGCGATCGGGGCCGGTTGGCGGCCGGATCTCCTCTCGTACGAGGCGCCGACGTACTTCGGCATGCTCTGCGCATCGTTCGCGCCGCCGGACTAGCCCTCGCGCGGGCCCATCGCGCCGCGATTCGAGGCGACGCGGAGCAGCACCGACACCCACATGCCAAAGGGCTTGAAGCGCTCGACGATTGCGCGAAGCGCGCCATCCGTCGGGACCTCCTGAAGCCCGTGCGCGTCCGCGAGCGCCCGGAGCGTCTTCGGCTCGTCAGCGGGAAATGGCTCGGTGACGCCGCACGCGCGCAGATAGATCCCACCGGACCAGAAGGGCCCGATGCCGCGGATCGTTTGAAGCTCCTTGATCGCGGCCGTATGACCCATCGCTCGCAGACGCCCGGCGTCGAGACGGCCTTCGAGCGCAGCGCGCGCGACGGCATGGAGCCGCTCGATCTTCTCGGCAGCGAGCCCTCGTCCGCCGCGAACGCGGAGCATCCGCTCCGGTGACGGCACAAGACGCACCTCGCGGCCTCCGACGGTCAGCTGCTCGCCGTGCTCCGCGCTCAGGGCGGCCTTCGCGTGCGCGGCCTGGGGCTGCGCGACGCGCTGGGAGATCACGGCCCAGACGGCGGCCTCGTACGGTGAGGGGAAAAGCACCGGACGGAGTCCCGGAAACGCGCGCATCACCCGGCCGATCGCCGGATCGCGCTCCCCCACGAGCGGGTAGTCCGTCGCGTCGACGTCGAGCGAGAACATCCGCCCGACCTGCGCGCTCGCCGCCACGGGATCGGATGTCGGCGCGAGCTCGAGGACGACCTCCTCGCCCCGGTCGCGCACCAGGGCGGCCACGGGCTCGAACGTGCCGTCCAGCGAGAACGCGACCGCCGCGGTGCCGTCGCCCCGCGCGAAGTGACGGACCGGCTGCCAGGTGCTGAGCATGCCCAGGGAGGCCGACCAGGCGAAGGGTCCGCGCGGTGCGATCCGCCGCTCCTCCGTGTCTGCCATCGCCGGGAGCCTAGCCGGGAACCGCCAGACCCCACCCGCGTCTCACCTGTGTCCGGCCAGAGGCCGGCAGGAGGTCGACGGTCATGAAACGACTCTTCGCGGGTGCCCTCGCCCTGGTCGCGACCCTCATCGCCACTGCCCAACCGGCGGCCGCTTGCGCCGGCCTCATCGGGCCGAATGGCGCGGTCAACCTGCTCCGCACGACAACCTTCGCCGGCTATCACGACGGCGTCGAGCACTACGTCACCTCGTTCCAGTTCGGTGGCGGCAGCGGCCAGTTCGGCTCGCTGATCCCGCTCCCCGGCGTTCCCACCGATGTCATCCGGGGCGGCGACTGGACGCTGCAGCGACTCATCCGGGAGACAGAGGTCTTCGCGAAGCGTGGACGGCTGGAGCTCGCCTCCGCGGGCGCCCCGGCGGCCGACGCCGTGGTGCTCAAGCAGGTGAAGATCGACGCCCTCGACATCACGATCCTGCAGGGCGGCGGCGCCTCCGTCGCGAAGTGGGCGACCGAGAACGGCTTCCGTCTCCCGCCCGACGCGCCCGAGGTCCTCGACTTCTACGCCGCTCGCAGCCCCATCTTCATGGCCGCGGTCTTCGACGCCGACGCCGCCAAGGCGCGCGGTCAGAAGATCGGCGACGGCACGCCGGTGCACCTCGCGATCCCGACCGCCGCGCCGTGGGTCCCGCTCCGCATCCTCGGCCTGGGTAAGTCACCGGCCGACCGCGTGGACGCGGACGTCTACCTGCTCACGGACGCGAAGCCTGCGATGCTCCCAGCGCCGCTCGGCATCAACGGCATGCGCATCGACCACAGCGCCGCGGCGACCGAGTCGCTCCTCAACGACCTGCGCTCCGACAAGGGCATGGAGTGGGTCCCGACGTCCGGATGGCTGTCGAAGGTCGTCGTCGACGGATCCGCTGCCCAGCTCAAGTACGACCTGGCCATCTCCGCGACCGCGGTCGCGCCCTCACCGGTCGCCGCAGGTCTCGAGGCTCCCATCGCACCAGTGCGTTCCCAGGTCCCCGAGATGACGGGCTTCGCGCTCGTCGGCCTCGCCCTCGTCGCCCTCGGCGGCGTGCTGCTCCTCCGCACGTCAGCCACGGCGGCCCGGTGAGGCTTCGGGTCCTCCTGCTGGCGCTCGCCGCGGTGGCGGCGGGCGCCTGCGGGTCAGCTTCGGCGGCCACTCCGCAGACGGTCCAGATCCGCATCCACTACTCGAAGTTCGAGCCGCAGACGATCACGGTCCCGGCGGGCGTTCCCGTCACCTACGTCATCCGCAACGACGACCCGATCGACCACGAGTGGCTCATCGGTGACGCGGCGTTCCACGCGCGCCATCGGGCCGGGACGGAAACTGCCCATGGCGATCGTCCCGACGAGGTCTCTCTTCCGCCGCTCACGACGAAGACGACGACGCTCACGCTCCCGGCCGGCACGTACGTCTTCATCTGCCACTTCCCGCTGCACGAGCAATACGGCATGGTGGGCGTGGTCACCACGAAGTAGCGCCGGCGCGCTGCGCCCTGCCTTCGCTGCCACACCCGAACGATAAGAGCCCCGCGGATCGCATCCGCGAGGCTCTTATCGGAATCGCGTGTTACCGCTAGCTCTGTTCCTTGAACTCGCCTTCGATCGTGTCGTCGCTCTTGCGATCGCCCGCTGTCGCGCCGGCGGGTTCGCCCTCTGGGGACGGCTGCTCCGCGCCACCGGCGGTTCCGTTGCCTTGGCCCTTCTGCTGTTCCTGCTGGTACATGAGCTCGCCGATCTTCTGAGCGGCGGTGCGGAGCTCGTCCATCGCGGTCTTGATCCGCTGCGTGTCGTCGCCCTTGATCGTCTCGCGCAATGCGGCGATCTTCTCCTCGACGTCCTTTTTCACTTCCGCGGGGACCTTGTCCCCGAGGTCGCGCACCGTCTTCTCGATCGAGTACGCGAACGTGTCGGCCTCGTTCCGGGTCTGGATACGCTCGACGTTGCGGCGGTCCTCCTCGGCGTGGGCCTGCGCCTCCTTCACGAGCTTTTCGACCTCATCCTTGTTCAGGCCGCTGGACGCGGTGATGGTGACGTGCTGCTCACGTCCGCTCGCCTTGTCCTTCGCCTTCACGTTGACGATGCCGTTCGCGTCGATGTCGAAGGTCACTTCGATCTGCGGGATGCCACGCGGTGACGGCGGAATACCGTCGAGGATGAACCGCGCCAGGCTCTTGTTGGCCTCGGCGAGCTCGCGCTCGCCCTGAACCACGTGGATCTCGACCTGGGTCTGACCGTCGCTCGCCGTGGTGAACGTCTGTGACTTGGAGGTCGGGATGGTGCTGTTGCGCTCGATGAGCTTCGTGGCGACGCCACCAAGGGTCTCGATCCCGAGTGACAGCGGCGTCACGTCGAGGAGCAGGACATCCTTGACCTCACCCTTGAGCACGCCCGCCTGGATCGCGGCGCCGACCGCCACGACCTCGTCCGGGTTCACGCTCTTGTTCGGCTCCTTGCCGAACAGCTTCTTCACCGTTTCCACGACGAGGGGCATGCGCGTCTGGCCTCCGACGAGGACGACCTCGTCGATCTTGTCGGGGGTGACGCCCGCGTCCGCGAGCGCGCGCTTGACCGGCTCGATCGTCTTCTCGACCAGATCGCCGACGAGCTGCTCGAGCTTGCTGCGGGTCATGGAGATGACGAGGTGCTTGGGTCCGGACTGGTCCGCGGTAATGAACGGCAGGTTGATCTCGGTCTGCATGGTGCTCGAGAGCTCGATCTTGGCTTTCTCCGCCGCCTCCTTGAGGCGCTGGAGGGCCATGCGGTCCTTCCGCAGGTCGATGCCCTGGTCCTTCTTGAACTCGTCGATGAGCCAATCCATGATCCGCGCGTCGAAGTCATCGCCACCCAGGTGGGTATCGCCGTTGGTGGCCTTCACCTCGAAGACGCCCTCACCGAGCTGGAGCACCGAGATGTCGAACGTGCCACCGCCGAGGTCGTAGACCGCGACGATCTCGTCCTTCTTCTTGTCGAGCCCGTACGCGAGCGCCGCGGCCGTCGGCTCGTTCACGATGCGCAGGACCTCGAGGCCGGCGATCTGGCCGGCGTCCTTGGTGGCCTGGCGCTGGGCGTCGTCGAAGTACGCGGGAACGGTGATCACGGCCTGGGTGACCGGCTCGCCCAGGTAGCTCTCGGCGTCCCGCTTGAGCTTCTGCAGCACGCGGGCGCTGATCT
>JBGPKU010000021.1:0-38427 GCA_041486085.1 Candidatus Limnocylindria bacterium | reverse complement strand
GGTGGTCGCGACCGGCGAACCCAGGCGATCCTGCCGCTGCGCGGCAAGATCCTGAACGTCGAGAAGGCCCGCGCCGACAAGATGCTCGGCAACGAGGAGATCAAGGCGCTCATCACCGCGCTTGGCACGGGCATCGGCGAGTACTTCGACATCAAGAAGCTCCGCTACGGCCGCACGATCCTGCTCTGCGACGCGGACGTCGACGGCTCGCACATCCGCACGCTCCTGCTCACGCTCCTGTACCGGCACTTCCGGCCGCTCATCGAGGAAGGCCGCATCTATATCGGCCAGCCGCCACTGTTCCGGGTTCAGCTTGGAAAGGAAGTGCGCTGGGCGTACTCCGACGCCGAGCGCGATCGCTTCATCAAGGACCTCAAGTCCGAGGCGAAGAAGAAGCGCGATGAGCGCAAGACCGCGAAGGGCGAGGCGGTCACCGATGACAGGCCAGCCGCACCTGCCCCGGCGAAGGGTCGCCGCCGCGCCGCACCCGCCGTCGAAGCGACCGAGGCCGACGGCAGCCCGATCAATACGGACGAGGGCACCGATGATGGCAAGGGCGGCCGCGAGCCGGCGATCGCTCGTTACAAAGGTCTCGGCGAGATGAACGCCGAGCAGCTGTGGGACACCACCATCAATCCGGCTACACGGACGCTGCGGCGCGTCACCCTCCAGGACGCCGAGCGCGCCGATCTCGCCTTTGACGAGCTGATGGGCAGTGAGGTCGAAGGGCGCAAGAAGTGGATCATGGCCAATGCGACGAAAGCGTTGCTTGACGTATGACGTCGAATAGAGAGGGGCCAACGACGTCGCCGGAGCAGCTCGCTTAGTGGCACGACTCAGCGAGATCATCGACTTCGACCACTGGTGCTTCGCCTGCGGCAAGCTCAACCCGCACGGACTGCACCTCGATTTCGACGTCTCGCGCGATCGTGCGCAGGCGCGTTTCACCGGCGGCCCGCAGCACAGCGGCTTCGAGGGCACGGTCCACGGCGGCGTTGTCACGGCGCTCATCGACGAGACAATGGGCTGGGCGATCTTCCATCAGGGGGTGTGGGGCGTCACCGGTCGGATCACCGTGTCGTTCCGCCATCCGGTACCGGTCGGCGAGGAGCTGCTCGTGACCGGTGAGATCACCAAGCGCACCCATCGTGCGATCGAGACGCGCGGCGACATCACCGACGCAGCCGGGACGGTCCTCGCGGACGCGGACGCGCTCTTCCTGCTGATGCCCGAAGAGCGGCGCGAGGAGCTCATGCGTCGCTACTCGCGCGCCCCCGCGGCGTTCGCGAAGGTCAAGGAAGCACTCGAAGCCGAAGAACGGACCAGACAGTGGGAGCACGGACGCACGTGATCGATCAGCCGAACAACGACCGCAACGTCCCAGTCGAGCTCGAACACGAGATGCGCCAGGCGTACCTCGACTACGCCATGAGCGTCATCGTCTCGCGCGCACTGCCGGACGTTCGCGACGGACTCAAGCCCGTGCAGCGCCGGATCCTCTACACGATGCACGAGATGGGTCTCCGGAACGATCGTCCCTTCCGAAAGTCGGCCGCGATCGTCGGCGACGTGATGGGGAAGTACCACCCGCACGGCGACGCACCGATCTACGACGCCCTCGTTCGTCTCGCGCAGGACTTCGCGGCGCGCTATCCCACCGTGCAGGGCCAGGGCAACTTCGGCTGCTTCTCGGGCGATACCAAAGTGGAGCTCTACAGCGGCGAGCAGAAGACGCTCGCCGAGCTCGTCGACATGGCGCATCGAGGCATGCGCGCCGAGGTCTTCACGGTGGACTCGCACCGCAACGTTCGCATCAAGCCGATGCGCGCGCCGCGCCTGGTGAAGCGCAACGAGAGCGTGGTGAAGGTGACGCTCGAATCCGGAGCGGAGATCGTCTGCACGCCGGACCACCGTTTCATGCTCCGTGATGGCACGTATCGCGAGGCGCAGCAGCTGAAGGCGAAGGACCAGCTGATGCCGTTCTCGCGTTCGGCGATCCCCGAGCGGCTGCACCGCACCGGTGCGTTCCCGATCCCGGCTTCCCTTTCGCAGAAGGTCGCGAAGGTCGAGCCCGCCGGGAAGGCCGACGTGTTCGACCTGACGGTCGACGTGACGCAGAACTTCGCGCTCGCGGCAGGCGTGTTCGCGCACAACTCGATCGACGACGACCCGCCCGCGGCCATGCGCTACACCGAGGCGCGTCTGGCCGCGGTCGCGAACGAGCTCCTCGCGGACATCGACAAGGACACCGTCGACTGGGTGCCCAACTACGACAACAAGATGCAGCAGCCGGTGGTCCTGCCCGGGCGGCTGCCGAACCTCATCGTCAACGGCTCGGCGGGCATCGCGGTCGGCATGGCCACGAACATCCCTCCGCACAACCTGCGCGAGGTGGTCGAGGCGACCAAACGCCTGATCGAGGACCCTGAGCTCACGAACGACGACCTGTCGCAGACGATCAAGGGCCCCGACTTCCCCGGCGGCGCGACGATCTACCGCTTCGAGGAGGAGCGGAACGTCGAGACCGGCAAGGCCCAGCGCGTCGACGGTATCCGCCGCGCCTACGCCACCGGCCGCGGCCGCATCGTCATGCGCGCGAAGGCCCACACGGAGGAGATGCGCGGCAACCGCGAGGCGATCATCGTCACGCAGCTCCCGTACGCGGTGAACAAGGCATCGCTCATCGAGAAGATCGCCGAGCTGGTCCAGAACAAGCGCCTCGCGGGAATCTCCGACATCCGCGACGAGAGTGACCGCGACGGCATGCGCGTCGTCATCGAGGTGAAGCGCGACGATTCAACGAATCGCGTGCTGAACAACCTGTTCAAGCACACCGCGATGCAGTCGACGTTCAGCCTGAACATGCTCGCGCTCGTCGACAACCAGCCGCGCGTGCTCTCGCTCAAAGAGGTCCTGCAGCACCACATCGAATACCGCAAGGATGTCATCCGGCGTCGCACCGAATTCGATCTTCAGAGGGCGAAGGACCGGGCGCACATCCTCGAAGGCCTCAAGATCGCGCATGCCAACCTCGACGCGGTGATCAAGCTCATTCGTGCGCACAAGGGGCAGGAGCTGCTCCTCATCGGGAAGATGCGCGAGCAGTTCGGGCTGTCCGAGGTGCAGGCAAAGGCGATCCTCGACATGCAGCTCCGCCGCCTCTCGGCTCTCGAGCGCGAGAAGCTGGACGAGGAATACGAGGCCGTGATCAAGCTCATCAGCGAGCTTGAATCGATCCTCGGCAGCGCGCGCAAGATCCTCGCCCTCATCGAAGCGGACCTCGACGCGATCGGGGAGAAGTACGGCGACGACCGGCGGACCGAGATCGTCGACGAGCTGCCGGGCCAGTTCACGGACGAGCAGCTCGTATCGGACGAGGACGTCGTCATCACGCTCTCGAGTCGGAATTACGCCAAGCGGATGCCGCTTTCGACGTACCGCCAGCAGCACCGCGGTGGCCGCGGCGTCATCGGCATGCAGACGCGCGACGAGGACGACGTCGAGCACCTCGTGGTGGCGCGCAACCACGATCGTCTTCTCGTGTTCACCGACCGTGGCCGC
The DNA here is from genome assembly GCA_041486085.1 of Candidatus Limnocylindria bacterium. Taxonomy (GTDB): domain Bacteria; phylum Chloroflexota; class Limnocylindria; order P2-11E; family P2-11E; genus CF-39. The sequence continues at coordinate 34,866 of JBGPKU010000021.1, read as the reverse complement.
GTATTCGCGCTCAAGAGCTACGAGCTCCCGGACGCGAGCCGCACCGCCAAGGGCACGCCCATCCAGAACATCCTCGAGGCGATGCAGCAGGGTGAGCGCGTCTCCGCGCTCGTCGCGCTGCGTGACGGGAACTCGGCCGAATTCCTGGTCATGGCCACGCGCAAGGGCTTCATCAAGAAGACGCCACTGTCGGAGTACGCGAACGTGCGGCGCGCCGGCCTCATCGCGATCGCGCTGCGAAAGGCCGACGTGCTGGCATGGGTGGCGCCGGCGCGCAAGGACGACCGCATCCTCCTCGCCACGAAGAAGGGCAAGGGCATCGCCTTCAAGGCAAGCGACGCTCGACCGATGGGCAGGCCGACGCAGGGCGTCACCGGCATCCGCCTCGCCAAGGGCGACGAGGTGGTCGGCATGGGCGTGGTGCGGCCGCGCACCGAAGTCCTGTCCGTCACCGCGAACGGCTACGGGAAGCGCACCGCGGTCGATGAGTTCCCAACGCAGGGACGCGGCGGCCAGGGCGTCATCCTGGCGTCGCTGAGCCCGAAGACCGGGGACGTAGCGGCCATGCAGATGGTCGACGAGGGCTCGGAGGAGATCCTTCTGATCTCGTCCAACGGCGTCGTCATACGCACACCCCTGGACCAGATCCGCGTCCTGGGACGGGCGACGATGGGTGTCAAGGTGATGACCGTCGGGGAGGCGAAGATCGCTTCGATCGCGACGTTCTCATCGACGCGCCCGACGCAGACGCAGCTGCCCGTCCGCTAGGGAAAAGCCGCCCCATGCCGTAACAAAGCGTCGGTCCGCGGGCCAGCACGTCCGCCAAGCAAGCTGGCAACCAAAATTGGGTGTTCGCCCAGCGTACGTTTTGGTCCCGATTGGGCGCTCCCAGTACTAATCGCTGAGCCCTTCCCGTTGTCCAGGGCGCACGAACCCCGCTATGGTCGGCAGGCAATCAACAACTGGGTCAGGGTCCGCTTGTTCGATTCACGTCGAATAGTGGCCCAAGACGGACAGACGAGGGATGGGTCGCCGTATTGATCAAGCTCGACGACGTCAGCAAGAGGTATCCGAACGGGACGTTCGCCCTCCGCGACGTGGATCTGCACATCGAGGCCGGCGATTTCGTCTTCCTCGTTGGCTCGTCGGGCGCAGGCAAATCGACCCTCACACGCCTGCTCATCCGGGAGGAGCTTCCGTCGAGCGGACGCGTGATGGTGGACGGCGAGGACGTCGCCCGTCTGTCGCGGGGCAGCGTTCCGCGGCTCCGCCGCAAGGTCGGCGTCGTATTCCAGGACTTCAAGCTTCTGCCGACGAAGACCGTCGCGGAGAACGTGGCCTTCGCGCTCGTCGTCACCGGTCACGAGGGCGCGCTGGTCCGCGAGGAGACCGAGCGGGTTCTGTCTCTCGTCGGCCTCTCTCAGCGCCGCGGGCATTTCCCGAATCAGCTCTCCGGCGGCGAGCAGCAGCGCACGGCGATCGCACGCGCGCTCGTGAACCGTCCGCGCATCCTCATCGCAGATGAGCCGACCGGGAACCTCGATCCCGTGACGAGCTGGGAGATCATCAAGCTCCTCACGCGGGTCAACGAGCTCGGCACGACGATGGTCATGGCGACGCACAACGCCGAGATCGTGAACGCGCTCCGAAGGCGCGTCGTGCACCTGGATCACGGGCGGGTGGTCCGCGATGACAGAGAAGGGCTCTACGCGGCATGAGGCGGATCGCGTATGTCCTCACGGCCGCCGCGGAGGGCTTCATGCGCAATCCGACGATGAGCATCGCGTCGACCTTCACCGTCGCCCTCATGCTCACGCTGTTCGCCTTCTTCCTCACGACCGATCGCGGCCTGCAGGCCGCCGTGGCGATGCTCGAGAGCAAGGTCGAGCTGGCCCTCTTCATCGACGACAACGCGAAGGTCTCGGACGTCCTCGCGCTCAAGACGCGCATCCAGACGGATCCGGCGGTCGCGCGCGTCGACTACGTCACGAAGGACCAGGCGATGGAGCGGCTCAAGGCGATCGCCGCGAACCGGCCCGACCTGGCGCTCGCGGACACTAGTGGCAATCCCCTCCCGGCCTCGCTCGAGATCAAGATGGCCAACGCCCGCGAGGCCGCTCGCGTGGCGCAGGATCTGCGCGCCGAGATCGGCAAGGGCGTCGTCTACGACGTCATCGACAACCCTCAGGTCGTCGACCAGCTCCTCACCATCACCCGGGTCCTGTCGATCGGGGGCATCGCGATCCTCGTGATGATGTTGTTCGTCGCTCTGTTCGTGATCGTGAACACCATCCGCATCGCGGTGCACGCGCGGCGCGACGAGATCGAGATCATGCAGCTCGTCGGGGCGTCCGACTGGTTCATTCGCTGGCCGTTCATCATCGAAGGGATGCTTGTCGGTGCGCTGGGCGCCGTCGCCTCGCTCGCGTTGCTCTTCGCGCTCGCGGGACCGGTCACCAGCGTGCTCCTCGGGTTCCTCGACGTGCTACCGGTGAACCTCGGGCCCGAGTTCGCGGCTCAGCTCATCGCCAGCGTCTTCGGCGTCGCGCTCCTCGTCGGCGCGGGTGGGGCGACCCTTTCGGTCCGGGCGCACCTGTCGGCATGAAAACGCTCGGCGCCCGACCTGGACCGGTGGCAACAGCGCAGGGAACGGCCTTGACCACTCAACCACTGAGATGGGACGATTCGCGACCGATGGGAACTCCCCGTGGCACTCGGGGAGGTGGGACCTGGAGGAAGCGCAGCTTGCGCGTGCTGTTCGTCGCGCTGATCGCGTGCGCCTTCGTGGTCGGCCAGCAGGTGCCCGTGGCCGCCGACGATCCGATCCAGCAGGCACTCAAGGCAAAGGAAGAGCTCGAGCGCGCCGTCGCGCAGTCGCGCGCCAACGCCGAGCGGTACAAGAGCGCCGCGAACCAGTTCCAGGCCGCCGTGAGCGCCGCGAACGCGCGCATCGCCGACCTCGCGGCCCAGCAGGATGACGCGCAGTCAGTGGCCGATTCGCTCGCGCTCGAGATACAGATCCGCGAAGAGCAGCTCGCGCTCGTTTCCTTCCAGCTGGATGAGACGAAGGCGCTCGCGGACTCGCTGAACGCCCAGGCCGCCGAGCAACAGCAACAGCTCGCCGCGCGCGAGGATCTGTACGCGAAGCACTTGCGCACAACCTACCGCCAGGCGCTCATCTCTCCTCTCGAGATGCTCCTTTCGGCGAAGACGCTCACCGAATTCGCCAGTCGCGTGCAGGCGATGATCTTCGTGAACCGTCAGGACAAGCAGCTCGCGAACAGCATCAACACGCTGCGTGCGGATACGACCCAAAAGCTCGCGGACTCGGGCTCGAAGCAGGAGGAGATCGTCGGGCTGCAGGCGCAGATCGACTCGCAACGCAAGTCCCTCGCGAAGCAGAAGGCCGACTACGACGATCTCGTCAAGCAGATGCAGGCCTCGATCTCGTCGCAGGCCGAGCTGCGCTCGAAGGCCGCGAACGACCGAAACAAGGAGCTGTCGAACGCCGCGGCCGCGAACAACGAGACCGCGACGCTGAACAAGCGTCTCGAGCAAGCGGAGGCCCTCTACGCCGATCTCGCCGCGGCAGCCGCCGCCAAGTCCGGTCTAGGCGCGTTCAACGGCAGCAAACTCCCGATGTGGCCGCTGTCCGGGCCGATCACCTCCGGCTTTGGTCCGCGCTGGGGTGGCTTCCACAACGGGCTCGACATCGCGGCGCCGAAGTACACGGCGATCCGAGCGCCCGCCGCCGGACAGGTCGTGACCGTCGGGAAGCCTTACCTCGCATATGGCGACACCGCGACGGTCGTGATCATCGCCCACGGCTACAACTTCTCGACCCTCTATGGCCACCTGGATGACGGTCCGAAGCCTCCGCCGGTACGCGTCGGCCAGAGTGTCGCGGCGGGCCAGATCATCGGCTACGTCGGTATGACCGGATGGACGACGGGACCGCACTTGCATTTCATGACCATCGTGAACGGCCGCGCGGTGGACCCGAGGGCATACCTCCCATAGACCACCACAGGATGTAGTGCACCAGAGAGCGCCCGAGCCCATCCGGTGCTCTTTCTCGTTCGTTCGCGCAACCATGACGCACGCGCGTGAACGACCACCGGCCTTGAGCCACGCGAGGCCGTAGGCCGAGCCGTTGAGCAAGCGCGAGCAACCACCAGCCCTGAGCGTTCACCGAGGCGACGCCGCGACAGCAGGCGGAGCCGAGGTGATTGAGCAGGTCTTTCGCGGAACTCGCTGATGTTCGGCTACGATATGAGGCGAAAGAAAGGAGGTGATGTGGAGTGGGCGATGCCAGTGGGAATCCAAAGACCCGACGGCCCTCACTTCAGCCTTTCGGTATGAATCCATCTGAGGTGATCGCGACCTAATCTCGCGGGGTCTTTGGTGACCCGGCATAGCAAGAGCGGCGGCAGAGATGCCGCCGCTCTTCTTTTTGTTGGCTCAGGGCCGTTTCTGCCCGGCCCTACGCTTTCACTATGCGCGAGCGAGCACGAAGCACACCCGAGAAGCCGGAGAAGAAGGACCGCGATGTCCAGCTGGCCGACAACCGGAAGGCCTTCTTCGACTACAGCATCGAGGACAAGCTCGAGGCGGGCGTCAGCCTGACCGGTACCGAGATCAAGTCGCTCCGCGCCGGGCGCGTGAACCTGCGTGACGGTTACGCGAAGATCGAGAAGGGCGAGGCCTGGCTGCGCGGCGTGCACATCTCGCCGTGGACCCACCCCGGATATGAGAATCACGAGCCGACGCGACCGCGGAGGCTGCTGCTCCATCGCCAGGAGATCGCCTTCCTGGAGCGCGGCGCGGCGCAGCAGGGCTACACGATCGTGCCGCTACGCATGTACACCAAGCGCGGGCGAGCGAAGGTCGAGCTCGGGCTCGGCAAGGGCAAGCGCCGATACGAGAAGCGGCAGGTCATGAAGGAGCGCGAGGCGACGCGCGAGATGGACGCGGCGATCAGACGCCGCGCCCCTCGCTCGTCGTAGTCAGCTAGCCGCCAAACGCCGGCGCGCTCTCGCTCTCCGGCTGCACGCGCTCGCGCGGTGAGTGTCCGCGGATCGGCACCTCACGCAGGAACAGCGAGGCGACCGCAGCGATCGCCACGATGGCCGCCGCGTACAGGAAGATGTCGTGGATCGTAGACGCCAGTGCCGAGCGCACGGCCGTGATCACCTGATCGAAGATCGGTTGCAGCTGCGCCGGCAACGACGCACGCGTCGCCGCGATGCGCGCGGAGTCGAAGATGGCCTGAGGGCTCGAGCCCTGCGGGATCGCGGCGGCGGCCTGCGGTGGCAGGTTGAGTGCGGCGATGGACTCCTTGATCCTGATCGGCAGCTGCTGCGACAGCACCGCACCGAGGATCGAGACGCCGATCGTGCCGCCCACGTTCCGCCAGAACTGGATCTGGCTCGACACGACGCCCAGATATTCGCGCGCCACTGCGCTCTGCGTGGCGTTGATATACAGCGGGAACGTGACACCGAGGCCGAGGCCGACGAGCACGAGATCCCGGACGACCTCGATCTCCTGGGACCCCACGGTGACCTGCGAGAGAAGCCATAGGCCCAGCATCATCACGGCGATGCCGAACGTTCCAACGAGCCGATAGCCATCGATGCGAGTGATGATCTGGCCGGTGAGGAGGCTCGCGACGACGAGCCCAAGCATCATCGGCGTGATCAGCAGGCCGGAGTTCGTCGCCGCGACGCCGAGGACGCCCTGGTAGATGAGCGGGACGTAGAGGATCGCGCCGAACATGCCGAACGTCACGAAGAATCCCGTGATCATCGACACGGCGAAAGTGCGGTTCCTCCAGAGGCCGAACGGCACCATCGGGTGCTCCGTGCGCTGCTCGATGAGGAAGAAGACCGCACCCATCACCGCGGCAAGGGCGAGCAGGCCGAGCACCTCGGGTGAAGCGAAGTCGTGATCACGCGTGATCGAGAAGCCGATGAGGAGCGGGACGAGCGTCGCGGCGAGGGTGAACGCGCCGGCGAAGTCGATGTCGCGCCACGAGGCCTTGTGCGCGACCGCCGGCATCGTGAGGAACACGACCGCCAGGGCGACGACACCCACAGGCACGTTCACGTAGAAGACCCAGCGCCAACCGACGTTGTCGGTGAGGTATCCACCGACGACGGGGCCGACTATGGAAGCGATGCCGAAGATGCCTCCGAACACGCCCTGGATGCGCGCCCGGGTGCGCGGATCGTACAGGTCGGCGACCGAGGCGAACACGCTCGCGAAGAGCACGCCGCCGAAGAGCCCCTGCACGCCGCGGAACGCCACGAGCTGCGCCATGTCCTGCGCCTGCCCGCACAACGCGGAGGCGAGGACGAATCCAATGATGCCGATCAGGAGCGCCGGCTTGCGACCGAAGAGATCGCCCAGCTTTCCCGAGATCGGGGTCATCGTGGTCGACGCGACCATGTAGGCGGTCGCGACCCATGCGTAGAACTCGAGCCCGTTGAGCTCCGCGACGATGCGCGGGAGCGCCGTACCGACGATCGTCTGGTCGAGCGCTGCGAGGAACATCGCGAGCGCGATACCGATCGTGGCGAGGATGCGCGCGTTTCGTGTCATTTCACCGGGCATTCGTGGCCTCCTTGGGTTCGTTCGTGGGGATCACTTCGCGAAGGTCGTTGAACGCGGCGCGGATCCGCTGCCGCTGCGTCGCCGTGAGGACGGAGAGCGTGTCGCCGAGCGCGATCGCGGCCGCGTGCTCGAAGCGCTGCAGGTGACGGCGGCCTTCGGGCGTCAGCGCGACGCGGACCGCTCTGCGGTCATCCGGGTCATCCTCGCGCCGCACCAGCCCGTCGTTCACGAGGTCTTCGACGATCTCGGTGATCGTGGAGGGGCTGATCTTCGACTGCTGGGCAAGCTGCCCTGCGCGGCATGCGCCGGCCTTGAGGCCCAACAGGAGACGCGCGCGCTCGTGCGAGCCGAGGTCGACGGACTGCGCCGCACGCTGCGCGACGACGCGAAACAGCTGGAACATCCCAAAGAGGCTGTCGGCGAGGGCCAATTCTTCGTCGGTCGGCGTGCGAGTCGGCGCCAAATGACACGTCCCTTCGGTCTCCGAATAGTTTGGGAACCGAAAGAGTAGCGCGCCATGCGTAGCGCTCGCAAGACCCGCGTTCGTATCGTTCGCTACTGATGCAATACGCCGCCTTTGTCGGTTGCTGCGTCATTTGGGGCAGCACCTTCCTCGCGATCCGGATCGGGAATCAGTCCCTGCCGCCCGAGTGGGCGGTCACCCTGCGCCTTGCCCTCGCGGCGCCGCTGCTCGCGCTGCTCGTCGTCATCCGCCGCGACCGCTGGCCTCAAGGCGAGGCGCTCAGGGCGGCGATCCTGTTCGGCGCCCTCAACTTCGGGGTGAACCTCGGGCTCCTGTACTGGGGCGAGCGCGTCGTGCCAAGCGGCATCGCGGCTGTGCTGTACGCGACCGTGCCCCTCTCCACGGCCTTCATCGCGGCGGGCCTCGGGGTGGAGCTACTCCAAAGACGAAAGCTGGTTGCCGCGGTCGTCGCGATCGCGGGGGTCGCCACGATCTTCGCGGGCGAGATGCGCCTCGACGTCCCGTTCGAGGGCCTCATCGCGATCTTCCTCGCCGCGACCGCGGCTTCGCTGTCGAGCGTTTTCCTGAAACGCGCGCCTCAGCCGTCGGTCTTCTCGACGAACGCGATCGGCGCGGCGACGGGAGCGATCATCTGCTTCGCCGCGAGCGTCGTCCTCGGTGAGGACCGCACGATCCCGACGACGGTCGCGGCGTGGTGGCCGGTCATCTACCTGACGCTGGCCGGGTCGCTCGGCGCGTACGTGATCTGGACCTGGCTGGTCGGGCACTGGGCGGTCACCAGCGCGAGCTATGTCGGGGTCGTCGTGCCGGTGATCGCGGTGATCCTCGGCGCAATCGTCTTGCATGAGACGCGGACACCCGAGACGTACGTCGGGGCCGCGATCGTCGTCACCGCGGTGGTCGTCGCGCTGCGCGGGGGCGGCTCGGCGCACTGACGGCACCGCCCGTGCGGTGATCCCTGCGGAACCGCGGCGGTGTCCTCGTCGTTGTCGAATGGGACTACGCTCATAGGCCGGGGAGGGTTCTATGGCGCCGTTGATCTATTTCAGCTGCCATGCCGCAACGCATCAGCTGGGGGATGCCAGGAACGGGGACCAGCCGACGAGCCCGATCACCTGGCACGACGGTCGCTGGGCGTACTGCCCTGCGGGTGCCTGGGAAGGTCACGAGTGGCGGAATGTCGTGCCGCCATCGTCGCTCGACGAGCTCCGGCGCGCGGCGAAGCGCGAAGCAGCCTCATAGCTTCGTCTGACGAGCACCGGCGGGGTTCCCACACCGTAACCAAAGCGTTACCATCGCGGTGACGTGACACGGTCGGCCCCGCGTAGACCGGATCCCTTCAGCGCGCTCGGCGATCCGAACCGGCGCGCGATCGTCGAGCGCCTCGGTCGCGGCGGCCAGTCGGTGCAGGACCTCGCCGACGCGCTGCCCATCAGTCGGCCTGCGGTCTCGCGGCACCTGCGCCTTCTCAAGGATGCCGGCCTCGTGACCGACAGCGCGGTCGGCACGCGGCACATCTACAGCTTGGAGAGCAGCGGGGTGACCACAGCGCGCGACTACCTCGCCAAGGTGTGGGGAGAACGGCTCGTTCGTTTTCGCATTGCCGCGGAAGCCAACGGCCGCCGGAGTGCGCGACGGTGATCGAGCCGCTGCGCATCTCGTTGCTCGTCGACTGCTCGATCGATCACGCCTTCGATACGTGGACGCAGCGGCCCGAGTCCTGGTGGCCGTTGGCGCACACCGTCACGCACGAGCCGGGCGTCCGTGTGACGTTCGAGCCGCACGTCGGAGGACGCATCTTCGAGCGAACGCCATCGGGCATCGAGGTCGAATGGGGCCGCATCACGGCGTGGGAGCCGCCGCGGCGCCTCGTGTACGAGTGGCACGTCGCGACCGACGCCACGAACACGACGGAGGTGGAGATCGCGTTCATACCCGAGGGCCATGGGACGCGGGTGCGCGTCGAGCACCGCGGATGGGAGCGGCTCGGAGCGATCGGTCGGAGCTGGCGCGACGCGAATCAGGCAGGTTGGGATGGCGTGCTCCCTGACTTCGTCACGGCATGCCGCACCGCCGCAACACATCTGAGGAGGATCGACTGATGGCGACCAAAGCATCCGGACTCGGCACGAAGGAAGATCCGTGGAAGCTCAAGACGCCGAGCGGGAGCTCGGAATACCTGATGTACCGCGCCGAGGACGCTGATCCTCCGGCGATCGTGTGCGTCGTGGGAAAGACCGAGCTTCGATATCACCTGCGGGCGATCGAGGACTTGCACGCGATGCTCAAGAAGAATGGCGACTGGATGCCACTGGGCAGCGCGGATGAACAGAAACCCGCGGCCGAGGGCACCGTCGAGGCGTGGGGGCGCTCGACAAGGAATCCGGTGAAGGGCTGGTATGGGTTGAAGAAGGGCCTGCGCGGTCGGTTCGGTATGTACATGCCGCCGCTGCTCGAGGCCCTCGGCCTCGCGGACGTTGAGCACAACGCGAAGAACAACCGCATGCGGGCGAAGTGATCCGGGCACGCCCCCCGATCAGGGGAGGGCGATGCCCGCGAGGCCTTGTTCACTGGTCATGTGGACTCGAGGGGCGGCCGCGCACTGACCCTGTTCGTTGGGGCGCTGCTCTTGGCAGGGTGCGGCACGCGGTCGGCAAAGCCTGACGTCGTTCCGGACCAGGTCCCGGCCAACCTGACCGCGAGCTCCACCGCCGACTCCGCCACGCCGGGTGCCGCGAAGGGTGCGGGGCTGCCAACCTCGCCAGAGGGTCGTCGAAGCGCCGCAGTCGCGCCGAGCCTCCCCCTGACACTGCCGAGCGCGCGGTCGACTCTCGCGAGCGCACTGCCCTTGCCGGTCCCCACGGGATGCCTTCGGGTGCCGCTGGATTGGTGACAGGGCTGCTGGGGCTAACTCACTAGCCCATTCGTCAGCGGCGGCATCAGCTGGTCGCACGCGGCATCAGCGCGAACAGCGCTCTCGATCCCACGATCTGCCGCGACCTTCCGCCAGAAGTGGCGCCGCGGGATCATCACATCACCCACCGACTGTGACGACCCCGCGACGAGCCACATGACACAGCGCCGCCGCTCGGCGCACATCACTCGATCGGGCGAGGGCCCGTCACGCGGGGTTTCGGATCGCCATCACCTCACCGCGCGAACGAGCTCATGATCGGCCGTGCCGGTAGCTCGCCGCGAACGCCGACCGCGAGCGCCATGCGCACGAAGCCAAGCCGCGAGGCGCGCTGAAAGCCCGTCCAACGGGCTCCGCCAGCCCAGGCCATTTTCTTCGAGCATGCGCTCGCGTTCGAGCGCTGCGTGAATCTCGGCACGATGCAGGCGATCGATCTCCACCGACAGGAACAGATTGTTGCTCTCCATGACGACCTCTCCGCTGGTGCTCTGGTGTCACTTGTACGCTCGCGCGCGGGGACAGGTGCGTCATGTGCAGCGGGGATCACAGTCGCAAGCGGCACATTGCCCAGTGGGGCGAATGTCAGATCGAGCTCCGCCATTCGCTATCCTGCCGTCCTCATGTCCGAAGAACTCGCGGCGTGGCATGACTTCAACGTCGGTGTCGTCACGGCGTCCGCGGCGCTGCTCGGACTGCTCTTTGTGGCGCTTTCGATCCATGTGCGCACCCTGACCGCGGCGCGCAACGCCGAGCTCAAGTCCGTCGCCCGCACGATCTTTCTCGGCTACGTCGTCGGGCTCGGCATCGGGTGTCTCGCGCTCATGCCGCAGACGCTGAGGGCGCTCGGGCTCGAGCTGCTGGGAATGCTCCTTCTCGCGACGCTTCCCTTTGCGGCCGCTGCACGCAGCGGTCTGCGTGCGACGGGCGTGGGTTTCGACCGGCGCGTCACCATGCTCCAGTTCGTCGCGGGCTTCGGCGTCTTCATCGTCACGATCGCCGCGGCGATCGGCGTCGCCGTCGGCGAGGCGAACGCGTTGTACGTCCTCGGAGGCGTCGAGGTGCTGAGCCTGCTCTGGGGCCTCTTCAACACTTGGGAGCTCATCTTCCGCGTGCAGACGCTCGAGGAGCGCTGAGAGAGGGAGGCAGGTGATGGAAGGGGCGCCGTCGCAGTACAACGCACGGACCGCCGACGAGTACCTGGAGCATCTGGCAAAGCCGGTCTTTCAGGCGGGCATCAGCTGGCGCGTCGTCGAGGCGAAGTGGCCATCGACGAAGGCGGCGTTCCATCGATTCAAGGCGACGCGCGTCGCGCGCATGACCGACCGGGAGATCGACGCGCTCGCCAAGGATGAGCGGGTCATCCGCAGCCGACCCAAGATCGCCGCGGTCGTGCACAACGCGACGGAGCTTCTGGCGATCGAGAAGGACGGCGGATTCAGGAAGTACCTGCGCTCGTTCCCCGACTACGCGGCGCTGGAGAAGGACCTGCGAAAGCGCTTCAAGTTCCTTGGGCCGAGCGGCATCTACCACTTCTTGTATTCGATCAAGCATCCGGTTCCGGATTGGCACGAGTGGGCGGCCGAGCGCGGGATCGTCCCGGGTCAGCGGACGAAGAGGACGAGACCGGCGGCCAAGCCACGCGTCAGCCGCCGGACGGGCGCTTGAACGCGCGCCGCTGACGCTCGACCTCGGTCCGGACGCCGCAGCCCACAAGATGGTCGTTCACGAGGCCCATCGCCTGCATGAATGCGTAGACGGTGGTCGGCCCGACGAATGACCAGCCGCGGCGCCGGAGGTCCTTGCTCATCGCGATCGACTCGGCGGTGGTGCTGAGCCTCATCAGCGTGGGCTGATCGAGCTTGGGCGGCCGTGTCGCGGCTCGCGGCTCGAAGCGCCAGGCGTACCCGGCGATGCTCCCGAATTCGGAGATCAGATCGTCGCACCGGCGCGCATTGCCGATCGTCGCCTCGATCTTCGCGCGATTGCGGACGATGCTCGCGTCGTTCATCAAGCGCGTCACGTCACGGCGCGTGAAACGGGCGACCGCCTCGTGATCGAATCCCGCGAACGCGGCGCGGAAGCTCTCGCGCTTGCGCAGGATCGTGATCCAGCTGAGCCCCGACTGGAACCCCTCGAGGCTGAGCTTCTCGAACAGCCGACGGTCCGCCGCGACCGGGCGGCCCCACTCGTCATCGTGGTATCTGCGGTACAGCGGGTCGTCTCCGCACCACCAGCAGCGGCGCCGGCGATCCTCACCGATCGCGATGCCGGGCATCTGGCGCGTGCTGGCCATGCTGCACTCCCTCGCGTCGCGCTAGCGCTTGCCGAGTGACCGATCGATCCAGGCGATGGTGTCTCCGATGACGGACGCAGCCTCGGGCTCGTTGTGCATCTCGTGACGCAGCCGCGGATAGACGTGTCGCGTCACGTTCTGCCGTCCGTCGAGCAGCCCGCTGGCGGAGACCGGCACGATCGGATCATCGGACCCGTGGAGGACATAGGTCGGCAACGGCAGCGCACGCGTCCCCGCGAGCCGAGCCGCCACACGCGCCTGCTCACCGAAGAGCTCCAAACCAAGCCGCGCGGTGGTGCGATGCGTGTTCAGCGGATCGGCTCGATACGTCGTCTCGACCTGTGGTGTACGGCAGAGCCCGCCCGCCGGCAGGCTGTTCGCAACCTCCAAATTCGGGAGGGCCCGGCCGAGCACCGCAGCGAGGCTTCGCTTCCAGCTCGCCATGACCGCGGCGATGGCCGGTGCTGACAGCACGAGGAGGTCGGGTCGAGGACGAGGCGGCTCCGCGAGGACGTAGCCGAGCGCGATCAGTCCGCCCATCGAGTGGCCGTACAGGATCACGGGAAGTGCTCCGGCGGCCGCGCGCACGCTGGCTAAACGATCCTCGAGATCGTCGTGGTACTGCGACCAGCGGTCGACGTACGCTCGGCGGCCCTGTGATGCGCCGAAGCCGCGCAGATCGTAGGCATGCGTCTCGATACCGGCGTCGGCGAACTGTGACGCGACGTGCGCGTGGCGGCCGGCGTGTTCGGCGATGCCGTGGATGAGGAGAAGGTGCGCGCGCGTCGTGCCGGACGCCAGCCAACGCATCGTGCGCAGCTCGAGTCCGTCGCGCGTTCGTGCGGTCGCGACCATCCCTGCCGCAAGGCCACCAGGCATCGGCGCGACGATAGGCGGCCAGCGGATCTCTTGTTGAACGGCATCGAGAGGCCCGCGATGCGCGGTCGATGGCCGGGCCCGAAAGATGAGCTGGCGCGGTCGCGTACCGCGCCGCTCACTGTGGAGATGGGGGAGGGTCGAACTCCCCGTCCAAGGCCCTTGCCGTGATCGCGTCTACGAGCGTGGCCGGCGATTTCTTTTCTCGAGGATCCTGGCGCCCACCGACGCGCTCCCGGATCGCTCCAGGCCGGTGTTCTTGTTCCCGCCTACCGGTCGTTCGGCGGGCCGCATCTCCGCTGTTGTCGCTCTTCCCAGCCCGCGGAGATGAGGCTGGGAGAACGCTCACTGTTTAAGCAGCGAGAGCGTACGAAGTGTTGCCAGTTGTCTGGCTGCCGTCCGGATTAACGAGGTGTGAAACGGCGTCCTCGGCTCGCGGCGATCACGTCGCCGACCCTGTCGAAACCACGCATCCCCGTGGCCTTCTTCAGGCACCATCAATTCTAACGGTGCGCACGTTCGGCTTGTTCCTTTTTGCGGGCCTGCTCGCAGGGTGCAGCAGCGCGCCCAGCGCCGTGGCGCCGACGAGCAGACCCACAGCTCCGACGACCGCGTCGGCGCCGGTTACCGTTGCGCCCACGGCCACACCGACCCCTTCACCCACGCCAACCGCATCGCCGGTGGTGCGCTATGTCGCGATCGGCGCATCGGACACCGTCGGTGTCGGCGCGACCGATCCGACCAGCGGCTCATGGCCGGCGCGCGTGGCGGCGCTGCTGCCTCCAGGCAGCGCCTACGTGAACCTCGGCGTCTCCGGTTCGGTCGCGATCCAGGCGAAGGATGCTCAGCTCCCCGGCGCGATCGCCCAGAGGCCGAGCGTTATCTCGATCTGGCTGGCGGTGAACGACATGAATGCGACCATCCAACCGGCGTCCTACCGCGAGGCACTCGGGGCGATCGTCGACGCGCTCGTCGCGCGCACCGACGCGAAGATCTTCGTCGGCAATGTCCCGGACGTGCGCGGCGTCCCGGCGTACAAGGACGCCGACAAGGCGGCACTCCTCGCGCAGATCACCGCGTACAACGACGCCATCGCGTCGGTCGTGAAGAGCGCGCCCGGCCGGGTCTTCTCGGTCGACCTGTTCACCGGCAGCGCGCCGCTGGTCTCGACGATCACGGTCTCCGGGGACGGCTTTCACCCGTCGGACGAGGGCTACAAGCTGATCGCGGAGCGGTTCGCCAACACGATGCGCGCGAACGGAGTGCCGCTCAGGACGTAGCTAGGAGGCCGGCACCACCGTAGGGGCGAGCGCCGGCTGCCGCTCGCGCACCGCGCCAGCCATGATCGCCGCACCCGCGACCATGAAGGCAAGACCGACGAGAAGGACCGCCTGCGGCGAGACGACACCGAGGAGCGCGGCGGCCGCGAACGGCGCGAGCGTCCCGCGTATGCCGAGAAGGAGTGACTGCGCGGCGGCGTACTCCGCGATCCGCTCAGGTGGCGCGAGATGCACGACGTTGGTGTGATACGTCAGCTCGCCGCTGGCCTGCGCGACGCCGGCGACGAGTGCGACCGGCAGCAGCGCCCAGGAGACGGGCGCGAGGAGATAGCCGATGGGCACGAGGATGACGAGCAGAGTCCCGATGAACGTCTGGCGCAGCGAGGATCCTCGATCGATGAGCCGTCCGACCACGACGAACGCGACGATCGTTGACGCGGACTGGACTGCGGACAGGATGCCGATGAACGTGGTCGGCGCGTCGAAGTGGTCGACGAGCAAGATCGGGAACACCGCGAAGTTCATCAGGTTGCCCCAACCGAACACCAGGAACGAGAGCATGAGACGCCGATAGCGGCGATCGCGCCAGACGTCGCGCGCGATGTCGAGCGCCGGCCGTCGGGTGCCGAATCCACCGGTCGAGTTGTGCTCGATCTTGAAGAACGCGAGCGCACCCGGGAGCGACAGGAGCGCCGCTCCCGCGAACACCCATTGCGCCGGAACGACGTCGATGATCGTTCCCGCTATCGCGGCCGCCGCGATGCCGGCGACCGACGCTCCCACCCGCACCTTCCCCATCACGTGCCCGCGCTCGCTGCCTGGGTAGATGCCACGCATGAGCGCGGTGTAGGCCGCCACGTTCGAGAGGGTCACCACCCAGAACACCACGCTCGTCAGCGCGAGCATCAGCGGCGTCGTCGCGAGGAGGACGCCCGCGACGAACAGCACCCGAGCGAGCGTCGCGGTACCCGCGACGACGCGCACTGGCGCGAGGTGCGCCAAGAGATACGTGAAGAAGGGTGCGAGCAGGTGCCCGACGAACGGTGCTCCGACGACGATCGCCACGTCGGTCGTCGTGCCGCCCATGCGGCGAACGACGATCGGCATGAAGGCGACGAGGACGGACACGAACGTGCCCGCGCACACCGCCGAGAAGACGTCGATCCGGAAGTTGTGTCGAACGCGCGAAGGCGCCCAGTTGGCGTCGGTCACCGCGTGACCACTAACGGTCGGGCGCGCGCCCCGTCACCCGCCAGCGCGTGTCGGGCGCGTCGCTTCATGGTTGGCCTCATTGGCGCGTTACGGGTCAGCGATCAGGCCGAGGCCGGTACCCCCCGGGTCGCGGCCCGCCGAAGCTCCGCCGCGGGCCGCCGAAGCCTCCGCCGCCGTAACCCCCTCCGGGCCTCGGCCGGAATCCGCCCGCGGGACGGGGCGGGAACGGACCTCGCGCGCCGGGCGCGGTCGATGAGATCACCACGCGACGGTTCGGCTCGATGCCGACCGATTCCGTGCGGAGGCCCGTCTGCGCCTGCACCACCAGGTGCACGATGCGGCGCTCGTAGGCGAGCATCGGCTCGAGCGTCACGGCAGAGCCGGTCGCCTTCACGCGCGACGCCACGCGCTCGGCCATCTCCTTCAGCTGATCCTCGCGCCGGCGTCGATATCCCTCGATATCGATCCCGACATGCACCGAGTGGCCGACCTTCTTCGAAGTGATCGCGCTCACGATCTGCTGAAGGGCGACGAGGTTCTCGCCGCCGCGACCGATCAGCGCACCGACGTCTTGACCGACGACGTCCAGCCCGTCGTGACTCGTCTGCTCCCCGTAGGACACCTCGGCGTCGACACCCATCTGCTCCAGGATCTCCCGCAGGAAGGTCGCGCCAAGCGCGAGCTCCTCGGCGAAAGCGGCTGGGGCTTCCTCGTCCTCACGCTCTCGCGTCCCGCGGCCGCCATCCGGCCGGCGCGGGACCTCCGCCTCGTCGACGACGGGCTCAGGCTCGATGCTCGCGTCCTCCTGGAACGAGAGGAGCACGCGCGCATCCTCGCCACCCATGCCCAGAACGTTCGCCGGCTTCCCTTTCTCGAGCACCTCGATATCTACGTCGCTGCGCTTGCGCCCAAGCGAGCGCAGACCTCGCTCGATCGCCTCCTCGACGGTGCGCCCTGTGAATTCCTCACCACGCAGTGGACTCATCGCCTTCCCCTCCGACGCCCGCGGCGCCGACCCTGGCCGGCCGCGACCTCACCCGTACCGTTCCCGTTGCCGTCGGCGGAGGCGGTGCCATTGCCTGCGGCGCCTTTGGCGTCCAGCTTCGCCATGTCGTCTCGCGCTTCCTTGAGCATCTCCGCGGTGCCGCGCTTCAGCTCCTTGTCGGCAGGCGTCGGCACGTTGTTCAGGAACTTCAGGTACTTCGGCAGCTGTCCCCACCCGCTCACGAAATATTGCTGCACGACCTGGAAGGCCGTCGTCGCGATCCAGTAGAGCGTCAGGCCGGCCGGGAATTGCGCGCCGAGAACGACGGTCATCAGCGGGAAGGTGTAGGCCATCGACTGGAACATCCGCTGGTTCGGGTCGTCCGACTTGACCTGCTTCGCCGGCATCGCCATCACCGAAGCGATCAGCTGTGACGCGCCGGCGATGATCGGCAGGATGAAGAGCGGGTCGGGGTGCTGCAGGCCATTGGTGAGCCAGGGCAGCCAGTGCGCGGTGGCATCGAGCGTCCCGCCGGATTGCACCGGGTTCTGAATGAAATTCGCGAGCGGACCGAGAAGACTCTGCGCTTCGTCGTGCGTCAGGCCCGGACAGTTCGAGCCTCCGCCGCCGAATCCGCAGCCGAGCTGCAGCAGCGCTGAGTAGAGCGCGAAGAGGATCGGGAGCTGCAGGAGGAGCGGGAGGCAGCCCGCCGCCGGGTTCACACCGTGCTCCTTGTAGAGCTTCATCTGCTCTTCGGCGAAGCGCTGCTTGTCCTTGCCGTACTTGCGTTTGAGCTCGCTCATCGCGGGCCCGAGCTCCTGCATCGCGCGCTGCGAGCGGATCTGCGTCTTGTAGAGCGGATAGACGGCGAGGCGGATGAGGACCGTGACGATGATGATCGCGAGACCAAAATCGTGGACCAACGAGTACGCGACCAGCGCGAGCGCCATGAGCGGATGGACGAGGAAGGTGTCCCAGGGGCCCGCCAGGAAGCTCAACGAGCCCTCGACTGGGGCACCGGGTCGTACCCGCCACGACTGAACGGGTTGCAGGAGAGCACCCGCTTGGTGGCGAGGAGCCCGCCCATGATCACCCCGCGCCGCTCGATCGCTTCGATCGCGTACTCCGAACACGTCGGGGTGTACCGGCAGCCTGGCGGCAATTGCGGGCTGATTTTCGCCTTGTAGAGGCGCAGGAGAGAAAGCACGAGGCTCTTCACGGCAGCACCTGACGCAGCGTCGACAGGGCCTCTGCCTCGATCGTGCGGAATTCGGTGGCCCTGGCCTCGGGTCGCACGGTGATCAAGACATCCATGCTCAGGCCGGCGCCGCCAGATGCAACAGCGCGGCGAAACGCCTCCCGGACTCGGCGGCGCGCCCGGTTCCGCGCGACGGCGCTCCCGAGCTGGCGCGACGCGGTGACGGCAATTCGGATCTCGGTACCGCCGGTGCGGCGGACGCGCGCATTGAAGGCTCCCTTTCGTAGCGAGCGACCCTCGGCGCGAACTGCGGCGATGTCAGCGGTGCGCCGCAATCGCGCGGCACGCATCACGTCGCGAGGGATCAGACGACGGTGATGCGCTTACGGCCGCGCGCGCGACGGGCAGCGAGCACTCTGCGGCCGCCGGTCGTTTTCATGCGCGCGCGAAAACCGTGCACTCGCGCGCGACGACGCGTTTTTGGCTGATATGTGCGCTTCACGGTGAGTCCCTTCTCCCGGAGAGGTGGGTGAGTGCGCGAGCGAACGTCGCTGGGTGAAGTGTGTCCGTCCGAGTCTATATCCCGCATCGCGTGCGCGTCCGTCACGCGGTTGCCCGGTCATTTGAGCCGGTGCTACTGTTCGTCGGCTTCCATCGGGCGGTCACAACTCTCGTCTTCCATCGGTGTGGTGATCTCGGCGTCGCGTTTTTGGGGAGCGTCATCGACGTGTTCGAGCGGAGAGAAGGCGAGCCGTTGAATCTCAAGCAACTGTGGTCCGCTGCCCTGGGCGAGATGCAACTGGGTCTCTCGAAGGGCAACTACGAAACGTGGTTCAAAGAGACCGCGATCGTGTCCGAGGAAGACGACGTCTTCATGATCGGTGTCCCCAACGCGTTCGCGCGTGAGTGGCTCGAGAACAAGTACCGGACGCAGGTGCGCGAGACCCTCAAGCGCCTGCTCTCTCGCACCGTCGATGTGCGCTTCGTCAACATGACCGCGGTCTCGGGGCGATCGGATCGTCCGGTGGCCTCCGTACCGGGCGCGGGCACGACGTCGGCCTCCGGCGGTGGCTCGGAGCGGCCCCGGGAGACCCCCGTGGGGGCCATGCTCAACCCCCGGTACACGTTCTCGACGTTCGTGGTGGGCTCCAATAACCGCCTTCCGCACGCCGCCGCACTCTCCGTCGCCGAGCGCCCCGGTCACTCCTACAACCCGCTGTTCATCTACGGTGGATCGGGTCTCGGCAAGACCCACCTGATGCACGCGATCGGGCACGCAGTGATCAGCCGGCATCCGAAGAAGCGTGTGGCGTATGCCACGAGCGAGAAGTTCACGAACGAGTTCATCAACTCGATCCGCGGGCAGAAGAGCGAGGAGTTCCGGGAGCGCTACCGCCGGATCGACGTGCTCCTGATCGACGACATCCAGTTCCTCACCGGAAAAGAGGGCACCCAGGAAGAGTTCTTCCACACCTTCAACTCGATCCACGAGGAAGGCAAGCAGATCGTCCTCTCGAGCGATCGGCCACCGAAGGCGATCGAGCGTCTCGAGGACCGCCTGCGTTCGCGCTTCGAGTGGGGGCTCATTGCGGACATCTCGACGCCCGACCTGGAGACGCGCATCGCGATCCTCCGCGCGAAGGCTGAGGCGCAATCCATCCCTGTGCCGCCGCCGGTCATCGACTTCCTCGCGCAACGGATCGTCTCGAACGTCCGCGAGCTCGAGGGCGCGCTCACGCGCGTGGTCGCGTACGCGACCCTCAATGCGGTCCCGGTCACGACGCAGCTCGCGCAGGAGATCCTGCAGAACATCCTCTACAACCCCCGGCAGAAGACGCTGTCACCGACGAAGATCGTCGAGACGGTGGCCCGCTATTACGGCGTGCCGGTGGAGCAGCTTCGTGGCAAGGCGCGTGACAAACAGGTCGTCCTTCCGCGTCAGATTGCGATGTACCTCATGCGCGAGGAGACAGAGGCGCCGCTCCTGCGCATCGGCGAGGCGCTCGGGGGGCGCGATCATTCGACGGTGCTGCATGGCTGCGAGAAGATCGAGCGTGAGATGGCTGAGAACGACGACTTCCGCCGAGACGTCGGCGCGCTCCGGGAGACGCTTTACAGCGATTAGTCCCTTCGTACGCGGAAACGCCGGAAAAGCGCTGAGATTTCCCAAATCGCGCCGTTGTGGATAAGGCCACTGAATGTGTGGATAAGCGCACCCAAATGTGGACATGTGCCCGTCAAGGACGTGCCGTACGAGGCCATGTGTCTCTTCTCGCGACATCGGTGTTCGGTGAATCCCGCTTGCTCCCCACCGCGTCCCCTGTTGGTCCACCGATGGCAACATCAGACGAGCACACGTGCGAGGCAATGCCGCATGGTCGCGCGAGGCACCCGCATGTCGGAAGCCGCATAGTCCACACCACTACTGCTAGTGACTACTGCGTATAGATAGATTCTTCGGGGAAGGACGGGAGAGCGTTGAAGGTCACCGGTTTGCAAGAGAACCTCGCTCGAGGTCTTCAGATCGCGGGTCGCGCGGTCTCGACGCGGGGAAGCTTGCCGATCCTGGGCAACGTGCTGCTGCGCACGGAGAACGGGCGGCTGAAGCTCACGGCGACCAACCTCGAGGTGGGCATCAACGTGTGGGTGCCGGCCAAGGTCGATGACGACGGCGCGATCACCGTACCCGCGAAGCTCTTCACCGACTTCGTCAACTCGCTTCCGCCGGGCCCCGCCGAGCTGTCCCTCAACGTGCGGACGAAGACCGTGCATCTCCGAAGCGGGCCATATGAAGCGAACTTCAAGGGTATGGACGCCGAGGAATTCCCGATCATTCCCGTCGCTCCCGACAAGCCGACAACGCGGCTTTCGAAGTCCACTCTGCGGCGCATGATCGGCGAAGTCGCTTTCGTTGCGACGACAGATGACAGCAGGCCGGTGCTCACCGGCGTTCTCACGACGTTCGAGGGCGACAAGGTGACGATGGCCGCGGCGGATCCGTACCGGCTCTCGGTCCGCACCGCGTCGCTGCTCAGCAGAGTCGACGGGAAGCTCGAGGTCATCATCCCGGCACGCAGCCTCCAAGAAGTGCAACGGATCATCGATGACAGCGACGACCCGGTGGATGTGTTCATCACGCCGAATGGCAGCCAGGTGATCTTTCACACCGAGGAGGCCGATCTCGTCTCTCGCGTCATTGAGGGCCAGTTCCCAAACTACCGGCAGGTCATTCCGACGGGGAAGGCCGCGACGCGCATCACCGTTCAGCGCGAGGAGCTCCTTCAAGCGACACGCCTCGCATCGCTGTTCGCCCGCGATTCGGCCAACATGCTGCGCTTCCAGGTCGATCCAAGCGCGCAGCCGCCGCTGGTGATCAGCGCGAACGCGGCGGAGGTCGGCGACAACACGGCGAAGGTGGAGGCGACGGTCGATGGCCAGAACACGACGATCGCCTTCAACTCACGCTTCATCGCGGACGCGCTCGGAAGCCTCAGCGCACCCGAGATCGCACTCGAGCTCGGTGGGCCACTCGCTCCGGGCGTCGTGAAGATCGTGGGCGACGATACATACCTCCACGTGGTGATGCCGCTCCGCATCCCAGCCTGACGACATGCGCGTCACCGACATCGCGCTCGAGGACTTCCGTTCCTATCCCAGCGTGGATCTAATCCTCGGCCGCGGCATCACGGCATTCATCGGCGCGAACGGCGCTGGAAAGACGAATCTCCTCGAGGCCGTTCACCTTGCAGCACGTAGCGACTCGCCGCGCGCGCACGACGATACGGAGATGGTCCGCTGGGGCGCGGCGACCGCGCGCGTACGTGTCGAAGTCGAGCGCTCAGAAGGACATCGTCGAATCGAGCTGCTGCTGTTCGCTCCACCCGAGGGCGAGCGCCGGCGGCCCCGGCGGTACCTGCTCGACGGTGCGGGAAAGCGCGTCGATGACGTGGCCGGCGAGCTGGTCGTAGTTGCGTTCTTTCCCGAGGACGTCGATCTCCTGGGCTCGGCACCCAGCGCTCGACGTCGCTACCTCGACGCGATGCTGGCGCAGATCGAGAGATCGCACCGACGGGAGACACGCGAGCTGCAACGCGTGCTGGAGCAACGGAACGCGCTCCTTCGCGCCGCGCGCGACGAGCTCACGCTGCCGGAGGAGGAGCTGGCGTTCTGGGATCGTGAGCTCGTTCGCCTGTCGTCGAGCATCTCGCTGCGGCGCGCCATCCTGGTCGACGATCTGCGAGCCTCATTTCGGGAAGCCACCGAGCGCTTCAACGGCGCCGCGGGCCTTGACCTCGCGTATGGCGGACAGGTCGAAGGAGCGTCGGTGGAGGCGCGGGCGTCCGCGTACGAGCGCCTGCTGCGCGAGAAGCGCGAGCGCGAACGCTGGCAGGGCACCACCCTCGTCGGTCCGCACCGCGACGACTTGGTGGTGTCTTCTGGCGGCCGCACGCTCCCGTCGTACGCGTCACGCGGCGAACATCGCAGTGCCGTGCTTTCGCTGAAGATCGCGGAGGCCGCCTGGCTCACCGCGCGGGTCGGCGAGCAGCCGGTCTTCCTGTTGGACGACGTGCTCTCGGAGCTCGATCCCGGCCGCCGCGAGGCGCTCGCGCTCGCGATCCCTGATCAGGCCCAGGCGCTGATCACCGCCGCGACGCCGACGGCGCTGCCGGACACTTTGCAGGAGCGCGCGACCGTCGTGCCGGTGCGCCGCGGTGAGGTCGGCGCATGAAGCCGATCGGGCGGGTCGTGGAGCGCGCCCTCCGTGCGTTCGGCGTCGATCGCGACGTCGCGCGCGCCGACGCGGTCCGGACGTGGTCCGAAGCCGCCGTCAGCGTTCTTGGCACCGACGCGCGACAGACCAAGGCCGTGCGCGCCGATGGCGACACGCTGGTCGTCGCCGTGCCGAGCGCCCAGTGGGCCGGAGAGGTCCGCCTCCGCGAGCGCGAGCTGATCGTCGCCGTCAACCGTCAGGCGCCGGCCAGCGGCATCACCCGCATTCGACCGATCCCCGCCTCAACACCGCGGGGCTGATATCTGGGAGACTCGCGGAAGTGCCCGCAGCCTCCTTCGTCACAAAGGTCGGAAGCACGTCCGAGGTCCGAGCGAGCAAGTCGGACGTCGTCGTCGTCCATGAGCCCGACATCGGCTCGACGCTGCGCACGAAGGGCCGCCTCTACCTCCTCTGCGAGGTCGCGGGACGAGGCTCGGCCAGCGCGGGCCTGAGCATCGCGCGCGAGGTCGCGGACCTCGCGAAGCAGGAGTACTTCTACGACCTCTCCGGCGGGATCGAGGTGTCGCTGCGGAGAGCGCTGCGACAGGCGAATCGGCGCGCCGCGCAACGGCTGAAAGATCAACGCGGGAACGTAGCGCTGCACGTGGCGTGTGCGGTCGTCGTGAACAACGAGATCTATGGCGCGCGCGTCGGCGCGGCGCAGGTCTTCCTCGTGCGCCGCGCGCGTCTCTTCCTGCCCGGGGACGAGCCCGGCGAGCTCGCGGACTTCGTGCATCGGACGACCACGCGCGATGCCGCATCGCTCGGCTCGGACGTCGATGTCGTGCCGAAGGTCTGGCGGCAGACGATCGAACCGCAAGACACGCTGATCATCGCCAGTGGCGCGCTCATCGACGGACTCGGTGCGGAGCCGCTCAAGAGCGCCGCGGTCACGCTTCACCCGCGCGCGGCCGCGGAGCACATCCACAACCGCGCGATCGCCGACGGTGTCGCGGGCAGCGACGCGGTCATCTTCGTGGAGATCAGTCAGGGACCCGGCGCCGCGGCACGGGTCGCGCCGGAGCCGTCATCGCTCAACGCCCCCGACGAAGTCGAGATCGCCGAGAACATCCGATCGGGGATCGACGCGGTCTGGCGACACCGTCCGCGCATCGGCGGAATGGTGAAGAGCGCGACGTCACCGGTCACGACGGCAGCGACGAAGGGAGTCGCCGTCGGCCTCGAGCTCATGCCGAGACGGGACACGGCGCTGCCCCGCCATCCCGACACCGCCCGCGAGCGTTCGCGGCGGCAGCGGCGCGCGGTGACCAGCCTGGCGGTGCTGCTGCTCGTGATCGCGGCCGGCGTCGGCGCCCTCGCCTATCGCGACTACGAGTCGACGCGTGCGGGGCGGGAGTATCAGGTCGCCCTGCAGTCGGCGCAGGACAGCCTGGCCTCCGCTCATCGGCTGGCCGACCGCAAGCCACCGGATCCCGACGCCGCGCGCGCGAAGCTGGCGCAGACGACGACGACTCTCGATGAAGCGGAGCGCTCGCCGCTCGCCAACGCGGAGACGATCGCGGCGCTGCGCGCCGACGTCGCGACGCTGATCGACCGCCTGGACGGCGTCGTGGTCGACCTGGGCCGGCTCGCCGCCGGATCCAAACCCCTGCAGATCATCGGCAATGCCAACGGTCTGTACATCGCGGATCCCGGTGCCGGACGGCTCTGGCGCATCTTCGGCGAACCGCTGCAGAACGGCGTCGTGCTCCAACGCGGGACCAAGGGCGTCGGGGCGCCGACGCTCGTCGCCTGGCAGGCCGACGTGCTGTACAGCCTCGATGACGCGCACAAGCTCTGGCGCGCCGAGGGCGACAAGGTCGCCGACGCCACGCCCTCGGACAACGCCGCGTGGAAGACGGCGACCGCCCTCGCGGTGTTCACGCAGAACCTGTACGTGCTCGACGCGGCGTCCGGCCAGATCTGGAAGCACGAGTCGGGCGACGGCGTGACGTTCGGTCGCGCGGGGGCGTATCTGGCCGCCGCGCTGCCGGCGAACGCCGCGGTGTCTCTCGCGGTCGACGGCGACGTGTGGATCGTCACGACCGCCGGCGAGATCATGCGGTTCCGCAGGAACCCGCTCACCACGACGGCGGCGCGAATCGACTTCACGACGCGGTGGCAGGGAGAGAGCCTCCACCCAACGGCGGTCCAGGCGGTGAGCGGTCAGAACAACATCTACTTCCTCGACGCGGGAGGCCGCATGGTGGTGCAGATGACCCGGGATGGCCGAGAGCTGCTTCGGGCCCCGCTGCCCGCGACGCTGCCGGATGCCTCTGCGTTCTACGTGTCGGAGGTGTCCCGAGTGGCCTACACGGTGCACGGCTCGAAGGTCGTGGCGACGAGCTTGGATCGTTGATCCAAATAGAGCAGGGTCCGACAGACAGTTCGAAGAGCGAGATCGTTGACCCGACAGAGCAGGTGCGGTAATTGATCCCGCTGCACGACGCGAATCCGACCCGCGGATTCCCGATCGTCACACGCCTGCTTCTCCTGGTGAACATCGCGCTCTGGCTGTACGTGCTCGTCCTGTCTCGCCAGCCGGGCGCGGTCGAGGCCTTCTACGATCGATACGCATTCGACTGGTCGGCGTTCAGTGGCGCGATCGCGAGCGGGAGGCTGGACCCGCAGCTGCTCATCCCACTCGTGAGTCACATGTTCCTGCACGGCGGATGGCTACACCTGCTCGGCAACATGCTGTATCTCTGGATCTTCGGCGACAACGTCGAGGACGCGCTCGGCAGTCTTCCGTTCCTGGGGTTCTATCTGCTCTGCGGTATCGTCGCGGCGATCGGTCAGAGCATCCTCTCGCCCGGGCCCCTCGTGGGCGCGTCCGGCGCGATCTCGGGCGTGCTGGGCGCGTACCTCGTGATGTTCCCGACGGCGCGCATCTCGACGCTCGTATTCCTCGGCATCTTCATCACGATCGTCGAGCTGCCGTCGATCATCGTGATCGGCATGTTCGTCGTCCTCCAGATCATCGAGGGCGTGGCCGAGCTTCGGCTCACCGTCCATCCGGCGGCGCAGCAGGTCGCATATTTCGCTCACGTGTTCGGCTTCCTGGCAGGCATGCTCCTGCTGCCGGTACTACGTCAGCGCGTCGCGGCCCGGCGCGTGCGAGCCGGGTGGGGTTAGCCTTTGACGATGCTCGTGCCATGCACGGTCGAGTCGGTCCGCGTGCACGTGCTCACGGGGCAGCACGTCGTGCTGCTGCAGGCGAAGGATGGCAACCGCCTCCTCCCGATCTGGATCGGACCGGACCAGGCGCACAGCATCGCCACGCGGATCGCGGGCATCGCGAGCGAGCGTCCGCTCACTCACGATCTGATGATGGACATGCTCACGAAGCTCGGCGCCGAGATCACGCGCATCGTCGTGAAAGAGCTCGTCAACGACGACAGCGGCGGCGGGATCTTCCATGGCAGCCTCTTCATGCAGCTCGCCGGCAAGGAAGTGGAGATCGACTGCCGGCCCTCCGACGCGATCGCCCTTGCGGTGCGCTGCGAAGCCAGGATCCTCGTCGCCGACACGGTCCTCGATCGCTCCTCGATCCTCGCGGAGAGCGAGGAGGATCAGAACCTGACGGTCTTCAAGGAATTCATCGAGTCGCTGCCAGAGGATCCGACCGGCGGGCCGGGCTCCAGCTAGAAGGGCAGCCCCCAAAGCCTGAGTCGCAGCCGTATGAGGTCTCGGATCGCGCGCAGCGTGATCTTCACCGATGCGCCGGTGTTCATGCCGACGGTGCGCGCGTAGTGGGGGATGCCGACCTCGCGCATCCGGATGCCGCGACTGCGCAGCAAGAGAAGCATCTCCGCCGAGAAGAAGGCGCCGTTGCTTCGCACCTGCTGCAGCGGCACGCGTGCGAAGACCTCGCGGCGAAACAGCTTGAAGGCGCAATCCACGTCGCGGATCCTGCTGCCAAAGAGCACGCCGATGAGCTGCTTGTAGACCCATGCCGTGAAAAGACGGCGCCAGGGATCGCGGCGGTCCGGGCGGTATCCGATCACGGCGTCGACGCCATCGAGCGCGTCCCGGAGCTTTGGAAAGTCCTCGATCTTGAACTGACGGTCACTGTCGGTGAAGAAGATGAAGTCATTGCGTGAGGCCTCGAAGCCCGAGCGCAGCGCCCCGCCGTACCCACGGTTCCTCGGATGGTGGATCACGCGGACACGCGGGTCCTCAGCGGCGAGACGGTCAGCGATCTCGCCGGTGCGATCTTTGCTGCCATCGTCGACGACGATCACCTCGATCTCGTCCGCGAATCCCGGCAGCGTCGCGAGCCCGTCGCGGACGACCGACTCGACGTTGCCCTCTTCGTTGTACGCGGGCATGAAGTACGAGAGGCTCGAGAGTCGTGCGGCCAAGACGGGGCAAGGTTAGCGTTTCCGCTCACGTCGATGTCTGATCGGAATGTCGCGATCTCACTCGGTGCAGGCGCGAGTGTCGTGTATCTGGTCGCGGGGATCGGCCTGTACACCGAGTACGACTACTACGGCCAGCTCGCCCAGGCGTTCCTCGCGGGCCACTGGTGGCTCACCGACGCGCCGCCGTGGCTGAACGAACTCCTGTCGTGCGGCGACGGGCGGTGGTGCGTGCCGTATCCGCCACTGCCCGCGATCCTGACGATCCCTCTCGCGGCGTTCCTGCCGTCCGCTCTGGCGCAGGTCCTCGTGTCCCAGATCGCGGGCGGACTCTCCGCGGGTGTCCTGTTTGCCAGCCTTCGCGCATTCGGCGCCCCGCGCGCGGTTGCGATCGCCGGTGCGGTGCTCTCGGCTGCCGGCACGACGCTCTTCTTCTCGTCCGTCGATGGGCGCGCCTGGTACGACGCCCACGCGGTCGCCATGCCATTCCTGTGCGCTGCGTTCTATGTCGCGGCCCGCGGCGGCCGCCCGTGGATCCTCGGCGCGGCCATCGGTCTCGCGACGCTCTCACGCCTGCCGATCGCCGCCGCGACCCCGGCGCTCGCCCTGCTGCTCGCACTCCGCGCCGGCGCGCCGTTCCCACGCGTCCTCGCCGGCGTTATCGCCGGCGGCCTGCCGTTCGCCGCGATCTACGTCGCGTACAACCTGCTCCGATGGGGCACGCCGCTCGACATCGGCTACGCGCTGCTGGCGGAAGGTGACATCTTCTTCTCGCACGGCGTGTTCTCGCTGTTCTATGTTCCGCGCCACCTTCAAGCGATCTTCCTCGAGATGCCCGAGCTCGTCGAAGGCACCCCCTGGTTCGTGCGGCCGGGTTTGCAGGGGATGAGCCTGCTCCTCACGACCCCGGCCCTCCTCTGGGTCGTGGCGAGCCTGCGCCACCTCCGGCGTGACCCACAGGTCGCGCTCACGGCCCTCGCCGCGATCCTTGCGCTGACCCCAGACCTGCTGCACGGCACCGTCGGTTTCGCCCAATTCGGCTACCGCTTCAGCCTCGACGCACAGCCGTTCCTCATCGCGCTCGCGCTCGCCGGTGACGCGCGCACCGCTGGGGGCTGGCGCGCACGCCCGTCCCGGCTTTTCATCGCGGCGATCGTGCTCAGCATCGTGATCAACCTGTACGCGACCATCGCGATCAGCCGCTTCGGTTACTGGCAGTGACGGACGACGTCTCGGCTCGCGCCGATCGGCGGGCCCGACTGGTCATCGCCGGCGTGATCGGGGTGGGCGTGCTGATCCGGCTCGTCATGCTTCGTTCGCCGGGTTTCCCCAGCGACGTCGCGACCTTCCAGGCGTGGGCCGAGCGCCTCGCCGAGATCGGCCCGGGCCGCTTCTACGAGCCGGGCTACTTCACCGACTACCCGCCCGGCTATCTCTATGTGCTCTGGCTCTTCGGAGCGCTGTTCGACGGCGAGTTCCTCCGCCTGGTCGTGAAGGCCGCGTCGATCCCGGCCGACATCGGCATCGCGCTCGTCGCAGCGACGCTCGTATGGCGCTCGGCGGGGCGCAGCAACGCCATCCTCGCGACGGCGCTCTGGATGTTCGCGCCAGGTCCGATCTTCGCCGGCACCTACTGGGGACAGGTCGACGCGGTCGGGACCGTTCCGCTCATGGCCGCGCTCGTCATGGCCGGCCGCGGCCGCTGGGCCACCGCGGGAGGTCTCGCCGCGCTCGCCGCGATGATCAAGCCGCAGTTCGGCATCGCGCTCATCCTCGTCCTCGCTGCCGCCTTGATCGTGTGGATCCGCTACGCGGACTGGCGGCCGCCGTTGCGGGTCGCGGTGGTCTCGTTCGCGATGGCGCTGGGACTGGGGTATCCGTTCCATTCAGGCCCGAGCGAGCTGCTCGATCTGGTCCGATCCGCGGCCGAAACGTATCCGTACACGAGCCTCTACGCGTTCAACATCTGGTCGATCGTCGGAGATTTCTGGAAACCCGACGACCAGTACATCGTGGCCGGGACCGTCCTGTTGATCGCGGGACTGATCGGCTCGTGTGCACCCCTGTGGCGGCGGCGCGACGTGCCCACGCTGCTTGCCGCGGGCGCCATCGCGGCCTTCGCGTTCTACTTTCTCCCGACCCGCGCGCACGAACGCTACCTGTTCCCCGCGTTCGCCCTCCTCCTGCCGCTCGCGGCGGTTCGCGCGCGCCTGCTCATGCCGTACGTCGTCCTCGCGATGTCGTTCGGCGTGTCGCTCTACTTCGCGTTCACGCGCTATCCACAGAACGACCTTCGTGCGCCAGCCTGGCTCGAAGACACGCTCTTCGCGCGTAACGGACAGATCCTCATCGCGCTGGTCATGCTCCTCGTCGCCGCATACACCACGTGGCGCTTCGTGCGCGGCGATGCGTCGCTCGAGCCAAACATCGACCTCGAAACGGCCCCGGACGTCCCGACCGACGATGCGACGGAGAGCGGCCCGACAAGAGACGTCGCGCCGGATGCGCGGTGGCGACTGCCGGAGATGCTTCGGCTCGGCGGTGTCCCCACGCGCCGCGACGTCGCGGTGGCGTTCCTCGTCGCGCTGGTCGTGCTGACGACGCGCGGCTTCCGCCTCGATCAACCGCGCGAGATGTACTTCGACGAGGTCTATCACGCGCGCACCGCCTTCGAGCTGCTCGCGCAGCGCGAGCCCTATGAGTGGACCCACCCGCACCTGGCGAAGGAGATCATGGCCCTCGGCATCCTGGCGTTCGGCGACGATCGCGTCGTCGGCGCGGAAGGCGGCCGGTCATCGGCGGTAGCGTTCACGGTCACGAGCGACGGTCGGCGGATCTACGCCGCCGCCGACGGGAAGATCTCCCTCTTCGATCGCGATGGCCGCGGCGGTCTGTTGACGCAGGCGCTCGCCGCACCCCGAGCACTGTCCGTCGATGGCGCGCGCTTGTACATCGTCACCGATGTCGAGGTGTGTGCGATCACGGTGCCTGTCGCAACGGACCTGGCGCCCAACCAGCCGGGGCGGCCGTTCGACAAGTGCGTCGCGCTACCCCAGCGCTCGACCGCGGTCGGCCTGTCCGTTTCGGCGGGAAGGGTGTTCGTGGCGACGGCCGCCGCGGTCTACCTGTACCCGTCTCTCGACGTGCCACCGGTGGTCGCACCTCGGCCCGCGGTCGCGATGACGGCGAAGCCCGACGGAAGCGCGGTGTATGTCCTCGATGCGAGCGGCACCGTGAAGGTGCTCGATCCGCTCACCGGTCAGGAGACCGAGACGCTGAACGGGCGTGGCCCGGCCGCCGCGATCGCCTACGCACTGTCGCCCAACCGCATCTTCCTCGCGCGGAGCGACACAGCTGTGCTCGATGTGATCGATCTGAGCGCGCATTCGACCGAGACGGTGCCGCTCGCCAATGGGCGCACAGGCGATTTCACCCAGGGCGCGACCACCCTCGCGGTCGTACCTCGGACGCAGTTCCTGTACGCGCTCACACCGGGGCGGGTCGTCGTCGTGGAGACGCACGGTGCTTCACCGTTCGTGTCGATCCCGGTCGCGATGACGGATCGATTCATGGGCATCGATGGTGAGGACGACAAGCTCCTGGTCGCGGGCAGCGACTCCACCCTGCGCATCGAGACCGGCCGG
Source organism: Candidatus Limnocylindria bacterium (assembly GCA_041486085.1). Classification (GTDB taxonomy): domain Bacteria; phylum Chloroflexota; class Limnocylindria; order P2-11E; family P2-11E; genus CF-39. The sequence continues at coordinate 4,233 of JBGPKU010000021.1, read as the reverse complement.
CACGCGCTCGCCTGGCGCCTTCCCGGGATTCTGTTCGCGGCGATCCTCGCGTTCTTCCTGGTGCTGTTGGCGCGGAGGCTCTTCGCCTCGCCGGTGATCGCGTATCTGGCTGGTGCGGCGATCGTGCTCGATGGCTCGATGTTCGCGCAGGCCCGTATCGGTATGAACGACATCTACGTGACCGCGTTCATCGTCGCGGCCTGGTACTTCATCGTCGCCGCCCACGCGCCCCGGCGGCGAGCGGCCTTCGACGTGCTGATGGCAGGGGTGCTCCTGGGATTGGCGGTGAGTGCGAAGTGGGCCGGGGTCTACACGCTGGCCGGCGTGTTCGTGGCGGCGGTGGCGGCGACCGCGTACGCGTACGAGCGCGGTCGCCCCGGCACTGGTGGTCCGCTCGACCTCCTCGCGGGTCGCGGCCGCAACGCGGCGTTCCTCTTCGGCTCGTTCGCGGTCATCCCCGCGGTCGTGTACCTCGCCGCGTATCGCCCGTGGTTCGGCGGCCCGATGACCCCCTACGGCTGGAACCTGTGGGAGCTCACGCAGCAGATGTACTGGTACCACTCCTCGCTCACGGCCCCGCACTGCGCGGGCTCGCCGTGGTGGAGCTGGCCGCTCGACCTCAAGCCGGTGTACTGGTATTTCGGGCAGACGCCCGGTGGGCTGAATGGCTACATCTACGACGCCGGCAATCCGATCCTCTTCTGGGTCGCGCTTCCCGCGGCGGCCATCCTCGGCGGGCTTGCGCTCCGTGCACGATCGGTCGCGCTCGGCGTGATCACCCTGGCGATGCTCGCGCAGTACGTCGCCTGGATCCCGATCTCGCGCGTGCTGTTTTTCTATCACTTCTTCACCGCGCTGCCCTTCTATCTGCTCGCGCTGGCCGTCGCGCTCGCGGTCGTGTGGGAAAGACGCCGGAATGCCGCGCTGGCGTTCGGTGCCATCGCGGCGGCTGCGTTCGTATTCTTCTATCCGTTCGTGTCGGGCCTTCCGATCCCCGGCGACATCGCGAACGTGTACTTCATCCTGCCGACCTGGCAGTACGACCCGGCGTTCTATCCGACGGACTCGTGCCCGACCACGATCTCCGCGAACGTCGCGACGAACCTCACCGTGACCGTGGCCTGGGCCTACGAGCTCGCCGCCGTCGTCCTGGCCGCGGCGGTCGCGTTCGGTATCGCTCCCGCCCGCAGGCTGCTCTCCCGCATCGGCTTCTAGGGAGCGCGCAGGGCCGGACGCGCTACGGCGTGGCGGTGGGCGCGGGGGTGATCGTGGGCAGCGGCGTCGCGGTCACCTCTGGCGTGGCCGAGGGCGACGGCAGCGGTGACGCGCTCGGCAACGGGCCGGCCGAGAAGAGCACCGCGATCGCGCCGGCGACGACCAGCACGACCAGCGCGACGAAGATACCCAGGGCCAGGGCGCGGCGCGGCCCGCTGGCGGCACCCGAGACGGCGCGCGTGTCGTAGAGGATGAGCGTCACGTTGTCTTCGCCGCCACGCGCGTTCGCTAGCCCGACGAGCTCGTCGGCCGCGCTGTCAAGGTCCGCGGCCTCGGCCACCTGGCGTGCGATCTCGTCGGGCTCCACGTGGCGAGTCAGTCCATCGGAACAGAGAACGAGCCGGTCGCCACGACGCAGATCCTCGACGAACACATCAGGCTGGACCCCACGGGGATCGCCGACGAACCGCGTGATCCCGTGCGCGATCTCGGCGCTGTGATCCTCGGTGAGCTGCCGCGACGTGCCGTCGCGCACCAGATAGGCGCGGCTGTCACCCAGATTCGCGATCACCGCGCGTTCGTCGCGGACGACTGCCGCCACGAGGGTGCTCGCCGCCGATCTCTTTCCCGACGACTCCGCGGCGCGGAGGACCGCGGTGTTCGCCTCGCGGATGGCGTCCGCGAGGCGATCCTCGATGCTGCGATCGCGCGGAGCGCCGAAGAAGCGCTGGGCCAGCGCGGCAATGGCCGCGTCCGCGGCGATCTCGCCGCCCGGCCCGCCGCCGACGCCGTCGGCCACGGCCATGAGCAGCATGCCGTCGTCCTCGCGAACGAGAAAGCGATCCTCGTTCCCTTCCCGAACGCGACCGGTGTCGCTGCGTGCCGCGGTGCGCTTCAGTCGCGACTCCCCTTCACTCCGTTCAGGCAGCCGCTGCCTGGCACGTACAGGATCCCGGCGGTGCTGCCGCGGCTGAACGACGCTCCGGCCGCCGGCGTCTGTTGCGACACGGTGCACGCCGCGCCGCGGGCGGTGGTGTCGACGTCGTATTCGACCAGGCCCAATCCGGCCGCAGGAAGCTGCTGAGTCGCCTCCGACACCGTCCTGCCGACGACGTTCTCGGCGCCGGTCACGGCGGTGCCGGTCCGTGCCGGCGCGGTCTTCGCACCCGGCGCTGATGGCGCGCGACCCTGGAACGCCGCGAAGACGAGGAGCGTCGCCGCGAGCAGAGCGATGATCGCCAGGAGCGCGACCGTCGTGTCGATTCGCCAGATGCGTCCTCGTCGGAGCGGCCGCGGTGGCGGGGACGCGAGGACACCAGTCGCATCGCCGTGCTGTGTCGCGGCGAGCAGCTCCCGCGCGAAGCCGCCCGCACTGCCGTAGCGGTCTTGCGGATCGCGCGCGAGCGCGCGGCGCACGACCAGGTCGACGCTGTCGCTCACGCCGACGCGCGCGTTGCGCAGGCTGGGCGGCGGACCGTCGAGACGCTCTCGCAGCAGATCCTCTGTCTCCATGTCGGCGGAGGGCGGACGGCCCGCGAGCAGCTCGTACGCGACGAGACCAAGGCCGTAGATATCCGACCGCTCCGTGGCCGGCTCGCCGGCGACGCGCTCGGGCGCGATGTACCTGGCGGTGCCGATCAGCTCGTGCTCGCGCGGTCCGCGCGCCGCTCGCGCGATGCCGAAGTCGGCGAGCTTCGCGGTCCCCTGATCGTCGACGATGACGTTCGCCGGCTTCACGTCGCAGTGGATGACCCCAGCCTCGTGTGCCGCATCGAGCGCGGCCGCGACCTGTGTCACAAGCCGCGCGACCTCGTGCGCGGGCAGTGGACCTCGGTCGTTCACCACGTCGCGCAGGGTCTTTCCGCGCACGTACTCCATGACCATGTAGGAGTCGCCGCCGTCGCGACCCTCATCGAAGACCGTCACGACGTTTGGATGCGCGACGGACGCCGCGCGTCGCGCCTCGTCCGCGAAGCGCACGCGGAACGCGTCGTCGGCGTTCGCGCCGAGGATCTTGACCGCCACATCGCGATCGAGGCGTTCGTCGCGCGCTCGCCAGACCTCACCGGCTCCGCCCGCGTCGATGCGCTCGAGCAAGCGGTAGCGGCCCGCGAGCAGGCGCTCGTGCTGCTCCGACTCGCCATCCGTGTTGGTCGCAGCCGCGACCGGGTCGTCCGCCGGCATGTCCGGTCCTCTCGGCAAGGCCTAGGCCAGGGCCACGAGCGCGTGCAACGCGTCCTCGAACACACGATCGCTGCCGATGATCGAGAGCTCTTCTCGCAGGAGCTCCTCGATGCCCGGCTCCGGAAGCGGCAGGACCCGGCGCGCACGCGGCTCGCCGTTCAGGAGGACCGTCGCGGTCACGTGACGCGGGTCGGGATCGCGCTTCAGGACGAACTCGAAGAGATCGGCACCATGCCGTGCCTGGATACGCAGACCCGAGGTGTCGCCCGGCTCGATGCCGCGCTCGAAACGAGGCCGCACGCGCACGTCGATCGGGGCGCCATCGCCGCGGGCCATGCGGAAGAGCAGACCGCCCGCCTCCGACGGCGCGAGCGAGTCGGCTGCGCGCCAGCCGAGCCGCGACGCCAGCCAGCCCACCAGCAGCAGTGCCTGCGACGGATGGATGTCACGACCATCCATGTCGACCCCGAAGCCGACCCGAACACCGACGATGCCCTCGAGGCACGGACGCCAGGTGTCGACATCGAAGAACGCCGCCACGAGCTCGCGCCATGGAGTGAGCCGCGTCCAGTTGAGGTCGGTGACTCCGATGCTGCGCGCCCCGTGGGACTTCGCGAGCTGAGCGACGATCGGCAGCGTCTTGTCCGGCCGCGGGAAATCCGCTGAGTCGACGATCAGGCGGTCGGCCAGCGCGATGAGGTCCTGGAAGCGCTGCGTCTCCTGGGGTGGCGTGCCGGTCCACCATAGGAAGACCGAGAGGTCGGGCACGAGAAGCGGGATGACCACGCTGGCCACCCGCTCATCGGCATCACCCTTGACCCGCGCGAGGATCTG
>JBGPKU010000020.1:0-40334 GCA_041486085.1 Candidatus Limnocylindria bacterium | reverse complement strand
GTAGCCCGGATGGGATTCGAACCCATGACCTCTTCCTTGAAAGGGAAGCGCCCTAGACCGCTAGGCGACCGGGCCGGAGACACAAGTCTACGCGCGAGCCTGCGATGATTCCGCCGTGATGACGCGGTCCAAAGCGGCGTTCCTTTTCATCTTCATCACGGTCCTGCTCGACATGATCGCGCTCGGCGTGATCATCCCGGTGTTCCCGCAGCTCATCGCGCAGCTCCAGAGTGGCGACACCGCAAGCGCCGCCGCGCTCTTGGGACTCTTCGGCACCGCGTTCGTGTTCATGCAGTTCCTCTCCGCACCTATCCTCGGTGCGCTCTCGGACCGCTTTGGTCGCCGACCGGTGATCCTGCTCTCCAACCTCGGCCTTGGCGCGGACTACGTGGTGATGGCGCTCGCGCCGACGGTCCCGATCCTGTTCCTCGGCCGCGTCATCTCGGGCATCACCTCGTCATCGTTCAGCACCGGCGGTGCGTACGTCGCCGATGTGACGCTGCCCGAGAAGCGCGCGGCGCGGTTCGGCATGCTCGGCGTCGCATTCGGCATCGGTTTCATCGTGGGCCCCGCGCTCGGTGGTCTCCTTGCGGGCATCGACGTCCGAGCGCCGTTCTGGGCCGCCGCGGCGCTCTCGTTCGCAAATTTCGCGTACGGCCTGTTCATCCTCCCGGAGTCTTTGCCGCCGGAGCAACGCAGGCCGTTCCGCCCAAAGGCCGCGAATCCGTTAGGGGCGATGCGCTTCCTCGGCTCGCGTCCCGTCCTGACGAGCCTGGCGGTCGTGGCGTCGTTCGCGTACCTCGCGCACGACTCGCTGCCCATGACGTTCGTCCTGTACAGCACCCACCGCTTTGGCTTTGACGAGCGCACGATCGGTCTGAGCCTTGCGGTCGTCGGCCTGTCGTCGCTGGTGGTCCAGGGTCTCGTCGTCGGTCGCGTCGTGAAGGCCGTTGGCGAATACCGCGCGATGCTCATCGGGCTTGTCGTTGGCGCGGCCGCGCAGCTGCTCCTCGGTCTCGCGACGACTGGCTGGCTGTTCCTTGTCGCCCTTCCGGTCTGGTCGTTCTTCGGACTAGTGGGTCCGTCGCTGCAGTCGATCGCCTCCCGCGAGGTCGCGCCCGACGAGCAGGGCCAGCTGCAGGGCGCGCTCTCTTCGCTGCAGTCCATCGTCACCCTTGTCTCACCCGTCCTCTACACGCAGACGTTCGCCGCGGCGATCGGTCCGCTCAGCGGGCTCGGGCTGCCGGGCGCCGCGTTCCTCCTCAGCGCCACGCTGCTCGTCGCATGCGCCGTCCTGTTCACGCGCCAGACGGCACTCGTGCCGCGGAGCGCGGCCTAGATTCCCTAGAGCGCGCCGATCCCGAGCAGCAGCCCGTCCTTCTTCATCGCCGGGCTCGTGACGACGAACAGCACGACGCCGGAGACGGGCGCATGCACCGTCGCGATCGGGTCGCCAACGAGGTCGACGAGCTCGCCCACGACATCGCCTTCCTTCACGCGTTGATCCACCCTCACACCGCAGCGAAAGAGACCCTCCGCGGGCGCTCGAAGCCAGTCGAAGCTCTTGAGCACGTGGGTCGGGGGGACCGGATCGGGTGCGCCGTCCAGCACGTCGATCGCCCGCAGGATGTTCGTCACGCCGCGAATGTGTCGACCGACGTCAGCCTCCTTGAGCAGTCCGTTCCCGCCGGATTCCGCCAACATCGCCGCGACGCCGTTCAGCGCGGCGACGGCGTAGAGCGAACCGGGGCGCTCGCCGGTCGGTGCGCTCTTCACGGCCCAGGGCGCGCCGTACGCGTTGACCATCCGCGTGATCTTGTCATCGATCCGCGCGTCACCGGTTTCGCGGTAGATGACGAATGGCGTGAGATCCTCGATGAGATCGCCGGCGTGCAGATCGATCGAGTGATCGAAGCCCGTGATGATCTCGTGGAGCAGCCGGTAGGCGAAGCGTTGACCCCAGGTGCCCTGCGGGTCGCCGGGGAACAGCCGGTTCAGATTGTCGTGGTCCTCGGGATTCACGTAGATGCTCCGCTCATAGAAGCCCGGCAGATTCAGCAGGGGCAGGATGAGCACGGAACCGCGTATCTCGGCCGGATCGAGCGTGCGCCCGAGACGGATCGCCGCGTCCGTGCCGGTGTACTCGGCTGCGTGAATGCCGGCGGTGATGAGCACGCTCGGACCAGCCTCGCGGCCCGCGATCGCGATGAACGGCCATCGGTACTTCGCGAGTGCCTTGTCATCACCGAAGCTGAACGTGCCCGTCGAGCGTTCGCCGGCCGCCGGCATCGCGATCGGACCAAACAACACGCAGGTACCGTACTCCCGACACGGCCACGACGGGCGATCTGGGCCCGTGCTACGCGATCCCGAGCAGCCGCCGCGCGATGAATCGCAGCGAAGGCTTCGCGGACGCCGGCGCGCGACGCGCCTCGCGCTCGAGCAGGCGGATCGCGCGACCGGTATCGAGGTCGAGGTCCAGCGCCGCAATGATGGCGCGCGTGGCGGCGTCACGGCCAAGCGGACCGACCGCACCGCGGCCGAGCGTGGCTGCCAGGGCGCTCGCGCGACCCCGCGCCCGCCCCAGTCGCGCCTCGTCGTGATCGAAGCGCCGGCGATAGTGCACATCGAAGAGATAGAGGCGAAGAGCCTGCGGGGTCGATGTCCCGAGCGCCTTTCTCACGAAGACCATGTTCCCGAGCGACTTCGACATCTTGCGCCCGCCGAGATAGACCGGCGCGACGTGCACCCAACGGCGGACGAACGGGACGGTATGCGCAGCCTCGCTCTGCGCTGTCTCGCACTCGTGATGCGGGTAGACGAGATCGCTGCCGCCGCCATGGATGTCTATCGGCAGACCGAGGTACCGCTCCGACATCGCGGAGCACTCGAGATGCCACCCCGGACGGCCACGTCCGAAAGGGCTGGGCCAGGTCGGTCCACTGGTGACCGCGCGCCAGAGCGCGAAGTCGAGCGGCGCGCGCCGCTTCGGGGCGTCGAGCGCCGCGTCGTCCTGCACCGCGTTCTGCGCGCGCATCTTCGCGGGCGACAGGTGCGACACCGCGCCGAACCGCGGGAAGGTCGACACGTCGTAGTACAGCCCTCCACCCATCGGGCGGTACGCGTGACCGCGGGCCTCCAGTCGCTCGGCCAGCCGCAACATGGCGGAGATCTCTCTCGTCGCATGCGGCATCAGATCGGGCCGCCGCCATCCCAGCGCGCGCATGTCATCGCGGAATTTGCGCTCTTCGCGACGGCCCAGCTCGCGCCAGTCGAGCCCGTCGCGGTCGGCCCGCTGCAGGATCGACTCGTCGATGTCGGTCACGTTCTGCGCGTATTTGACGCGTGCTCCGCGCGACTCGAGGAGGCGCGCCAGTAGGTCGAACACCAGGAAGGTGCGCGCGTGACCGAGATGCGTGGTGTCATACGGCGTGACACCGCAGACGTACATCGTCACCTGATTTGCCCGCGGACGGAACGGCACGATCCGTCGGCGGCCGGTGTCGTAGAGGGTCAGCACCTCGCGTGACGATATCCTCGGCTTCGATGCCGCGCTTGCCCGATGTCGATGCGACGCTCGCGACCGTCGAGCGGATCGCGTCCGCGCACACCGCTCCATATCACGAGTTCCGCGCGCTTCGCGCCATCGCGGCCGAGCTCAAGGCGCTCGGCATCGCGACGACGGCCGACGCATACGGTCAGGTGCACGCGCGCGTGCGCCGCGGGAACGCGGTCCATGGAATGGCGCTGCTCGCGCACACCGACCACCCCGCGTTCGAGGTCATGCGTGCGAACGGACGCGAGGGCCGAGCGCGGATCCTGGGCGGCTTCTACGCGCGATTCTTCGCCAAGGACGTGCCGGTGATGGTGTGCGACGACGCGGATTCCCCGCCCTTCCAGGCGGTGCTCGACGACTTCGCGCCGGCGCCGGACCTGACGCACAACTCTCTTGGGACGTGCCGCATCCGGTCCAAGTCGACGCTGGCGGTCGGACAGTGGGCGGTCCTCGACCTCCCCGGCTTCGAGGCCCGCGGAGACGAGCTGCACCTGCGCGCCGCCGATGACCTCGCGCTCGCTTCGGTCGTCGTGCTCACGCTTGCCGCACTCTCGGACGACCCGAGGCCGCACGACGTCAGCGCGGTCTTCACGCGTGCGGAGGAGACCGGTCTTTACGGAGCGCGACTGGTCGCCGAGGACGGCCTCATCCCGCGCGATGCGATCGTCGTGTCGCTCGAGGCGAGTCGCGCCCTCGCGACGGCCCGTCCTGGAGCGGGCGTCGTCGTGCGTCCGGGCGACGTGTACAACACCTTCAGCAACGACGGCGAACGCTTCCTCCGCGTGGGCCGGGAGCGACTGGCCGAGGCCGGGATCCCGACACAGCGAGCGCTGCTCACGGGTGGAACCTGCGAGTCATCAGCCTTCGTGCGACTCGGCTGGATGACCACGGCGATCGCGGTGCCCAACGTGAACTATCACAACCAGACCGACGAGCACGATCGTTTCGTGCCGGAGGTCGTCAGGCTCTCCGACCTGCGCGGCGCGGTCGCACTGCTCACCGAGGCGGCGACGGCCGCGGGCGCGGACGAGGACGAATCGTGGTGGCCCGACGTGCGCACGGTGGCGCCGGAGATCCGCACGCTCATGAGGCGACGCGACTGACGCATGCGCTACCAGTTTTTTTCGTGCCAACCGTCGAACGAAGCGGCTCTTGACGCGGCATACGTCGACGGGTGTACAACAAGGAGGTTCCGGAACGGAGCAGAGACCAACGCACCAACGCCTAGGAGGGTGTCATGGTCCGGCTGCACAAACTGTTCGGAGTCCTCGAGGTCGATTGACGACGCCCTCGGCGGAAGGGGGCCACGACCGCGTGGACGACCGGCGGATAGAGGAAAGTGGACTGACGATCGCACTCTGATGCGATCGCCACATCGAGGCCGGAAGTGAGGCCTGAAGCCGGTCGCTCCAAAGGACTTAGGTAGCGAACGAAGCGACCCCCGGACGCGGGGGTCGCTTTTCTGTCAATCGCGCTGCACTCGGGCAGGCGCGGCGAACCCTCGAAGGTGGTCGGCCGTACCGTGAAGTCGGTGGATGCAGCGACGAGCGAGCTCGCCTGGTTCCGCGGCGAGATCTGGCGCTCCCTGGTGCGTCCCCGCGACTTCGCACGAGACCTGGCCCGCGAGCACTACGGTCTCGCCGGTGTCGCCGTCGCCATTTTCGCCGGCGTGGGCCTCTCCGTCGGCATCGACCTGCTCGTGCTCGCGTCGAAGGGCATCTCGCCGATCGGATTCGTGGGACGGATGCTCATCGACGCCGCCCTCCTGGGCGTGCGCCTTGCCGTCACCGCGGCGGTCGTGGCGTGGATCACGAGCGGCGCCGTCCGCACGATCGGACGCCTGGGAGGCTCCCTCGATCAGCTGTTCACGGCGCTGACGTTCGCCCTGGCCCCGTTGATCCTCATCCCGGTCGTCGGCATTCTCGTTCCGGTCTCCGGCGTGTTCGTGTCCGAGACGACGACGACCAAGCTCCTCGCGGTCGCGGCGGCGGTCGTGCTTGCGATCGTGGTTCGCGCGCTCGTCGGACTCGGCCTCAACGTTTGGGGGATCCTGCCGCCGGCCATCGCGGCCATCGCGCTTGCCGTCGTGATCGCGCTCGGCGGGTTCGTCCTCGGCGATCAGGTCTCGCGCATGCGCTTCCTGGCTTACGCGATCGTCCCGCAGACGGTCGCGGACCTCGCGGTCACGCCTGCGGTCGGCCAGAAATACGATCTGCTCGGGTTCGACCTCACCGTGCCGGCCGGCTGGAAGATCGCGAGCAGCGGCGCTTCGGGCGAGGCCGCCCGATTCGAGTCGTCGACCGCGACCTTGGTCGTCGCTCGCGCGCGCGGCGCCGCGCTCAGCACCGCCGACAGCTATGCGGATGCGGTCGGAGGACCCCAGCGCGTCGGCCTGAAGGACGGCTGGCAGCAGCGCGAGGTAACGCGGATCAACGGAGTGGTCGTGGTGGACGATCGCTACGGTGGGAATTACGAAGGACGTCACGTCGTGTGGCGCCAGTTCACCGCCGTGCCGGGCGGACAGGGCCTCGCACTCGTCTACCGCGTCGTGGAGCCGACCGACGATCAGGCCGCTCTGGCGGAGGCCGCGGCGATCGCCGCGACCTGGCACGTCAACAGCGAGGGACGCTAGGCGCTGGGGAAGACCTCGGTGACCATGCCATCTTCGACCCAGAAGGCTCGGAGCTCGGGATCACCCCACCGGAGCGATACGAGCACGTAGTACGAGAACGGCCACTGCATCTCAGCAAGGTCGGTCGGCGACGGATACGCGACCGATCGGACGTGGCTGTGATAGATCGCAAGTGGCTCACCGACAACGCCATAGGCATCGGTCTCTTTGGCTCTCTCCATCGAGGCCAGGGCCTTATGCAGGGAATCGCCATCCATGAGGTAGTGCCGCGGCCGATCCTCGGCGACGTTTGGGAGGCGAATGACGCGGGTCGCGACCCCATTACGACCCGCGATCAGGCCACAGGCCTCGTCCGGTGACGTCTCTCGGGCGTGCGCGATCATTTCGGCCCGGAGGTCATGTGCCAACGCGAGTCCCGTCGTCGGCCTGGCGTGCTCGTTAGCGGCTATGCGCCGCCTGCCATCGCCGGAATCACCATGACCTCGGCATCCTCGGGCACGAGCGCGTCGGTGCCGCCTTTGCTCCGCGCGTCGTCCTCTCCGATGTAGACGTTCACATAGGTCCGGAGCCGGCCGTCGTCATCGAGCACGCGTCCTTTGAAACCGGGGTGGCGAGCCTCTATGTCCGCGAACACCTCGGCGAGCGTCCGTCCGCTCGCTTCGATCTTCGTCCTGCCACCCGTCGCGTCGCGAAGCGCACCGGGAAGGCGCACGGTCACTGCCATCGATTCACTCCCAAAGGGGGGTGCTGAGATACCGCTCTCCCCCATCAGCGATCAACACGACGATACGGCCAGGTTCTTCCCGCGCGATGCGCACCGCCGCGGCGACCGCGGCGCCACCGGATGGACCGCTGAAGATGCCTTCTTCCTTCGCAAGCCGGCGACTCATCGCCGTCGCCTCATCCGTCGCCATCGTCATGTGCACGTCGGCCACCCGTTCGTCCCAGATCGGCGGACGGATGGCGCTCCGCATGTGCTTCCAACCCTCGATGCCGTGGAGCGCGTCATCCGGCTGCACCGCGACGATGCGGACGCCTTTCGGCCGAAGCGCGCGGGACACGCCGACGACCGTTCCCGAGGTTCCCACACCTGCCACGAAGTGTGTGGCGGTTCCCCGTGTCTGCGACCAGATCTCCGCACCGGTCGTGAGCTCGTGTGCGAGCGGATTCGCCGGGTTCGAGTACTGATCGACGTACACGAAGCGCGGGTCGCTCCGCGCGAGACGCTGCGCCTCACGGATCGCGCCGTCGGTCCCCTCGAGCGGATCGGTGAGGACGAGGCTGGCGCCGAACGCGGTCGCGATCCGCTTGCGCTCGAGCGACACCCGGTCGGGCATGACGAGCGTCACGTGATGACGCCGCACCGCCGAAACGAGCGCGAGAGCGACGCCGGTGTTGCCGCTCGTCGCGTCGAGCAGGATATGCCCCTCCTTCAGGCTGCCGGACTCCTCGGCCGCGATGACCATCCACAGCCCCGCCCGATCCTTGACGCTCCCGCCCGGATTCGCGGATTCGAGCTTCGCCCAAACCTCGCCCCGCAGACCCGCGGCGACGCGGCGAAGCGGTAGGAGCGGCGTATCGCCGACGTGGGCGAGGATCGAGCCGCGCACGCGCTCACGGACGAGGTCTGCGGTGAGCTGCATCGGACGAATCTAGATGAGCGGCTACGCGCCGCGGTCGATCAGGTGCGAACGGTCTCGAGCGCGCGGCGCGCGAGGCGCAGAGCCTCGTCGCCGTCGCCCCGGGCTTCCGCGGAGCGAGACCAGCGGTCGAAGATCGTGCGCAGGAGATGCGGAACGCGCTCCTCCGCCAGCTGGCTGGCTTCCTGGAACGAGCGCTTCCCGGCCGCGGTACTGGTCGCCATCCTTAGCTCGCCGATGAGCACGAGCGCACGCACCTGCGCGTCCGGCTGATCGACCTTGCGCGCGAACTTCAGGGCTTCCTGCGCGGCGGCCAAGCCACGCTCGGCGTCCGACCTCGCGGTGACCTCGGCCTCCGAGGCGCGGACGGATGCGAGCGTGCCGTTGTGCTTCGTTTGCTCCGCCAGGGCAGCGGCGCGGCTCAGGCACTCGCGCGCCCGCTCGCTGTTGCCGTAGTCGGCGTAGAGCAGCGCGGCGTTGTCGAGCGTGCATGCGACCTGGTCGAGAAGCCCGAGCTCTTCGTACGCTTGGAGGCTCTTCTGGTTATAGACGATCGCCGCCTCGAGATCTCCGTCATTCTGGTACGACTTCGCCATGCCCGCGTACAGGCCCGCGATCGCGGGGCGGTCGACGAACTTCTCCGAGATCGCGAGAGCTCGCTCGTAGAGCGGCAGCGCCTGTTTCGGCTGGCGATTGTTGGTCAGTGCGACCGCGAGCTCGACCAGACGGCGGAAGTAGAACGTCTCGTCCTTCACTATGCCGTTCTCGCAGGCGAGCACGCATTCGCGCAGCAGACGGACTGTGTCGTCGTACGCGTACGTGCGCGCGTACGTGTTCGCGAGCAGCGCCTTGACGCGGTACTGCTCTTCTTGATCCTCGAGAAGGTCTGCCATGCGCTGGGCACGCTCGATCACCGGGAACGCTTGTTTCGGCTGCCCGGTCGCGTTGTACGCAGCAGCCAGATATCGCAGCCGCACGAGCTGATCGGCCGCGTTCAGACCCTCCTCCAGGACCTCGAGGATCGGCAACGCGTCCGTCGTTCGACCCTGCTCGATCAGGCGGCGAGCCTCGATCAGGTCGAACTGCGGGGTAGCGGGTGACGACGCGCCTCCCAAAAGATCGGAGGGCTTCACCCCAAGCGCGCCGGCGATGTGCTCCAGGGCCTTCATCGAAGCACGCGTGCGTCCTGACTCGAGCATCGAGATGTAGGCCTTCGTGTACAGCGGCTCAGCGAGCTGCGCCTGCGTGAGTCCCTTCGCGGTGCGCAGCGAGCGGATGCGCGCGCCCACGTCGGCGACCATCGGGGAGCGGATCTGGGAGGCCATCCAGGGTCACTTTACGGGCCTGCAAGTCACCGGTCAATTCGCCCTGAACCTTAGGTTTCTTGACCGAGACCGGGGCGATGCCGGTCGGGGTCTCGGGCCCAAGGTGCCCGCGGTATCTCGGTCGCCGCAGCCTGGAGGCTGAGGCTGGATCGTCTAGCGGCTAGCAGTAGCCGCCGCCACTTACCTGCGGGTCGCATGCGTACGCGCTGTTGATGGCGCCGGTCGCGCCGAAGGAGAAAGCCAGAGCGACTGCGATGGTGATGATCTGGAACGCACGACGGATCGACATTCGGTGGGTCCTCCTGACCCCACCGGCGATTTTTTCCCTGGGTCCGCTGCGGCCGACTATCAGCGCTGTGAAGGCGGAAGTAAAGAGACTCTTGCCCTAGTTGGGGTCGGCATCCCCGGCTCGACCGCCGAGCGGCCCTAAGAGCGCGCGACCAGACCGGCGACGAGCTTCACCTGATGCACGCCGCCGTTCACCGCGGCCGCGAACAGCAGGGACGCCGGACCGACGAGCAGACCCGGGACCGCGACGAGCGGCGGAAGGCTCGCAAACTGGTAGCTGTTGCCGCCCGCGACGGTCGCGAGGACCGCCGCCCCGAGCAGGGCTCCGGCCGAGAGGACGATCGATTCTGGGCGCAAGCGCAGCGGGATCTCGAGACCACCGACAAGGCGGTCGATGCGCGCCTCCGTCACGGAAAGACCCGTGACCGGCATGAGGAGGCTGAGCTCGCGATCGGGCGCGTCGGGGAGAAGCTTGTAGAGCGCGCGCGCCAGCGGCCCCACGCCGAGGCGCCGGACCGCGTCCTCGTCGGCGGCGATCTCCTTCTGCAGCGCGTAGAACGACGCGAGCTCCTCTACGACGGGTACGACGTACAGGCCCGCCGCGAAGTACCGCGCGATGACGACGCGTAATGGATCGCGCTGACGCAGGTGGTAGCGCTCATGAATGAGCACCGCGCGCAGCTCGTCGTCGTCCAGCCTGCGGACGAGCGCCGTCGAAAGGCAGATGCGCGGCCGCCGGAACCAGTAGCAGAAGGAGAACGGCCGCTTGTCGGCGACCAGGTCGATGCGGCCAACGAGCGAGAGCTCTCGGGCGAGCCGCGTGACCCGTCGCGGGACGGCGACCCTTCGAGCGAGCAGCGAGCGGATGAGCGCGACGCTGGTGAGCAGCTGACGGAACAGCGATCCGAGGCCGAGCGCGATCCCGCAGGTGGCCAGAACGAGAACGACGAGCGTCACGCCATCGATGACGTCATCGGGGCCGCGCGTCAGGACGTGCGCGGCGTGCGGGATGATCCGGGCGAGCAGGGCGACGAGGATCGCGCTCGAGACCAGCGCGAAGACGACGACGAGCCCGAATGCGCGATCAGCGCGCATCGCGCGTCCCCTTGGCCGTGCGCCGGCTCGCGACGCGGCGGAGCGCCGCGCGGTGCTGCGCGTCGACCTCATCGAGCTCCGCCGAGAAGGCCGCGAGAGCCGCGTCGCCGAACTGGCTCACAAGACCGCGTGCCAGATCGCGCGATACGTGCTCGCGATGCTGCTCGCGCGTGTACACGGCGCGGTAGAGATAGTTCTTACCGTTGCGCTCGCGTTCCAGCAGGCCTTTGCCGTGGAGACGCACCATCACGGTCATGACCGTGGTGTAGGCGAGACCCCGGGTGCGTTCGAGCTCGTCGACGATGTCGCGCACGGTCGCAGGACCGTTCTTCCACACGCGGTCCATGACCGCGTTTTCGAGCGGCCCGAGCAGGTTGCCGTCGGCGGCCCGCCGGATGCGCCGCAGCGGCGTCGTCACACGACGATCATCCCACCTTGCGCGTCCGGCCCAGCCGGCGGCGCGTCAGCATCCGCGGATGCCGGTCGGCGATGCCCTCGCGGCCGTGCGCCAGAGCGACATAGAGCTGAACGACGTGGTGTCCGTCGCGCGGAACATAGGTGACGCCGATGGGCGACTCCCTCCGCTCGACGAGGCCGGCAAGCGCCATCGCGGCGAGCTCGCGCTCGGCGACGGGCTGCGGGAGCCCACTCCACACGGCGGCCTTCTGCGGCGTCTCCTCCCCCAGGGCAAGCGCATGGAGCAGGCGAAGTCGCTGCGGGTCCGCGAGCTGTTCGAGCGCCTCCGCGGCTTGCGCGTACTCGGCGTCCTCGCCGCGCACGAGAAGACGTGGGTCGCTGGTGAAGAGGTTGAGGTCGAAATCGATGGCCATGTCCGCCCCCTCCGATACGGGCGTTGCTGCTACGGGTCGGTAGTAGTTCCCCTCACGAATACTACGCCGCCGTCGTAGGTGGCCTCTCAGGCAAGCGCATCGAGGATCGCGCGGACGGCGGCCGGATCCGAGGCGTCGACCGAGTCGACGCCCGCGCGCACCAGCATGCCGATCCTGTCCGGATCCGGCGGATCGCCCATCCCCCAGCCCTGCGCGTGCATGCGGGCGTCGTGCGCCGCCTTGCAGACATCGGCGGAGATCCACGCCCACCAGGCGTGGATCCCGGAGGCGTCCGCGGCCCGCCCGAGCAGCAGCGGATCGGCCAGCGTCCCGCCGCCATAGTTGACCGCGGTCGGAATCGTCGGCAGCAGCGTGCGGATCTGCCGGATGGTCGGGTGGTCGAATGAATGGACGAGCACCCGCCCGGTCATGTCATGCGAGCGCAGCATGTCGGCGACGCGCTCGGCGATGCGCGGGTATTTCGGCCGCCCGCTGACCGGCAGCGGCTGCTTGATCTCGAGCGACAGGGTCACTCCCGCCGCTCGAGCCCAGACCATCGTTTCGTCCAAGGACGGAACGCCCGTTCCGGCGAATTGCGCCATCCCGAAGGACGCGTCCAGCGACCTGATCTCAGCGAGGGTGCGGTCGCGAACGAAGCCCGTGCCATTCGTCGTGCGATCGAGCGTGTCGTCGTGAATGACGACCAGCTCGTCGTCTTTGGTGAGATGCACGTCGAATTCGAGCAGGTCACAGCCGGCCTCTGCCGCGAGCTTGAACGCCGCCATCGTGTTCTCGGGCGCGCGCGCAGACAGGCCTCGGTGCGCCACGATGCTCACGCGGCCCGTGACGATGCGCCGGAACGGGGACGGCGGTGCCACTACTCGCCGGCCGCCGCGGGAATGCTCGCCGGCTCGCCCTGGCTGCCGACTCGGCCGCCGGCGATCGCGTTGAAGCCGAGGGCGAGCGCCACCAGCGCGGCGCCCGCGAGCATGCGCCAGGTGATCGATTCCCCCAGCGCGATCGCGCCGATCACGAGAGCCTGCGCAGAAATGAGGAGCTGCGAGAGCTGCATCGTCGTGGGCCGAAGCCGGCGCGTGAGCCAGAGCTGCAGTACGAGTCCGACACACGATCCGAGGACCGTGAGGTAGGCGAACGCGAGGAACACCTCGAGCGTCCACGTCGCGGGTCGTCCGAGCTCGGTCAGCGCGAATGGCAGCAGCACGATCGAACCGGCCCAGGTCCCGATCGCGACGAGCGGAAGCGGCGAGCCGTGGCGCAGCACGCGAACCTGGACGATCGTGCCGAAGGCCCAGCTGATCGGCATGAGCGCGAGCAGGATCGTGGCGAGGAAGGCCTCCGGCCGCGAGCCGGGGTCGGGCGCGCCGACCAGAACGCCAATGCCGATGACGCCCAGAACCAGCCCAAGCACCTTGAGGGGCGAGAGCCGATCGCCGCGCACGAAGAAGTGCGCGAGGAATGCGGTCCAGATGGGCCCGGCCGCGCCGAACACCGCGACAAGCCCGCTCGGGACGTACTGCTCGGACCAGAAGATGATCGCCCAGCTGGTCCCGGTGTTGATGATTCCGGCGAAGGCCGCGGCGACGACTATCCCGCGATCGCGAGGGAAGCGCAGCCGCAACACGAGCGACAGTCCCGTGAGCAGGATCGAAACGGCGAGCGCGCGCTCGAACGCGAACACGAATGGCGGGACCTCCGTGACGGCGATGCGGATGGCCGCCCAGGTCGAGCCCCAAATGAGCACGAGGAGGAGGTATCTCGCCACGACGGAAAGCGGCGGCATGAGCCACCGATAGTCGCGCATATGCTCGGACCGTGATCCGCGCGCTCACCCTCACGCTCATCTTCGCCGCCGCCGCGTGCGCGCCATCAGCCGCTCGCCTGTCGGGCACCGAACTGGAGGGTCACGACGCGCCCGACTTCACGCTCACCGATGCGATGACCGGCGAAACGGTCGCGCTCTCCTCCCTTCGCGGCAGCGTGGTCGCGCTGGCGTTCCTCTACACGCGCTGTCCCGACGTATGCCCGCTCACGGCGGCACAGTTCCGCGCTGCCCAGAAGCAGCTGGATCAGGATGCCGCGCGCGTGCGGTTCGTCGCGGTCTCGGTCGATCCCGACGGCGATACGCCTGCCGCGGTGAAGGCGTTCTCCGATGCGCACGATCTGAAGGACAACTGGCGCTACCTCATCGGACCGCGCGCGCAGCTCGAGGGCGTGTGGGCCGCGTACGGGGTCGGAGCGTTCGCCGCACCGACGGGACCGAGGGTCGATCACAACGACGCGATCTACCTGATCGACACGAAGGGCCGCGAGCGCGAGCTCGTCCATTCGGACATCGCGCTGAAGGACCTCGTTGCGGACTTGCGCTTATTGCTGCACGCGCCCTAGCGCGAGACGCGCGGGGTTTTTCTCCGCGAGCGGTGGTCCCAAGAGCGGGGATCCTCTAGCGGACCTGGAACATCCCCGACGTGGCGATGTCGGGCGACATCGCGATGCCCGCGGTGTCTCGCACGCCGACGATCGTGAGCGTATTGTCCGCGCCAAACGCGAACGTCGTTGGCGGGAACACCAGGCGCACCCACGCGCAGTTCGCGAGCTCGCACTCGATCCGGGTCGTCGCCGGAATGAGCGTGCCGTTCAAGTAATAGCGCTCCGGATCGGTCACGTACTCTTCGTCCATCGCCTCCGAATAGGCGACGCGGATGACCTTCGCCGCCGCGGTCTGCAGCTCGAGCTGCGCGAACATCAGCTTCGGCGCTCCCTCGTCCTGGATGTCGACGGTGAAGGTGCGCGGCTGTACGACGTTGCCGTCCTCGTCCTCGACGCCCGAGATCGTGACGTCGAAGGTCCCGGTGGGTGCGCCCCACCCGCTGCCGAGCTTCACCGTCGTGCAGTCACTTGAGATGTCCGCGGCCGACACGAAGGCGGTGAGGAAGTCGCGGTAGCCCGCGTGCGATGACGTGTAGCCGCCGACAGCGGCTGGAAAGACCTGTCCGAATGCTCGCACGTACTCGATGGTTCCCGGCGTGCTGAGCGTCCACGATTCCATGCCGCAGTCGCCGACGTGCAGCATCGGGCGGTCGAACTTCACCGTGAGATCGAATTGCGTCGCGCTCACCGACACGACGCGCGGCGTCGCGACGAGCAGCCCGCGTGCCGTGAACGCGCCGATGATCCGATCGCGCAGGGCGCAGCTCGTAGCGTTGCCCGTTCTCGAGACGAACGGACGGGATGATCTGCAGCGACGCGCAGGCGCCGACCTGGGCCTGAAGGTCGGTGCACCTCATCGACGAACCCGCGAGCGACGCGCCATTCAGCGTGTAGTTCGCGATCGACACCGCGGCTGACCCGCCCCCTTCGCCGAAGGACCAGGGCTGCGCAGGATCGAACGTGACGAGGATCTTCTGACCATCGTTGCGGATCGTGCCTTCTGGTGCGGGCGGCGCCGAAGGACGCGGCGTCGGCGTCGCGGGCGCAGTGGCGGGTGCGAGCGTGGCGGTCGGCGCGGGCGTCTGCGTCGGCGTGGGCGCCTGGGTCGGCGTCGGAGCGGCGGCGACCGACGCCGGCGGCGTGCTCGTGGGTGTCGGCGTGGTGGCGGCGGGCGCGCACGCGCCGGCGGCCAGTGCCACGAAGAGCACGAGGCGCATCACGCGGATATGAACGCGGACGAGCGCGTTTCGGTTCAAGGAACGAGTGAACGCCGCCCGTCCAGACGGTGCCACACGAGCGGACCTTTCGGTGTTCTTACCCGATGACGTAGATCGTGACGAAGAGACCGATCCAAACGACGTCGACGAAGTGCCAGTAGAAGGACGCGGCCTCGACGGCGAGATGGCGGTTCGCCGTGAAATGCCCCCTCGCTGCGCGTAGGTAGACGTAGATATTCATGAGCACCCCGCCGGTGACGTGCGCTCCGTGGAAGCCGGTGAGCGTGAAGAAGACGGCGGCGAACACGCCGTTCGTCGGGAGGAAGCCGAGCCGCGTGTACTCGTAGCCCTGACCGCCAAGGAAGAGCGCACCCAGGATGATCGTCGGAAGAAGCCAGTTACGAAGTCCCGTACGGTCGCCCTTCTTGATCGCGTTGACCGCGAGCTGCATGGTGAAGCTCGATGACACGAGCAGGATCGTGTTGATCGCCACCACCGGCAGCGTCACGCCGAAGATCTCGGTCGTCGAGTTCCAGGCCGGCTTCTCGCAGTGCGCGGCAATGCAACGCTGGAATATCGGCTCCCACTCCGGCACGCGGCCCCGCAGATAGAAGTAGGTCGTGAAGAGCGCGAAGAAGAACATCGCCTCGCTCGAGATGAAGAGGATCACGCCCCACTCGCCGGGCCTGAAGCGCACGGGCTGCGCTTCGAGGCCGGTCTCGTTCGGCGGCAATCGGTCGCGCGGCCGCTCGCGACGGCCCCGCACCACCGGGCGCTCCTCGAGGTTGGTGCTCATCAGTGGTGCCCCTCGTCGGATGCCTTGGCGTAAGCGCGCGCGTCGTCCAGCAGCCACGTGATCAGGCCGAAGAGGAAGATGACGAAGCCGATGATGATCAGCGGCAGGCCGAACAGGATGCCGAACGCGAGGATCGTCACGCCCAAGCCGAGCAGCGGCGGAGAAAGGCTCGGCCCCGGGAGATGGATCTCGTGCTCGGTCGTCGGGTCGCTCGACCCGTGGTGTCCGGTCACGGCGCGAAGTCTATTTCCCCGATTGGCGTGTGTCGAAATGAGGCCGTAGTCTTGGCGACGCATGGGACCGTGGCCAAATGACCCCCTTGGTCCGCAAGCGCGGGCCAGCGCGGACGTGTACTGGATCATGTTCGTCGCGGCGATCATCGTCCTCGTCATCGTCGATGGCGGACTGATCTTCGCGGGCCTCAAGTTCCGCGATCGACCGGGTCATTCGGCCAAGCAGTTCCACGGCCACAACTTCCTCGAGCTCGTGTGGACCGTCGTCCCGACGCTCATGGTCATCAGCTTCTCGGTCCTGTCGTTCGAGAAGCTCAACTTCATGAACGACAACCGCACCGGCGTGGAGATGACGATCCCGACCGAAGGTCGGCAATGGTCGTGGCTGTTCCACTACCCGAAGGAAGACCGGTTCAAGCTGATCGACGGCTCCTATCTCACCGTCGGCCAGGAGCTCCACATCCCGGTCAGCACGAAAGTGCTGATCCAGCTCTCCTCCAAGGACGTCATCCACTCCTTCTGGGTGCCGAACATCGGTGGGAAGAAGGACGCCGTTCCGGGGCGCCCGACCGAGCTCTGGATCCAGGCGGACAAGCCGGGCACGTACAAGGGCCAGTGTTTCGAGTTCTGCGGAACGGGACACGCGGACATGCTGATCACGCTCGTCGTACATCCCAAGGCGGAATACGCAACGTGGATCGAGGATGCGCTGGTCGAGGCGAACCGCGCGATCGACCCGGCGACCAAGAAGGGGCGCGAGACGTTCCTCTCCCTCGCATGCGTCGGCTGCCACACCGTGACGGGGACGCCCGCGAGCGGCAAGGTCGGACCGGAGCTCACACACGTTGCGAGCAAGAAGAGCATCGCCGCCGGCGCGCTCTCACCGGTGAACGAAGAGAACCTCACGAAGTGGATCAAGAACCCGCCCGCGGTGAAGCCGGACACGAAGATGCCGAATCTCGGTCTGTCGGACGAGCAGATCCACGACATCGTCCAGTGGCTGCTCACGCTCAAGTGACGCGGGCGCGATCACTCGACCTTTAGCTCGGTCCTCATCCCCAGCTGGTAGTGGCCGGCGACGTTGCAGATGATCACGTAGTGCCCCGGCTGGAGGTCCGCGCTCAGCGTTGTCGACCGGCTCGCGGCGATGTTGATCATCTGCTTCACCAGTCCGTCCATCTGCACCTTCGCGGAGCCGCCATCGATCGGGAGCTTGTCCAGCGCGAGATCGGTCTTGAACAGGTCGAAGTCATGGACCATCGTGCCGTTGTTCCGGATCCCGAACTTGACGACGCCGGCCTTCACGGTCGGCACATTCAGTGCGATCGAGTACTCCTTCAGGTCGACGATCACGTTGACGTCCGCGGGCAACGGCTCCATGGCCTGGGAACATGATGCGGCGATGAAAAGGGCGCCAAGAAGCAACACCGACAGCCTTCTGATCATGTTCGGAGCGTACCCTGCTCGCGGCGCCGTTGCTCGCGCTCCTCGTGCTCCAGCCACATGAAGAACGCGCCGGACGCGGCAACGAGGAAGATCGCGTCGCCGGGGACCCACATGATCGCGCCACCCACGCGCTGATCGGTGAGCGCGTCGATCCCGAGGCGAGCCGTCGTCGGTACGTAGTGCGTGTAGAGCACGCGCGTGGAAAACGACAGCAGACCACCAAGCAGCGTGTTCTGTGCCGCGCCCGCGAGGAGCACGTACACGATGCGCGCGGCGTACGGCAGCGTGCCCTTGAAGGGCTCGGGGTCGATGACGACGCTCCAGAAGAGCAGCGCCCCGATCAGGAAGTGCGCGTGCTCGAGGCCGTGCAGGATCGGTTCCTCGACGGCCGCGTCGTAGAGGGACGGCCAATGCCAGAGGTACAGCCCGCCGACGTAGATGGCGACCGCGACGAGCGGGTGCCGGAGCACATGGATGAGCGCGCGCAGCGCCGCCGAGCCGGCGAGTGGTCGGACGACGGACCGCCGGACCCGGGCGGGAATCCCACGCAGCAGCGGGCGGATCGGCGCGCCCAGCATGAGCAGCGGGGCGGCCAGCGTCGTCAGGAGCATGTGCTGGAGCATGTGGACGCTGAAGAGCTCGCCGGCGAGGATCTCGATGCCCGATGCGAGCGCGAGCACGAGCGTTGCGAGTCCCAGGAAGAACAGCGTGCTGCGCCACCACGGCCACGGGCGACGCACCAGGCGGACGCCCCGCGCGTAGATCCCGCCGCACAGGACGGCGAGGGCGATCGTCGCTACTTCCATTGAGCGAGGAGCGGCCGTGCCGCGACGAGCGAATTCGCCGGCCTTGAGCATCTCTCCTGGGCGAAGCCCAGAGATTGAGCTAGAGCTTCAATGAGGAGTCCACCATGATCACGACGAAGAGCAGCGCGAGATACAGGAGCGAATATAGGTAGATGCCGCGCGCGACCGCGCGGCGGCGGGCCGCTGCCGCGCGGATCAGGCGCACCGACAGACCGACGAAGATCAGACCGAGCGCGATGGCCGCGACGAGGTACAGCAGGCTCAGCCCGCCGCTGACGAACAAGAGCATCGACAGCGGCACGAGGCTCAACGCGTAGGTGAAGATCCCCCAGGCGGTGGCTTCCTCGCCGCGCACCACAGGGAGCATGGGAACGCCGGCGCGCGCGTAATCGTCGCGGATGAGGAGCGCGAGCGCCCAGAAGTGCGCGGGCGTCCAGAAGAACACGATCGCAAAGAGGAGCCACGCCTCGAGATCGAGCGAGCCCGTGACCGCGGCCCAGCCGACGAGCGGCGGGATCGCACCGGCCGCGCCACCGATGACGATGTTCTGCACCGTCGTGCGCTTCAGCCAGAGCGTGTACACGAAGATGTAGAAGAGCGTGCCGAGGATCGCCAGCAGCGCGGCGATGATGTTGGCGAACAGCGCGAGCACGGCGAACGCGACGATGTTGAGCGCGATCCCCATACCGATGGCCCACTCGTCGGGCACGCGTCCTGCGGGCAGCGGACGCCGCTTCGTTCGACGCATGAGGTCATCGATGTCACGGTCGAAGTAATGGTTGAGCGCCGAAGCTCCGCCGGAAGCCGCCGCGCCGCCGATGAGCGTCGCCACGAGGAGACCGAACGGCGGTACGCCGCGGTTCGCGAGGAACATACCGCCGAGCGCGGTGAGCAGAAGGAGCGACATGATCTGCGGCTTGGTGAGCGCGACGAGATCCGAGACCATCGCGCGGGACGGCAACGATGGATGCCATGCGACGACGGTCATGGCGACGATGCAGCACCAGAGGAGCGAGGCCGCCGCGGGATGCGCGCCGAGCGCCCAGGGCGAGAATCCGCTGAGTGGGTTCGCCGCGCCGATGAGAACCTGTGTGATGAACACGATCGCGGTGACGATCGCGAGCGGGCCGAGGCCCTCGGCCTCCCGGCGGTGCCGCCAGGCGTGGTAGCACGCGGTGAGGACCACAACGCCCACCACGGCCGCGACGAACCGGTGCGCCATGTGGATCGCCGCCGCGCCGAAGATCGGGAACGAGCCCTCATCGCACAGCGGCCAGGTGCTGCACGCCGTCGACGCGCCCGCGCCGCGCACATACGCGCCGGTGAGCAGGAGGACGTACGTGCCGACGGTCGCCGCGAGCAGCAGGGCGGTCCAGGGCGCGCCGCGCTCGCGAGCGCTGAACGTCAGCGGCCAGCGCATACCGACCGCGAGGACCGTCAGCACGGCCAGGATCAGCTCGGCGTTCGCGAGATGAACGGTCACCCAGGTATCGGGCAGCTCGAGCAGCACGACGACCCCGCCGATCACGGCTTGAAGCACGTACAGGACGCCGGCGGCGACGACCAGGGCCACGACGCGCCGCTCGCTGCGGTGGCGCGCGAGCGTGACGGCGGCGAGGGTTGCGAGCGTCAGCCCACCGGCGATCCCGAGGAACCGATGGAACCACTCGATCTGCGTTGCGGGATCGAGTCCGGGCAGGAAGCGCCCGTGACAGAGCGGCCAGTCGGGGCAGCCGAGGCCCGAACCGCTGACGCGCACGACCCCACCCCACACGACCACGAGGAAGGCGACCAGGAGGGTGATGTAGACGAGCGCGCGATAGCGAGGGCCGGGAGTCACGAGGCGAGAGTAAGGCGGTACCGCAGGTACACCACACCGCTCGCGAAACGGCGCTCGTCCATGAGCTCGAGGCGCAGCGTCACGCTACGCGGAAGCCAGTGTTGGCCCCCGCCGACGACGATCGGGCTCAGGAAGACCCGGCACTCGTCGACGAGCCCGGCCTTGATCGCGCTCGCGGCAAGCTCCGGCCCGCCAATGCTGAGATCGCGGCCCGCCTCGGTCTTCATGCGCTGGACAGCGACCGGGTCGAGGTCACGTTCGATGCGGGTTCGCGCAGTGGGCGCCTCGCTGACCGTCCGCGAGTAGACGACTTTGTCCGCCGCTTGCCAGATCTTCGCGTAGTCGAGGACGAAGTCGTCCTGGTCCGCCTTCAGGTGCGCCGTTTCCCAGAATCGCATGACCTCGTACAGGCGCCGCCCGCACAGATACGTGCCGATGGAGCGCTCGAGGTCATTCACGAAGCGATGGACCTCCGGGTCAGGTGCCGCCCAATCGAAGTTGCCGCGCTCGTCGGCCACGTAGCCGTCGAGTGAGGTGATCGCGGAAAAGATGAGCTTCGACACTGCAGGCCCGCGCTAGTGGGCGATGTCTTCCTTCAGCGGGCGAGCACTGTGGACGACCGGGATGCGTGCGAAGTTGTACGCCGGCGGAGGCGACGAGGTGGCCCACTCGAGCGTGTCGGCGGTCCATGGATCGTCATCGGCGACCTTGCCGCCCTTCAAGACGATGCTCGAGATGAAGTTGAACAGGAACAGGAGGACCGAGAACGCGATGATGTACACGCCGATCGTCGAGATCAGGTTGAGCAGTCCCCACTCCGGCGACTGCACGTAGTGGTAGGTCCGCCGCGGCATTCCCTCGAGCCCGAGCTGATGCATCGGGTAGAAGGCCATGTTGAAGCCGATGAAGAACGTAAGGAAGTGGATCGCGCCGAGCCTCTCGGACAGCAGGCGACCGCTCATCTTCGGGATCCAGTAGTAGCAGGCGGCGAAGAACGTGAAGAGCGCGCCACCCACTAGCACGTAGTGGATGTGCGCGACGACGTAGTACGTGTCCGAGAGCTGGATGTCCACCGGCACCGATCCGAGGAACACGCCCGAGATGCCACCGAGCGTGAAGACGGCGATGAAGCCGAGGGCGAAGAGCATCGCGGTCTTGTAGCGGATCGCGCCGCCCCAGACGGTGCCGAGCCAAGAGAAGACCTTCACGCCCGTGGGGACGGCGATGAGCATCGTCGACGACATGAAAAAGATCTGGAGGGCAGGATCGATGCCCGCCACGAACATGTGGTGCACGAAGACACCGAACGAGAGGAAGCCGATCGCGACCGACGAGTACGCGATCATCTTGTAACCGAAGATCGGCTTCTGCGAGAACACCGGTAGTACCTCGGAGACGACCCCGAACCCGGGCAGGATCATGATGTAGACCTCGGGGTGGCCGAAGAACCAGAACAGGTACTGCCAGAGCAGTGGGTCCGCTCCCTCGGCCGCCGAGAAGAAGTTCGTGCCCACCATGCGGTCGAAGAGCAGCAGTACGCCGGCCACGGTCAGGAACGGCATCGCGAGGACGAGCAGGAAGCTCGTGACGAGGACGCTCCAAGCGAAGAGCGGCAGCCGATGGAACGTCAGCCCGGGACAACGAAGCGCGAAGATCGTCACGATCATGTTCAGCGCGCCGAAGATCGACGAGAACCCCAGGATGGTGAGACCGAGGATCCAGAGATCCACGCCGTGCCCTGGCGAGAACGGCTTGGTCGCGAGCGGTACGTACGACGTCCACCCGGCCGCCGGCAGGCCGAAGATGAAGGCCGAGTAGAGGACGATCGCCCCCGCGACGAGAAGCCAGTACGACAGCGCGTTGAGGCGCGGGAACGCCATGTCGCGCGCGCCGATCATGAGCGGGATGATGTAGTTCGCGAAGCCGGTCCAGACCGGCACGACGAACAGGAAGACCATCGTCGTCCCGTGCATGGTGAAGGCCTCGTTGTACTGCTCGGCGGTGAGGAAGTGCCCATCGGCGGTCGCGAGCTGCGTGCGGATGCCGAGGGCGAGCAGACCGCCGAGCAGGAAGAACATGAACGTCGTGCCCACATAGAGGATCCCGATCTTCTTGTGGTCGGTGGTGGTGATCCACTCCATGATCCCGGTGTAGCCGGGCCGCGCGACGGGAAAAGTCTGTTCGGCGGTGGCCATGACCGCCACATTGTCTAGCGCGTTCGGACGACGAGCAACTTGTCCTGACCGCTCATGGCGCCCCAGACCTCACCTGGCCGCCCGAGGAGCTGCCGTACGGCGGCGTTGGGCGAGGCGTGTGGCAGCGCGGTGAAGGTCTCGGTCTTTGGGTCGAACCGAACGATGGCGTTCGCACCGAAGTCGGTGAGCCACACGATGTCCTGATCGTCGACGTAGACCGCATACGTCATCGGGTCGCGGCCAGGGAGCTTCCACTCCGTCCACTGCTTCGTGCTCGGGCTGTAACGACCGACCTGCCCGGCATTCCACTCGCTCACCCAGAGATCGCCCTTCGAGTCCTCCCAGATGCGGCGCGCGCCCTGACCCTTCGTCGGGCTGTCGATGGGCAGCGCGGCCGCCTCTTTGATGTCGACGAAGGCGATGTGGCTGCCGGCAAGCGACGCGTAGTAGACGTTCCCGTCCCCGTGGCTCGCGCTGATGACACCGTACGGACCGGCGCCACGCGGTGACGGGAACACCTTCACCTGCCCGTCGCGCACGTAGCCGTAGTAGCCGTTCTGCCCGGTGAACCAGAGCGTGCCGAAGCGATCGAACGCGGCGGTGTTCAGATTCACGTTCGGACCGGGCAGCTGGTACCGGATGACTTCGCTCGATCTCGGATCGACCTTGAGGATCGCGTTCAGCCCGCCGTCGGTGATCCACGGCGCGCCGTCCGGCCCGACGATCACGCCGTGCGGTGCCGATCCTGTCCCGAGCTTGATCATGCGGTACGCACCGGTCTTCGGATCGAGGTAGCCGAGCTCTCCGGTGCGCTGCGCGGTGTACCAGACGCCGCCGTCGGCCGCCGGCGCGACGTCGTGCGGACCCTGACCAGGGCCGACCTTGAACTCGGTGATCGTGAGGGTCTGCGGCGCGAGCGTGGGCGCCGCCGTCCTGCCGGCGACGGTCGGCGCCGCTGTAGCGGGTGTGACCGTCGCGACGTACACCGGCGCCGGCGACGTGCCGATCCCGACCGTGGTCGTCCTGCTGGGCAGACCATCGCCTGCGGAGCACGCGGTGGCGATCAGCATGAATATGGCGGCGCGGCGAATGACCACGCCGCAAGTGTCGCAGGCAGCATGGCGCTGGTCGCCCACGCCAAGACCGCCGCCGTACCACCGCCTCTGGCCGCGCCACCGACGCGACCCCCACCGTGGTACGCTTTTTCCCTGGCGACCCCCTCCCCAGGGGGATGGGTTGGGCTCGCCGGAGGAGGTACCGGCATGAAAACGGACGCGAAGGAGCTCGACGCACGCCTCGCATCGATCGAAGGTCATATCAAGGGCATCCGCAAGATGGTCGAGGACGACACCTACTGCGTCGATGTGCTGAAGCAGACGTTCGCGGTCGAGCGCGCCCTCCAGAAATTCGAGGCCGAGCTCCTGCGCGGCCACCTCTCGACGTGCGTTGCCACCGGCTTCAAGCAAGGGCGAAACGAGGCGATGATCGAAGAGCTCACGGGCCTCTTCGCGCTGGCCCGCAAGTGACGGCGACAGAGGCCGCAAGGATCACGGAGCCCGCGATCTCGACGAAGCGCGAGCTCGCGATCACGGGCATGACCTGCGCCTCCTGTGTCCGCTCTGTCGAGACGGCACTCGCGGACGTACCGGGCGTCGCATCGGCGGAGGTCAACCTTGCCAACGAGCGCGCTACCGTGCGGCTCGCCGACGCGGTCGACTCCGCCGCGCTCGTCCATGCCGTCGAGCGCGCGGGTTACGGCGCCCTGGTCATCCCCGAGGGCGACGCCGCGCGCGCCGCGGCCGTTGACGACGAGCGCGCGCTTCGCCGGCGGTACGTCGAGTCGCTTCGCCGGCGCCTGGTCCTTGCCGGCGTTCTCGGTGCCGCCGTGATGGTGCTCTCGATGGCTCCGCATCTTTTCGCCGCTCTGGAGCACGCAGAGTGGCGCGCCTACGCGCTGTTCCTGCTCGCGACGCCGGTGCAGCTCTGGGCCGCGGCGCCCTTCTACCGGGCCGCATGGAACGGCGCGCGCCACGGCACGAGCAACATGAACACGCTCATCGCCGTCGGCACGACGGCGGCGTATGGGCTGTCGGTCGCTGCGACCTTCCTGCCAGGCCTCTTCATCGCGAACGGCCTCGAGCCGCATGAGAGCCTCTATTACGAGACGTCAAGCGCGATCATCGCGCTCGTGCTCGCGGGTCGCTTCATGGAGGCGCGCGCGCGTGCCCACACCGGGGATGCCATCCGTGCCCTGCTCGCTCTCGGCGCCAAGACCGCGCGCGTCCGGCGGCCCGGCGGGGTCGAAGAGGACGTCGCGATCGAGCTCCTCAAAGTCGGCGATGTGGTCCTGGTTGGCCCCGGCGAGACCGTCGCCACTGACGGCCTGGTGCTGGCCGGGTCATCGGCGGTCGACGAGTCGATGCTCACGGGTGAGTCACTCCCGGTGGAGAAGACCGCCGGAGCCGAAGTGACCGGCGGCACGCTGAACACGACGGGCGCGCTCCGCTTCCGCGCGACCCGGATCGGCGAGAACACGACCCTGGCGCAGATCGTCCGCCTGGTGGAGGACGCGCAGGCCTCGAAGGCGCCGATCCAGCGACTGGTGGATGACATCGCGGCCATCTTCGTGCCGATCGTCTTCGCGATCGCGGGGCTCGCCTTCGCGGCGTGGATGTTCTTCGGCCCTGAGCCGAAGGTGAGCTACGCGATCACCGCGTTCATCGCAGTGCTCATCATCGCGTGCCCGTGCGCGCTCGGGCTGGCCACCCCCACAGCGATCATGGTCGGCACCGGCCGCGGCGCAGCTCGCGGCATCCTCATCAAGAGCGCGCAGGCCCTCGAGGCCGCCCAGCGGGTCGACACCGTCGCTTTCGACAAGACGGGGACGCTCACCGTCGGCCGACCAGAGGTCACCGATGTGCTGGTCTGCGCCGATATCGGCGAGGACGAGGCGATCAGACTCATGGCGAGCGCCGAGCTGCGATCGGAGCACCCGCTTGCCGGCGCGATCCTCGAGGCGGCGCGCGCGAAAGGCCTCGCGCCCAGCGAGCCGCAGCGCTTCGAGTCCTTTCCTGGCCAGGGCGTGCATGCGGTGGTCGACGGCCACGACGTCTACGTAGGCAACAAGGCCTTCGCGGTAGCGCACGGCTTTGCTGATCTCGGCGACGGCTTGCTCGCGCACCACGAGTCCGCCGGCAAGACGCCCCTCGTGGCGACGATCGACGGCAAGCCGCTCGCGATCCTTGCGCTCGCCGACGTCCCCCGCTCCGCCGCGAAGGAGGCCATCGCCGAGCTCCGGCGCATGGGTCTGCGAACCATCCTCGTCTCGGGCGACACGCGGCGCACGGCGGAGGCGATCGCGAGGACCCTCGGCATCGAAGAGGTCCGCGCGGAGGTGCGGCCGGACGGAAAGGCCGCGCTCATCGCCGACCTGCAGCG
The DNA here is from genome assembly GCA_041486085.1 of Candidatus Limnocylindria bacterium. Classification (GTDB taxonomy): domain Bacteria; phylum Chloroflexota; class Limnocylindria; order P2-11E; family P2-11E; genus CF-39. The sequence continues at coordinate 14,549 of JBGPKU010000020.1, read as the reverse complement.
CGCGGGCCGCAGGGTCGCGATGGTCGGCGACGGCGTGAACGACGCGCCGGCGCTGGCGCAGGCGGATCTCGGTATCGCGATCGGCAGCGGCACCGACGTGGCGATCGCGTCGGCGGGCATGGTCCTGGTCGGCGGCGACCCGCGCGGCGTCCCGCGCGCGCTGCGCCTGGCGCGCAGGACCGTCGGCACCATCCGCACGAATCTGTTCTGGGCGTTCTTCTACAACGTCGCCCTCATCCCGTTGGCGGCTGGTGTGTTCTACCCGTTCCTGGGCGTCTTGCTGTCGCCGATCTTCGCGGCCGGCGCGATGGCTGTGTCGTCCGTGACCGTCGTGACGAACTCGCTGCGCCTTCGGGGCGCGAACATCGATGGCTGAGAAAGTGGAGGCTCACATGACCGCAATCACGAAACTTCTTGACCCGATCTGCGACATGGTCGTCGACGTGGCAGAGGCGCGGGACCAGGGACTGACGATGGAGATCGCGGATCGCGAGTACGCGTTCTGCTCGCATGGCTGTCTCGTGAAGTTCGCGAAGTCGCCGCAGACCTACGTCCCGAAGGTCGAGGCATGGCTCGCGAAGGGCGTGGACGTCCATCACGCGGCGCACGCGCACCCCGACGAGCTCCCGGTGATCGATCAGGGCATGCGCGCGTGGTATGCGTCCTGCCGCTGCTGCCTCAGCGATGCCTATCCGAAGGTCGTCGAGCAGCTGGACGCGGAAACGACGTCGGCGGGAGGCTAGACGCCCGACTGTCGCGCTACCGAACGTCCATCGCCTGGTGCACGGAACTTGAGCTAGTCACGGTCACTCTCAAAGAGACGCTCGACAGTTTGGACAACGCCCAGCGCGCTCCGAGGCGCTCGCACCGCACGAGCGGCAGCGCAGGACGCCGGTGGCGTCGGTGCGCGCGGTGCGGCGACTCTCATTGTCGAACGCCGCGTCCCAGCGGCGGCGCGCGCGCAGATCCTCGCTGCTGCCGCCCCGCCCGAGCAGCATCCCGATCGATGCGATGACGAGCAGAAGGAGGATCGACCAGACGATGTCGTCCATCAGCGCTCACCTCCGGTCGCGCGCAGCGAGCGGGCGATCGCGCGCAGAAACTCCACATCGTCGTTGGCATCGCGCGCGGACAGAGGGCTCACCTCGGGGCCAAGGGCGTACGGCCGCACGCGGTCGGCGATCTGCTTCGCGACCCGCGCGCGGTCCTTCGGGGCGAGCCGCCCCTCGCGGGACACGAACTCCCGGACCAGGCGCTGCATCTCGCCGGACAACCCGCGCGTTTCGACGCTGCGGCCCGCGCCCAATGGGCTCATGGTCCGCAGAGAGAAGTAGTCGAGCTGCGGCCGCGGCGCGCGGACCACGTACGTCCCAGCGGCGAGATCGCCGAGGCGCTGCGACCGCGAGGTGAGGATGATCATCAGGAGCCCTACTCCGTAGAACGCCGGAAGAAAGTCGACCATTCGGACGACGTTCCGGATGAGGACCGCCGTGAAGCCCGCGGGGGCGCCGTCCTCGCGGATGACGCGCAGGCCGTACAGGCGCTTGCCGATGGTTTGTCCCTGCCAGAGCCACTCCAGCAGCACGAAGTACGACCACGCGATCAGGAACGTGAGGAGCACGAGCACGCCCACCAGCGTGTTCGCCGCCGCGCCGACGACGTTGAACAGCAGCGAAAGCCCGAACAGCGCACCGACGACGATCAACGTGGCGACGATGAAGTCGACCACCGCGGCGAAGCCACGATTCCCGCCGCCGGCGAGGTCGTAGCGCAACACGACGTGGTCGGGCGTCTCGACCTCGAGCCGGCCAAGCTGGACCGCCATGACCCTCATGGTACGTTCGGGCCTTGACGATCGACCGTTTCGTCGAGGACCGCCGGGCCCGCTGGGCGCGGCTCGGCCAGCTCGTCTCGCGCGCGCGAGGCCGCGTCGAACGCCTCTCGGCCGACGACGTGCTCGAGCTCGGGCGGCTCTACCGCGCGACGACGTCGGATCTGGCGATCGCGCGTCGTGACTTCCCGCGTGACGTCGCGACCGAACGGCTGAACGATCTCGTCGCGGCGGCTCATGCCCTCGTGTACAGCGAGGCGCCGACCAGCGGCAGACGCCTGCGACGCTTCGTGCTGAACGAGCTCCCGGCGACAGTGCGCTCCCAGCTCCCCTGGACGGGGGCAGCGTTCGCGCTGTTCGTCGTCTTCGCCATCGCCACGTTCCTCATCGGCCTCGCATTCCCCGAAGCCGCGCAGAACGCGCTGCCCGAGGAATCGCGTCAGCAGCTCGCCCAGCGGCAGCTGTGGACCGACATACCTGAAGGTCTCCGGCTCGTGGCCGGTCCCCTCATCATCGTGAACAACGTCCGCGTCGCGGTCGTGCTCTTCGCGGGAGGTCTGACCGCGGGTGTCCTCACGGTCTACGGCCTTGTCGCGAACGGCGCGATGCTGGGGACGCTCTTCGCGGTCGTCCACGGCTACGGCCTTGCCGGCGGACTGCTGACGTTCATCGCGGGTCACGGTGCCCTCGAGCTCTCCGCGACCTTCCTGTCGGGCGGCGCGGGCCTTCGGCTGGGATGGGCGATCCTCCGCCCCGGCGATCGCAGCCGTCGCGACTCGCTGCGCCTGGCCGGCGCGCAAGCCGTGCGCGTTCTCATGCTCGTCATACCGGTCCTTGGCATCGCGGGGATCATCGAGTCGTTCCTCTCGCCCAGCGGCGCGCCGGTGATCGTCAAGGCGGCCGTCGGGGTGACGACAGGGCTGCTGCTCTGGGGCTACATCTTGCTCGTGGGCGGCCGCTCCGTCACAGCAGCCGCTTCTTCAGCTCGAGGTAGCGCTGGATCGTCGCGACGGTGAGGTGCTCCGCCGGCACGTCGATCGTGTGCACGCCACGGCGGCGGAGGATCGCGATCGCGCTGGCTCGCGCGTCGCGGACCTGTTCCGCCACGACGCGCTCGAACAGCTGGGTCGTCGACGTCGGGACGCGCGTCGCGACCTCGGCCAGCTGCGGATCCGCGAGGAGGCAGCAGAGCACGAGGTTGTGGCCGGCCAGCCGCGTGACCGCCGCGACCAGCGCGCGTGACGCGTCCTCGTCCACCAGATCCGTGAAGAGCACCACGAGCGAGCGACGTCCCGAGCGCGCGCGCAGGAACTCGAACGCCGCGCGATAGTCGGGCTCGGTCGTCGTCACCTCGATCCGTCGCAGCTCCTCGGTGAGCCGCAGGAACTGGCGGCGACCGCGCCGTGGTGGCGCGTAGCCGCGCACCGAATCGGCGAAGCCCAGGAGCCCGACTTCGTCGCCGCGAGCGACTGCGACGTAGCTCAGCATGAGCGCTGTGTTGACGGCGTGATCGAGCTTGGTGAGACCGCCGAGCGTGCTCGACATCATGCGGCCCGCATCGAGCAGGATCTGGATCCGCTGCTGACGCTCCGTCTCGTACTCCACGGTGATCGGCCGGCCGCGCCGCGCGGTCGCCGCCCAGGAGATCGAGCGCGGGTCGTCGTCCGGCGTGTATTCGCGAAGGCGCTCGAAGATCGTGCCCGCCCCGGGGATCCGCGCCCGTCGCTGGCCTGCGTCGTACGCGAGCCCGCGGCGCAGCGTGACCTCGTAGCGGCGGATCTCGTGCAGATCCGGGTAAACGTTCGCCGGGGCCGCTGTCGCGACGCGGCCCTGCTTCTCGACCAGATCGAGCGGACCGCGCACGCGAAGCGCTACATCCCCGAAGACGTAGCTGCCACGATGCCGAGGACGTGTGGCGTATTCCACCTCGGCCTGCTCGCTTGGGGCGACCGAGACCGGCAGGCGGCGGCGGTCGACGTCGAACGTCGGCGGCACGCCGTCCACCAGCACCGCCCGGAGCGGTCGGCGAAATGGATTAGTCACGCGCAGCAGGATCTTGTTCCCGACGCCGATCGAGAGCTGCGGATCCGCGATGCGAGAGACCGGTATGTGGTCCGGCCGCGGAGTGGCGTACGCGTCGACCGCCGCGAGCAGAAGCGCGACGAGCACCACCAGGCCGGCGAGGATCAGGAAGGCCTCCGACACGAAGCCCAGAGCCAGCGGCAGCGCGGCGACGAGCATGAGCGCGTACAGGCGTGGTCGCGGAAGCGGTATGGCGCTCAGCGTGGGACGTCGAGGCGCGCGAGGACGCGCCGGCAGACCGCGTCGGCGTCGAGCCCCTCGATCTCGGCCTCGGCGCGCAGCACGATGCGGTGGCGAAGTGTCGGGATCGCGAGAGCCTTGACGTCGTCGGGCGTGACGAAGTCACGTCCCTCGACGGCCGCGGCGGTCTTGGCCGCCCGAAGCAGGTGCACGCCCGCGCGAGGGCTCGCGCCGAGGATGAGGTCCGACGAGCGTCGCGACTCCTCGACGATGCGCACCACGTAATCGAGCACCGAGTCCTCGACCGTCACCGCTTCGACCTCCGCCGCGCACGCCTCGATCGTTCCGGGCTCGAACGGCTCCAGGGACGCAAGCTGAGCCGATGGCGTTCCCTTGTCGTGCGCCCGAAGGATCGCGCGTTCCTCCGATCCCTCCGGATAACGGACGATCGCCTTGAAGAGGAACCGATCGAGCTCAGCCTCGGGTAGCGGATAGGTTCCCTCGTACTCGACCGGATTCTGGGTGGCGAGGACGATGAACGGCCGGGGCAGCGGTCGGGCGTCGCCTTCGAGCGTGACCTGCTTCTCCTCCATCGCCTCCAGGAGGGCAGCCTGCGCCTTCGCGGGCGCGCGGTTGACCTCGTCGGCGAGGACGACGTTCGCGAAGATCGCGCCCTCCTTGATGCGGAAGGAGCTGGTGCTGATCTCGTAGACCGACGTCCCCACGATGTCGCTCGGCATGAGGTCGGGTGTGAACTGGATCCGCTTGAACGTGCCGCCGATGAGTCGCGCGATCGTGCGCGCGAGCAGCGTCTTCGCCGTGCCGGGGACTCCTTCGATGAGCACGTGTCCGCCGAGCACGAGCGCGATGAACGCCAGCCGCACGGTCTCGTCATGGCCGATGACGATCCGGTGGACCTGGCGCGTGAAGTGCTCGCCGGCGTCGCGCGCGCGAGCCGGCATCAGGATGACGACGCCAGGAGCTTCTCGATCTGCGCGACGGTACGGAGCAGCTGCTCATCGCGCAAGGGCCGCCCGAGCGCGTCGTCCAGCGCCCGTGCCTCCGCCGCGCGCGCGCGATCGTGCGCGCCGACGGTCGCGAGCACGCGGTCGAACGGCGTCGCCGGATCGAGACCGAGCCCGCGCGCGAGGCCGCGCTGTAGATCCGCGCGCATACGCCGGCGGGCGATCTCCCCTCGCCCGGATCTCCGCACGAGTCCGGCGAAGCCGCGCACGTACTCGAGGCTGGAGCGCGCCGGCCGCACGTCGAGGGGGACGGGCGGTCCGAGGCGGCGGCCGGTCAGGATGAGGTAGAGCAGCGTGAGCGCGGCGGCGAACACGAGCGCGCGGCCGGGCCAGGTCGTCTCCAGGAGCACGAGCACATCGCTCGACGCGTGGGCGCCGTGGTGGTACTCGTCGAAGGCGACGACGCCTCCTCTCGCAACGAGCGCCGGCTTCGCGAGGGAAAGGAGAGCGCGCGCGTTCGCGGATTGGCCGAGGCCCGCGTCGAGCAGAGGCCACACGCTGCCGATCGCGATGAACAGGCCCGTGCCCTCGCGCACCGAAGCGATGACCGGCGCCTGACCGTCGGTCGCGAGCACGTCGGCGCGACTCGGAACGCCCAGGGTCACGCCTCGATCGATGAGCATCTGATCGGCCGGCGGATCGATGAACGCGCCACGCGCGAGCTCGAGCGCTCCGGGCCGGGCGATGCCTGCGACGCGGATGTCGAACGCGCTGAAGATGGCGCGTTCGGCCACACCGACATCGGTCGCGACGATCGCCGTTCCTCCGTCGCGGACGAACGCGCGGATCCGCGCCGCGTCGGCGTCGGTGATCAGCTCGCTCGCGCCGATGATGAGCACCACATCCGCGCCGCTCGGATCGAACGAGCCTCCCTGCAGCACGCGCGTCGTCGCGCCCATCGCCTCGAGGTAGCGCCGCGCCGCCGAAGCGCCGCCGGGGCCGGGATCCCCGACCGAGCCCGTTCGTGATGTGCCTGACGGCGACGTCGTCGTCGCGATGAGCACGATGATCGTGATCACCGCGAGCACGGCGGACGCGAGGTAAAGGGGATCGATGCGTCGCCTCATGGGGCGATGCGCAGCGCGAGATCGCGTCCGCGTCGCGCCTCCGCCACGGACGGCTCGCGCACCCCGAACCACGATCGTTCGTGTATCGCCACGAGATCGCGAAGCGAGTCGGCGTGCGGGATCGCCGCGGCGCGCACCAGCAGCTCGCGGTCGGTGAGCGCCGGGTCGTACCGGATCGCCTCGCGGGTCGCGAGCGCGGCGATCACATAGAGGTAGAGCGCATGCAGCGCGTCCCGCGAACGTCCGGCCGCGAGCGCGGCGTCGGCGGTGCGTAGATGGATGGTCGGGTCCGCGCGTTCGTGCTCGGCCGCACCGGCGACGAACACCTCGCGGCGCACGCGCTCGGGCAGCGCACGACCCAGTGTTGCGATGACGAAGAGGATGACCGCGAGACCCGCTCCCCCGAGCGCGGGCCAGAGGAGGTTGAAGTCCGGTCCGCCGCCGCGGAGCTCGGAGAGGAAGCGAAGGATGGCGCGGCCGATCGCGTCGAAGAGATCGGCCGGGGCCGACGTCGCACCGCTCTGCTGCACGATCTCCCGCAGACGCGCATCCGCGACGCTGGGCAGGATGGGCGGCGACGCCACGCGAGACACGATCGCGATGCGCGCGTCGAGCCGCCCGAGCGCCGCGTCGAGGCTCGCATCGGATGTGTCGATGCCCTCGGCCAGCGCGCGGTCATCGACGTCCACCGCTCCATCCGCGGGCGCGACGACCGCCGTCGTCCGCTGCAAGAGCGCTCGGACCTCGGCGACCGGCGTGGTGCGAAAGCCCACGGCGACCCCGCGCGCTCCGGCGAGCCGCAGGCGAGCCGCCTCGAGCCGCTGCAGATACTGCTGGCCCGACAGCGTATCGGCTGACGCGAGCCCAGGCAGCGCGACCTGCAGCGCCAGAGCCACCGCGGCCGCGCGCAGGACTACGACTCGCGCGGCAGAGCCTCCGCGGCCAGGGTCAGATCGAACGCCTCTCGACGCACACGCAGGTCGTAATAGAGGATCGCGAAGGTCCCCCACTCCACGGGCGCCCAGGCGATCGTGACGATGGCGTTGGTGACCTGCTGCACGCCCGTCCTGAGGTTCGGATCGGAGATGACGGACGTGAAGAACACGGCCGACACCACGGTGCTGATGACGACGTTCAGGACGAGCAGGAGGAGCTGGAGGCCGATGATGCGCCAGCGGTTGCCGTTCGACAGCGACCACGAGCGGCGGAGCGCCGTGATCGGACCGACCTTCTCGATCGTCGCGACGACGGGGGCCACCAGCGTCGAGGCGAAAAAGTAGACGGTGCCGGCGGTACACGCGACCACGACCGCGAAGGCGACCAGGCCTTGCCGCGAGATGGCGATGACGAGGATCGCAACGGCCCAGACGAGGGCGATGACGAGGAACACGAGCAGGCCGGTCGCGATGACGCGGGGCGCCGCGCGCAGGCCGGCGCGGAACGCTTCTCCGAGGGTGATCGGCCTCCCGAGGTAGCTTGCGGCCATCGCGGAGACGAGGGCCGCTGTCTGCTGGGACAGGATCACGACCGCCGCGATGATGACGAACCCCAGGAACTCGAGGAACGAGACGACCGCGCTCGCGAGGACCGCGGGATCGGGCGCCGTGCCGAGCGCCAGCGCGTTCACCATGTCAGTCAGGCCGGCGACGTTCGCGATGAACAGCACGCCGGCACCCGCGACGACCAGGAGGAAGAGCAGATATGGCACGGCCGCGACCGCGATGAAGAGCAGCGGCTTGGCGCGATAGACCGAGAACACTCGATCCACGATGTCGCCGACGCCAAGAGGCCGGAGCTGCGGGGCTTCCAACCCGCGAATCCTAGGCGGTCTCGGTGGCGGTGGGCGCTGCCACGGCGAGCTCGCTGCCTTCCCCCAGACCGAGGCGACGGTAGAGCCGCGCGAGGGGTGCGGGCGCCCACCAGTTAAGACGGCCGAGGAGACGCATCGTCGCGGGGACCACGAGGGCGCGTACCAGGGTGGCGTCGATCGCGACGGCCAGCGCCATGCCGAGGCCGATCGCCTTGATGAGCAGGATCTCCGCGAGACCGAATGCCGCGAATACGCCGACCATGATCGCGGCCGCGCCGGTGATAAGGCGGCCGCTCTTCTCGAGCCCCTCGGCGACGGAGTGCGTGTTGTCGCCGGTGCGGCGGTACTCCTCCTGGATACGCGAGAGGAGCAGCACCTCGTAGTCCATCGAGAGCCCGAAGACGATACAGAACATGATCACCGGAGTGGACGGATCGATCGGCGCCGGCTGGAAGCCGAGAAGATTCGCGAAGCGGCCATCCTGGAACACGAACACGAGCGCGCCGAACGACGCGCTGATCGACAGCAGGTTCATGACCACTGCCTTGAGCGGAAGCACCACCGAGCCGAGGAGCATGAACAGCACGACGATCGTGGCGAGCATCACGAACGCGACCGCGCCGGGCGTGCGGCCGACGATGAAGTTCACGGTGTCGAGATCGATGGCGGTGAAGCCTGTCACGAGCAGCTCGCCACCCGTCGGCGGCGCCTGTGCCCGGATCTGACGCACGAGCTCACGCGCGTCGTCGCTGTAGAGCTGCGATGACGCCTCCACGTCGAACAGGACGATGTGCTGACCGACTGTCTGGCGAAGGAGCGCCTGAAGCTGCGGCGGCAGCTGCGTCCGCGGCACCGAGTACAACGTCGCGAGGTCGGGGATCCCGAACGGCCGCGGATCGAACGACACCGCGCTGTTCACCTTGACGACGTGGTCGAGCTTCGCGAGGCGCGTCGCGAGATCGGCGAGCTGCGGGATCCGCGCCGGTGAGAGCGGATCGCCGTCCGCGTAGTCGACCACCGCCTGGATGTGGTTCTGGCCGGCGCCCGGGAAGTCCGTGAGCAGCTTGTCGTAACCCGCGCGTGACTCCTCGTGCGTCGGCAGCGTGCTGACGTCGCTCGACGCGAGGCGCAGATGCAGGAACGGTGATCCGGCCAGAAGGATCAGGGCGACCGTCGGCACGAGGACGAGGATCGGGCGGCTCATGACCGATGTCGCGATCGTGTGCCACCAGCCGCGACCGCTCGTGTCGGGCTGTAGGAACGGAAGCTTGAGCGCTTCGAGGCGCGTGCCGACGAGCGCGAGCAGCGCCGGCAGGAACGTGAGCCCGTAGAACACCGCGCTCGCCACGACGACCGCGCCCGACAGGCCCATCGACGGCAGGAAGGTGCCCTCGTAGAACAGCATGCCGGACAGGCCGATGGCCACCGTGATGCCTGAGAAGGTCACCGCGCGTCCGGATGTGGCCATCGCGATGCCCAGTGACTCTCGCGTGTCACCGGTGCGTCGCAGCTCCTCGCGGAATCGGCTTGTCACGAACAGCGAGTAATCGATGGCCACGCCGAGGCCGATGAGCGTGACGACGTTCAACGCGTAGACCGAAACGTTGGTCACGTGCGTGAGCAGATACATGCCCGCGATGCCGCTCATGACCGCGAGTCCGCCGACGCCCAACGGAACGAGCGCCGCGACGATCGTGCCGAAGACGAAGACCAGGAGGATGAGCGCGAGCGGGAGCGCGACAACCTCCGCGCGACGGAGGTCGTCCTGAAGGACGGCGTTGAAGCCGTTGTTGATGGCGAGCACGCCGGTCGCCTGGACCTTCAGCGTGCCGGACGTCACCTTCGCACGCAGCTCCGGGTAGTAGTCGCGTGCGACGTCAAGCGTGTCCTTCACCGCCACGTCCACGGCGATCGAGCGGCCGTCCTTCGAGATGATCCGCGTGGGGTCGGCCGCGGTCGCGTCGTACGGGGTGACGATGGAGTCGATGCGCGAGTCGGAACGCAATGGCGCGAGCGCCTTCTCGACGGCGGCTTTGAACTCGGCGCTCGTCGCGGCGAGCGTGTCGGAGGTGAAGATCAGCGTGAAGGTCGAGCCGCCGGCTCGGGGGAGCTCGCGCTCGATCAGCTTCGAGGCGCGTCCTGACTCCGCGGTCTCGATGAATCCGCCGCTCTCGAGCTTGCCACCCTGGCCGGCGATGAAGCCGGACGCCACGAGCATCGCGATCGAGACGAGGAGCACGATCCAGCGGAAGCGGTAGACGACGTGACCCCAGGCCGTGAACAAGCGGACCTCCCGTCCTCTGATCGCGGTGCGAATCACCAGCGTAGAGGCGAAAGGACGCGCATGCGAGAATTGATGGTCGGGGTGTGGCGCAACCAGGTAGCGCACGGCGTTTGGGACGCCGCGGTTGAGAGTTCAAATCTCTCCGCCCCGACCGCGCCAGCTGCGCAGACCTCTGCTAGCTAGCGTGTGTGGCCCGAGCCACCGTCCGCATCACGTGACAATTCGAGCAGACAAGCTCGCACTTCTTGAGCTCCTGCAAGACGACCGCACGCGTGCGGCTCTGGACCATCACGCTGATGTCGCCCTTCTTTTCGTACTCAGGCAGATGGTCCCAATGCATCACCCGCGCAGGGAACACCTCACCACAGTCGCTGCACGGGATGCCTTCCTTGAGTGCGGCCATCCACGCCCGCGCAGCATTGTTGTGCGCGCGTTGCCTCGCCAATCGCGCTGGTCTTCCGCGCTCGCTGTAGTACTGACGGTCATACGCATTGCGACAATCGCGGCAATACGAGAACTGGCCAGTTCGCGAAATGTGGAATTGGTCGCTCGTCCTCCACTCACCACAACGAGCGCAGAGTCTGAGTGGAGCGTCCTCCATTAGGCAGCCTTGGGCAACGGCTGCATGGCGTCATAGAGAACGTAACCCTCTCGGATCCACCAAGCTGCCCAGCCACCGCGGTCGAACGTGCGGATCGCGTGGCAGTTCGCGCACACCAGGTCGCATTTCGCGATCTCAGCGAGGACATCGTCGCGTGGCCGTGAGCGGAACTCGCCGCTGATCTCGCCGAGCTTCTCGGTCCCAGGCCGGTGATCCCACTGCATGACCTGATGAGGAAAGACGCGCCCGCAGTCCGTGCATGGTCGTCCCGATTTGAGGCTCACCAGCCATGCGCTCCTGCCGTGTTCGGAGCGCTGAGGATGACGCGCAACGTTTCTCCCAACTTTCTCCTCGTAGCGCCGGTGATCGATGACCGCTCGGCAGGGCTTGCAGCGGGAATTGACCCCGTTCTTGCGGCCCCTGTTCTTGTGGAACTCGCAGAGAGGCTTCACTTCGCCACAGCCCGAGCACAGCTTCATCGGTGAGATAGTACATTCGTTCGCATCCAAAATCCATAGCGGCGCGCGACAATCCCGCTCGTGATCATCGTCGTAGAAGGACCGAGCGGCGCGGGCAAGACCACGTGGTGTCGGCGTCACGGCGGCGTCGATGCGCTCCTCGAATCGCTGCCCGACCACGCCACCGTCCCGACCGACGACGAAGCGGCGGCAGGATTCTGGGTCGAGCGCAACGTCGCGCGTTGGCACGAGGTCCTCGAACGCGAACGTGAGACCGGCCTCGTCATCGTCGACACGGATCCCTTCAAGCTCCATTACGTGTGGACGCTCTGGCAGGCCGGTCGCACGACCGAGAGCGAGTGGCAGCTCCAACGCGATGTCGCGCGAGATGCGTTCACCGCGGGTCGCTACGGACTCGCCGATCTCTTCCTCGTGTCGGACATCGACGCGGCGAGGCTCCGCGCTCGACGTGTGGCCGATGCGACGAGGACCCGACGGAACTTCGAGACGCACGCGCGCCTCCGGGATTCGCTGCTCAGCTGGTATCGCGCCATCGACGCACTTGAGCCCGGCCGGGTGCGCTTCGGCCTCCCCGACGGCGGCCTTCCCGCGGACACGCAGCGGCTCGGTCCGCGTCGCGTGCGATCCGGTGCGGCCCTCTTCGAGCGGTTGCTGGCAGCTCTCCCCGGCTGACCGGGCGCCACCGGACTTGGCCGGCCAGGACGGCCCCGGCCGCTGTGGGAGCGCTTTCCGGAACTCGACCTCCAGACGCCTCTTGACACCTGGTACACAATCACCAACGTCATGAGAGCGCTCTCACACACCGCCCCGACTCTCGAAGAAGTGGCCGAATTGGCCGGGGTTTCACGCGCCACCGCCAGCCGGGTTATCACCGGCAGCCCGCGGGTGAGCCCTGACGCCCGTCGGTCCGTCGAGCGGGCGGCACGGAAGCTCGGCTATGTCCCGAACCGTGCCGCGCGAAGCCTGGTCCGCCGCCGCACCGATTCGATCGGCCTGGTGATCCCCGAGCCGACGACCCAGCTGTTCGGAGACCCGTTCTTTCCGCGCCTGGTGCGCGGCGTCAACGAGGAGGCCGCCGCGCGCGGCTTCCAGCTCGTCCTGTTCACGCCCCAGTCGCGATCCGATGAGGAACGCCTCGAGCAGTACGTCGTGGGAGGGCACGTCGATGGCGTTCTGCTCGTGTCGCTCCACGGCGACGACCCGCTGCCCAAGCACCTCGCCGAGCGCCGGGTCCATGCGGTCGTCGGTGGGCGGCCCCCCGCGGACGCGCCGGTCAGCTTCGTGGACATCGACAACGACGGCGGCGCGCGTCAAGCGGTCCGGCATCTTCTGGCTCACGGACGATCGCGCATCGGCACGATCGCCGGCCGCCTGGACATGCCCGTCAGCATCGACCGCCTCGCTGGATATCGGGCGGAGCTCGCAGCAGCGGGGATCGCGCTCGATCCCTTGCTCGAGGCCGTCGGCGACTTCACCGTCGAGGGCGGCGCCCGCGCCGCGCGGGAGCTGCTCACGCGCAGGCCCGATCTCGACGCGGTGTTCGTGGCATCGGATCCGATGGCGTCCGCTGCCTTGCGCGTGTTCAGCGACGCGGGGCGCCGGGTGCCAGAGGACATCGCCGTCGTTTCCTTCGACGACTCACCGATCGCGGTCTCCACCCAACCCGCACTTTCGAGCGTTCGGCAGCCGATCGAAGAGATGGGCCGCGAGATGACGCGACTGCTCATGCGCGCCATCGAGGGCGAGGGCGGGCTACCGCGCCGGGTGATCTTGCCGGCGGAGCTCGTGGTGCGCGCATCGAGCGGGGAGGTGACCACGAAGTAAGCGAGAGGGGGGTTCAACGATCCCGGCCGAGAGCGGCTGTAGAAAAGGAGTGGAGCAACACATGAAACGGACCGATTGGCGAACACGGGCAGCGATCGCACTCGCGGCCCTCCTAGTCGCCGGCGCGTGCACGCAGCAGGCTGCCGCGCCGTCGCCGACCCCGGCCCAGAGCGCGAGTGGAGCGCTCATCACGGCAGCGCCGTCGAGCGCCGGCGGGCTGACCTCGGACGGGAAGATCCTCGTCCGCTGGTTCGTCGGCCTGGGCACGGGTGGTAACCCCGAGCAGCTCGGCGCGGAGAGCGCCGCAGTAGCGAAGTGCAACGCCGCTGACGGGCCCTGCACGAAGGCCAACATCAAGCTTGCCCTCGAGGTCTACCAGAACGACGTCGCATACGACACGCTCGCGACGCAGATCGCGACCAAGAACGCGCCGGACATCATCGGACCCATCGGCGTCCGCGCGCTGAACGGATTCGGCAGTCAGCTGCTCGATCTCTCCAAGTACGTTCAAGCGAAGACCCTCGACACGACGGGCATCGAGAAGAACCTCGTTGACACGTACATCGTGGGCGGCAAACAGATCGGTATCCCGTCCGCGGTATACCCGTCGTACATGTACTCCAACAAGCCCCTCTTCAAAGAGGCCGGTCTCAAGGAACGGCCGCACAAGGTCGGCGACACGTACTCGATGCCCAATGGAAGCCAGGTCGACTGGAACTGGGACACCGTCGCGCAGATCGCAAAGATTCTGACGGTCGACACCAAGGGCAACGACGCCACGAAGGCGGGCTTCGACCCCAAGAACGTCGCGCAGTTCGGCTTTGACTTCCAGTGGACGGACCCACGCGGTTGGGCGACCGTGATCGGTGGCTCAGGCTCGGCCGTCGCGGCCGACGGCAAGACCGCGCAGTGGCCGGACAACTGGAAGAAGGCCATGCAGTGGTACTACGACCGGCTCTGGAAGGACCACACCACGCCGACGCAGGATTACATCACTGCCCTCGCCGGCGGCAACACGTTCCAGTCCGGGAAGGTCGCGATGGACTTCGTCCACACCTGGTACACGTGCTGCGTCTACCCAGGCGACAACACCAGCCCGGTCAAGGACTGGGACATCGCCGTCGCGCCGATCTCGCTCGATGGCAAGGTCACCGCGAAGCTGCACGCGGACACGATGGGAATCCTGTCGTCGACGCTGCACGCGGACGCGGCCGTGCTCGCCATGAATTTCGTCATGACCCAGCCGGACATCGTCGTAACGTACGGCGCGATGCCGGCGAAGGCGGCCGACCGCAAGGCGTTCTTCAGCTCGCTCGACAAGAAGTTCGAGAAGCTGAATCCGACGAAGGTCGACTGGCAGGTCGCT
>JBGPKU010000019.1:0-45154 GCA_041486085.1 Candidatus Limnocylindria bacterium | reverse complement strand
CGATCATCTTCTGGGTCCGCTGGCGTGCCTGCGGCATGACGCCCAGGACCGCGCCGTTGGTCATGCGGTTCTGGGGCGAATCGCGGATCTCCGAGATCGCCACCTGGAACTGCGGGTACTTCGTCGAGAAATCCTTGCTCGGCGTCTGGTCGTAGGCCGTCTTCACCACCGGGTAGTAGCCCGTGTCCGACTGCCATTGCGCCTGGACCGCCGGGCTCATCGCGTACTTCACGAACTCCCACGCGGCCTGCTGCTCGGCTGCGGGCCGGCTCTTCATGATGTAGAGCGACGCCCCACCGATGATGTTGCCGCCGGTGGCGGGCTTGCCGTCGGGCCGCGGGTAGAGGCCGATGCCAAGGTCGAACTTGCCGGCGATCGTGGTGATATGACCGCGCATGCGCGCGGTGCTCTCGATGTACATCGCGCTCTTCTGCGCGTTGAAGGCATTGGCGGCGCCGTCGTTGTCGATGCCGGGGTTGTAGAAGTACCCGCCATCCACGCCGGCCTTCCACCAGTCCAGGATCGCCTTGCCGGCGGCACTGTTGTAGACGACCTTCGTCGCGCGGTCGTCACGGCCGTTGCCGTTGTCCGCGTAGAGCGAGCCGGAGGTCGCCATGAGCTGCTCGAAGAGCCATCCGTAGATGGATGGCCCAAAGCCGTAGCGCGTGGTCGTGCCACTCGCGTCCTTCTTGACGAGCTTCTTCGCGGCGTCGGCGATCTCGGTGAACGTCACCGGGGGCTTCGCCGGGTCGAGCCCGACCTCTTTGAACGCGTCCTTGTTGTAGTAGAGGACCGGCGTCGACGCGTTGAAGGGCATGCTCTGGAGCTTGTCCTGGTACTTGTAGTAGTTGATGACTGCGGGCTCGAAGTCCTTCGTGTCGAACTTGTCGCGGTCGATGAACGCCTGCATCGGGACGACCTGCTGACTGTCGTACATGTAGCGCTGGCCGATGTCGTACACCTGCACCAGAGCCGGCGCGGCGTTCGACGCGATGGCCGTGTTCAGCTTGGCGAGCAGATCGTCGTAGGTGCCCTGGAAGATCGCCTCGACCTTGATCTTGCTCTGGCTCGAGTTGAAGCCCGCGACGATCTTGTTGACCGCGTCGCCGTTCACCCCGGACATGGCGTGCCACCAGGTCATCGTTGCCGCTGGCGCGACGTCCTTCGCCGGCGCGAGCGCGCTCATGTCCGCTGCCGCGCTCGCCGTGGCGGATGTGCCGGGCGTCGTGCCGCCGCAGGCCGCGACCAGCATCGTGAGTCCGAGAGCGAGTGCTGCGAATCTGCGCATCTTTCCCTCCGTGCGTGCTATCCCTTGACCGCACCCGCGGTCAGGCCTCTGATGAGCTGCCGCTGTCCCAGAACCAGCAGGACGAGCGTCGGTACAGCGACCATGATGACACCGGCCATCACCAGGCCCCAGCGGAGCGTTTCTTCGAAGCGCAGCTGCGCGATCCCGACCTGCGTGGTGCGCATGAGCGTCTGGTTCGTGATGAGGAGTGGCCAGAAGTACTGGTTGTAGGTGGAGAGGAACCCGTAGATAGCGACCGTGCCGAGCGCCGGCCGCGATAGGGGGATCACGGTCGAGATGAGGAAGCGGAACGTCGTCGCGCCGTCGATCCGCGCCGCATCCCAGAGCTCACGCGGGATCTGCATGAACGCCTGACGCAGCAGGAACGTGCCGAAGGCCGTCGCCATGAACGGGACCGCGAGGCCCTGGTACGTGTCGAGCCATCCGAGCGTGCGGATGGTCATGTAGTTCGGGATGATCGTGGCTTCCCAGGGGATCATGAGCGTGCTGAGGAACAGGAAAAATAGCACCTGGCGCCCGCGGAACACGAGGAACGAGAACGCGTACGCCGCAAGGCTCGCCGTGAGCAGCTGCCCAAAAACCACTGCGGTGGAGACGACAAAGCTGTTCAACAAGTACCTGCCGATCGGGATCGTCGCGAAGACCGTCTGGTAGTTGTCCAGCGTCGGCGCTCCCGGAAGGATCGGCGGGGGGAACGTCGCGATCTCCGTTTCGCTCATGAACGAGTACGACAGCGCGAGAAGCAGCGGGAACGCGACGAGGATCGAACCGAGCACGAGCAGGACATAGTTCACGACGGTCCCGATCCTCATCGATACTCGCTCGGCTCGTCCAATTCGCTCATCCGTGCGCGTCCGCTGCGGCCGCTTCCGCCCTCGCTCATTGGTAGTGCACTCGCCGCTCGACGAAGCGGAACTGGATGATCGTGAGACCCATCACGAGAAGGAGCAGGATCACCGCCTGCGCACTGGCGAAGCCGAATTGGAAGTTCTGGAACGCGTCCTGATAGATGCTGTAGACGAGCACGCGCGTCGAGTCCACCGGTCCGCCGCGCGTCATCACGTGGATCTGCGTGAAGGCCTGCAGCACCGCGACCGTGTCGACCACGAGCAGGAAGAACAGCGACGGCGAGACCATCGGGATCGTGATCCGCGTGAACATGCGTAGGCCGCGGGCCCCATCGAGCCGAGCGGCTTCGTAGATCTCCTCCGGCACACCCTGCAGACCCGAGAGCAGAACGATGATGTTCGTGCCGAGCGTGAGCCAGATCGTGGTGATCGAGACAGCGACGATCGCGGTGGTCGGTTGGATGAGCCAATCGGGTCCGTGGATGCCGACAAGCGACAGGACGTAGTTGAGAAGCCCGAGGCTCGGGTTGAACAGAAGCAGCCAGATGAGCGCGCCGACCGCGGCCGAGATGGCGATCGTGCTCGACATCATCGTGCGGAAGACGCTGATCGCGCGCAGTCGCTGATTCAGCATCACCGCGAGCGCGAGCCCGAGCCCGATGCCGATGGGCACGGTGTACAGCGCGAAGATCGCCGTCGCCAGCAGACCGGTGCGGAACGCCTGCGAGGTCAGCAGCTCGATGTACTGATCGAGCCCGGCGAACGTGGTGATCGCGCCGCTGGCTCGGGTGTTGAAGAAGCTCAGGTAGATCGTCTGGGCGAGCGGGATGAAGACGAACGCCGCGAACAGAAGGAGCGACGGTGCGAGGTAGGCAAGGCCGACGCCGAAAGCCCGCGCGTCGCGCCGAGTCCAGGTCGAGGACATCACGGTCGCGGAATCGTAGCCCGACGAGGCCCGGCGGGCCGGGTCAGCGCGTCCACGTCGCCTTGATCTCCAGCAGATCCGTGAGGAGCGCGTACGCGACCTGGTCGACGTGCGGGTCGTGCAGCTGCACGGCGACGCGGCCCGCGAGATCGGTGTCGAAGACGAGGCCCATGGAGAAGCCGTCCACCGCGAAGAGCGGATCGGATGGCTCGACGCGCTCCGGCGCGAACGACGCCTCGACCCCGCGCGTCGTGCGGCGGACCGTGATGACCGGCCGGATCCGCGCGCCCTCCTTCTTCGCGGCTTGAGCGCTCTCGCACGTCGAGGCGTCCACGGCGACACGGCTCACGTTGTTTGGCCGGATGTCCGCGCCCATCAGGACGTTCGCCAGGATCGTCGCCTTCGCGGCGGCGTCGTGCCCTTCGAGGTCGTTCCGCGGATCCGCCTCGGCGATGCCGAGCCGCTGCGCCTCCGCCAACGCTCCGCCGAAGGCGGTTCCATCCGCGCATTGGCTCAGGATGTAGTTGTTCGTGCTCGACACGATCCCGCGGATCGCCGTGATCTGGGCAAGCGGTAGTGCCGCGCGCCGGAGCGTGAAGACGGGCAGGCAGTCCGCAAGGGTCGCCTCGAAGCGAAGGAGCCGGCCGCGCTCGGCCGCGAGCGCCTCCAGCTCCCGATAGGCGTGAGCGATGGGCCCCTTGTTCGCGGTGACGACGTGGAGGCCGGCCCGCAGCGCGTCCTTCATGTACGAGAGCGCCGGCTCGCCGGTCGCCGGATCCAGCGTCGTCGTTTCGACGACCACGTCCGCAGGCAGATCGCGGATCGGCGGCAGCGCCCCCAGCGGCAGATCGGTGCCGGCGAGCAGCTGCACCAGATCGATGCCGTCCGCATCCACGACCGCGCCGTGACTTCTCGTCCCGAGAGCGGTGATACTGAACGGCGCCTCAGTCCGCAGAAGCAGCCGCGCGAGCGCGCGGCCGACGTTGCCGAAGCCGAGGAGCGCGATGCGCATGACCTGACGCTAAACTTGATCTCGATAAGCGTCCCGCGGGGCACCCCGGTCATTCCGGTGGCGCCCCTTTTCGGCGTTCGTACACATGAAGGAGAAGGCTCTGGACCGTCTGGGCAGGCTTTTCGGCGGAAGTCCTGGCAAGCGCGTCGACCTGCTCGTCGTCGGCCTTGGGAATCCCGGCGACGGGTACGCGAACACGCGCCACAACGTCGGCTACCAGGTCGCGAACAAGCTCGCCAAGCGCGCGCGCCTCGAGTTCGCGACCAAGTCCGCCGAGTCGCGCATCGCCGAGGGCTCGCTGGGGCAGGCGAAGATCGCCATCGCGCGCCCGCAGACTTTCATGAACGACAGCGGCATCGCGGTGCGGAAGCTCCTCGACCGCTACCGCATCGAGCCGTCGTCGATGCTCGTCGTCTACGACGACATCGATCTGCCGCTCGGCAAGGTGCGTATCCGGGAGAAGGGGGGACCGGGCACGCACAACGGCATGCGTTCGATCGTCTCCGCCGTCGGCGAGGGCTTTCCGCGCGTGCGCGTCGGCGTGGCGCCGGTCGACGCGACGGCCGAGATCGGCGACCTCGCGCAGTACGTGCTCGCCCCGTTCTCGGCCGACGAGCGCACGGAAGCGGACCGCGTGACCGGACGCGCCGCAGAGGCGGTCGAGGTCGCGATCCGCGACGGCCTGCGTCGCGCGATGGATTCGTTCAATGGCTAGCGTCGCGAAGCCCGTGACGGCGGGATCGAGCGCGCGCCTCGGCGGCGTCCTGGCCATGGTCGAGCGGAGCGCGTCGTTCAATGAGCTCGCCGACCGCCTCGAGCGGCGTTCGACGCTGCACCTCGCGGAAGCCTCGGCCGGCGCCCGCGCGTTCGCGTGGTCGGCCCTCGTCGACGTCGCGCGGCGGCCGATCGCCCTCATCGCGCCGAGCGAGGACCGCGCGCGCCGCTGGCGTGCGGAGCTCGCCGGATGGCTCGGCGAGGAGCGGGTCCTCGCGTTCCCCGAGCGCGAGACGATGCCGTACGAGATCGGCTCGGCCTCTCCAGGTGCGATCCACCAGCGCCTGCTCACTCTCTGGCGCCTGCATACGTCCGCGCGGAGCGCCGATGAAGGAGGCGGCGAGCGCGTCGCGGTCGTCGCCTCGCTGCGCGCGGTGATGGAGCACACCATCGCGCCCGCGGACCTGCGCCGGCGCGGACGCACGCTGCGAGTGCGCGACAAGATCTCGTGGAACGAGACCGCCGCGTGGCTCTTCGATCTGGGCTACGAGCCGGTGGCCGAGGTCGTGGAGCCTGGAACGTTCTCGCGGCGCGGCGGGATCCTCGACGTCTATCCGGCGTCCGCCTCGATGCCCGCGCGCGTCGAGCTATTCGGTGACGAGATCGAGACGCTGCGCTCGTTCGATCCGGTCACGCAGCGCTCGCAGGACGAGCTCGAGTCGATCGATGTGCTCCCCGCCCGCGAGTACTCGCTCGATCGCGCCGCGGACGTGGCGGAGCGGCTCGCCGCAGCGGGGTGGGACGACGTTCGTGGCGAGGATGACGAGGATGAGCTGCGCGCCTACCGCGCGATCGTCGATGCGCTGCGTGAGGGCCGTGTGGTGCCGGGCCTCGACGCGTTCGCGCCGGCGCTCGGTGCGACGGCCTCGCTGCTCGACCACCTGCCGGAACGCGCGAGCATCGTGTTCGAGGACGCGATCGAGCTCGAGCTCGCGCGCGACGCGCACGAGGCGCAGGCCGACGAGCGCCGCGACGAGCTGCACGACCAGGGATTGCCGACCGCCGCCTTCCCGCCGCCGTACGTCCCGCGCACGCTGCTCGATCGCGCCGCCGAGGAGCGCGGGAGCGTGCGCGTGTCGACGGGTCCGGAACAAGTGCGTCTCGGCTGGGGCGGAGTCACCTCGTACGCGGGCCGCCTCGATACCTTCCTCCGGGAGGTAGCCGCGCAGCCCGCGAGCGCGGCGGACATCCGCATCGTCGCGACGCCACAGGCCGCGCGGCTTACCGAGCTGCTCGCCGATCGTGGCGTCGTCACCTCACCGCACGACTCGCTCGCTCTGAATCCCGCGCCGGGCTCGCTGGTCCTCGTGCGCGTGCCACTCGCGGAGGGCTTCGCCGTTCCGGAGCTGGGTCTGCGCGTCTTCACCGACGCCGAGGTCTTCGGCTTCCGAAAGCCGCGCCACCCCGAGCGCCGGCGCCGCCGCGTGGCGGTCGGCTCGTTCCTGTCCGACCTCAAGCCCGGCGATCACGTGGTGCACGAGGAGCACGGCATCGCGCGATTCGAGCGTTTCGTCACCAAGGAGATCGCCGGCGTCGTCCGCGAGTATCTCGAGCTTCGCTTCGCCGGGACCGACGTGATCGCGCTTCCCACCGAGCGCGTCGATCGCGTGACTCGGTACATCGGCGGCACGCCGTCCGCGCTCTCCGCCCTGGGCGGTCGCGAGTGGGCGGCGACGAAGCGCAAGGCGAAGAAGGCGGTCGAGGAGATCGCCAGGGAGCTGCTCCGGCTCTACGCGGCGCGAGAGACCGTGCACGCGCACGCGTTCGGCAGGGACACGCCGTGGCAGATCGAGATGGAGAACGCCTTCCAGTTCACCGAGACCCCCGATCAGCTCCAGGCGATCGAGGACACCAAGCAGGACATGGAGCGTGGCCGTCCGATGGACCGTCTCGTCGTTGGTGACGTCGGATATGGGAAGACCGAGGTCGCCCTGCGCGCCGCGTTCAAGGCGGTGCAGGACGGAAAGCAGGTCGCGGTGCTCGTCCCGACCACCGTGCTCGCGCAGCAGCACTACGAGACCTTCGTCGAGCGGCTCGAGACGTTCCCGGTGCGCGTCGCGATGCTCTCGCGCTTCCGCACGCCTGTGGAGCAGCGCGAGGTCGTCGGTCAAATAGCGAACGGTGAGGTCGACGTCGTCATCGGCACGCACCGGCTCCTGCAGAACGACGTGCAGTTCCGCGACCTCGGCCTGCTGGTGATCGACGAGGAGCATCGCTTCGGCGTGAAGCACAAGGAGCGGATGAAGCAGCTGCGCACCGAGGTACATGTGCTCTCGATGACCGCGACCCCGATCCCGCGCACGATGCACATGGCGCTGTCGGGGGTGCGCGACATCAGCGTCATCGAGACGCCGCCCGAATCGCGCCAGCCCATCGAGACGCACGTCGTGGAGCGCACCGATGACGTGCTCCGCGAGGCGATCCTGCGCGAGCTCGATCGCGGGGGACAGGTCTACTACGTCCACAACCGGGTCCAGGGCATCGAGCAGGAGACGCACCGGCTGCGCGCGCTTGTGCCCAAGGCCCGGTTCGTCGTCGCGCACGGCCAGATGGACGAACGGAAGCTCGAGCGTGTGATGGTCGAGTTCGCGGACGCCGAGCACGACGTGCTCGTCTGCACGACGATCATCGAGAGCGGTCTCGACATCCCGAACGTGAACACGATCGTCATCAACCGCTCGGGTCAGCTTGGTCTGGCCCAGCTCTACCAGCTGCGCGGACGCGTGGGGCGGAGCGCGGCCAAGGCGTACGCGTACCTGCTGCACACAAAGGAGGAGCACCTCACCGAGGACGCGCGCAAGCGGCTTCAGGCGGTGTTCGAGGCGTCCGAGCTCGGCGCCGGCTTCAAGATCGCGATGCACGACCTCGAGATCCGGGGCGCCGGCAACATCCTGGGGGCGGAGCAGCATGGTCACGTGGCGGCGGTCGGCTTCGAGCTCTACACGCAGATGCTCGAGGAGGCCGTGAACGAGCAGCGCGGCGCGCCGCGGCAGACGACGCTGCCGGACGTGGTCATCGACCTCGCGCTCTCGACCGCGATCCCCGACGACTACGTCCCAAGCCGCCAGCGCAAGCTCGAGCTGTACCGGCGTATCGCCGAGCTTCGATCGTTGGAGGAACTGTCGGCTTTGCGCGACGAGCTGCGTGATCGCTACGGACCGCCGCCGGAGCCGGTGCGCAACCTCCTCTATGGTGTCGAGGTGAAGCTGCGCGCGGTCGCCGCTGGCGCCACGGAGGTCCGCGCGCGCGGACCTGAGCTGCGCCTCGTGCTGGGGACCGATCTCACGCCCGAGCGGCGCGTCGCCCTGGTGCGCGCGTTCCCGAAGATCCAGGCCGGCACGCGCCAGGTCAGGCTGTCGGTGCTCGACATGCGCGGTGACTGGCGCGATGCGCTCACCCGGATGCTCGACCTCGTCGCATGAGGCAGCGGGCCGTGACGACCGACCTCGCGCCAAAGGCCCTCGGCCCGTACTCGCAGGGCGTCGACGCCGGCGATTACGTCTTCGTGTCCGGACAGGCGGGCATCGATCCGCTGACCGGCAAGACCGCGGAGGGCATCGCGGCCCAGGCGGAGCAGGCCCTCAAGAACGTCACCGCCATCCTGGACGCGGCGGGTTGCTCGTGGAGCGATGTCGTGAAGGTCACGCTCTGGCTCACGAACGCGGACCACTTCCCCGTGGTGAACGAGATCTACGGGCGTTTCGTCGGCGATCCCGCGCCCGCGCGATCGGCGCCGATCGTCGCGGCCCTACCGCGCGGGTTCCTCATCTCCGTGGAAGCGGTGGCCAAGAGATAAAGATGAGGGTTGAGAAGCGAGCGAGGAGGGGCTCCGCCCCGACGAGCGAGTCCGTCAGCGAGCGGAGCGAGGCGACGAGCTGCAGGCCGCCGAAGGCGGGCCGAAGCGAGTGCGACAAATGAGGATCGGCGTCGACCTGGACGATGTGATCGCGGTCTGCGCGGTGCCGTATCTGAAGCGGTTCGCCCAGGAATACAAGGTCGAGCTCCCGGATGAAAAGGAGATCGGCTGGCACCTGCTGCGGGAGATGGATCATCACGTGTCGGCCGAGGAGCGGGATCGTTTCCGTATGAAGCTGTACAACGGCACGTTCTTCAGCGAGCTCGACATCTACGAGGAATGCCCCATCGTCCTGGAGCGTCTCGTGCAAAAGGGCGCCGAGATCTTCTTCATCACAGCGCGCGCCGAGCGGAGGCGCATGATCACGGAGACGTGGCTGCGTGAGAAGCGGATCCTCGACTACGCAAAGGCCGTCCACCTGAAGCCTCACG
Source organism: Candidatus Limnocylindria bacterium (assembly GCA_041486085.1). GTDB lineage: Bacteria > Chloroflexota > Limnocylindria > P2-11E > P2-11E > CF-39. Next base: position 35,999 of record JBGPKU010000019.1, on the reverse strand, counting down.
GCGACTTCCGTCCGGACCATCCCCGCGGCCGCTACGACCCTCAGGGCTCGGCGGAATACAAGACCCGCCTGGCGCTCGAGCTCGGGCTCGACGTGTTCTGCGAGGACGACATCGTGATCTCGCGAACGCTCGCCGAGGCCGGCTTGCGGGTGCTGCTCTTCGACCACCCCTGGAACCGGGACGTCGCGCACGATCGGATCACGCGCGTCGGTGGATGGTCAGATGTCGGCACCCTGCTCGGCGTGTGACGACGTTCTACTTCGTCCGCCACGGCGAGAGCGAGGCGAACCGCGCGCACCGCTTCTCCGGCCGCACCGACAGTCCGCTCACCGATCGCGGCCGCGTCCAGGCGACCGAGGTCGCCGCTGCGCTGCAGGACACCGCATTCGATCGGATCGTCGCGACGCCGCTTTCACGATCGCTCGACACGGCGCTCGTCATCGCGCGTCGCCGCAAGATGCCGGTCGACGTGGTGTCTGACCTCATCGAGATCGACGTGGGGGAGCGCACTGGAGCGACATTCGACGAGATCCGCGGGCTCCCCGAGTGGTCGGACGAAGGCTTCGTGGCGTGGCCCGGCGGCGAGACGCTCGAGCAGGTGCTCGAACGGGCGCTTCGCGCGATGCGTCGCATACACCGCGAGAACGACGGCGGCACCGTTCTCGTGATCGGCCACGGCGGGGTGACGCGGATCGTCGTCTCGCACTTCCTGGGGATCCTTCCGAACCTCGACCGCTCGCCAGGTGGCAACACGAGCGTCACCGTGATCGAGAGCGACGGACAGGCGGGTCGGGTCGAGCGCCTCTTCGACAGCGCCCACATCACCCCGCACGCGACCTAGGCTCGTGGGATGCGCGTTCTCGTCGTCTCGCTACTCTTCGCCGCGGCTTGCACGGGTGCGGTGCCCACGCCTACGAGCGCGCCGGCCGCGACCCGCTACGGCGTCGCGGGCCTGATCGCTCCACACGTGCAGCGGGCGACCGCCGCGGATTTCGAGGCGCTCTACTCCTCATTCACGACGACGGGCGGTGCGGCTGGTGTGTACACGAACTGGTCGGATCAGGGCGATCTCGACGGGAAGGTTCCCCTCGTGATCCCTTCGACCATCGCCGCGGCCGCGAAGTTCCGATTTGGCCCGCTCGTCATCGCGCTCGGCGTCGCGCGCGACGCGGAGGGCGGCGTGAAGAGCACGGTCGACTGGACTTCGAGCCAGCGCGATCGCTTTCTCGAGGCGGTCACCGCGGTGGCGCGCGACCACAAGCCCGAGTACCTGGCGCTCGGCGTCGAGTCCAATCGTCTCTTCGTCTCCGATCGCGCCGCGTTCGACGGCTTCGTGAAGGCATACGCCGAGGCCTACGACGCGGTGAAGAGGGTCTCGCCCTCGACGAAGGTCTTCACCATCTTCCAGCTCGAGCTCATGAAGGGGCACGCCATCCGCTGGACCGGCCGCGATGACCCGCCGCAGTGGGATCTCCTCCAGCGGTTCGCGGGCCGTCTCGATCTGGTCGGCTTCACCACCTACCCCTTCCTTCAACACGCGCGGCCGGCCGACATCCCCGACGACTACTACGCCGACGCAGCCTCGCGGGCGCGGGCGCCGGTCGCCTATACGGAGATCGGCTGGCCCTCGGCGGCCGTCGCGAGCGTGCCGTTCGCCTATGAGGCTTCTCCCGCGACCCAGGCCGCGTTCGTGGAACGATTCTTCGCGCTCACCGTGCGAGCGAGACCACAGGTCGCGCTCTGGTCGTTCCCGTACGAGCTCGGACGTCAGAGCGACCCGTTCGACAGCGTCGCGCTCCGGACCGGGGACGGGATCGCCAAGCCCGCGCTCGCGTCATGGCAGAGGGGCATCGCGACCAAGTAATCTGCGCGTATGGCAACGACCGCGAAGGACCTCGCCGCCCGCATCCGCGACGTCCCCGATTTCCCGAAGCCCGGGATCCTCTTCAAGGACATCACCACACTGCTGAAGGACCGCGACTCGTTCCGGCTCGCCGTCGACGGGCTCGACGACAAGATCGGCAAGCGCGACGTCGACGTCGTCGTCGGCATGGAGTCGCGTGGATTCATCTTCGGCGCCCCGATCGCCTACAAGCGTGGCGTGGGTTTCGTGCCGGTGCGCAAGCTCGGCAAGCTTCCCGCCGACGTGGTCTCGGTCGAATACGACCTCGAGTACGGCTCCGCGACGCTCGAGATGCACAAGGACGCGATGAAGCCCGGTGCGAAGGTCCTGATCGTCGACGATCTCCTGGCGACGGGCGGAACGGTCGCGGGGACCATCGAGCTGGTCAAGCAGCTGAAGGGCCAGATCGTGGCCTGCGCCTTCCTCATCGAGCTCACGGCCCTGCACGGCCGGGACAAGCTGGGCGGCTACGACGTCGTTACACTGATCTCCTATTAGCATCTCAACCGGGTCTTTACAGCCGTTGCGTACAAATACCGCACCAGATCCTTGAGTTAGCGACCGGCGGAGGCCCGCTTGGTCCTTTCACACGTAAGGAGGACCGATGACCGCGGCCCCGCTGCTCCCCGAGATAGGCGTCCACGACCAGACATCGCCCGCGCAGGTGCGCGCCTTCTTCGCGCGGGACCGCCTTCTCGCGGCCTACGCATTGGCGGACCTCGACGCGGCCGAGATCGAGCGCGCGCGCTGGTGGACCGCTTCGCGCGGCGACACGATCGTCGCGGCCGCTCTCGTCGTCGAGGCGCTCGCGTTCCGTCCGTGCTTCGCGACCGGCGAGACCGAGGCGTTGGCCGCGATCTTCCGTGAGGGAGTTCGCGAGCCGCGTCTGGTGATCTCGACGCCACCGGCCGGCCGCGTCGCGGTGGATGCGGCGTATCGATTCGAGCGGCTCGACCGGATGCACCGGATGGCGGTCGACGCCCCGACGTTCCAACCGCGCGTCACGCACACCGTCACACGGCTCGGTCCCGAAGAGCTCGAGGACGTCGTCGATCTGTACGGTCACGCGTCGCGGAGCTATTTCACGTTGGACCGCATGGAGCGGGAGATCTACTTCGGGATCTATTCGGGCACCACGCTCGTGTCCGCCGCGGGCACGCACGTTCGCTCGAAGCGCTCCAGACTGGCGGCGGTCGGCAACGTGCTGACACGCGTCGCGTATCGCGGCCGCGGCATGGCCACGTCGGTGACCTCGGCGGTCACGACGGCCGCTCTCGAGCAGCATGTCGACGTCGTCCTGAACGTCCGTCAGGACAACTCGCCCGCGATCGCCGTGTACAAGCGTCTCGGCTACTGGACGCACGCGCCGTTCGTCGAAGGTCCCGCGGTGCGTCGATCGACCTGGGACCGACTACTTGGGAGGATGCGATGACCATCGCCACCACACCGAAGCACGATGTCGCCGATCTTTCGCTCGCGGAAGCCGGCGGGCGCCGAGTCGAATGGGCCGCGCGCGAGATGCCGGTGCTCCGGTCCATCCGCGCGCGGATCGCGAAGGAGCGGCCGTTCGACGGCCTCCGTATCGCCGCCTGCCTGCACGTGACGACCGAGACCGCGAACCTCGCGCTCGCTCTCCGCGACGGCGGCGCGTCCGTGGCGCTCTGCGCGTCCAACCCGCTGTCGACACAGGACGATGCCGCGGCCGCCCTCGTCGTCAACGAAGGCGTGAGCGTGTTCGCGCGGAAGGGGGAGGATCGCGACACCTACTTCCGGCACATCAACGCGATCCTGGAGACGAAGCCACAGATCACGATGGACGACGGCGCCGACGTCGTGACGCTCCTGCACACCGACCGGCGGGACCTGCTCCCCGGTGTGAAGGGCGGGACGGAAGAGACCACCACCGGCGTCATCCGTCTGCGGGCAATGGCCACCGAGGGCGTGCTCGCCTATCCGATCGTCGCAGTGAACGAGGCGCAGACCAAGCACATGTTCGACAACCAGTACGGCACGGGACAATCCGCGGTCGACGGCATCCTCCGCGCGACGAACATCCTCCTTGCTGGCAAGACCGTCGTCGTGGTCGGGTACGGCTGGGTCGGGCGCGGCATCGCGTCGCGCTTCCGTGGGATGGGCGCGATCGTCGTCATCACCGAGGTCGACGCGCTCCGTGGCCTCGAGGCGGCGATGGACGGCTACCAGGTCATGCCGATCAGCCAGGCGGCCCGCACCGGTGACCTGTTCATCACCGCGACGGGCAACGTCAACGTCCTCTCTCGCGCGCACTTCGAGGTGATGAAGGACGGCGCGATCCTCGCGAACGCCGGTCACTTCAACGACGAGATCGAGCTCGGTGCGCTCGAGAAGATGGCGACGCGAAAGCGCGAGATCCGCCGGTTCGTCGAGGAATACCGCCTCGCCGACCGCAACATCTACGTGCTCGGCGAAGGCCGCCTGGTGAACCACGTCGCCGCGGAGGCGAACCCGGCCGCGGTGATGGACATGTCCTTCGCGAACCAGGTCCTGTCCATCGAATACCTGCTCAAGAATGCCGGCAAGCTCGCGCCGCAGGTCTATCCGGTGCCGCGCGAGCTCGATCAGGACATCGCGCGCCGCAAGCTCGAAGCGATGGGCACGCGCATCGATAGCATGACCGAGGAGCAACGCGTGTACTCCAACTCATGGAAGGCGGGGACTTGATCATGGCGAGCTCCTTCATGTCGACCGACCACGCGCTCTTCACCAGCGAATCGGTGACCGAAGGTCACCCGGACAAGCTCTGCGATCAGATCTCCGATGCGGTGCTCGACGAGTGCCTCCGCCAGGATCCCAATTCGCGCGTTGCCTGCGAGACCGCCACGACGACCGGCACGATCATCGTGTGCGGCGAGATCACGACCAGCGCGTGGGTCGATGTCCCGACGCTCACGCGAAGCGTGGTCAAGGACATCGGCTACATCGATGCGGAGTACGGCTTCGACTATCACAGCTGCGGCATCCTCACCGCGATCAAGGAGCAGTCGCGCGAGATCGCGATGGGCGTCGACAATTCGCTGGAGGCGCGCGCCGGTACGGATCCGCACGAGCTCGGAGCGGGCGATCAGGGGATGATGTTCGGCTTCGCGAACAAGGAGACCCCTGAGCTCATGCCGCTTCCGATCACCCTGGCGCACGGGCTCGCCCGCGAGCTCGCCGAGGCACGCCGCCGGGGGACCATTCCGTACCTGCGCCCGGACGGGAAGACGCAGGTCACGGTCGAGTACTCGCGGGGCATTCCGAAACGCGTCCACACCGTCGTGGTGGCGGCGCAGCACGATCCCGACGTCGCGCACGATCGCATCGAGGCCGATATCAAGGAGATCGTGGTCAAGGCCGCGATAGCCGAGAAGTGGCTGGACAGGGACACCAGGTACATCGTCAACGGGACCGGAGTGTTCAGCATCGGTGGTCCGATGGGTGACGCCGGCCTCACCGGTCGCAAGATCATCGTGGATACCTACGGTGGATATGCGCCGCATGGCGGCGGCGCGTTCAGCGGCAAGGACCCGACCAAGGTCGATCGCTCGGCGGCGTACGCGGCGCGCTACGTCGCGAAGAACGTCGTGGCCGCCGGTCTGGCGGATCGCTTCCAGGTGCAGATCGCCTACGTCATCGGCGGAGCGCGTCCGATCTCGCTCAACGTCGAGACCTTCGGCACGGGGCAGGTGAGCGACGAGCGCATCCGCGCGCTGATCGACGAGCACTTCGACTTCCGCCCGGGGGCGATCATCGACAGGTTCAAGCTGCGCCGGCCGATCTACCGGCAGACCGCGTCGTACGGACACTTCGGGCGGCCGGACCTCGACCTGCCGTGGGAGCGGCTGGATCTCGCGCCCCTATTGGCCCGCGGGGCTGGCGCAAAGGCAGCGCTCGCCTAGCCGTTTCCCCTCCCAAACCCTCGGCGCACGTCTTGCATGACACGCCGCAGGACCGTTCGGTCGGTAAGGGAGTGGACTGATGGCTGAAACAAAGATCGTCGCTCGTCCGGCGGCCACGTCCTGGGGCGCGGTCATCGGTGGCTGGGTCGCAAGCGTCGGGATGGCCGTGATCCTCACCCCGTTCGTGGCCGGCCTGCTCGCGGTCGCCGGCACACCGAACGCCGGGAACCAGCTCGCGTACGCGGTGCCGGTGGTGCTCGGTCTGCTGCTCTCCTATATGGTCGGCGGCTACGTCGCTGGGCGCATGGCGGGGTATCGCACGAGCTGGCACGGGATGGTGACGGCGTTCTTTTCGCTGTTCGTGCTGCTGGTGATCCTGCTGCTCGCCGGGCTCGCCGATCGGGGCGTTTTCGCCGGTTCCGGGATCGGCAGGCTGACCGACACCGTCCCTGGCGCGAGTGGGCTGAACGTCGACTCCATCGGCAACGCGCTGTCCTTCGGGGCGATCCTCGGCTTCCTGGCCGCGATCTTCGGCGGCTGGCTGGGGGGCCTTCTGGCGCCATCGCACGTCGTCGTCGCGACCGCGCCCGCAGCGGCGGCTCCGCTGCCGACCTCGCCGGTCGCCTCGCGGACCGAGCGGACCGAGGTGCAGGAGCGCCCGCGCGGCCCGCTCCTTCCCACTCTCGCCCGTACGGGCGGCGAGCGCGTCGAGGAGCGCCACGTGGACGAGGTCCACGAGAGCCGCGTCGACCGGCCTTCGTAGGCTCTTTTTGTCCTGTGAGGTGTGCCCTGCCGGTGTGAACTCCAGCTAACGGCCGGACGTATGCTCCACGAGACCTAAAGGGGTCGGGAGGGGCTGAAATGCGTCCATTCCGTCTGTCTTTGCTGGCCGTCTTCGCGGCGGTCGCGGTCATCGCCGGGGCGTGCGCCCCGTCAACGAGCGCCCCATCACCGTCGACCGGAGGGACCGCCACCGCGAGTGCCGCGCCCAAAGCGAACTACGGCGGCACGATCACCTTCGCCCTCGAGAACGACGTCAGCAACCTGGATCCCATGCTGTCCGGACTCTTCGTCGACCGGAACATCCACTACGCGATGTACGACTCGCTCGTGCGCGTCGATGTGAAGGGGAACATCATCCCGTGGCTCGCCGAGAAGTGGACGACCTCGAGCGACGGCAAGACGATCACCTTCAATCTCCGCCAGGGCGTGAAGTACCACGACGGCACGGCGTTCGACGCCGCGTCGGTGAAGTGGAACATCGAGCGCTACATCAACACCAAGGGGTCGTCGCGCACGGGTGACCTGAGCGCGGTGGCAGGCGTCGACGTCGTCGACGCGAACACCGCGAAGTTCAACCTGAAGGCGCCATTCGCGCCCCTCCTCGCGGCGCTTGTCGACCGCGCCGGCATGATGGTGAGCCAGAAGGTCGTCGACGCCATGGGCGCCGACTTCACCCTCAAGCCGTTCAAGGCGGGCACAGGTCCGTTCGTCCTCACCGAGGCTGTGAAGAACGATCACTACACCCTCGAGAAGAACGCGGATTGGTGGGGCAAGGACGCGGCCGGCAACAAGCTTCCGTACCTCGACAAGATCATCGTGAAGCCGATCCTCGACGGCGACGTCCGGCTCACGAACCTCCGCACCGGACAGGCGCAGGTGCTGAACAACGTCGCGGGCAAGGACGTCCCGGCGGTGAAGGCCGACCCGACCCTCACCTACATCGAGGCCGGCTCCTTCGCGTGGAGCAGCATGATCCCGAACGAGGCGGCGGGCTACATCTTCAACGAGAAGAAGTACGTGAAGGCCGTCGCGATGGCGATCGATCGCCAGGAGATCCTCGACAAGGGCCCGACACAGGGCGTCGGGATCGTCGGATGGGGCCCGATCGCGCCATCGCACTTCGCGTTCGACGCGAACTTCAAGCCGTTCCCGAAGGCCGACCCGGAGGGCGCCAAGAAGCTCATCGCCGAGGTCGGGAAGCCGCTCGAGTTCGAGCTCCTCGTCTCGTCGGGTGACGCGGCGATCCTGCAGCTCGCGCAGCTCATCCAGTCGGAGCTCGCGAAGGCGGACATCAAGGCGAACATCAAGACGCAGCTGTTCAACGACATCGTCACGCTGCAGCAGTCCCACAAGCACCTGGGCATGACGCTCATCGGTTGGAGCGGCCGGCTCGACCCGGACGGCAACAGCTACGACTTCGTGGTCACCGGGAAGACGAACAACGACTCGTCGTACTCGAACGCCAAGGTCGACGAGCTCATGAACCAGCAGCGTGTCGAGTCCGACCCGGCGACGCGGACGAAGCTGCTGCAGCAGGCGCAGCAGATCTTCGTGGTTGACGACCCGTCCCGCGTCTGGTTCCAGTTCGGCGTGTCCCCGATCCTGACGGTGAAGGCCGTCACCGGCATCCAGTCCTACGCCGACCGAATCCCGCGTTTCGAGACCGCCCAGCTGGCGAAGTGACCCACTGAGCGAATGAGAGCCGAGGCGACGAAGTGATCCGATACATCCTTCGTCGCCTCGTGCTCATGCTCCCCGTGGCCCTGCTTGTCACCATCGGCGTCTTCGCGCTCGCGCGTCTCTCGCCCGTCGACCCGGTGCTCGTGTTCGCGGGCGAGGAGCGCGACCCGGTCATGCTCGAGGCAATACGGCACGAGCTTGGCCTCGACCAACCGCTGCCGGTGCAGTACGTCGCTTGGCTCACGCACGCCGTGCAGGGTGACCTGGGACGCTCTTTCCAGAACCACCAGCGCGTGAGCGAGGCGATCATCGAGCGTCTCCCCGCGACGGCCGAGCTGGGTCTCGCCGCGCTCCTCATCTCGGTGACATTCGCCCTCGCCATCGGGATCGTCTCGGCCGTCAAGCGCAATTCCGTCGTCGACCTGCTCTCGACCGGCGTGACACTGATGGGTGTGTCGTTCCCGAGCTTCTTCCTGGGCGTCGTGCTGATCCTGCTTTTTTCGTACGTGATCCCCGGCCGGCTCTTTCCGCCGGGTGGCTATGTCCCGCTCACGACCGACGCCTGGGAGAACCTGCGCCGCCTCGTACTTCCCGCGGTGACGCTGGCGACCGCGAGCCTGGCGCTCAACCTGCGTCAGGTGCGCTCGAGCCTCCTCGAGGTCTTCGGCCTCGACTACATGCGCACCGCGCGTGCCAAGGGGCTGCGTGAGGGAACCGTCATCACGCGTCACGCGCTGAAGAACGCCCTCATTCCGGTCGTCACGCTGGTCGGTATTCAGATCGGCGCGATCATCGAGGGTGCGGTGATCACCGAGACGATCTTCTCCTGGCCGGGGGTCGGCCGGCTTGCGGTGCAGGCGATCCCTTCGCACGACTACCCGGTCGTGCAGGGCGTCGTGCTCGTCTCCGCCTTGTCGTTCATGCTCAGCACGCTCCTGGTCGACGTGCTGTACGCCTGGATCGATCCGCGGATCTCGTACGAAACGGCGGCCGCCTGATGGCCGGCACGACCGTCCCGATCGCGATCCGACGTGTCAGCGATGACCGCCTCGCTTCGGCGATCTACTTTCTTCGGCGAAACCCGCGCATGATCGTCGGCGGCGCGATCGTGTTCGCCTGGCTGTTCGTCGCCGCGTTCGCGCCGTTCATCGCGCCCTACGACCCGATCAAGGTCGACGTCGCGAACTCGCTCCTGCCTCCGGGCACGGCTCACTGGCTCGGCACCGACGACCTCGGTCGCGACGTCCTCTCGCGCGTGATGTGGGGCTCGCGAGTCAGTCTGTCCGTCGGGCTGATCTCCGTCTCGATCGGACTGCTGGTCGGGACCTCCGTGGGCCTCGCTGCCGGATACCTCGGTGGTAAGTTCGACCTCTTCTTCATGCGCGGCATCGACGCGCTGCTCGCGTTCCCCGCGCTGATCCTCGCGATCGCGATCACGTCCGCGCTCGGGCCGCAGATCCAGAACGCGATGATCGCGATCGGGATCGTGGCCATTCCGGCATACGCGCGGCTGACCCGCGGCCAAGTGCTCGCGGTGCGCGCACGTGACTTCATCGTCGCGGCGCGGACCATCGGCGCCTCGCCGCTGCGCATCGTGATGCGTCACATCTTCCCGAACGTGATGAACGCGCTGATCGTGCAGGCCACGCTGTCGACGGCGTTCGCGATCCTGGCCGAGGCGGCGCTGTCGTTCCTCGGCCTCGGGCCGCAGCCGCCGTACCCGTCATGGGGTCAGGACATCAACTACTCGCAGCGCTATCTGCCGAACCTGAAGTGGTGGATGAGCGTTGGCCCGGGCGTCGCGATCTTCACCGCGGTGTTCGCCTTCAACTTCCTGGGCGACGCGCTCCGTGACGCCCTTGACCCGCGCCTCCGGCGCAGCGGCTGAACGCTCGCTGAGCGCGCGTCCCGCAAGCCGCGAACGCGCCCACGCCACCGAAACCTTCTCAACGCGCGGTACCCGTCGCTGGTCGCGACGGGGACCCCCCGCGCGCGGGCGCGCCGCGACTTGGTTGCGTAGGCCGTAACCCCTTCGACGTCGTCCCTGGTCCCGGGGCCGCGCGCCGGTACGGAAGTACTGGGTCGGCGACACCGAACGGGGAATCCGCGATGCCATGGCGCGGGTGTACTCCTGTGTTCGACATGCAGGTAAGCCAGGTCGCATTCGACCGCTATGTCGTGGTGCTCCCACCGGCTGACGCGGATTGGCGTCCGCTCGCCGACCCGGAGACCCTCGCCGAGACGGCCGCGTGGCTCTGGGAGTTCGGGCCCACACCGCTGCTCGCGGTCGTCGGGCACGCTGGCGTCACACCGAACTGGCTCACCGCGTGGTCACCGCGTCAGGTGAAATTGGCGCCGGAGCGAACCGCGATCGGCGCCGCTGTCATCCTGTCGACGCTCACCGACCTCGAACGCTTCCTGGCCGCTGGCGCGCCGCACGCGCACACGGTGCTGATGTGGCCGCGCGTCTCGCCGGCGAAGACGTTCGAGGCGCTGGCCAAGGGCGGCACCGAATGGAAGGCCGCGGTCGACGCCTACGCTGGCATCACACAGGCCGGCGAGCGTGTCGAGGTCACGCAGATCGCCGATCCGGGAGCGCTCACCGGGCTGGGGTGAACGACACCCTTCGCATCGCGTAGCCGATAGCCGCACCGATCCCGGAGAACCCCAGCGCGGCGAGTGCGGCACCGTTCCCGTGCCACAGGGAGTATCCGGCGATGGGCAATCCGATCGCGAGCGCGATCGCGATCGGGATGCGCGGCGCCGCGACCGTGAAGGCCATCGAAGTCGCGACGAGCAGGGCCACCTCCACCCCCGTATCGTCGGTCCGCTGGTCATAGGACAACAGGAAAAAACCGACACCGAGCGCCGCGGCCAGGACGATCAGCTGCTTCACTCCTTCTCCTTCCGCGAACGCGCTTCCGCTTCCGCACCGAGCTCGCGCGTGCGCCGGTAGGCGGCGTACACCGCGCGGCTCAGGACCGTTCGCATGGTGCCCTTCTCGAGCTCATAGATCGCCGCGGCGCTCGTGCCGCCGGGTGACGTCACCATGTTCCGCAGCTCCGCCAGATGGCGGTCGCTCTGTCGCGCGAAGGCCGCCGACCCCTCGACCGTGCGGAGGACGAGCTCCTCCGCGACGCGGCGTGAGAAGCCGAGGTGCACGCCGGCGTCGACCAGCGCCTCCATGAGCAGGAACACGTACGTCGGGCCCGTGCCGGACAGGGCCGTCGCCATGTCGACCTGGCCTTCCTCCTCGACCTCGAGCTCCTCACCGAGCGCACCGAGGATCGCCCTGGCACGCTCACGCTGCTCTCGGTCGACTGACTCGGTGGCGGTCCAGGCTGTCACGCCCATGCCGATCTGCGCCGGGGTATTCGGCATCGCGCGAACGATCGCCTCGTGGTCGAGGCCGCTGCGCAGGACCGCGAGCGGCGCGCCGGCCACGATCGAGATCACGAGCTGTTCTTCGCGCAGCTTCCCGCGCAGCTCGCGCATGACGGTGGACAGCACCTGCGGCTTCACGGAAAGGACGACGACATGCGCTGCCTCGGCAGCAGCGAGGTTCGATGAGAGTGCCTTCACTCCGAACCGCTTCGCGAGGTCCGCTCGGCGCTCGCGGCGCGGACCGGTCACCAGGACGTGCGATGGCGGGAGGAGATGCTTCTCGAAGACCCCGCGGATCATCGCTTCGGCCATTGTGCCGCCGCCGATGAACGCCAGACGCTTGCCCTGCAGTGGCATCACAGGATTATCCGCGAGCGGGCAGCGCGATGCGGACCAGATCGCTCTGCGCGAACACGACACTCGTCTCGTCCGTGAGATGCGCGAACGCCGCCGCTGGTATCCCGATGTCCGCGAGCAGCAGCTCCCCGACGAAGGGACGCGCGGCCTCGGCGACGAGCCCGGGCTTGGGCAGGGCCAGCGTCACCGTCACGCTCGCGCGGATCGCGACGCCGAGTGCGACGCCGTGGTCGGGATCAAGTCCGGACGGAAGATCGACGGCGACGATCGGCCTGAGCGAGCCGTTGGCCAGCCCGATCAGCGCCGCGACCATCCCGCGCGGCGGACCCTTGCCGCTGTAGCCCAGAAGCCCGTCGAGGATGACGTCGGCGCGCGAGAGCGCCTCCGCCAGCATGTCCTCGGCCGTCGCACTCGCATCGACGCAGCGGACGCCGATCCGCGTGAGGATGTCGTGCTGGAGTCCGGCGAGCGGCCGCAACCGCTCGCGCGGCGCTGCGACGATCGCCTCGACCATCGCGCCCCAGCCGCGCAGGTGACGGAGCGCCGCCAGTGCGTCACCGCCGTTGTTCCCCGTGCCGGCGAGCGCGACCACACTCTTCCCGGCCATGTCCCCGGCGAACGCGCGCGTCGCGACAGCGACTTGATGCGCCGCGTTCTCCATGAGCGCTTCGAGAGGTATGCGGAGGTCGGTCGACGCGATGCGATCCGCCTTGGCCATCTGCGCGGCGGTGGCCGTCGGCACGTCGGTCACCGTCGAGAGAGCCGCGACACTCATCGCTCCGCGCGAAGGACGACCTTGAGGAGCGAGAAGCCGTCGTCGCGGATCGCGAACGCGCGCCGTGCGGCATCGGGTGAATCGCGCAGCATCTCTCGCACCCGTCGCGCCTCGGGCTCGGGCGTGCGCGATCGTGCCAGCCACGGTTCGGTCTCGAGCACCGTGGTGGACCGCTCCTCCGCGGTCACACGGAAGCCGGCACGCTCCAGCAGCGCGCGCCACTCGGCGACGGTGTTCTCGCGCACGTGCGATGGATCGCGCGTCACCTCGAGGGCATTGATGAAGCGATCGAGGTCGCCGTCGTCCGGGGCGTAGTTGTCCGAGAGGATGAATCTGCCGCCTGGCCGCAGCACGCGCGCGACCTCGCCGAACGCGCGCGAGACGTCGGTGAAGTGGTGTGCGGCGAGACGGCAGGTCACGCCGTCGAACCACGCGTCGAGGAAGGGGAGCGACTCGGCGGCCGTGACGATCAGGGCGACGTTCCCGATGCCCTCGGTCGACATGAGCGAGCGCGCGCCCTCGAGCATCCCCGCCGTCGCATCCGCACCGACCGCCAGACGGACCCTGGGCGCGACCCGCCGCAGCGTGTGACCCACGCCGCAGCCGAGGTCGAGGACGGTGTCGGTCGCCTGTGGCGCGAGGAGCTCCAGCAGTCGCATGAGATCCTCGCCCTGCGCATGCACCGCGCTCGCGAGATAGGCCTCAGCCGCGGGACCGAATTGCGTGCGCACCCTGTCGACTCGTTCGCTCACTTGATCCCCACTTCTCTCCATACTGACGCTCGTGCGCATCGGACGTTTTCAGGTCGAGATCTTCAGCGACGGCATCCTCAGGCTCGACGGCGGCGCGATGTTCGGGGTCGTTCCAAAGGTCCTGTGGGAGAGGGTCAAGCCCGCCGACCAGCTGAACAGGGTCGAATTGGACATGAACTGCCTGCTCATCCGCGACGGCGCGGGACACGTCGTGCTGGTCGAGACAGGCGCCGGGCCCAAGCTCAACGACAAGCAGAAGCGCAACTTCGGCGTGGACGAGCCTCCGCAACTGCTTGGCGAGCTCGGGGCACGCGGCGTGCGGCCAGAGGACGTCACGCTCGTCATCAACACCCATCTGCATTTCGATCACGCCGGCGGCAACACGTATCGCGAAGGCGATCGTCTCGTGCCGACGTTCCCGCGCGCGTCGTATGTCTTCCAGCGCCTGGAGTGGCTCGACGCGCTGAGCCCCAACGAGCGCACCCGCGGGTCGTACGTCGCCGACGACTTCGCGCCGCTGGAGGCGACGGGCAAGCTGGAGCTCATCGACGAGGCGGTCGAGATCCTGCCGGGCATCCGACTCGATCGAATCCAGGGCCACACCCGCGGCACCCAAACGGTCCGCGTGTCCGACGGAAAGGAGACGCTCTTCTTCGCGTCCGACTTCATGCCGGACCGGCACCACCTGCCGCTTGCCTGGATCCCATCACAGGATCTCTTTCCGCTCGACACCCTCGCGGCGAAGAGAGTCATCCTGCCGCGTGCGGTCGAGGACAAGTGGATCGTGGGCTTCACCCACGACGTCCCGCGCTTCGGCCGCATCACCGAGCACGAGGGACGGTATCGCTTCGACGAGGTCGATTAGGGAGTGACCACGATCATCGTCGGTGGGGGCGTGGTCGGCGCCGCGACGGCGTACTTCCTCGCCGAGCGGCACGAGCACGACGTGATCCTGCTCGAGCGGGGTCAGCTCGGGAGCGGGACGAGCAAGGGCGGACTCGGTGGCATCCGGCACCAGTTCGTCGACGAGCTCGACGTGCGCATGTCGAAGCTGTCGACAGCGTTCTGGCGCAGCTACGACGACCTGACCGGCGCGCGCCACGACTTCCATCAGCGCGGGTATCTCTTCCTCGCGAACACTGAGGAGGGCCTCGAGGAGCTGCGCCAGCCGATGCCGCTGTACGAGAGCGTCGGCGTGAACGTGGAGATGGTCGACCGCGCCACCGTTGCCGACCTCGTCCCCGGCATGCGCGTCGATGACGTCATCGGCGGTCGTTTCGGCGCGGAGGACGGGTACGGCGATCCTCTGGACGCACTCGCCGGGTTCGCGGCGTTCGCGCAGCTGGGGGGCGTGCGGATCCGCGAGGGCGTCAACGTTCGGGAGCTGGTGCGGAACGGCGACAGAGTCACCGGTGTACGGACGGACGAGGGTGAGATCTCCGCGGACCGCGTCCTGCTCGCGACCGGCTGCTGGACCGCGCCCCTTGCGGGCACCGCGGCGGTCGCCGTGCCGATATGGCCGTACGCCCGCTCGATCATGGAGTCGCAGCCGATCCCGCAGCTCCGGAGGTCACCGATGGTCATCGAGGTCGAGAGCGGATTCCACTTCCGTCCAAAAGCCAATCAAGTTCGCTTCGCAATGCCGAACCTCACCGTTGACGGATTGGTGGAGAAAGGTCCTGCGAGCGCGCCGAAATCGTTCCCCGGCCCGTACGCGCCGCTCGTGGTGCCATCCGCGCTCGCGCCGTGGACGCGCGCACGCGCCGCCTGGCGCCATCCGGCCTTCGCCGGCGTGGAGATCCGCTCGAGCTGGTCCTGCTACTACGAGATGACGCCCGACGACCATCCGATCGTCGGCGCGGTGCCCGGCGTCGAGGGCCTCTACATCGCCGCGGGCTTCAGTGGCCACGGCTTCATGCATGCGCCCGCGACCGGGCGGCTGATCGTCGAGGAGATGCTCGACGGTCGCGCGCGCACGCTCGACATCGCGGACCTCTCGCTCGAGCGCTTCCAGAGCGGGCGCCATCCGTTCACCGCCACGGTCCTGTAGTGCTCCGCTCGCCCGTCCTGCGTGGCCTCATCTCGCTGCTCCTCACCGCGCTCCTGGTGGTGTGGATCACCGACGCCGCGCTGTCGTCGGTGAAGCTCGGCGATCTCACGCTCGGGCTGCTCCTCGCGGGCCGCGCACCGTTCCGCGACCTCTCGCTGAGCGAAGCGGTGTGGACGGCCGTGAGCCGCAGCGGGATCCTCGTCGGCGCGGCGCTCGCCATCGCCGTCGCCATCGGCCTCAGCTCGGGCGTCGTATACGCCTTCTCGAGCCGGCGCGCCGTTCGCGCACTCGCATGGGCGTTGGGCACGGTGGGCACGAGCCTTCCGTCCTTCTTCTGGGCGATGCTGCTTCAGCTCGTCGTGGTCATCGTCTATTTGCGGACGCAGAAGCTCATCGCGCCGGTGTCCGGAGGCTTCGGTCTCGATGCGCATCTGATCCTGCCGGCCGTCGCGCTCGGCCTTCGTCCCGCCGCCTACATCTTCCGCACAACCGGGACGGCGTTGGACGAAGCGAGGCATGCACCGCATGTGACCACGGCCCACGCTAAGGGCCTCGGTCCGATGCCGATCGCGACGCGCCACGTCGCGCGCAACGCGGCGCCGGCCCTGCTGGCCGGCATCGCGCTCGGCGCGAAGACGAGCCTCTCCTCGCTCGCGATCGTGGAGTACGTCTTCACCTGGAACGGCGCCGGGTATGGCTTCATCCTCGCGGTCGCCAACGGGAACGTGGCCTTCGCTTCGGCGATCGCGCTCGTATTCGCCGTCGCGCTCGCGCTGCTCGGCGCGACAGTCGGTCTCGCAGGCAAGGCGCTGAGCGCGAGCGCGCGATGACACGGTCCGACCTCGGGCGATTTACGCGCAACGTCGCGCTGCTGGTGGGTCTTCTCGGCGTGCTCGCGCTTGCCGTCGTCGCCCTGTTCGGCTCGCAGATGACGCAGAGCGACCCGCAGGCTCAGCGCATCGTCCTCTTCTTCCCGGGCGGCGTGTTCAAGGTGCCGCCCACGCCGCCCGACGCCTACTACCCCCTCGGCACAGATCCGCTCGGGCGCGATCAGCTCTCGAGGATCCTCTGGGGCGCGCGCCTGACGTTCACCGTCGTCCTTCTCGCACTGATCATCCGCACGACGCTGGCGGTCGGTGTCGGGCTCCTGTCCGGGTGGCGGCGTGGTCCGATCGATGAGCTGCTCACGCTCGTCGCGAACGCCGTGGCCGGCGTCCCGCAGCTCCTGCTCGCGCTGCTCATCGCGATCCTCCTGCGCGATGAGGCGATCGTCGGATTCGTGGTCGCCCTTGGCCTGGTCGGGTGGGCGGAGGGAGCGCAATTCGTTCGGGCGGAGGTCGCGCGCATCCGCCGCGCGCCGTATGTCGAAGCGGCGACCGCGATCGGCGGCCGCACCCGCGGCATCCTCGCGCGTCACGTGATGCGCGGCCTGGCGCCGCAGCTCTTCGGTCTGATCGCACTCGAAGCCGGCGGCACACTTCTGCTGCTTGCCGAGCTTGGCTTCCTCGGCGTGTTCCTGTCCGGCTTCGTCTTCCTCGTCGACGATGCGAACCGTCCGATCCTGCCGGTGCGGGACCGCGCACCCGAGTGGGGCCAGATGCTGGCCGGAGCTCAGGCCTACGCGTTCAGCAATCAATACGTGGCATTCGTTCCGGGCGTCGTCGTCGCGGCCGCGGTCTTCGTCTTCAACCTCCTTGGTGAGGGTGTGCGCGCCGCGACCGATCCGTTCTCGCGGCTGTCGCTGTCGCCACGCGCGCTCGGCGCACTCGGCCGCGGTCTCGCGGCGTTCGCGCTCGTGTGCGCGGCATTCTTCGGCGTGGCCGAAGCGCGGAGCACGGAGCTCTCCTTCGAGGACGCGATGGCCCAGGCGCGCGCCGCGGCCGAGCGAGTCGAGGCCGGTGCGCCGCTCCTCGCCGGCGTCATCCTTTACTCGGCGGAGTCGCATGGCCTGGCAAAGGCACAGAAGTACAACTTCTACTTCCGCTCGAAGAGCGTGACCGCGACCCTTCGCGTCGGCTTCCCCGATGGCGACCAGAACGCGATGGAGGTCAAGCTCGACGACGAAGACGGGCTCTCCTACCAGTTGATGCAGCCGCTCCGCGCGATCGGCATTCCGGCGAGCAAGGCGCTGCAGCTGGCCGAAGATCAGGGCGGGCGCTCCTATCGCACCGCACGCACGTGGCTCACACGCATCGTGGTCTCGCAGGATGAGTCGCTGCCGTATCCGACGTATCGCGTCAGCTACGCGGTGCCGCAGGGCATTTCTACGCCGGCGATCGACATCCTTCTTGATGCCCGCACCGGAAACTCCGATGCGCCCGAGTTTCGTAGCCCGACCGCCAGGCTGCGAGCTGAGGTCCTTCTGGCCGGCACGGTCGCGCTGTCGGGAATCAGCGCGCAATGGAGATCGTCGTCCGCGCCGAATGTTGTGAGCTTCGGCGCTGAGAAGCCCGCGAGTCTGACCTATGCGTACGTCCGTCCCGATCTGCCCAACGATCTGCGGGTGGTATCCGTGACCTACGACACCGGCGGCCGGAGTGGCGCGTTCGTGAACACCGTCACGCCGCGGCAGCAGCCCCTGGCGATGCCGGTCGATATCGAGGCGGTCTTCGCGGCGGTCGAACGGGGTGGCGGCACCGCGCTCCGGGCCGATTGGGGCCGAGATTGGCAGGCGGGCGCGTCGACCGTCACGTTCACCGGAACGCTCCAGGTCCGTGTCACGTACTTCCGCGGCGGACCCGCGATCGCGACATTCGCGTATGAGGTCGTCACGGGCGCGATCACTCGCGTGCAGTGAATGTTCGCATCGCGCGCGGCGTCGCCGGCGCGCGAGGTGCCACCGGTCATGCCGTGATCGTCGACGTGTTTCGCGCTTTCACGACCGCGGCGTTCTGCGTCGCGGCCGGCGCGCGGGAGATCGTGCTCGTCGCCGATCACGAGCAGGCGCTCGCCCTGAAGCGATCCGACCCGAGCCTCTTTCTCACGGGTGAGATCGGCGGGAAGCCGATCGCCGGGTTCGACGTCGGGAACTCGCCGTCGGTCATCGAGCATCTGGATCTGGGCGGTCGTCGCGTCGTGCAGCGAACGAGCTCGGGCACGCAGGGCGTGGTCGCCGCCTCCGCGGCCAAGGACATCGCTCTCGGTAGCTTCGTCGTCGCCGGTGCGACGGCGCGATACCTCGCGAGCGTCGCCGCGGAGGTCACGATCGTGGCGATGGGGCCGAGCGAGGGCGACGACTCGGACGAGGATCTCCTGTGCGCGACCTACCTCGCGGGACTGCTGCGTGGAGAGCATCCGTCGATGCCCGTCGTCCCCCTGCTCGCCGACGTCGCGCCAGAGGGATGGCCAGCGTGGTTTCCGCGCCGCGACGCCGAGCTCGCCCTGGATCTCGACCGGTTCGACTTCGCGCTACCGGTCACCAGGGAAGCGGGCCTGCTGGTCGCGCGTCCGGTCCCCTAGCTGCGCCTTGCGAGCACGTCCTGCACGGCCGCGTAGAGCATGTCGAGGTCGAACGGCTTGCCGATGAGCGCATCCGCGCGGAGCTCCTCGAGCCGCTCGCTCGACAGGTCGAGTGCGGACACGACGATGACCGGGATCTGTGGATGGGACGCGAGCTGCGCGCGGCGGAAAGCCCAGCCATCCATGATCGGCATCCAAAGGTCGAGCACGATCGCCTCGGGCCGCACGGTCGCGAGGAGCGCCAATGCCTCGGCGCCGTTGCTCGCCTCGCTCACGGCGTAGCCCTCGAGCGCCAGTGCTTCGCTCACCGTCGCACGCACCTGCGGCTCATCGTCCACGACGAGCACGCGGCGCCGCTCGCTCGGACCGTCCGGCACGGGTCGAGGATACTGACCCGGTGACGCAGTGGTGGGGCCGGCCTGCGAGCCTGTCGGCCCGGCTCACCCTCCTGGTCCTCGCCCTCGCCATCCCGATGCTCATCGTCATTGCCATGTCGTACAGCGACGCGCTCCGCGATCGCCGCG
The DNA here is from genome assembly GCA_041486085.1 of Candidatus Limnocylindria bacterium. GTDB lineage: Bacteria > Chloroflexota > Limnocylindria > P2-11E > P2-11E > CF-39. Next base: position 16,415 of record JBGPKU010000019.1, on the reverse strand, counting down.
CAGTCGAGACGAGCGCGGCGACGTTCGCCGCCCGCAACAGCGCGTCCATCGTCGAGGGCTTCTTGCGCGACCTCGAGAGCACGACGTTCGCGACGGCCGGGCTGCTCGGTTCCTCGGCAGGTCCGTACGACCAGGCCACCTACGGCAGCTACCTCAAGACCCTGACGGCGCTGTATCCGGAGCTTCGCGCGTACTTCATCACCGACACGAATGGCAAGGTCCTCGCTTCCGCGAGCGGCGAAGGCGTCGGCGTCGACCTATCGAGCCGGCCATACCTGCCTCCGCTCAAAGCCGGTGCGCCGAAGGTCTGGAGCGGGTCGATCACCGGCCTGCAGAGCGGCGACATCACGGTCGCCTTTGGCCGACCGATCACCTCGCCCAGCGGAACGCCGCGCGGCTTCCTCATCCTGGCGTTCTATCCGGAGAAGGTCATCCAGGTCCTGAAGCCGGACTATCCGAGCGACGCACGGCTGGTGCTCATCGACGAGCGCGGCCACGTGCTCTACGACTCGGGCCGCCGAGAGCCGGCCTCTTCGGAGATCGACGTGTCGGCCGCGCCAGGCGTATTCGCGTCGCTGCATGGGCAGATCGTCCCGATCGACAACGTGGCGACCCCGTTCGTGGGGGAGCCGCAGTTCGGCGCGCTCGTGCCGATCGTGCGCGCCGGCTGGGCACTCGCGGTGACGCGGCCGGTCGCGGGTTTCGACGCCGAGCTCACCGGCCGCCTTCTCTCGGACACGATCGCGGTGCTGGGCACGCTCCTGGTGGCCGCGCTGATCGCGACGTTCATCGCCAACCGGCTCTCACGCCCGTTGCGCGACCTCTCCCTCGTCGCATCCGCGATCGCGCGGGGTGATCGACCGATCATCCCCGGCCCGACCGGTGGGGTCGAGGTCGAGCAGCTGTCCGCGGCGATGCGTGCGATGCAGGGCGCCGTCGCGAAACGCGAGGACGAGCTGCGGCTCCTGGCCGTGTCGGGCGAATCGCTGACGGCGTCGCTCGACTACAGCGACACGCTGCGGCGCGCCGCGCGCGTGGGCATCCCGGACTTCGCCGACTGGTGCGTCGTCGACATCCTCGAAGGTGGCGTGATCGCGCGGGCGGCGGTCGCCACCGCCGATCCCGCGCACGAGGCGATGGCGCAGGAGCTTCGCGCGCGGTTCCCGCCGAGCCAAACCAACGATCCAAAAGGCCCGATCCCGCGTGCGATCGCGACGCGCGACCCGGTGTTGATGACCGACGTCGACGACGAGCTCCTCACGCGCGTCGCGCGGCATCCCGACGAGCTCAGGCTCTTGCAGGCGCTTCGCCCGCGCTCGTTCATCGCGCTCCCGCTCCCGATCGGCGACCGCGTCATCGGGGCCATCACATTCATCACCGCCGACTCCGGCCGGCGGTATACGGCCGACGATGTCGACTTCGCGAAGCAGCTCGCCCGACGGATCGCGCTCTCGATCGAGAATGCGCGACTCTTCTACGAGGTGCAGCAGTCGGTCCGCACGCGCGACGACTTCCTATCCGCCGTCGCGCACGAGCTGAAGACACCGCTGACGGTCATCAGCGCGTCCACCCAAATGCTGCAGCGGCGCGAACGTCAGACATCGGGCGACGCCGAGCCGAGCCGAGCGCTCACGCGCATCCTGGGCTCGGTCGCGCGCATGACCGCGTTCATCGAAGAGCTCCTCGAGCTCGTGCGGCGGCAGGCCGATCCCTCGCTCGAGCTCAAACGCACGCGCTTTGATCTCGTGGCACTCACGCGGTCGGTCGCGACCGACGCCGGCTCGCTCGCGCATGGTCAGGAGGTCCACGTCGACGCCGAGGCGCCGGTGATCGGCGAATGGGACGCGACCCGACTCGAGCGCGCCATCGCGAACCTCGTTGGCAACGCCATCAAGTACAACCGCCAGGACGGCCGCGTGCGCGTTCGTGTCGGGACGGAGGACGGACCGACCGGACGGATGGCCGTCGTCTCGGTGACCGACGAGGGCGTCGGCATCCCCGAGGCCGATCGCCAGCGCATCTTCGGGCGTTTCACGCGCGGCGCCAACGTGGTCGGTCGGATCAGCGGCAGCGGTGTCGGCCTGGCCATCGTCCGGCAGGTCGTCGAGCAACACGGTGGCGCCATTGACGTCGCGAGCGTCGAGGGAGAGGGCAGCACCTTCACGATGCGATTGCCGTTCGCACCCGTCCCGGTCCCGGCCGGATAACCTTCGAGCGTGCGCTCACGCGTCCTCATCACCGGCATCACCGGCTTCGCCGGCAGCCATCTCGCCGAGCGCTTCCTCGCTGGCGGCGCCGAGGTCCATGGACTCGCGCACGAAGATCCGCCGTTCGCCAATCTCGCCGCGGTGATCACCGACGTCCGCATGCATCGCGGCGACGTCACGTCAGTGGACGACGTCCGTGCCGCCGTGCGCGCGTCGGCGCCCGATGTCGTCCTTCATCTCGCAGGTCAGGCCGTCCCGACGCTCGCGGCGCACGATCCTGTCGGCGCCACGCGGGTGAACGTCCTCGGCACCGCGGCGGTCCTCGCCGCGATCGAAGAGCGCGACTCGACCGCTCTCGTCATCGCGTCGAGCGGTGAGGTATACGGCACGCCGGCCGGCTCGCCGGTGACCGAGGAGGCGCCTGCCAGACCGACCAATGCGTACGCAGCCACGAAGCTCGCCGCCGAGGCGCTCGCCCGGGAGTTCGGCGATCGCGGCGGGCGCCCGGTGGTCATCCTTCGCCCGACGAACCAGATCGGCCCGCGTCAGCACAGAGCGCTCGCGGCGTCCGCGTTCGCGAAGCAGATCGCCGAAGCAGAGACCGGCCGCGGCGCGGCGGCCGTCCGACACGGCTCGCTCGACGCGCGGCGTGACTTCATCGACGTCCGCGACATGGCCCAGGCGTACGCGCTCGCCGCCGAGCTGCGTGATCCCGGAACGATGGTGTTCAACGTCGGCACCGGTCGTGCGGTGGGCATCGACGAGATCCTGCGTACGCTTCTGTCGCTCGCGCGCGTCCCGATCCGCGCCGAACTCGACCCCGAGCGCGTTCGCTCGGGGATCGCGCCGACGCTCGCGCTGGACCCGACGCGCTTTTGCGCTCGGACCGGATGGATACCGCGGATCGACCTCGCGACGTCGCTTCGCGATCTGCTCGACTATTGGCGCACACAGGTACTTCAGGAGGCACCGGTCTGAACATCCAATTCGGCACCGACGGCTGGCGCGCGGGCATCGCGGATACCTACACCTTCGACGCCGTGCGCGTCTGCGCGCAGGCCGTCGCGGAGTGGGTCATCAAGAGCGGCGGCAGGGATCGCGGCATCGTCATCGGGTTCGACCGCCGATTCCGCTCGGAGCATTTCGCGGACGCGGCAGCCGAGGTCGTCGCCGCGCACGGCGTGCACGCGTTCCTCGCGAACGCCGCGTCGCCGACGCAGTCGTTCTCCTACGCCACGATGCGCAAGAAGGCGAAGGCCGGCATCGTCATCACCGCCAGCCACAACCCCTGGACCGACAACGGCTTCAAGGTGAAGGAGGAGACCGGCGCCGCGGCGTCCCCAGCGGTCATCAAGGAGCTCGAGGCGATCATCCATCCGCTCGAGTCGCACGCCAAGGACGTGCGACGCATGAAGCTCGACGATGCCAAGGCGAAGGGTCTCGTGGAGATCTTCGATCCCGAGCCCGACTACCTGGCGAGGGTCGGCGAGCTCTTCGATCTCGAGGCCTTCCGTGGAGCGGGCTACAAGATCGTGGTGGAGCCGTTGTTCGGGAGCGCCAGCGGGTACTTCCCGAAGCTGCTCGGGGGCGGCCGGACGCAGATCATCGAGCTGCACAGCGAGCGCAACCCGTACTTCGGCGGCGTCAACCCCGAGCCGATCCCGCCGAACATCGACGAGTTCCTCGCGCGCATCCCGAAGGAGAGGGCCGACGTCGGCCTCGCCGTCGACGGAGACGCGGACCGAGCCGGACTCGCCGACGAGAGAGGCACCTTCGTCACGACCCTGACGCTGTACGCGCTGCTCATGTGGTACCTGATCGAGGTGCGTGGACTGAGAAAGCCGGTCGTCAAGACCGTGAACATGACCTCGATGATCGATCGCCTCGGTGAGAAGTACGGGGTGCCGGTGCACGAAGTTCCGGTCGGCTTCAAGTACATCGCGCCGAAGATGGTCGAGACCGGCGCGATGATGGGCGGCGAGGAATCGGGCGGCTTCGGCTTCGCGATGCACCTTCCCGAACGCGACGGCATCGTCGCCGATCTCTTCTTCCTCGACTTCATGCTGAAGACGAAGAAGAAGCCATCGCAGCTCATCGCCGAGCTCATGGCGCTCGCCGGCCCGTCCTTCTACCTGAGGCGGGACCTGCACCTCGAGGCCGCGACGTATCCGCAGAAGAAGGTCGAGATCATGGAGCGGCTGCGCGCGGTCCAGCCGCGCGAGATCGCCGGCCACAAGGTGGCGAAGATCGTCGCGCTCGACACCAACGACGGCGTGAAGTTCTTCCTCGACGACGGCTCGTGGCTGCTGATCCGACTGTCGGGGACCGAGCCGCTCGTGCGTGTCTATACCGAGACCCGCTCCGCGGACGAGGTGAAGCCGATGCTCGACACCGGCGAGAGGATGCTGCTCGGTGGCTAGCCTCGATACGTCGATGATCGAGTCGGTCGAGCGGATCCGCGCGGCCGATCCTGGCAACATGCTCGACCGCATCAAGGACCTCGGCAAGCAGCTTCGTGACGCCTGGGCGATCGCGAAGGCGGCACAGCTCCCCCCGGCGTACTCCGATGTGCGCAACATCACCCTCGCCGGCATGGGCGGGTCGGCGATCGGCGGAGATCTCGCCGCCTCGCTTCTGGCCGACGAGCTCCGGATCCCGATGCTCATCCACCGCGACTACGGAATGCCGGCGTACGTCGGCCGCGACTCGCTCGTGATCGCCTCCTCGTACTCCGGCAACACCGAGGAGTCGCTCTCAGCGTTCGCCGAGGCGCAGAGGCGCGGCGCGAAGGTGCTCGCGCTGACGACGGGCGGCAAGCTCGCCGACCTCGCGCGCGCGGCGGGCTATCCCGTCGTGACGTTCACGTACAAGGCGCAGCCCCGCGCCGCGCTCGGGTACTCGCTCGGTCTGGTGCTCGGCGTGCTCGTGCGTATGGGCTTCGTCCGCGATCTTGGTGCCGACATCGAAGCAGCGCTCTCCGACCTCGCGAAGATCGAGGAGCGCGTGCACGAGGGCGCGCGCTCCAACGACGCCAAGAAGATGGCCATCGAGCTGTACGGCCGAATCCCCTTCGCCTACGGCGCGGGCGTGATGGGCGTGATGGCGCGCCGCGTCAAGGGTCAATGGAACGAGAACGCCAAGAACTGGTCGGCCTTCGACGTCATGAGCGAGCTCAATCACAATGCGGTCGTCGGCTTCCCGCACCCGCCGATCGCGCGCGACGCGCTCGTGGTCCTGCTCCTCCGAAGCGACCGCGACAACCCGCGTCACAAGGTCCGCTTGGATGTGACCGGCGAGCTGCTCGACCGCGCGGGCATCGCGCACAAGACGCTGCGCTTCGGTGGACAGAGCATGCTCTCGGAGGTGCTGCAGATGGTGCTGTTCACCGACTACGTGACGTTCTACCTGGCGCTCCTGAACGGCGCCGATCCCACCGAGGTGAAGTCGATCGACTATCTCAAAGACCGACTCTCGAAGGCCTGAGTCACGAGACACGACTCGACGTTCCTGTTCTGTCCGCGAGACGGCACCCGCCTCGTCCCGACCCGTATCGATGGCCGCGACCGCCCGGCGTGCCCGGTCTGTGGCTTCGCCGACTTCATGCACGTGCAGATCGGCGCGAACACGATCGTGGAGCACGATGGCAAGGTGCTGCTCGTCCGCCTGAACTACGGGCCGCGGGACGGGCACTGGGCGCTGCCGGGCGGTCTGGTCGAGTCCGACGAGACGGCGGAGGATGCGGCGGTACGCGAGACCCTCGAGGAGACGGGATTCGTCGTGGGCCTGGACGGGCTCATCGCGACATGGATGCGGCCAGGATTTCCGATCCTCGCGGTGATCTATCGCGCGCACATCCTCTCGGGCGAGCTCAAAGTCGCGCCGGACGAAGCGTCCGAGGCGCGTTTCTTTCCGCCGGCGGCGACCCCGCCGCTCGAGGAGCTGGCCTGGCCGTCGACCGCCAGGGGCCTCGATGCGTGGCGTGCCTACGAGCCGCCACGGCCCTGATACCCGGAGGCCAATGGTCGCGTCGTCGCCGCGGCTCTGCCACCCGTTCGGGCTATGGCCCGACCACGGATCTGAACCCAGCATCTCATTCAGATGGGCGACCTGAGGGAACAAGGATTGAGCCCCGTCGCGCGCTTTTCGCTGGCGCTCGGCGCCGTGCTGGCCGCGACGGCGATCGCGCTGTCCGCCGGCACCGCGTACCTCGTTTCGCGCTACGTGGCCGACGAGACGTCGAGCTTCACGCAGGACGCGGTCGCGAGCCACTTCGGAACGGTCTTCAAGGGGGACGTCTTCCAGCGCACCCTCAACGAGGACGAAGAGAAACAGCTCACGCAGTACGTCACGTTCCACTTCTCGATCTACAACGTCGTGGCGACGCAGTTCTACGACCGCGACGGCACGATCGTCTTCTCGTACGACGACAGCGAGATCGGGCGCAAGATCGACCCGGCGTCGCTCCCCGGACTGACGCAGGCACTCGCGGGCATGCGATCGTCTGCGCGGACGACGATCGTGGCCGACCCGCGCCTGGCCGTGCCGGGCTCGACGATCGGATACGGCAGCTACGACACCCACAAGATGGACGGCATGACGGCGGGGCAGAGCCTGCCGCCGGGTATGGCCCGTATGAGCGCGCTCGAGGCCTGGATCCCGGTACGAATGAACGGTCAGACCGTCGGCGGCGTCGTCGTGTGGCGTGACATGGATCCGACCGACGCGGCGCTCATGCGCATCCAGGCGACGATCGCCGGGATCATCCTCGCCGCGGCCGTGCTGCTCTGGCTCGTGCTACGCGGCGTGTATGTGCGGTCGTCAAAGCGCATCGTCGCGCAGGCCCAGGCGCTCGAAGTCTCGCTGGGCGAACGCGAGCGCACCTACGATGCCACCCTGCAGTCACTCGCCAACGCGCTGGACGTGCGGGACAGCGAGACCGGTGGCCACAGTGACCGCGTCCTTCAGTACATGGAGCTCGTCATCGAGGAGGTCGGCGTCGACCCGACGTCGACATCGATGCTGCGCCGCGGCGCCCTGCTGCATGACATCGGCAAGATCGGCGTGCCGGACCACATCCTTCGCAAACCCACTGCGCTCTCCGACGCGGAGTGGGTGATCATGCGCAGGCATCCGGAGTACGGCGCGCGCATCGTCGCGGGCATCCCGTTCCTCGAGGATGTGTCGGAGATCGTCCGCCACCACCATGAGCGTTGGGACGGTGCGGGCTACCCCGACCGCCTCGCGGGCGAGGACATTCCGGTCGGGGCGCGGATCTTCGCGGTCGCCGACTCGTTCGACGCGATGACCAGTGACCGGCCATACCGTCGCGCGATGAGCGTCGACGCAGCCTGCGCGGAGATCGCGCGGTGCGGTGGCACGCAGTTCGACCCGGAGGTCGCGGACGCTTTCGCGCGTATCCCGAGCGAGCGGCTCGCGCGCATCGCGGAGAACGCGCCGCACACGCACCCAGTAGCGGTCGCGGGCTAAACACCCCCGCGTCCCGCGTTTTCGGGCAATTTCCGACGGACGGCCAGAGGCGTTTCGAAACGGGCGTGACCCTCTTACTATCGCCCTGACCGGCGCCAGCCGGCACAGACGGATTGGTGGAGGAGCTCATGTACTCGAGCCTCATCTCCAAGATCGAGAAGGCGAAGCGCTACGCCGAAGAGCCCGAGCGGATCACGTTCGACAGTTTTGATGTCCGATTCCGCGGCGATAACGGCAGCCATCGCGTTTGCTTGAAGGGCGATGAGTGGACCTGCGAGTGCGATCACTTCCACACCTCCGGCCTGTGCGCGCACGTCATGACCATGCAGCGCGTCTTCGCGAGCAACCTGACCGAAGCGGTGCGGTACACCACGGAGCACGCCGTCACCGCTTAGCCATGAACACGCGGCCTCACAACTGAATACGCGGGCGTCCAGCGAAGCCGGTGACATTCCGGCAGGGTCGCGCCACCGTGAAGAGCGAAAGCTCCAACTCGGGTCGCCTGGGCTCCCCGCTCGCGGCAAACACACCTTCGCGTGAAAGGGGTGCGCCAGATGCGTCGTTTCGCGTCCGTTCTCTGCGTCATCGCGTTCCTCCTGGCCTCCTGCGGTCCAGCCGCGTCCACCCTCGCGTCGCCGACCGCCACCGCCGCCGCGACCGCCAGCCCGGCTGCGTTCCCCGCGACCCTCACCGACTTCCAGAACCGTCCGGTGACGGTGCCAAAGCGTCCGGACCGCATCGTCTCGATCGGGCCGTCGATCACCGAGTTTCTCTTCGCTCTCGGCGCCGGCCCGCGCGTCGTCGGGGCGGACGATTTTTCGGATGAGCCCCCCGCTGCGAAGGCCATCGAGAAGGTCGGCGGGATCAAGGTCAACTTCGAAAGGGTCGTCGCGCTCCGACCCGACCTGGTGCTCAGCGTGAAGTTCTCGGACGGCACGATCGAGAAGCTCGCATCGTCGGGCCTGCTCGTCATCGTCGTCGATCCGCAGTCGATCGGCGATGTCGCCCGCACCGCGATCCTTCTTGGCAAGGCCGTGGGCGCCGATGGCGAGCAGATGTCGAAAGAAGTTCAGACGCAGATCGATGCCGTCAGAGCGAGGACCGCGACCGCGGCGTCCAAGCCGCGCGTCTATCACGAGATCGACGCGTCCGATCCGACGAAGATCTTCACCGTCGGACCGGGGTCCTACATCCACGACCTCATCGAGGTCGCCGGTGGGGTGAACATCGCGGCGCGCGCCGCGAGCGCGTATCCGCAGCTCTCCGCCGAGGAGATCCTGCGCGCCGATCCGGAGGTGATCGTGCTCGCGGCCGCCGACTATTCGGCCAAGCCCGAACAGGTCGCGGCGCGTGCCGGCTGGTCCGTGATCAGCGCGGTGAAGAACAAGCGCTTTGGCACGATCGCTCCGAATCTCATCAACCGCCCTGGCCCGCGCGTCGGCGAGGCCGCCGATGCCTACGCGCGGATCGTCCATCCGGAGCTCTACCGCTAGTGCGGACGGCCATGGTCTTCGCGCTCCTCGCGGCCGCGCTGGTGGTCAGCGCGGCCGCGGGGATCTTCATCGGCGCGGTCGCGATCGGTCCAGGCGATGTATTGGGTGCGCTGTTCGGGAGCGACAGCACCAGTGGCGTGATCATCCGCGAGCTCCGCGTGCCGCGTGTGCTGGGCGCGGCGCTCGTTGGTGGAGCGCTCGCCGGCGCCGGCGTGCTCCTCCAGGGGCTGCTTCGCAATCCTCTGGCCGATCCCTTCGTGACGGGGACGTCGGCCGGCGCCTCGCTGGGCGCGGTCATCGCCGTCGCGCTCGGCGCGAGCGGCGCGATCGTCCCCCTCGCCGCGTTCGCCGGCGCCATCGCCGCGATCACCGTCGTCTGGCGGCTCGCGCGCCTGGGGGGCCGAACCACCGTGCTCACCGTCCTCCTCGCGGGCGTCGTCCTCACCTCCTTCACAGGGGCGGTCGTCACGTTCGTGCTGGTCTCCAGCGACCGGCTGGCGCTGCGGCTCCGCGCGGTGCTCGGGTGGCTGCAGGGAGGGGTGTCCGTGATCAGCTGGAACGAGCTCGCGGTCGCGGCCGTCGTGGTCGGCGTCGGCGTGGTCTTCGCTGTGCTGCTCGCGCCGCGCATCGATGCCTACGCGTTCGGCGAAGAGACGGCCGCGGCTCTGGGGATCGACCTCGATCGCACCACCGCCCTCGTGCTGGCGACCACCGCTCTGCTCACCGGCGCCGCGGTGGCGCTCGCGGGCCTGATCGGATTCGTCGGCCTGGTGATCCCGCATGCGCTGCGCTTCCTCGTGGGCGCGAGGCACCGCCGCCTGCTCATCGCCAGCATCCCGGCGGGTGCGACCGCGCTCGTGCTGGCGGACCTCGGAGCGCGCATGCTGCTCGCTCCCGCTGAGCTGCCGGTCGGCGTCATCACGGGCCTGATCGGCGCACCCTTCTTCCTCTTGCTGCTGGTGCGCTCGCGCCGGGTGATCGTGTGAGCACTCTCCGGGCACGGGCTGTGCGCGCCGGCTATCACGCGCGCGACGTGCTGCGGGGCATCGATCTCGACGCGGGAGCGGGCGAGCTCGTCGCGCTGATCGGTCCCAATGGCGCCGGCAAGTCGACCCTGCTGCGCGTGCTCGCGGGACTGCTGCGCCCGTCATCCGGTCGCGTCAGCATCGACGGACACGACGTCTTGTCGCTGGACCGCGCCGCGATCGCTCGCCGCGTCGCGGTCGTGCCGCAGGTGTTCGAGACGCTCTTCCCGTTCACGGTCCGCGAAGTCGTCACGCTCGGACGGACATCGCGACTCGGGGCGCTGGGCAGGCTCGGCGCTCAGGACGTGCGCGCGGTCACGCGGTCGCTGGAGGAGCTCGGCTCGCTCGACCTGGCGGACCGGCGCATCGATCGCATCAGCGGCGGCGAACGGCAGCGGGCGGTGCTCGCCATGGCGCTCGCTCAGGAGGCCGACGTGCTCCTGCTCGACGAACCGACCGCGCATCTCGACCCGGCTCATCAGCGTGCGACGCTCGAGCATGTCGCGCGCCTCGCGCGGGAGCGGGCGCTCACGGTGGTGGCCGTGCTCCATGACCTGAACCTCGCGTCGGCGCTCGCGTCGCGCGTCGTGGTGCTCGACGATGGCGCTGTCGTGCGCGACGGCGATCCTCGCGACGTCATCACCGCGACGCTCGTGCGGGAGGTGTTCGGTCCCGGTCTCAACGTGATCGCGCACGAAGGCCGCCCGTTCGTCCTGCCCGCGGCGGAAACGAGCGGGGAGCGGGTGAGCCGTGTCGTCTGAGACGCGCTGCTCGGTCTGCGATCGGGCGCTCGACCCCACGTGCTACGCGCGCTGCGACGTCTGCCGCGGTGCGAGGCTGTGTGTGGACTGCGCTCGAGCGCATCTCTGCACGCCGAGCTGCGCCTCCGACGGCTGCACCGCCGGCCTGTGCGTGCGCATGGTGCGGAATGGTGTGACGGAACAGCGGTTCGGCGTCACCGAGTGAGCGCCTACGCGGTCATGTGGTCCGGTGGCAAGGACAGCGCGCTGGCCCTGGCGCGAGCGCGCCGGCGAGGCCTCGACGTGCGCTGGCTCGTGACCATCCACGACGAGGTCACCGAGCGCGTGCGCTTCCACGCGACGCCCATCGCACAGATCAAAAGACAGGCAGCGGCCGCGCGCGTGGATCACGTTGCGGTCCCGACGTCCTGGGCCGCGTTCGACGTCGCCCTGACCGAGGCGCTCGCGGATCTCGCACGCGCGGGCTGCGGCGGGCTGGTGTTCGGCGACATCCACCTGACCGACGTGCGGGCCTGGTATGAGGAGCGCACCCGCGCGGCTGGGCTCGAGCACTTCGAGCCGCTGTGGGGCGAGCCGCCGGACGCGCTGCTGCGCGAGTTCGTCGCGATCGGCGGGCGCGCCGTGCTGACCTGCGTCGATTCCGCGGCCCTCGATCCGTCCTGGCTCGGTCGAGTGATTGACGAGCGGTTCGTGCGCGATGTCGCGGCGGCTGGGATCGACTCATGCGGCGAGAATGGCGAGTACCACTCGTTCGCGTTCGCGGGACCGTTCTTCGCGCATCCGGTGCCCTGGCGGCTGGGGGAACGACGGAGCGACGGTCGCTTCGCGCAGGTCGACCTGACATAGCGAGCGCGTCACCGATCCCGAGCTACGGCGAGACGAAGTCCTTGAGGCCGAGTTCCGTCCCTATCGCGTTCGAACGCTCTTCCGCCTTGGCCGCGTCGGCCGGCCGGCCGAGCGCGCGAAGGATGTGCGCGCGGTCGCGCAGCGAGCGGGCGAGCCACGGGCGCGCCCCCATGTCGTCGATCAATGTGATCGCCGCGTCGACGTCCGCGAGCGCCGCGCCGAGGTCGGGCGGCGTCGCGTGCGCTCGCGTGCGCGCGCGCTGCCAAAGGGTCGTCGCCTCGCCGCTCGTGTCGTTCATCGCATGGGCGCGCTCGAGGCCGAGCGACCACGCGGCGGCACCGCCTGCGATGTCGCCGAGCTGGGTTCGCACCGAGCCGAGCAACCCCTGGGCGACCGTTCGGAACGACTCCATGCTCGCCACCTGCGCGAGCTCGTCGCCGCGTTCGAGCGGCGCCTTGGCCCCAAGTACATCGTCCCGGGCCAGATGGGCGATGCCGGACATGACGTTCGCCGCGACACCGCACGCGAGCGCACCGAGCTCCTCGGACTGCACCGCGCACGACATTGCGAGCGACTCACCAGCGGCAATGTCACCGCGCTCGATGAGCAGCGAGCTCCGCGCGATCCTCGCGTCGAGCGCGGCGATGGGATCTCCGCTCTGGGCGATCCGATCCGCATCGGCGAGCGAGCGCTCCGCCGCGGCGAAGTCGCCCAGCCGCGAGTACGTCACCGACAGCAGTCCGTTGAGGATGGCGGAAGACATCGGGTCGCCATGCTCCACGATCGTGGGGAGCGACTCGGAAAGGAGGCGCGCGCCCTCCCGCAGCTGACCGGTGGCCATCATTCCCACACCGAGGAACGCGTTCGGGATCGCGTCGGCGAGCGGATCGCCGAGCGCGCGGCCGATCTCGCCGGCCCGCTCGGCCGCGTGCTTCAGCGTGGGACTCGTGTCCGGGCGTTCGCCGCGCATGCGGCGCAGGAACGCGATCCAGAAGTACGCGCTGCCGACGAGCTTCTGGTCCGCGCGCTCTGCCCCTGACGCGAGCGCGGCTTCGAGCCGCGTTGTCGGCCCGTCGATGCTGCCGAAGGTCCAGCTCGCCTTCGCACCGCCGAGCGCCGCGCGCAGACGCAGGTCGACCCGTCGATCGTCCGCGAGACTCGCCTCGGCCCGATCGAAGAACGCCAGGGCCTCGCGGGCCGCGAAGCGCTCGAGGGCGTGCTCGCCCGCGGCCACGAGGTGCTCAGCGGCAGCGGCCGTGTCGCCGGCCCGTTCGAGATGGAGCGCGATCACCGCGGCCAGCTCGCGGCGCCGATCTGGGTACAGCGCGAGGAGCGTGTCCGCGGCGAGACGGTGCAAGGTACGACGGTCCTGTTTCAGCAGCGAGCTATACGCCGCATCCTGCACGAGTGCGTGCCGGAAGAGATATTCCAGCTCGGGCTCGAGTGCGGCCACCTGCACCAGTCCGCTCGCTTCCAGGGTGCCGAGCTCGGTCTGGGTGCTCATCCGGTCTTCGCCTCGAGCAGCCGCTCGAGCATCGTCACCCCGAACTGGCGGCCGATCACCGCGGCGACCCGCAGGGTCCGCTTGCTCTCAGGCGGGAGCCGATCGATGCGCGCGAGCAGCAGCCCTTGCAGGGTGTCCGGGATCTCGACGTCCCCAACCCGCGCCGTCGCGATCCAGCGGTCGCCCTGCTGCACGATCGCGCCACGGTCGATGAGCATCCGGATGACCTCCTCGACGAAGAACGGGTTGCCTTCGGACTTCTCGAGTATGTGGTCCCGAGTCTCCTTCGGCAGCGATTCGACCTTCAGGAGATTCGCGACCAGCGTGCGCGTGTCATCGCCCGAGAGCGGTTCGAGGCGCAGCTCGATGAGCGCGTCGCCGAAGATGTCGCGCACCGCCGACACGAGCCTCCAGCCCTCGCTCTCGCGGTCGAGGCGCGATGTCGCGACGATGAAGAGCGGCAGCTCGTTCGCCAGCCGCAGCAGCTGCTGGAGCACGTCGACTGAAGATGCGTCGGCCCAGTGGAGATCCTCGCACGCGAGGATCACCGGTCCGGTGGTCGTCAGCGCGCGCACCATGCCGATGACCGACGAGACGTAGCGCTTCACGGTCTCGAACTCGAGCGCCGAGACTCGCGCCCGGACCTCGGGGTCGAGCTGGATCGAGAGGAGGTGGCCGAGGTACGCGTACGGATCGGCCCAGGCCTCGCCGAACAGCGCCCTCGTCCGCTGCTCGAGCGCAGCGCGGACCTCGGGCTCGTCGGCGGTCGCGGCGACGCCGATGCACGAGCGGACCAGATCGAGCACGAGGTGATACGGGAGCGTGCGCCCGTACGACAGGCAGCGCGCCTCGATCCAGTGCGCCGACGGATCCGACGCCGCCACGTGCGCTCGCAGCTCCGCGAGGAGGCGGCTCTTGCCGATGCCGGGCTCGCCGAGGATCGACGCGACCCGCCCCTGCCGCGCGCGCACCACGGCAAATGCGTCGCGCAGTCGCGCGAGCTGCGCGTCGCGCCCGATCATCTCCGAGTGCACCTCGGACCCCAGGCCGCGCGCGCTCACGGCGCCGGCTCGCAGGCCCGTCACCTGATACGCGTGCACTGGCTCGGCCTTGCCCTTCAGCTCGAGGGGGCCGGCGTCGGTCGCGTCGACGAGCGGCGCGACGAACCGGTGCGTCGCCGCGGTGATCATGACCCCGCCCGGCGGTGCCGCGGCCTGCATCCGGGCCGCGATGTTCACCGCGTCGCCCATCGCGGTGTATTCGCGCGCGACGTCGGTCCCGACCATCCCGACGACGACCGGGCCGGTGTTGATGCCTGCGCGAACGCGGAGCTCGACGCCGTGCCGCGCCCGTGCGTCGGCGCCGAGGGCGTCGATCTCTCGGACCATGTCGAGGCCGCAGCGCACCGCGCGCTCGGGGTCGTCCTCGTGCGCGACCGGTGCGCCGAAGAACACCAGGACGCCGTCACCCATCAGCCGGGCGACCGTGCCGTCGTACCGCGCGGCGACCGCGTTGAGCCTCGCGAACACCTCGCCGACGAGGACGCTCCAGTCCTCCGGATCGAGCTTCTCGGCGATCGCGGTGGACCCGACGACGTCGGCGAACAGGATCGTCAGCGGGCGACGCTCGCTCGTGGCCGCCCGCTGCACGGCCGCTCCCGGTCCCCTCTCCTGCATGCTCGCGATGCTAGTCTCGTTCGGCGCCGCCGCCGACGCACTACTCGGCGGTCACCTCGAGGGGCGCGCTCCAGCCCCAATCCCACGTCACCAGCTCGTCTATGAGCTTGTGATTCGTGAGGTCGAGGGCGATCGGCGTGACGCTGATCTTCCCCGCGCGCACTGCCGCCACGTCGGTGCCCGGCTCGGCATCCTCGCTCACCGCGGGACCGCCGATCCAGTAGTACGGGCTGCCATAGGGGTCGAGGCGCTCGATGAGCTGATCGCGATAGGTGCGCTTGCCCAGGCGCGTGACCTCGACGCCGGCGATCCGTTCGCGCGGGAGCGCCGGCACATTCACATTGAGCAGCGAGTCCTGCGCGAAGCCGCGATCCAGGATGTTGCGCGCGAGCAGCGCGGCAAAGGACGCCGCTGGAGCGTAGTCGGTGTCCGCGCCGAACGCGCCGATCGAGATCGCGATCGACGGGATGCCCGACAGAAGACCCTCCATCGCCGCGGCGACGGTGCCGGAATAGGTGATGTCGTCGCCCATATTCGCGCCTCGATTGATGCCACTGACGACGAGGTCGGGCTTGTGACGCAGGAACCCGAGCGCGGCGAGGCGCACGCAGTCGGTCGGCGACCCGTCGGTCATGAACGCGGCGTGCCCATGGCGCAGCTTCGTTGGGTGCACGCGCACCGGACGGAACAGCGTGATGCTGTGCGACGCACCGCTCCAGTTGCGCTCGGGAACGATGATGTCGACGTCGCCGACGGCGCCGAGCGCCTCCGCGAGTGGTGTCAGCGCGTCGGCGTCGATCCCGTCGTCGTTCGTCACGAGGATATGGCGGGTCGCCATCAGCTCGCCTCGATGAGGTCGTCGCTCTCCTTCGGCGTTCGCCCCGCGACGACGTCGTACGCGTACTCGATCAGCGTGTTCAGGATCCCGGCGACGGGCATCGCCAGCACGAGGCCCCAGAATCCGGCGATCTTTCCGCCGATGAGGAGCGAGAAGAACACGAAGATCGGGTGGATCCCGATGCTCTTCGACATGATGCGCGGGCTCACCACATTGAGCGCCACCTGCTGCAGCAGGACGGTCGCGATGAGCACCCATATGAGGCGGTCGCCCGCGGTGACCGCGGTGACGCCGAGGACCGGGATCATCGCGATGATCGGTCCGAAGAACGGGATGATCACGGTCAGGCCCGACACGATCGCGAGGACGCCGGCGAACGGGATGCCGAACGCGACGAGGTACGCGAGCGTCGCGATGCCGTACATCGTGCCGAGGATCAGCGAGCCGCGGATGAAGCCGCCGAACGAACGGTCCGCGCTCTCCCGCAGGAGCTCCGCCTCGCGACGGCGATCGGCTGGCAGCCGCAGGAGGAACCGCCGCCACAGCGAATCGCCGTCGATGAGCATTATGAAGGCGAT
>JBGPKU010000018.1:0-45290 GCA_041486085.1 Candidatus Limnocylindria bacterium | reverse complement strand
TGCTCCATCACCGACTCGAGCGAGTGCTTGGGATGCGTCGGGGTCAGCGTGGTGTGCGGCGCGGCCTCGATGCCGATGACGCCGCCCTTCGCCGCCATCGCCCTCAGCGTCTCGTCGTTCTTCATGCGGCGGGTGCCCCAGAGCGTGCGCGCGCCGGCGTGCGTGATGGTGATCGGCGTGTCGCTCGCCTCGATGACCTCGAGGCCGGTGCGGTCACCGCAGTGCGCGATGTCGATCGTCATGCCAAGGCGGTTCATCCGCTTCACGACGGCGCGGCCCAGATCGGACAGCCCGGAATCGTTCTTCTCGCGCAGGCCTGAGCCGAGCGGGTTCGCCTCGCTGTAGGTGATCCCCATTCCTCGCACGCCGAAGCCATACAGCACGTCGACGCGATCGATCTCGTTCTCGATCGCGGTTGCCGCCTCGAGCCATGGGACGAACGCGATGCGGCCCGCGGCCTTCGCCGGCTCCAGGTCGAGATAGGTCGTCGCGACGTAGATCATGCCTTGATGGTCGATGTCTGAGAAGCGCATCCCAAGGTCGAACAGGATGTCGTCCCACTTCCAGCCTTTGTTCGATGTGATCGTGGCCGTGCCATCCATGAAGTTCTCGAAGACGATGTCGGTGTCGGATGCCGCGAGACCGGCGTAGCCGGTCGCGTCGCGTCCTTGGCGGCGCTGCTCGAGCACGCGGCCCATGTCCTCGGGAAAGATGGAGGTGTGGTCGTGCATCGACACGATCTGTTCGCGGTCCAGGATCCGCCGTGCCCGCGTCTCCTCAGCGCCGCCGAGCTCGACCCTGGCCGACGGCACGCGGCCGATCTCCTTCGCCAGCGGGATGTCCTGGTAGTCGTCGCCTGCCTTCAGGTATGAATACGAGCGATAGCCGTCGTAATTCTTCTTCGACACGGACCCTCCTACTGCGGCGTGGCCGACAGGCTACACGCCAAGCGGAGCCCGCGAGACCGCGGGTGTCAGGGCTATGGCTTCCACGCTCGTCGCGACACGTGCGCGCCGACGGTCGGATCGGTCGCCGCCGGGTATTGCTCCATGCGGTCATAGAGCCACTCGAACCACTCGAAGGCGGTCGGCGTGGCTTGACGGAACTGCCCGATGTAACCGCGGCACTTCCGCCAGGTGAGCCGCACCATCCCGCCGATGAGATCGTCGGCCATGTGCAGCGGGATCGCGCGCGAATACACGAGATACCCGAGGTTCTCGAACTTCACGAAGGTCTCGATGAGCGCCTGCTCGAGCTCGGGCCCGAGCGCGTGGATCGCCTCCGGCGATGCGTCGTCGGCGAGCTCGAAGATCTTCCGCACGGACCGCGAGAAGAGCTCCGGCGGCTGCGTCGTCTTCATCAGGGTGAGCGCGGTCTCCTGGCGGCGCTGCCGTACGAAGGCGACGAACTGGTAGGCGGCGAAGATGAACCCGCCGACGACCGTGGCGGTCGAGATCAACGCGAACGCGATCTGCAGCTCCGGCGGCATCCCGTCCCTCCCGCGCTTCTAGGATGATGCGCCGATGCCGCGACTGAAGACGGGAGCCGTCGAGCTCTACTACGAGGACCTCGGCGAGGGCAGGCCGATGGTGCTCCAGGCGCACGATCACACCCCCTGGCTGTTCGGGCAGGCGCCGGTGTTCTCGCAGCGCTACCGCTTCCTCACCTACGACCGCCGCGGGACCGGCCGCTCCTCGAGCCCGCCGGGAGAGTGGACCGCGGCCGATCTCGCGAACGATCTGGCCGGGTTCCTCGACGCGCTCGGCATCGAGCAGGCGATCGTGGGCGGCTCGAGCCTTGGCGGCGTCGTCACCGCGCAGTTCGCCGTCGATCATCCCGGCAGGGCGCTCGCGCTGATCATCGGGCACACCGTGCCCTACCTCGACGCGGAAGGACGCGCCTGGCTCGAGGCGGAGATCGAGACGGCGCGCTCGGGTCGAGCAGCCATCGTGCGACAGCCGCGGTCAAGCGCGGACGAGAAGGAGGGCCCGCCGACCACCGATCCCGTGTTCGCCGCCTCGCCGTGGGGAAAGATGCTGGCCGCGACGGGCACGGGCCTCGGCCGGAGCCCCGACGAGCGCGCACGCGCGATCGCGGTGCTGCGCAACTGGGATCAGCGAACGCGCAAGGACGACCTCGCGAAGATCGCCGTCCCGACGCTGGTCATCGTCGGCGAGCACGAGCCCGCGACCCTGGGCGCGCGAGAGTGGGCAAGCTGGATCCCCGGGGCGCGCTTCGTCGTGCTGCCCGGCGCGCATCACGCGGCGCACCGCGAAGCGGCGCCGGCGTGGAACGCGGCCATCCAGCGTTTCCTGGACGAGAACGGCCTCGGGAGACAATGAGCGCATGAGGAGCGAAACGGAAGCGCCGCGTGACAGGCGGGCGCCGAGCCCTCGGATCGTTAGATCTCCGCGCGGCCCACAGCTGTCCTGCCTCGCCTGGCCGCAGGAGGCCGCGTACCGGATGATCCAGAACAACCTCGATCCGGACGTCGCCGAGAAGCCCGACGAGCTCATCGTCTACGGCGGCACCGGACGCGCCGCGCGCTCGTGGCCGGCGTTCGACCGCATCCTGGAGACGCTCCGACGCCTCAAGAACGACGAGACACTCCTGGTCCAGTCGGGCAAGCCGGTCGGGGTGTTCCGCACACACGAATGGGCGCCGCGTGTGCTCATCGCGAACTCGCTGCTCGTGCCGCGCTGGGCCACGTGGGAGAAGTTCCGGGAGCTCGAGGCGATGGGTCTCACGATGTACGGGCAGATGACCGCGGGGTCATGGATCTACATCGGCACCCAGGGGATCCTGCAGGGGACCTACGAGACGTTCGCGGCGGTCGCGCGAAAGCACTTCGGCGGATCGCTAAAGGGAACGCTGACGGTGACCGCCGGCCTCGGCGGCATGGGCGGGGCGCAGCCGCTCGCGATCACGATGAACGAGGGCGTGGGTCTGATCATCGAGGTCGACCCGGCTCGTGCGCAGCGCCGCCTGGACCAGGGATTCCTCGATGAGATCGCTCCCGACCTCGAGAGCGCGCTCGTGACCGTGGAGCGGCATCGAAGAGCTGCGGCGGCGCGGAGCATCGGCCTCATCGGGAACGCCGCTGCCGTACTGCCGGAGCTGGTGCGCCGCGGCGTGCGGGTCGATGTCGTCACCGATCAGACGAGCGCGCATGACCCGCTCGATGGATACGTACCGGCGATCGCCGGAGCTCAGCAGCTGCGCGTCCGCGACGCCGATGCGTACGTCCGCGCGTCGCGCGAGGCGATGGCCCGGCACTGCGAGGCCATCGTCGCGCTCCAGAAGAAAGGTGCGGTGGCCTTCGACTACGGCAACAACCTCCGGGGCGAGGCGCAGACCGCCGGCTTCGCGGACGCATTCGCTTATCCGGGCTTCGTGCCGGCGTACATCCGGCCGCTGTTCGCGGAGGGCCGCGGGCCATTCCGCTGGGTCGCATTGTCCGGGAACGCCACGGACATCCATCGCACCGACCAGCTCGTGCTGGATCTCTTTCCGGGAGATGAGACCCTGACACGCTGGATCCGCCTCGCGGCGAAGCGCGTTCCGTTCCAGGGCCTCCCGGCGCGGGTGTGCTGGCTCGGCTACGGCGAGCGCGCGCTGTTCGGCGAGCGCATCGACGAGCTGGTGGAGCGCGGCGAGATCAGCGCGCCGATCGTGATCGGGCGCGACCACCTCGACTCCGGTTCGGTCGCGTCACCGTTCCGCGAGACCGAGGGCATGCGCGACGGCAGCGACGCGATCGCGGACTGGCCGATCCTCAACGCGCTCGTGAACACCTCAGCCGGCGCGACGTGGGTCTCGGTGCATCACGGCGGTGGCGTCGGCATCGGGCTTTCGATCCATGCCGGCATGGTCGCCGTCGCCGACGGCTCGAAGCTCGGAAGAGAGAAGCTGCGCCGCGTCCTCACCACGGACCCGGGCACCGGGGTGATGCGCCACGCGGACGCGGGCTATCCCGAGGCGCTGGACGTCGCGCGCGAGCGCGGCGTGGACCTGCCGAGCGCCTGATCCGTTTCCCTCCCGCGGAGGGCGAGCGCGATCCCGATCAGCAGCACCACGCCCGCCGCGTGATACACGGGCACCCACAGATCGTGGACCTGCACGAGCTGCATCAACAGCCATGAGACGAAGAGGCCGGCGAGCGCCACGGCGCGCGGCATCGCTGGGAGCGCCAGCGCGCGGGGCAGCGTGATGGCGAAGAGCGGCAGCGATGTGATGAGGAACGTGGTCCAGAAGAACCCGAACGGCGTCAGATACGGTGCGAGCGCCAGCGCGATGTGGTGCCACTCCGTCTCGCGCGCGGGATCGTGCAGCGCCATGCGGCCGCAGCCCACGCCGCACGCGAGGGCGGTCAGAGCGAGAACGACCGGGAACAGATCGGACCACAAGATGCCGGCGAGATACGCCGGCTCCTCTCGTTCGAGATGGATGCGGGCCCAGGCGGGATCGGCGTAACGTGGCAGCAGCTGGAGGTAATCGAGGGTGTGTCTGGCGAGCAGCGGCAGCGTGACCACGAGCGCGGCGACGCCGATCAGGAACGCGCGCAGGGCGATGCGCCCACGGCCGGCCGCGATGTAGAAGGGCAGGAGGATCGCGGGCAGGAACTTGAGGCCGACGGCCGCCGCGAGCGCGAACGCGGAACGGTTCAGGTGCGCACGCCAGTGCCATGCCATCAGAGCGAGCGCGAGCGAGATGAGATCGACGTTTCCGAGCGTCACCTCGAGGACCATGGGCAGGAAGAACGTGTAGGCCGCGGCGGCCCACGGCTTGGCCGTGCGCGGCAACGGCTTGATGAGGAGATAGCCGACCACGGCGGCCAGGGCGATCTCGACGACCAGGAACACCTGGGCGGCCTGGTCGATCGAGAACGGCAGGAGCGCCAAGAATGGCAGCGCGACGATCGGAAGGTAGTGGAACTCATTGGGCGTTCCGAGGGTCGCGTCCGGAAGCGCGTAGAGGCGGTCGCCGCTGACGAGGTGCTGGGCCGCGAGCCAGTACGCCTTCGAGTCGTATCCGAGCGGAAGAGCGAACGCGACGAGCAGCGCGGCGAGCGCCGCCAGGACGAAGGCCACGGCGCCGAGCGACCAGACCAGGCCCGGACGAGCCCCGCTCAATCGTCGCTCGCCTTGGGCGAGCGGAAGGGAACGGGCACCTCGGGTTCGAACGTCGGCCGAGAGACGAAGTCGACCCGACGATGAGTGCCATCGCAGTACGGCTTCGTGCCGGAGTGGCCGCACCGGCACAGCTTCACCGCCCTGCCCTCGTCGACGATGATGACGTTGCCGTCGGCGTCCTCGATCGCGATCGGCCCCTCGACGATGTACGGACCGTTCGCCTGGATCCGGATGGTGGTCACGCCGGGTTCTCACCTTGATAGCGGCCGCGATACCCCTCGGCGGTGGGCGTCGCGAGCCGGAAGAAGACCAGCTGAAGAACGCGCGCGCCGCGCTGGAGCCGGTAACCGCGGGCGTTCAGCACCGACAGCAGCCCCTCGCCGCGCCCGGAGTAGCCCGCGTCCCAGACCGCGGCGTGGATCGTGACGCCGGAGCGCAGCAGCGTGGATCTGGGGCGCGCGAGGGCCATCAGGTCGTGCGGGAGATTCACCTTCTCCCGGTAGGTGATGACATAGGCGCCCCGATGAAGATCCCACCAGCCATCTTTGTCCGTGCTGACGTCTTCACGGGCCGCCGGCTCGCGGACCGCATCCGTCGCTCCGAGCAGGCCAGGCGACAGCAGGCGCTGGATCCGGTCGACCCTCAGGTCGATGCCGTTCGTCTGCAGCTGCACGTCGATCTCCACGCCCTCGACCAGCGGCGGCTCCGCGGTCAGCGCTGCGCGCAGCTCTTCGCGCGAGAGCACGGACATGCCAGAAGTATGCGTATTGTTCCCAGTCGTGGCCGAGGGCAGATCGGTGTCGGGCTCGAAGACGATCATGGCTCGCACCATGCTTCCGTCCGATGCGAACCCGTATGGGAACGTGCACGGCGGAGAGATCATGAAGCTGATCGACGCGTGCGCCGGCGCGGCCGCGACACGTCATGCTCGCAGCCGCGTCGTGACCGCTTTCGTCGACGGTCTCTCGTTCGTCGCGCCGGTGTACGTCGGTCACCTGGTCACCGCGAAAGCCTCCGTGAACCACGTCGGGCGCTCGAGCATGGAGGTCGGAGTGCGCGTCGAAGCGGAGGACCTGCTGACCGGCAAGGTCGCCCACGTCTCCTCGGCCTACCTGGTCTTCGTTTCGATCGACGAAAAAGGGGCACGGGTCCCACTCCCGCCCCTCATCGCCGAGACCGACGAGGAGCGGCGTCGAATGAGCGCCGCCGAGCAACGTCGCGCCCAGCGCCTTGGCCGCGCGCGGGCGACCTAGGGCTAGACTCTCGCGCGTTCGGGAGGTGGTCAAGATGCGACGCATGATCCGCTCGTTCGCCCCGCTCGCGGCGATCCTTCTCGTGGCCGGGGGGTGCGCGGCACCGCGCGCGACGGCTCCGACCGCGACGGCCGCCCCATCCGGCACGCAGGTGGCGTCGGCGACGCCGAACTTCGAGGGCAAGACCCTCAACATCGTCACCGGCGGCACTGGGGGCGTGTACATCGTCTACGGCGCGGGTCTGGCGGACGTGCTCAGCAAGAAGCTCAAGGTCGCCGCGAGCGCGCAGCAGACCACCGCGTCGGTGGACAACATGAAGTTCATCGGGCAGGGCAAGGCCGACCTGGCGTTCACGCTCGCCGACACCGCGTTCGACGCGATCAAGGGCAACGCACCGTTCACCGAGAAGGTCGATGCCCAGGCGCTCGCGGTCATGTACGGCAACTACACGCACATCGTGGTCAAAGACGGATCGGGGATCAACAGCGTCTCCGACCTGAAGGGCAAGCGCGTCTCCGTGGGCGCGGCCGGATCGGGCACGGAGATCATCGCGAACCGGGTGTTCGAGGCCTTCGGCATGGATCCGAGCAAGGACATCTCGCGGGAGCGTCTCGCCGCCGCGGACTCGGCGAACGGCCTGCGCGACGGCAAGCTCGACGCCTTCTTCTTCAGCGGAGGTCTTCCGACGTCCGCGATCCTCGACCTCTCGAACTCTGTGAAGATCAGGCTCCTCTCCGATAACGACGCGATCAAGAAGATGTCCGACAAGTACGGCCCGTTCTACGTGCCGGTGAAGATCCCTGCCGGGACGTACAAGGACGTACCGGAGACCACGGTGTCCGGCGTCCAGAACCTTCTTGTGGTGAACGCGAAGTTCGACCCGGCTCTGGCGCGCGCGATCTTGCAGACGATGTTCGACAACAAGGCGGACCTCGAGGCGATCCACTCGGCCGCGAAGGAGCTCACGCTCGCGACGGCATCCGTTGGGTCGCCGCTTCCCTTTCATCCCGGCGCGATCGATTTCTACAAGTCGAAAGGTGTCTGGAAGCAATAGGGCGTGGCGTCTCGCTCTAACCGGCGCGATCGTGATCGTGACGGGGGTGGCGCTTTCCGCCCCCGTTCCCGTTCTTACGATGACCGACGGTCGGCGGCTCGTCGTCGCGCCGCTCGATGCCGGTGACGCGCTCACCTATTCCTACCGGCAGTCCATCTACGGCGTGCCCGTGTACGAGGAGTTCGTGCGACGCGACTACACCCTCGACCTGCTGCGCGTGCGTTCGCCCGACATCCGATCGGTCGAGTACTTCGGCTGGGACGGCGACATCGTGGAAGGCGCCGACGGCCTGTGGGTCGAGGATGCGCCACCGAGCGACCACGCCGAGCTCGTGATCCGGATCGCGCCGCTCGGTCAGCAGCGGATCGCGACCGCCCGGTGGGCCTACGACCTCCTTCCGCGCTTCGGCGAGACGGTCGTCACGGTGCGCGTCGAGCGCCTGGCCCCACTCGCCGAGTGGTGGCGCGCGCTCACGCTGGCTCTCCGGTGAGCGACCCGGCCGAGGTCGTCGTCCGCCCCGATCTCGACCAGATCCTCGCTGACGACAAGACAAAGGAGCTCATCGAGGAGTACGAGCAGGAGGCGCGGACACGGCCGCTGAACGGCGTCTGGGCGCGCATCGCGACGGTGCTCGGGGTGAGCACGACGCTGTTCGCGCTCTACTACGCCATCGCCGGAGCCGAGATCCCGTTCACCGGCTTCGTCCTGGTGCCGAGCTTCCGGATCCTGGGGCAGACGATCACGACGCCGCAGATCTACACCATGATCTTCCTCACAGCGATCCTCGTGCTCACGTTCATCTGGTATCCGCCGCTCGCCCGGTGGCGGTCGCACGTGACGATCCTCGACATGGTCCTCTCCATCGGCGCGGTCGCGATCACCGCGTACATCTTCGTGAACTTCGATCAGGTCATCTACCGGCTGGCGAGCCCGACGCCGGCCGATTTCGCGTTCGGCGTCATCGCGATCGTGCTCGTGCTAGAGGCGGGCCGGCGCACGACCGGCTGGCACCTCCCGGTCATCGGGATCATCGCGATGCTGTACGCGTACCTCGGCGACTTCATGCCCGGCCCGTTCCACGTGCCTCCGAAGGATCTCGACGACATCGTCGCGAACCAGTACCTCGGGCTCGACGGCATGCTTGGCACGCCTTTGCAGGTCGCGGCCACGTTCATCATCCTCTTCACGATCTACGGCGCGATCCTCGAGTACACCGGCGCGGGAAAGTTCTACGTCGATCTCGCGTTCGCGATCACCGGTCGGCGCCCGACGGGCGCCGCGCGCACCGTCACCATCGCGTCATTTCTCCTCGGGACGGTGTCGGGGTCCGGCGTCGCGACGACGGTCACGCTCGGCTCGATCGCCTACCCGATGCTGAAGAAGGCCGGTCACGATCGCGACTCGTCCGGCGCGATCCTGTCCGCAGGCGGCATCGGCGCGGTCATCTCGCCGCCGGTCCTCGGGCCGGCGGCATTCCTGATGGCCGAGATCCTCAAGATCTCGTACCTCGACGTCGTGATCATGGCGATGATGCCGACGATCCTCTATTACCTCGGCATCCTCCTCACGATCGAGATCGACGCGCGGCGCATGGGCGCGCGGCAGATCGCGCTCGACGCTCCCGGCTTCTGGGAGCTCACCGCCCGCTACTGGTATCAGTACACGAGCCTGTTCGCGATCATCGTGTTCCTCCTGCTCGGCTTCACCACCATCACGGCGGTGTTCTGGTCGATCGTCGTGGCGATCCTCGTGTCGTACATCCGCCGGGAGACCGCGCTCTCACCGCGTCGCCTCATCGAGGCGCTCGCTTCAGGCACGCGCCAGGTGCTCGGCGTCGCCGCAACGACGGCGGTCGCTGGCATCATCGTCGGCATCCTGCTGCAGACCGGCCTCGGGCTGAAGGTCTCGAGCCTCATCCTCGAGCTTGGGCTGGGCAACCTCGTGCTGACGCTCATCGTGTCGGGGATCGTCCTGTGGGTGCTCGGGCTATCGCTCCCGATCACGGCGACCTACCTCGTGGCGGTGCCGACCGTCATCCCGGCGCTCACACACCTCGGCGTCCCGCCACCCGCCGCCCACATGTTCGTCTTCTACTACGCCGTCCTGTCCGAGGTGTCGCCGCCGGTGGCGCTGTCGCCGTTCGCCGCCGCCGCCATCACGGGCGGCAATCCCTACCGCACGATGATGCTCACCTGGAAGTACGCCCTTCCGTGCTTCCTCGTGCCGTTCATGTTCACGCAACCGGACGGCCTCGCGATCCTGTGGCGCGACACGACGATCCTTGAGGCGTTCATCGCATCGATCTCCGCGTGCGCGGGCATCGTGGCCCTGGTCGCCGGCGTCGGCGGCTATCTGCTCCGACCGACGAGCTTGGTCGAGCGCGTCGTCCTGTGTGCCGCCGGCCTGCTCCTCCTCGCGCCGGGGAGTGTGCAGGATCTCGCGGGTCTGGCACTCTTTGGCGCGGTGGTGGGGTTTCAGCTGGTGACGCGGTCGCGTCGAGACCTCGCGCGCGCATGACGCGCGCGACGCTCATCGCGATCGCCCTGTTCCTCGTCGTACTTGTGAGCCGCGTGCCCTTCGCGTCGCACACGCTCTGGGCGCACGACTCGGTGTTGTACGCGAACGCGATCGAGCGCGGTTTCCACGTCGACGACGACCTGTTCGATCAGCGGCCGCACCCGCCGGGGTACATCCTCTACGTCGCCGCCGCGAGCGCCGCCCGTGGCGCGGGCCCGGGCAGCAACGAGGCGCTCGTGCTCGTGTCGGCGCTCGCGAGCGCACTGGCGGCCGTCGCCATCCTCCTTCTCGCGCGGCGCTGGACCTCGAATGCCGTCGCGCTGGTGATCGCCGCGGCGTACGCGGCCAACCCCCTCGTGTGGCAGTACTCCGAGATCGCGTACCCGTACGCCGTGCTAGGGCTGGGTTCGACGATCGTCGCCGCATGCTGCCTCGCGGCGCGCGGCCGAGGCGTCCGACGCGCGATCGCCGCGAGCATCGTGTTCGGGATCGCGGGTGGCTTTCGTCAGGACCTTCTGCTGCTCTTGCTGCCGCTCTGGCTGTGGAGCGTGGCACCCCTCGGGCGTCACGCCATCGTTCCCGCGGCGAGCGTCGGCCTCGCGTGCGCGTCGTGGCTCGTGCCCACGGTCGCTCTCTCCGGGGGGATCGCCGACTACTTCGACGCGCTTCGCGGGCAGGCAACGTATGTCGGACGCACGTACTCCATCACGGCGCAGGGACTGCCCGCGCTCCTCACCAACCTCGCCGCGACATCCTGGGCCCTGGGCTGGGGTCTGCTCCTGTTGGGACCGCTCGCGCTCGGGGGAGCCGCGGTCGTGGCGCGACGGACGTGGGCGACGCGGCGCATCGGAGACGCGGCCTTCCTTCTCCTGTGGGCGCTGCCGCCGCTCGCGGTGTACGTCTTCCTGCACATCGGGGACTGGGGATACGTGCTCTCGGCACTGCCGGCGCTCTACCTCTTGGGCGGGCGCGCCCTCGCGACAGCATTGGAACCGCTGCGGGTACGGCGGCGCGTGGCCGTTGGTGCGACCTGGTCGGCGCTCGTGATCGCGCCTGCGCTCTGCTTCATGGCGTCGACGTTGCCGTTCTCGGCCGCGACCATCGCCGAGCACGACGTCGAGCTTTCGGAGCGCGTCGCATTCGTTCGCGAGAACTACCAGCCGCACAGCACGCTGATCCTCACCCGCGAGGACTTTCTTCTGGTCCGCTACTACCTTCCCGAGTACCGCTCGCGCCAGTACGACCCGGAGCCGTTCACCCGCGCATCCCGACGCATGCGGGCCGGGCGTGTGGAGCGTGTCGTCATATTCACGTCAGGGCTCGTCGCGGACCGGCAGCTCGAGGTGCACCGGGTCCAGTGCAGGAGGGGCGTCCAGCTCGTCTACGTGGACATCGCGCCAGGGGCGGTCCTCGAATTCACGGGAGAGCGCTACGCGGTCGCGGCGGGCTCGCGGGAGCCCATTCGCTAGGGCGCCGCGCACCAGGCTGAGCGGTGCGCGGCGCCTCGCTCGTCCTAGGTGAGCACGCGCTCCAGATAGTCCGCGAGGATGCGGAACGTCCTGATCTTCTGCTGGATGTCCGACGAGCCGTGACCCTCGTCCGCCAGCTCGACGTACTCGAAGTCCGCGCCTTCCTGGCGTCCGAGCTCGAGCAGGCGGTCGCGGAAGATCTGCGACTGCTCGACCGGGCAGCGCGGGTCGTTCACGCCGTGGACCATGAGCAGCTTCGCCTTGAGCTGGTCCGCGAACTCGATGGCGCTCCGGTCGCGCCACAGCGCGAAGTCCTTCTCGGGATCGCCCATTTGCTCGCGGAAGTAGTACTTGAAGTGCTCCATCGACTTCACGTAGAGCTTGTGCAGGTCACTGATACCGACCCACGCGACCGCGGCGCGCCAGAGGTCCGGCTTCTTCACCGCGGCGATGAAGGTCATGAACCCGCCATAGCTCCCACCGAAGACGACCAGACGCGAGCCGTCGACATAGGGCAGGGTCTTCAGGTACTCCGCCGCCGCCGCGACGTCCTCGAGATCCTTGCCGCCCCAGTCCTTGAGCGCCTCGTCGCGGAACGCGACGCCATAGCCGGTGCTGCCGCGGATGTTCGGCTCGATCACGACGAACCCGCGGTCGGCGAGGAACTGCGCGAACGGGTCGAAGCCGCGGAACCACTGCGCGGTCGGGCCTCCGTGCACGTGCACGATCGCCGGCAGCTTCTCGCCGGCGGCGATGTCGCGCGGCCGGTAAACGATCGCGGGGATCTTCTTGCCGTCGAACGTCGGGTAATAGACGTGCTCGCCCGTCACGAAGATCGACGGATCGATCGAGCCGTAATCCGCCGCCAGCAGTGTCTCGAGCCGGTCCGTGGCGAGGTCGTAGGACGCGAGCTCGCTTCGGTGCGTCTCGTTCTGGTAGCCGACGAGGAGCCTGCGGTCGCCGTCGTAGAAGCCGATGACCGTCGACATGCCCGGGTCCAGCCTGGGTTCGCGCGCCTCACCCGTGGCGACGTCGTACAGGACCGGCCGCACTTGCGACTCGAAGTTGCGGAGCGCCGACAGCGTCTTGCCGTCCTTTGAGAACTTGCCCGGGTGCTCCTCGACCCCGTCCTTGCCGAGCCAGCGCACCTGGCCCGTTGCGAGGTCGAGGATGCCGGCGCGCGGCGTGCCGGATGCGTCGGATGTCACCGCGACGCGCTTGCCGTCCGGGTGCCAGTCCGAGATGCCGTCCTGCGAGCCGGACTTCGCGGAGAAGACCTTCTTCGCACCGCTGCCATCCGCGTTCACGAGGTAGACGTCGAGGTTCTTCAGATTGCCGGCGTCCTCGTTCGTCGAGATCGCAAGCGTCTTTCCGTCCGGACTCCACGCGCCGCCGAACACCGGGAACGGGAAGCGCGTGAGCGGCGCATAGTCGGCGCCGTCGGCGCGCATCTTCCAGAGGTTGAGCTGGCCCGGCTTGTCCGGCGCAGCGGGGTGGCGCTTGTTGGTGAGCACGCTGATCCACTGGTCGTCGGGGCTGAACTGGACCACGTACTCCTGCGCGGTCGGGTCGTTGGTCACCTGCGTCACCTTCGACGACGCCATGTCGATCCTGTAGAGGTCGTGCTGCTCGTTCCCACCCGAGTCCTTCGCGAACACGATGCTTTTGTCATCACGACTCCAGGCGAAGCCAGCGCGGAGAGCGGTCGGAACTTCGCCGTGGCTGACCTGGCGCGTTTGCTTCGTCGTCAGGTCCATCACGTGGAGCTCCATCCGACCGGTCTTGTCCCAGTAGAACGCGACCTGGTCGCCCTTCCACGAGACCGACGACAGGAAGAACGATGGAAGCCGGCAGAGCTCCTCGAGCGGGATGCGCGGCTGCCGACGGGTGTCTACGGCCATGGTGCGAACCTCCCCTTGTGCGTCGGAAAAAACTCTACGCCTTCGCGGCCTCACGCAACCCGAGCGACGTCCGCGCCTCCGCGAGCGGAAGCTGCCAGAGCGTGTTCGACCACGCGTGCCGAAAGCCGAGCTCGGTGTTGATCGCCAGCATCTGCGCGTTCACGTTGGCGTTGCCCGTGCGGATGAACTTCGCCTCCGGCCGCTCGCGCATGATGCGGTCGAGCATCACCGCCTTCATCCAGAGGCCGAGCCTGTGGCCGCGATGCCGGGCGGTCACGCCGGTGCCGCTCTGCTGGATCACGTGGCCCACGCGCGGGTCGTAGTTCACCTCGGTGAAGCCGGCGCCCTCGCCGGTGGCCTCGTGGATCGCCACGATCAGCCACGACTCCATGCCGGCCTGCTTCAGCCACGACTCGCGCTCGTGGAGCTGCTCTTCGGTGAACTGCTGGTCCGCGAAACGCAGATCACCTTTGGGCATGTCGTTCATCGCGTTCGCCGAATCGAGGTATGGCCGCACCAGCTGGGGGGGCACGACGTTGTCGGCACGCTCGAGCCGGTAACCCAACGGATCCAGCTTCGCCCACTCGGCGACCTTCGCGCGATCGACGTCGGCGATCGCGAGCTGGTTAAGCTTCATCTCGAGACCGGCCGTCGCCGCGATGGACTTCGCGAACGCCTCGCCTGATGGCTGCCGATCGTTCGTCTGGCCGAAGAACACGAGGTCGTCGCCCTGACCAACGCACGACTCGACGGCCGCGCCCAACAGCGCTCGGCCGACGCCCTTGCGCCGATGCTCAGGCAAGACGTTCACCTCGGTCCACCGTGCGTGCGCATTCTCGGGCTCGTTCTTGTTCCACCCGACGAACGACGATCCGACGAGCTTGCCTCCGGCGTCGCGCGCGGTGAAGGTCGCGCGCCACTGGTTCGGGGTGGTCGCGGTGATGCGCTGCACGATCGCGTCGATCGACGTGAGCGGGTCCTCTGGCACCCGCTCGTGGTTCTGTGCTTGGAGGAGACGGGCGGCTTCCTCGAGCTCGGCACGCGAACGCGTCGTGAGGTCGACCTCGGTGACCTGGTAACCCTGTGCTGTCTTCATTCGGCGGAGCCTAGAGGACGGGTACGCCCGGACCATGTCGCGCGCTACGTTCGGGCTAGGCCCCCACAGGCTGGAAGACGAGGACGGTCGACCCCAAGGTGCTGCGCTCGCGCCGGATACGGATCTCCTCGCCAAATTTCTTGAGGAACGCCCCTTCGAGCGCCGCGTCGTCCCAGCGGGACACATCCCAGGACGTCCCCTCGGCCGACATGAAGCGGAGGACGAACTCCCGCAGCGCCGCGTTCGAGGCGGCATCGCCGAGATAGCGGAACTCCGTTCCGTCCGGCATTTCCCAGGTGACCACTTTTCCCTCGAGGGCACCGTAGGAGGCGGTGGTGGTACCCGCATCCCCCACGGGGGTGCACTCCCTCCCCCGGTCGGGGGATGCGCTTTTGTCGCCGAGCGGGCAGCTGAATGCCAGCCTGCCGGCGGCCCTAGATCGGCGGGTCACGCCGAGCGGTCATCCCCGTCGGCGGCGCGGCGTTCCGCCTGAGCTCGTGCTCGGCGTCTGCGTGCGCGTCACCGCGAAGCTCGCGCCATCGGCGCCGATCACCGACGGCACGGCGAGCGCCTGGCGCGCGCCGTTCACCATCGTGATCGCCTTCGCGCCGAGCGCGCCCAGATCGAGCGTCTTGCCGTCGCGCACGGCCGACGCGCCGCTCAGCTTCAGGGCCCCGAAGTCGTCGAGCGGGACCGTGCCGCGACCCGCGCTCGGCGCCTCCTGCACCCATTCCGCCGAGGAGTTGGATGAGCTGTACTGGACCGTGATGTTGTAGCGCCCGCCCGTGGTGCTGTTCTTCATCGAGATCGTCCAATCGAGTGCGCTCTTCTGCGTGATCGATACGGTTACCGAGTCGCCGGGATTCACGGTGAGCGAGACGGGCTTGGACGATGCCGGGAGCATCTCGATCCACGCTTCGTAGACGACCTCCCCGCCACTCACGGTCGCCTGGGTGCCGGCCTGGATGAGATCGCGGGTGTCGATGCCGCCGATGCCGACCCACGTCGCATCCGCACCGGCCGTCGTTGACGCGACGGTGGGAACGATCCACGACCCGGTGACCGACGTGAACGTTCCGCCGGTCGCGGAGTAGCCGGACCAGTTCGTCGAGGTCGACGACGTCACGGCGGCCGCTGCCGGCGTGCCCGTGTCGGTCGACGTCTGCGGAGCCGGCTGCATCGCGTCACCAGGCTGGTCGTCGCTCTGGATCTTCCACGCGCCGCTCTGGAACACGAGCGCGTAATCGTTGCGCGCCGTCTGCTCGTCGGTGGAGCCGTCGGTGTACGTCGAGCGCCACGTCTCAAGCGTCGTGGCCTTGGCGTTCGCTCCGTCGACGGTCACGCTCGTGAACTCGGTCGCGACCAGCGCGATCTGCCGAACGCCGGAGGTCGCGAGATCGCGGTTCGTCTGCACCACCTCGGTGTAGAACGCGTCGGTCGCGGTGTCCCTCATGAGCGTCGGATCGCCGCGGTTGAAGGCATTCGCCTGCGCCTCGTTGGCGCGTTGTATGACCAGCTTCACCGCGTCCTGCTGCGCCCCATCGGTCACCCCTACCGCCGTCGTGGGCGATGGCGCGCCGACGGCCTGGCGCGTGATCGCGCCGAGATCGACCGGGCCGCAGGCGGCGAGGATCAGGCTGAGCACGAGCGCGCTGAGCGCCCGCGCGAGGTTGCGCTCCATCAAAGGACGTTGCATGGGGTGGGTCCCTCCACTTGGCATGTCCCGAGACTGTGCTCGGAACATAAGAAGCGGCTGAGAAGGTGCTGAGCCCCGGCTAAGAAGTCGCAGCCGGCGCGGTCGCGAGCGCCACCAGGCCGGCCGCCACCAGCAGGCCACCGGCCAGCTGCACCGGCGCGAGCGCTTCCCCGAGGACGATGACGCCCAGAAGGCTGGCGGTGAGCGGTTCGGCGAGCGACAGCGTCGCGCCGTGTGACACCGGCAGCCGCGCGAGCGCGCGCGTGAAGAGGATGTACGCGAGCGCCGTCGCGACCAGTCCAAGCTCGAGCGCGACCGCCGCTCCGCGCGGATCGGCGAGCCAGCGCAGGTCGACGGTGAGGAGCACCGGAATGAGCAGGAGCGCGCCACCGCCGAACGCGATCGCCGCGACCGCGACGTTGTCGCCCTCGCGCAATAGCCGTTTGCTCGCCGTCGCGTAGACGGCATACCCGGCGCCCGCCACCAGCGGGAGCCACGTCGCGAGCGGTTCGACCGGACCGGTGCCGGTCGGCACGATCAGGAGCCCGAGCCCGGCGACGGCGACCAGTGTCGAGGCAAGCCAGCGCGTCGTCGGCCGTTCTCTGAGCGCGAGCCAGGCGAGAGCGCCCGCGAACACCGGCGCGCTCCCGATCGCGAGGATCGTGCCGACGGCGACACCGGCGCGCGCCACGCCTTCGAAGAAGGAGAGCTGGTAGATCGCGACCGCGACCGCGGCCACGATCGCGGGCACGGGCGACCAGCGCGTCCCGAGCAGTGTTCCGCGCGCGAGCGCGATCACGACGAGCACGACGCCTCCGATGGCGATGCGGACCGCGCCGACGGCAAGAGGTGCGGCGTCGGCCGGCGCAAGAGCGCGCGCGGTGCCGGTCGTGCCCCACATCACCGCCGCGGCGAGCACCAGGACCACGGCGCGCCCGTCCCGCATCGGCGCGAGCCTAACCGCGGGATACAGTCAGGCGATGCGTCGGCTCATCCGCGCGGCATCGGTGCTGGCGTTGCTCACGGGACTTCTGTTCGCCGGCCAGGGCGCCGGACTCATACCGGGCTCGTACATGACTGGACGCATCGAATGGGCCGTGATCGGGTCCGTCTTGGCGGCGTTCGGCGCGATCGGCCTTTGGAGTCAGTCCCGCCGAACGTGACTTTCGCGGCTGCGCATGCATGGCCCGCCGAGCAGGCGAGCTATTGGCCTCCCCACTGGCCGGAGACTTGCACCGCTGGGATCGGGCGCGCCCGGCGTCAGGGGGAGGCCGCGATGCGGAACGTCTTGATCATCGAGGACGATGATGCGACCGCGCGAGCACTGAGCGAGCTGCTCGATCTCGAAGGGTACGGGACGCGCCGAGCGCGCAACGGCGCGGATGCCATCGACACGCTGCACTCATTCACGCCGGATGTCGTCCTGGTCGATCTTCAGCTACCGGTGATGGACGGGCGCTCCTTCATCGAGCTCTACCGGCGACAGGTGCGGCCGGCGGCCAGCATCATCGTGTTGTCGGGCCGGTCCGATGGCCGCGCTATCGCCGACAGCGTCTCGGCCGAGGGGTACATCGGGAAGCCCGTCGATGTGGACCGGCTCCTGCGGACGATCTCGCTCGCGCTTGCCGCGGCCTGAAGCAGGGGTCCGCCCGCGGTGCGGCGGTCAGGGCTTCATGAGCAGGATCGCGTTCGGGAGCAGGCGGCCCGGTCCGACGGTGTATCCGCCGCCGATCCACATCGCCACACTCCCGCCGCCGTCGAGGTTCATGGCGTCGCGCGCGCCGAGCGCCTGAAGCACCAGCGCGGTCTCAGGGACGCTCGCGCCTGAAACGATGGCCAGGTAGACGAACGTGCCGTCGACGCCGATCGCGCCGCGCGTCCCGCGCTTCTGCTGGTTGGCGTCGATGTCACCTGATACGTCGAGCACCGCGCCGCCCTGGAGCAGGAGCGGGAAGTTCGAGATACCGGCGGTCACCGGGCCGCGCGCGTAGCTGAAGATGCGTCGGTAGAAGGTCGGCGTGCTCCCGTTCCAGACGGCGAGCGCGTTGGTCGGGTTCGCGAGGTGGCGCGAGTTGACCCACGAGCCCAGGTTCGAGTTGTAGACGGCGTAGTCATAGGTATTGACCTTACCCGCGCACGGCGCGTAGTCCGGCGGACAGAAGTAACTTCCATGGATACCCGCGTACGCGCCGTTCTCGGCCACGTACTGGTCGAGCGGCTTCGCGGGACAGCTGCTGAAGCAGTCCGTCGTGTTCGCGGTGACGGTGCGGACGCGCACCTGCGAGAGGCGCTCCTTTATGAGGCTCGTGGTGAACGTCCCCGCGGATGTCGGCACGTTGATGCGGCTGTAGCCGGTGCCGCTGTACACGGCCGCCGGCTGCGGAGGATACGAGCCATCCGCGTTCAGGACCGTGACCAGCCAGTACACGCCGAAGTCCTCCATCCACGTCGCGCCCTCGACGAGCGGACGCAGATAGAGGCGGTAGTAGCCGGCCGCGGCCGGCGCCTGGATCGTGAACTGGAACCACGCGACCTGTCCCGGCCCGACGTACGCGGCCGGCTGAAGCGCGATGCGATTGAACCGCGGCCAACCCGTGGCGGGCGAGCCGGCGGTGCCGTCACCACCGAGCGGGCTCGCCTGATCCTGTCCGGGCTCCGCGTCCCACGTTCCGAGATACGCGACCTCGCCCATCCTGCCGCGCACCCAGCCGAGGCTGCCGCTGTTGTAGTACGCGACGGTCGCGGTCGAACGATCGCCGGGGCACAACGTCGGATAGCCACTCTGTCCGTACCACTGCGCGTGGAAGCCGGGGATTCCCGATGGAAGGCCGGCCGGCGCGGGGATCCCGGGACCCTCGCTCTTCGCGCAGACCGCCGCGGCTCCGGACGCGGCCGCCTGCGGATGTTCGGGCGCGCCGATCAACAGTGTGGCGACGACGACCGAGGCGGCGATGACGCGCGCGACGAGCGAGTGTGATCGACCCATGTAGGCAAGGTAACGGGGCCCCGGGAGGGCCAGTACGCCCCCATCGGGGGAGTACCACTCTTATTGACTACTCGAACTGCAGCGAGCGCTTCGAGAGACCGAGGAAGTAGCCGTCGATCACGGTCTTTCCGGTATCGAGCGTGTCGAGGCTCGCGCCGACGGTGACGAAGAGCGGCACGAAGTGATCGACCGTCGGATGCGCGTACGGCAGGCCGGGCGCGCGCTTTCGATAATCGAGCAGCGCATCGACGTCGCCGCGCGCGATGCTCTCGGCGGCCCAGTGATCGAACTCCTTCGACCACGTCGGCGCGGGAGCGTCGGGACGGAAGTCACGGAGGAACGGAAGGCCGTGCGTCATGAAGCCGCTCCCCATGATGAGCACGCCTTCATCGCGCAGCGGAGCGAGCTTCCTGCCGAGATCGAGGAGCTCACGAGCGTCGAGGCTCGGCATGCTGATCTGGAGCACGGGGATGTCCGCCTGTGGATACATCACCGTGAGCGGCACGTACGCGCCGTGATCCAGGCCGCGGCCCGGAGCCTCGGCCGTCGGGGTGCCCGCTCCGATGAGCTGCTTCACGCGCTCCGCCAGCCACGGCGCACCGGGCGCGGGATATGTGACGCGGTAGTACTTCTCGGGAAAACCGTAGAAGTCATAGGTGAGCGGCACCGGCGTCGTGGCGCCGATCGTGAGGGGCGATTCCTCCCAGTGCGCCGACACGACGAGGATGGCCTTCGGCGGCGGCAGGTCCTTTGCCCACGCCGCGAGCTCGCCTGGCCAGACCGGGTCGTCCACGAGCGGCGGCGCACCGTGGCCGAGATAGACCGCGGGAACCCGAGTGCTCACGTTCTGGACAACGCTAGACAGCCGACCGGCATTCCGCGCCCGAGCCACCTACGCGGGCGTGCCCGGGCGCGGCACGCGCTCGGTGTCCTTGGCGCGTATCCAGCGACATGCTCGGTATGAGTGCGGTCTCCCCGCGCGCCGGTTTCGAACGCCGGCGCCGTCTGCTACCGCCAGAGCGTGACGATCGCGGCCATCACGACCTGCACGATCAGGTTGTGTCCGTTGTTCAGAAGCCACAGACCCCAAGACTTCTTCTCGAACGAGATCTGCGCCGCGGTGATCGTGGCCATGAAGCCCAGCCAGCACAATCCGCCGACCTTCAGTGCATCGACGAGGTCCGTCGCGCGCACGTTGTAGGAGATCACCGCGAGCGCCCACGCATTGAGGAGCGATGCGACGGCACCGATCGCCATCCCCATGCCGCCGGGGTTGCCGAGCTGAGCCTGGGTCGTTCCCAGATACGCCATCCACCGCTTCCCGAATACCGGCGGCGCGTACCAGGCGAATCCGATGACCATCGCGATGATGGCCGCGACGACGATCGCCACGTAGTTGACGGCGACGTTGATCGACATGTTCTTCCCTGCCCCCTCCGTCACGCCATACGCGGACGTGACGCGGGCATGCTAGCCGCGGCCGCAAGAGCGCGGTTAGTTGGCTCCGCGCAGGTCGAAGCCGAGGCGCCGCACGCGATCGCCGTCGATCGAGAAGCGCCAGGTGGTGTAGTTGGCGAACACGCCCGGCGATCGTGTGAGCGTGGTGATGCGGACCTCGCCGTCGCGCTCTTCCTCGTCACGCATGCTCTGCAGGAACTGCGGCGCCATCCGGATCATCTGGCGCACGCCCTCCTTTCCCCGCAGCGGCCGCTCGGCTCCCGGGAGGAGCACCTCGACGTCGTCGGAGCAGAGCGCGGCAGCGGCTTCGGCGCTCTTCTCCTGCACCGCGGCGATGAACGCGCGCGCGACCTCGATCGACGTCATCTCCTGATGCTACGAAGCAGCCGCGGTGACGCGCGCATGTTCGAAGGCAGATGTCGACGCAGTTCAGCGTCGGGCGTTCGACGGAGGACTGAGCGAAGAAGGGATGAGCGGCCCCTCTGGAGCGGTAAGCGCTTGGTGACTCGCGCGCACGCACGCAGTACACTTGTGCGGTTAGTACATTCGGGGTCAGCTGAAGAGAGATGGCCTGGGAGCGAGTGCGCTGCCCGGGTCTTTTTATGCCTCGCCCACGACAGAAGGAAGCCGCGTGATCGCATTGCACCCTGAGCTCGACCGTGCCGTGAAGGCGCTTGGGTGGACCGAGCTCACCCCCATACAGATACAGGTCATTCCCCTGCTGCGCGCGGGCCGCGACGTCGTGGGCCAGGCGCAGACCGGCACGGGCAAGACGGGCGCGTTCGCGCTCCCGTTGCTGGAGCGGATCGGCGCACGGCCGCGCCGCCCGTTCGTGCTCGTCGTCGTCCCGACTCGCGAGCTGTGCCTGCAGGTGGCGCGCGACTTCGAGATCCTCGGAAAGCACCGCGGCGCGCGCGTCGTGGCGCTGTACGGCGGCAACGGCTACCGGGATCAGGAGCGCGGGCTTCGCCTCATGCCCCACATCGTCGTGGGTACGCCTGGACGGCTGCTCGATCTCGTGTCCCGACGGACGCTCGACCTGGGCGGTATCAGCGCCTTCGTCCTCGACGAGGCCGATCGACTCCTCGACCTGGGATTCATCGCCGACGTCAAGCGGATCGCCGCGCTGCTCCCGAAGGGCCGGCAGACGGCGCTGTTCTCGGCCACGATCACCAAAGAGGTCGACGCCATCGCGCGCAGCCTGACCGTCGATGCGGTGAAGGTCTCGGTCAAGCCCGAGGAGCCGACGATCGACACCGTCGACCAGGCGTTCATCGAAGTGCAGCACGTCGACAAGCTCCGCGCGCTTCGTGAGGTCCTCGGACGCAAAGAGGTCACGCGCACACTCGTCTTCCGCCGGACGAAGCGCGGCGTGGACAAGCTGACTCGCGATCTGGTGCGGCTCGGCCACGACGCCGGCGCGCTGCACGGCGACATCCCGCAGCGCGCCCGCGAGCGGGTGCTCGACGGCTTCAAGCGCGGGACCGTCACCACGCTCGTGGCCACGAACCTCGCGGCCCGCGGGATCCACGTCGACGGTATCGACCACGTCGTGAATTTCGACCTTCCCGAGGACCCCGAGACGTACGTCCACCGGGTTGGCCGCACCGGGCGGGCTGGGGAGCGCGGACGAGCGGTGACCTTCGTAACCGAGACCGAACGGGGCGACTTCCAGGAGCTCAAGCGCAAGGCGCGAGTACCCTTTCGTCGAGAGCACCTGGCGATGTACTCGCACGCGAAAGCGACCTAGGGCGCGAGGAGGAGTCATGCGAACAGGCGGATTTCCATGCCGGCTCGTGGGGTGCCTGCGCTCGTTCCAGGTCCTCGACCAGAAGTCGATGGCCTCGCTTCAGGCCGCATCGAGCGCGCGGACCGACCACGAGGTCGCGGACCATGACTATCACCACGTGAAGATCGACAGCGAGCGCGCGTACATGCCCTATCAGCGCAGCCGCCAGAAGCCGGCGGCGAGGACGCCCTGATGCCACGGAAGAAGAAATCGGGCTTCGGGGATGTCGTCACCGACCGCGCGTCGTTCGACCGCGGGGACGCTCGCTGCCCAAGCTGCAAGCGGCCGATCGGACCCGAGGGCCGGCCGGCATTCGTGCAGACGCTCGGCGCGGGTGAGTCGCGTCTTGCGACGATGCGCTGCGGACGATGCAACGCCATGCTGACCATCCGCTTCGAGGACGCGAAGCCGTCGGAGGCCACCAGCCCGGAGCGGACCACCAGCTAGGAGCGCACATCGACAATCCCTGGCTACGCACACGCAAGGTCTCTGGCGACGAGTACGACGCCCACTACGAAGCCGCCGAGGCCGAGGGCGAGAGCGTCCACGGTGAAGCGGACTTCGTCATGCGGTTCGCGCCCCGCTCGGTTCTCGATGCGGGCTGCGGCACCGGCCGCGTGGGTCGCGAGCTCGCGCGACGAGGGGTCGATGTCATGGGTGTCGACCTGGACGACGAGATGCTCGTCACGGCGCGTCGCAAGTCGCCGGACCTCGTGTGGATCACCGCCGACCTCGCATCGGTCGACCTCGGGCGCTCGTTCGACGCGATCGTGATGGCCGGCAACGTGATGATCTTCCTCACACCCGGCACGGAGAGCGCCGTGATGCGCAATCTCACCGGTCACCTTGATGCCGGCGGCGTGCTCGTCGCCGGCTTCCAGCTCCGACCCAACGGCTTCACGCTCAAGGAGTACGACCGCCTCGCGAGCAACGCCGGTCTCACGCTGATCGAGCGCTGGTCCACCTGGGAGCAGGCGCCATGGACCGCCGGAGATGTCTACGCCGTGTCGATGCATCGCCGGCGTCTGTCCGGACCCTGACAGACAGAAGGCCGCAGGTCGCCCACGCGGGTCAGCGCTCGACCGGAAGGCCTTCGGCGGCCCACGCCACGAATCCACCGATCACATCCGTCGTGCGGGCGAAGCCCAGCTCCGCACCCTGGTGGCCCGATGAAGGATCGACCCGCCACTCGAGGACGCTGAGCGGGATGTGCACCGAGCCTGGAATGATGCCGTCCCGGGTACGCAGTTCGCCATCACGGGTATCGACGAGCACCGCGCCCTGGCCCACCGCGGAGGCCGTCTCGGCGGGAGTCAGCCGCTGCAGGCGCCCCTGTGCGGTCGCGAGGATCTCATTGATTCCGCGTCGAGCGATCCGGGCATACTGCCACACGCCCCGCGCGGACCGAATTGAGCAGGCAACACACCGATCACGCAGCGATGGACGCGAGCCAGACGAGCGCCACACCGACGAGGATCACGGCGTCGACCATGGCTCCGACCTTGGCATCCTCCCACCAGGTGATGCACAGGATCAAGGAGAGCGACGCATCGACGGCGAGCAGCGGCATCACCGGAAGATCCAGCACAAGACCGATCGCTGCGAGCCCGAACCCCACGACCGGCGCCAGCCAGAGCAGGCCGGCGGCTCGCAACACCAGTCCTTCCGGATCGAAGCCGGTCAGCAGGGTGGGCGCCATGAGCGGTACGCCGGTGCCCAAGCGCCAGCTGCTGACGAAGCCGAGACCGTGCACGGCGCCATGGAACCCGATGAGCGCGGCGATCGCATAGACCATGAAATGAGCATCCGGCCTCAGCCGTATTGTGGAGAGAGCCGGAGGGGCCTCCAGCGGTGGGTCGTGTGACTCTATGTGACCGCCTGGATAAAGCACATGCTCGAGTGGCAGTACGTTTGGAGGAAGACCATGCCGATCACGAAGGAGTCCGTGTTCGAGACCCTGCACGTCGATCAAGAAGGGATCGACCGTGTCTTCGAGAAGGTCAAGGAGCTCATCCGCGAGGGCAACGTCCGCCGTCTGCTCGTGAAGAATCACGAGGGGGTCACCCTGATCGAGGTCCCGCTCACGGTCGGCGTCGTTGGCGCGGTGCTGGTCCCGGTATGGGCCGCGATCGCGGCGATCGCCGCCATCGTGTCCGACGCGACGATCATCGTCGAGAAGCGAGACGCGCCCGAGCAGGAGCGCTAGCCGGGCGCGGTCGAGCGCACCTCGAGCCGCGCACGTCGCGGCTTACGGGTAGACGCGAGCCGCGAAGCGACAATGCCTCGCGGCTCGTTCCGTTTCGCCGGCGCATCTTTAGGCTGAGACGATCAGCGCTGTGACCATGCCGAACATGCCCGCATTGCCCTCCGCGTGCGAGAGGATGTGGCAATGGAATGCCCACGCGCCTGGAGCATCCGCCACCACGATCGCGTCCCAGCGCTCGCCGGGGGCGACGTTCAGCGTGTCGCACTTGAACGGCGCCGGTAGCGGATAGCCGTCGCGCGCGAAGACCTCCAGGGTGAGGCCGTGCAGGTGGACGGGGTGGATCATCCCGCCCTCGTTCATGAAACGGAACCGGATCCGCTGACCGAGCTTCGCCGTGTACGGGAACGTGGCAGGGAAGCCCTTGCCGTTGATCGTGAGGCCACCGAGCGCGTCGTTGAGGATGAAGAGCTCGTCCTTGTCGTACTGCGGATCGACGCGCACGTCCTTCGGAACGACGATGAGCGGTCCAAGCATCCCGCGGCCGACCTGCTCGGTGGCGTTGTGATGCGAGT
This sequence comes from Candidatus Limnocylindria bacterium, assembly GCA_041486085.1. Lineage (GTDB taxonomy): Bacteria > Chloroflexota > Limnocylindria > P2-11E > P2-11E > CF-39. Next base: position 20,161 of record JBGPKU010000018.1, on the reverse strand, counting down.
GATACATGTGGCTACCGAACGGTCCGGCGGTGAACTCGTAGATGAAGGTCGTACCGGACTTGATGGGTGGCTGCGTGATGAACGGGACGCCATCCTGTGAGTTGGGGACCCGCTGCCCGTGCCAGTGGACCGCGGTGCTGTCGCCAAGCTCGTTCTTTACGCGCACACGCACGCGTTCGCCTTCCGTGACGCGAATGATCGGACCGGGGACCTGGTTGTTGTAGGCCTCGGCATCGAAGAACTGACCGGGAGTGACCTCCCAGCGGGTCTTCGCGCAGGTGAGCTCGAACTCGCGGACGCCGTCAACGATCCGCGACGGCAGCTCCTGAAGACCCTGTCCCTGTGTCTTCGCTGGGAACGCGGCGGTCACCGCCTTGTGCACGGCGTCGTGATCGGTCGCGACCGGCGTGGCCGAGGCTCGGGCTGTCGCCGACGCCGTTGGACCGGCCACCTCGTGGAGGTGCGCGTCGGTCGCCAGCGGTCGCTCGTACGCCGCCGCCGATCGGCCGGTGAGGCCGAGGCCGGCTGCGGTCAGCGCCCCGACCGCCGCCAGGCCGACATTCGCGAGCAGCACCCTGCGCACGACGAGTGCGGTTCGATCGTCATCTTGGCTGTCGTCCAACTGATCCGGCATGTCTCTAAGCCTCCTCAAAGTCGCCTGGTGAAGCGTGGGTCGAAGTCCTGTGGTTCGAGCCTTTGGCCGCCGCGCTGGCGTCAGTACGACGACCGGTGCCTCGCTACGTAGGCCGCGGCCTCAGCGCGGCGCGAGAGACCGAGCTTGTCGAGGATCCGGCTCACGTAGTTCTTGACGGTCTTCTCCGAGAGGAAGAGCGCAGTTCCGATCTCGCGGTTGGTCCTGCCCTCCGCGAGGTGCTCCAGGACCCTGCACTCCTGTTCGGTCAGTGACGCGAGCGCCGGGTCCCTCGGCGCGCGGCCCTGGCGCACGCGCTCGAGCACCTTTCCGGTCACATCGGGATCGAGCAGCGACCGGCCTGCCGCGGCCGCCTGGATCGCGTCGATGACCGCCTGACCGCGCGTCTGCTTGAGCAGGTAGCCCGATGCACCCGCGACGATCGAGGCGAAGAGGGCCTCATCGTCGGCGTACGAGGTGAGCATGATGACGCGTGTCTGCGGCCGGGCATCACGTATCTCGCGACACGCCTCGATGCCGCTGCCGTCCGGCAGACGCACGTCCATGATCACGACGTCCGGCCTCGTGGTCGACGCGACCTGAACAACTTCTCGTACCGTCGCAGCCTCTCCGACCACCGCCATGTCGCTGTATCGCGACAGCAGCGCGCGCAGGCCCTCACGCACGATCTCGTGATCGTCGCAGAGCAGCACGCGCGTCGTGGTCGTCATCGTCGTCGCTTCCCCCATCTCAGCCTCGCGCCGCCCGACGGATCCGCAGCGGCACCGGATACTCGCGTCCGTTCGGAGTGCGCACGCTGTCGGCATAGGTGATCCGAGCCGGACGCCTGGCCGCGTCCAGGTTCCGCTCGAGCTCGCTCGTCACGCTGGCACGGTCGTAGAAGATGAAGTCCGCCTCATCCTGCAGCGGGCAGTGATGCTGCACGGTCAGCACGCATGTCGTGGCTTCGGGGCCGGCGCACCGGATGACGCGAAGACCCTTGCCTTCGAAGACCGTGGCCCAGTCGTCGCGCCGGCTGCCGTCGCCGCTCATGACCAACACGGTGAGGGGCGCGTCCGAGGAGTGGATCGCGCGCCGCGTCGGTGCTTCTTTCACGTTTCTGCCTCTCCTTCGAGGCAAACTCTCTCTTCGGGCGCCCGAGCCAAACAGGGCCGACCGGCCCAACCGGGAGGGTCGCTGGGCCCCTCAGTGCTGCCGCGGGCGGAACCAGGTGATGCCGGTCAGACACCGCGGTCCCCGGCGATCGGTGACGAACGGCTCTTCTCGTCCCTGCCGCCCGAGAACACGCTTACCAACGTGCCGCAACCGACGACGGACCTACTGATGCTGGTCGCGATACTGGTGCTGATCGCCATCGCGGTCGGCTTTCTCGCGGCGCGTCTCTTCATGGCCGCGAGCGCCGCGCGAGGCGGCACGGAGCCCAAGCCCGGTGGCTAGGGCCGCGCGGTCGCCCACCACGCCGGATCCATCCGGCGGATGAGGCTCGACCAGTCGATCTTCACGAACAGCACGAGTAGCCCGAGAGCCGCGAGCTGGCCGGCGATCGCCGGCAGGCTGGTGAACTGCCGCGCAAAGAGCTCGTCGAATCTGGTGAACGCGATGTTCGCGATGACGATCCAGAGCGGGTAGCTCACAAGCCTACCGGCGAGAAACGCACCCACGATCGGAGCGAGCCGCATGCGCGCGAGTCCGGCCGCCACGAATAGCTGGTTGGAGGGAATCGGTCCGAACGAGTAGACAAGGATGGCAAGCGGCGCTGCCCAGCGAGCTTTCGATTCGAGCCATCTCCCGAGGTGACCCACGTCCTCGCGCCGGCGCTCGCTCAGCAGGCGCACGCCGTGCCGGCGCGACAGCAGCGCGAGCATCAGCCGCCCGCTGCTCGCCGCGAGCGCGCCGCCGATCGCCAGCGGCACCAACGGCAGCCCGAAGGTGAAGTGCAGACCGGCGAGGACGACCCACGTCGGGGGCATGAATGCAGGTGCGACGTTGATCGCGAAGACGATCGCGAGCGCGAGTGCCAATGTGAGCGCGAGCGTGGCGTCCAAACGGCGCTCCTTCCTAGGCGATCGCCGTGCCGATGAGCCTACCGATCCCGAAAGTGATGGCCGCGGCGACCACACCGATCGCGAGCTGACGGAGTCCCGCGCGGAGCGCCGGCTGCCCGGTGATGATCGTGATGAGCGCGCCTATCCCGAACAGTGCGGCGGCCGATGCCACCGCGGCGGCTACGAGGGCAGGCGTTCCCGAGAGAAAGAGCAGCGGAACGAGCGGCACGAGAGCGCCGGCCGCGAACATCGCGAACGATGTGCCTCCGGCGACCCAGGCGGATCCGCCGAGGTCGGACGGATCGATCGCGAGCTCCTCCCGTGCGAGCGTGTCCAGGGCCGTACGCGTGTCGCCGCGCACGAGCTGCGCGGCGATCGAACGCGCCTGCGGCTCGGGCACACCCTTCGCGCGATAGATCAAGACCAGCTCTTCCTCTTCTTCTTCCGGAGCGGCCGTGAGCTCTTCGGCTTCGATCGCGATCTGGCGCGCGTAGAGCTCGCGCGCGCTCTGCACCGACAGCCACTCGCCGAGCGCCATCGAGAGGGACCCGGCAAGCAGCCCCGCGAAGCCGGCAAGGACGATCGCCCGAGGGTCCGCGTTCGCGCCGGCGACACCCATCACCAGGCAGAAGTTCGAGACCAGGCCGTCGTCGATCCCGAGCACCGCGGCGCGCAACGCGTTGCCGCCAGTACGGTGACGGCCCTCCAGGCGCGCAATGTGGCTTCCGGCCATTCCCGGTCCCGCGATCTCGCGGAGAACGCGGGCGTGCGAACGCTCGTCGCTCGGCAAGGACGTTCCCTGTGCCTCCGGCTGGCGATCGTACCCGCCCTGATCTTTCGCTTCGCGTCCTGCGATCGTCGACGCGACCCATCCCGGACCCAGTCGCGACGCGACCAGGACCAGCGCGCGCGCCCGCCACGTAGGTGATGGCGGCCGCGTCCACGCGCCGGCTTCGCGCAGCTTCGTCTCCCAGAGGGCGGCGTGACGTGACTCGGCTTCGCCCAGGCGTCGGTAGACCTCTTTGAGCGATGGCTCGTGCTCGGAGGCCGCGATGGCCCGGTACAGCGCGATTCCATCGATCTCGCCTTGAAGATTGGATCGCCAGCGGGCGAGGTCGGCCGCGGAGGTCATCGCTTCTCTTGGCCGCGCTCGCGCACCGTCAGCACCGAGCACTGCGCGCGATGGAGCACTCCACGGGCGACGCTGCCGAGGAGCAGGCGCGCGAGCCCGGTCCGGCCGCGCGTGCCGATGACGATCACGTCGGCGCCCTTGTCGCGAGCGGCGGCCACGATCCCCTGGGCCGCGGGCGCCTCGCGCACCTCGGACGTCGGTTTCATGCCCGCGGCCTCGAGGCGCTTCACTGAATCTGCGGCGATCCGCTTCGACTCCTGCTGCACGCCGTCGACGAGCTGCTGGTACAGCTCGCCATCCACGAAGGCACCGCCCATCGGGTCGATGGGCGTGTAACCGGGTGCGATCGACCATGCGGTCACGACGTGTGTCGGCAGCCCACGAAGGAACGGCCAGCCTGTGACCGTCTGTTCCGCGAGCAGAGCGCCGGCGGAGCCGTCTGCGGCAAGGACGGAGCGCGCGATCCCCTCCGTTCGGGCGACGAGGACCGGGCACGGCGCGTGGTCCACCACCTCTTCGGCGACCGATCCAAGAAGCACGGCAGTGAACGCACCTCGTCCGTGGCTGCCGAGCACGATGACATCGGCGGGCATCCGGCGCGCCTCGTCGACGATGACACTCGCCGGTCGGCCCAGGATCGTCGCGGTCGACACCTGACGACCGCGCCCCGCGAGAGCGGCCTTGACCGCCTCGAGCAGTTGTTTCGTGCCTGCCCGCATCTTCTCCTGCAGCTCGGTGAACCCCTCAGGCGGCAGGTCGAGGTCTCCGGAGAGCAGCTGGTCGACGTGCAGTACCAGGATCCTCGTCGGGTCCGGCCAATCGATCGATGCGACGAGCCGCTGCGCGCGTGCAGCCGACTCGGATCCGTCCGTGGCAAAGAGCACGTTCATCCGATTCCTCCATGGCATTGCGGGGCATGGCCACCGGGCGGGTGGGCGCCCGGCGGCCATGCCTCCAGTCAGGGATCCATGCCAACATCGACGATGCGCCACCCGCTCGAACGGCCGTAGGGCCGAACGGATTGACAACCGCCTGCCATAAGGCTCTCGGTCGACGGCCGACCCGCACTTAGCCTGGTCATCGTGGCTCCGACCTGGGGCGTCGCCGCGCCCTCACCTCCGACCGGCGCCGTCGCTGCCCCCTCACCTCTGGGTCCACCGTCGCCGACCCCGCCGGGCGGTCTCACGACCTCGGACGCGTTGCGGCAGCTGGCGACGTTCGGTGCCAACGAGCTCGTGCCCGCACACCCGAGCGGCGACGCCTGGACGATCGCGCGCTCCGTCGTCACCGACCCGATGGCCGCGCTTCTCGTCGCCACGAGCGTGATCTACCTGATCCTCGGTGAGGCGCGCGACGCCGCGGTCACGTTCGTCGCGCTCGTTCCGATCGTGGCCGTGAGCGTGATCCTCGAGCTTCGCGCGGAGCGGGCTCTCGAGAGCCTGCGCAGGCTGACCGCCGCGACCGCAACCGTCGTGCGCGATGGCGTGGAGCAACGGCTGCCGGCTCGCGACGTCGTGCCGGGCGACCTGCTGGTCGTGCGCGAAGGGGACATCGCTGCCGCGGACGCGCGGCTCACCGCCGGTGCCGATCTTGTCGTCGATGAGAGCTCGCTCACCGGCGAATCGCATCCTGTCCGAAAATCCCCGCTCACGGACGAGGACGCGGAGTTGCTCGCCGGCACCACGGTTCTGGCAGGTCGCGGTCGCGCCGTTGTGGAGAAGACCGGTGCCCGCACGCGCTACGGAAAGATCGGGACGCTCGTCGCGACGATCACGCCTCCGCCCACGCCGATCCAAGCGCTGATCCGCCGGCTGGTCGGGCAGCTGTCGATCGTCGCACTCGGCTCCTGCATCGCCGTCGTCGCGCTCGAGCTCGCACGAGGAGCGCGGATCGAGGTTGCGCTCATTGCCGGCGTGAGCCTCGCCATGGCGGCGATACCCGAGGAGTTCCCGATGGTCTTCACGCTGTACCTCGGCCTCGGTGCATGGCGGCTGGCCAAAGACCATGCGCTCATACGCCGGCTGGCCGGCGTCGAAACGCTCGGCTCCGCGAGCGTGATCTGCGTCGATAAGACCGGAACGCTCACGCTTGGGAGGCAGGAGGTAGCCGGGGTCTGGGCGGCGCCTGGATGGGACGAGAAGGCGGTGCTGCGCGCGGCGGTGTTGGCCTCGGAGCCTCAGCCGTACGACCCCATCGACCAGGCGATCGTCGCGGCGGCGCCCGCGCGGGGTGTGGATGTGGCGCGAGTTCAGTCCGGTGTGCTCGTCCGCGACCATCCGTTCGATCCCGTCGACAAGTACGTGACGCACGTCTGGGATCTCGATGGAGAGCGATCCGTGGCCGCGAAGGGCTCGCTCGAGGGGATCCTCGCGCACACGAAAGTCGATGCCGGCCTTCGGGAGTCCGCCATCGCGACGAACGACGAGTTCGCGTCGCGTGGAATGCGGCTGATCGCGGTCGCTTCCGCCGAACGCGTCGACGCTGCCGGCGATCGCGCGAGCGACGAACGCGAGCTCGCGCTGGTCGGCCTGATCGCGTTCGCCGATCCGATCCGGCCCGGCGTGGCCGCTTCGCTCGCGGAGTGCCGCAGCGCCGGCGTTCGCGTGATCATGATCACGGGCGACCATCCCGGGACCGCGCGAGCAGTCGCCGAAGGCATCGGTATGTCGGACCCACGCGTGATGACCGGGGCCGAGCTCGACAGCGCCGACGACGCGACGCTCACCGCGGCGGTCGAGAAGATCGATGTCTTCGCGCGCGCCCGACCCGAGCAGAAGCACCGTCTCGTGCGCGCGCTGAAAGCCAACGGCCACGTCGTGGCGATGACCGGCGACGGCACGAACGACGCCCCGGCGCTCCGTGAGGCCGACATCGGTGTGGCGATGGGACGGCGTGGCACGGAGGTGGCGCGCTCCGCCGCGACCCTGGTCCTCCTGGACGATGACTTCTCGACCATCGTCTCGGCCGTCCGTGATGGCAGGCGGATCTTCGAGAATCTCAGCCGGGCGTTCGGCTACCTCATCGCCTTCCATATCCCGCTTCTCGTGACGGCGTTGGCGATGCCGCTGGTCGGCGCGCCTCTCCTGCTGCTGCCCGTGCACCTGGTCTGGCTCGAGGTCGTCGTGCATCCGACCGCGTCGCTGCTCTTCGAGGCAGACCCTGGACCGCCCGACCTGATGCGGCGCCCGCCGCGACGGCGCGGCACCGATCTTCTGCGGCGCGGGGCGATCGCTGGCATCCTCGGTCGCGGGACCGCACTGGCGATCGGGGTGCTCGTGCTGTATCTCGGCTCGCTGCCGGGCGGGGAAGAGTCGGCTCGGGGCATCGCCATCGCCGCACTGGTGATCGGCCAGGTGTTCTTGGTGCTCAGCGAGCGAGCCGGCGCGCGTCCGGTCTGGACCGTGGGCGTCAGCGGGAACCGCGCCCTCCCGTGGATCCTTGCGGCGACGCTCGGCTCGATCCTCCTCGTCGAGTACGTACCCCTCATCGCCTCGGTCATGCACGTGACGGCGCCGAGCCTCGGCGGTTGGGCGCTCGCGGTCGTCGTCGCGGCGACGACGACTTTGTGGACCGAGCTCCTGAAGCGGCGCTGACGTTCGGCCCTATCCCCCCGGGAGGCGTCGGCGGAATCTGGATTCGATGATCGTGTCGTCGGCCGACGACACGCGGGAGGTCTGGTGATGTCCGTCGATACGACAAGGTTTCTCGTGTTCGGTGTGCTCATGATCCACGGACTCGGGCACGGGGGCGCGATCGGAGCGCTGCTCTTCCGGCGCCTCGACGCCGTGGCATCGGATCGCGCGGGCTGGCTGGCCGCCCGCTCCTGGCTGCTTCCGTCGTTGGATGCCGGCGCCGCGGCGACGGTCGCGACATTGTTCTGGATGCTCTCGATGGCCGGATTCATCGCGGCGGCGTTGTCGTTCTGGGGCATCCTTGTCCCGAGCGAGGCGTGGAGCGTGATCGCAATTGTCTCGTCGATCGTGTCGCTGGCGGGCATCATCGTCTTCGCCGGGACCTGGCCACCGTTCAACACGGTCGCGGCACTCGCCGTGAACCTGGCCGTACTTGTCACCCAGCTGTGGCTTCACTGGCCGGTCCGAACGACCCTGGTGAATTGAGGACATCGGCGTCAGGCGCCGCCGCCACGCCGCCCGCTCGCTCCCCGACAGACGCCCGCGCCCCATCGGGCAACGATGGATCGGCGTAGCGCCGACTCGATCGATCGGCGCACAAGAGGAGGTCACCCATGACGATCATGAAGTTCCGACCCACCGAGTTCGTCTCACTGCGCGACGCGATGGACAGGCTGTTCGAGGACAGCTTCATTCGTCCGTTCAATGGACTCGAGAAGATGGAGGGATTCCCCGTCGACCTTCGTGAGACGAAGGACGCCTACGTGCTCACGGCGTCGCTGCCGGGAGTGAAGCCCGAGGACATCGCGATCGAGGCCACGAGCGACTACATCACGATCAAGGGCGAGCTCAAGGCCGACATGCAGGTCAAGGACGAGGACTACCTGCGCAAGGAGCGCCGTTACGGCAAGGTCCAGCGCAGCCTCGCGCTCCCGCTCGCGATCGATCCAAACAAGGTCGAGGCGAGCTTCGCGCACGGTGTCGTCACGATCACGCTTCCGAAGACCGAGATCGTCAAGCCGAAGCTGATCACATTGAAGAAGGAGTGAAGAGATGACCCTTCTCGGCACCCACTCGAAGACCGACCGCCAGATCCAGACCGACGTCATCGCCGAATACGAGCACGACTGGCGATTCCGGCCCGCGGAGATCGGGGTCGAGGTCGACGATGGCACCGTGACCCTCACGGGCACCGTCTCCACCTACCTCAAGCTGGGAGAAGCGGCCGACCTGGCCGGCCGCGTCGCCGGCGTCAAGGACGTCGCGAACAAGCTCACCGTCGCCCTTCCTGGGTCCGACGTCCACGACGACACGAAGATCGCCCAGGCCGTGCGGCACGCGCTGGCCTGGGACGTTGCCGTACCTGAGGAGCGGATCGATTCCGTCGTCCGAAACGGCATCGTCACCCTCAAAGGCGAGGTCGGCTACTGGTACCAGCGCAAGAGCGCCGTGAATGCGGCACGGCGGATCGCGGGCGTGCTCAACGTGAACGATCACCTCGTGGTCGTTCCGCCCGCCCGCAGGGACGAGCACCTCGAGGGCGAGATCAAGGCGACCCTCGCGCGACGGCTCCCTCTCGAGCGGATCGACGTGGTCGTCGACGCCGCAGCGGTCATCCTCGCCGGCACGGTGCCGAGCTACTGGATCCGTAAGGAGGCCGAGGACATCGCCTGGTCCACGACCGGTGTACGAAACGTGATCAACAGGCTCCGTATCGAGTTCTAGCCAGACCGCGGCGCCCCCGCGTCACTCCGCGGTGTCGCGGAGAAGCGGGGGCGCCGCCGTTCGCGGCCAGAGGATCTCGCGCTCGCCTCCGGGACGATCAGGTCGAACGTCTCCAAACACACGGCGTATCGCCCGCAGTCACGGGACCAGGAGATGGCCACACTCGTGGAAGCACCAGCTGGCGATCGCGCTGCCCCATCCGGCGGTGGCCGGACCCGGCCTACGGATCCGCGTCGGCGCGTGCGCGCTCCGATTCGTACCGAGCGACGGGCCGGTATGGGTCACCGGAACGTACTCGGATCCCACCGGCTCGCTGCCGCTCCGACCAGCCGCGGCTCCCACGGCTCGCGCTGGCCATCTCGCGGATGAGGGACGGCGCGTACTACACCTCGCCCGCGCTCTAGGGACAGCATCCGCTCCTCGAGGTCGAGGTCTCGATGGCCTTCGGCTCGCTCACCATGCGGACGACGTAAGCGCATACACGAGCCGCCTCGGCGGATGCGTCAGCGCCCGCGCACGACCGGGCGCCACGCCGCGCGGCCCTCGATGAGCGCGCGGCGTCCCGGCGTGCGCGGTCGGCGATGCGCCGGGCGTGACGCCGCCGGACCATACGCCAGCGCGACCTCGCGCAACGCCGCCTCGATGACCTGGTGATCGCGAAGCGGGAGCGGCAGCAGCGACCCGACTAGCGCGCCGAGGAGCTCGTGCGTCCAGCCAAGGGCGACGCGCAGCATGCGGAGATCCTGGAGTGCCGGTTCATGCCCGGATGGGGCGACGAAGCGGTGGCGCAGCAGGAGCCCGTCGCTCTCCACGGCCGCGACGTCCGCGCTCGCAACGAGCCGAGCTTCCCGGACGAAGAGCGGTCGGTGCGTGACGAGGATCTCGATCCGGTCGCCTGGCTGCACAAGCGCGTCTTCAAAAGACGGCAAGCGGAAGGACCCGAGCCCACGGCGCGCTATCCGGCGCCATGTCTCGGCATCGACGACGGCGAGCCAGTCGCGGGCGTTCGCACTCGTGACCTTCGCGCTCATGACCGCACGGTACACGCGCGCCGCCTTCGGCCCGTCGGGCGCTGCACGCTGCCACGCGCGAGCGCGCCCCTCAGGTCGAGGGACCTTCGGACCAGACACCGCCGACCGGTGGTGCCAGGACACCTGTGTAGGTAAAACGTCCACATCGCGTAGGGCCGTTGCTCTCTACGGCTTCGCCGGCGACGCGCGTACCTTCCGGGCAGGCGGAGGTGAACGCCATGATGACTCTCACTCGAGCTGCCGGAGCGATCCCGGAGGAGGAGACCGTCTTCCTCTGCGCGAATGCCGACCACTGGGCGCTCGCATCGGCTCACGAGCGGCTACGTCTGCACGACCACCGCTGGCAGGGTTCATTCGCACCGATCCCGGAGCACGACTACTGCACGAGAGCGTGCAAGACGACGCACCCGCTGCAGGTCCAGGGACGACCGGCGTTCTGCCCGCTGGCCGACGCGACCCCGCACCACGAATGGATCCGTCAGCGGCGAGGGTCCTTCGTAATGCCGAAAGGCGACTTTGGACCGTAGTGTCTCGAGCGGACCCGCGCTAGGGTCAAGCTGATCTCGGGGACCTGCAACGGAACCGGCCAGCGACAGCATCAAAGACCGGGGTAGATCGAAGAAGCGGCCGAGAGGCCGACGCCAAGGGCTCAGCGATCGCATCAACGGGTCCGGTTCGAGAAGGCGATGGAAACGTCGCCTGGAATGCAGATCCCCGGGACTCATTTTCCTGCCGTCATCCGCAGGGTCGGACCCGCAGAGGACTTACGGCCCTGTTCGCGCCGCCCGTTCGGCGCTAGCCGCGGGCGACGGGGAGCCGAACACTTCTGACAAATGAGCACGCCGGCTCGCCCCGACCGTCTCGACGTGGACCGGATCCTCTTCGCCGCCGATGACTCGCCTGGCGCGGAACGGGCGCGCAGCCTCGTCATGGCACTTCGCGTCGGCGGCGCCGCGATCCGCGTCGTGCGCGCTCTGGGTCCTGAGCCGAGTGCGGTCGGACTCCCGGAATCGATGCACGAGGACCTCGTCGGCCTGGCGCTCGCCGCGACTTCGACGGAGATCGCATCCTTCACCGAGCCGCTCCGCAAGACCGGCGCGCGCATCGAGTGTGATGCCCTTCGCGGCCGTGCTGCCAGCGGCATCGTGAACGAGGCCACACGGTGGGGTGCCGATCTGGTCGTGGTCGGATCGCACGGGAGAGGCGCACTCGCGTCGGCGATCGTCGGCTCCGTCGCCGCCGAGGTCGTCGACCACGCACCGTGTCCGGTGCTCGTCGCGCGCACGGACCGCGTGCGCCGGATCGTCCTCGCCGACGACGGCTCGCCCGATGCGGACGCAGCAGCCTGCCTTGTGTCGTCGGGTCTGTTCGACGCGGTCGTCAAGGTCGTGAGCGTCGCCCACGTGGTACCGCCGCTCACCTCCGGGGTCGCGATCGGCATCCGTGCGGCGGCGCTCGAGGCGCATCACGCCGCGGTCGCTGCCGCTCGTGGAGCGCACACCCAGATCGCGGATCGCGGTGCCTTCCGCCTGCGGGCCATGGCGATGGATGCGACCGCCGAGGTTCGCGAGGGCGAGCCATCGGAAGAGATCGTGCGCTCCGCCGATGAATTCGGCGCCGACCTCATCGTCGTTGGCACACGCGGAGCCACAGGGCTGAAGCGGCTGTTGCTCGGCAGCGTCGCGCGAAATGTGCTGTACCGCGCGAAGTGTTCGGTGCTGATCGCGCGGGCGGCGAGCTGACCTCGAGGGGGACGCTCCGCCACCCCGTCGCGTAGCCCTCCGCAGCGTCTCAGCTCTTACCGGGGCTCATCGCCGGCCAGGACCACTGCGTGATCTCTGGCGCGTCCTCGCCGTGCTCGCGGGTGTACGCGCGACACGCGATCCGCTTCTCCTCCATGAGCCGTCGCACGTCCGCGGCGCGATCCCGCAGACCGGGGACACGATCGATCACGTCCATCACGAGATGGAAGCGATCGAGGTCGTTGAGCATCACCATGTCGAACGGCGTCGTCGTCGTTCCCTCCTCCTTGTATCCGCGGACGTGGAGGTTTGGGTGGTTCTTCCTCCGGTACGCGAGGCGGTGAATAAGCCAGGGGTATCCGTGGTACGCGAAGATCACCGGCCGATCGGTCGTGAAAAGCGCGTCGAAGGCCTGGTCGTCGAGACCATGCGGGTGCTCGGTGTTGTGTTGCAGCCGCATGAGATCGACGACGTTGACCACCCGCACCAGCACGTCCGGGAGATGCCGGCGCAGCAGGTCTGCCGCCGCGAGCGTCTCGAGCGTCGGCACATCACCCGAGCACGCCAGCACCACATCGGGTTCGCGGCCACCAGCGTTGCTTGCCCATTCCCACACGTCGATCCCTCGCCTGCAGTGGATGACGGCGTGATCCATGGACAGCCAGTTCTGCTCCGGCTGCTTTCCGGCAACGATCACGTTCACGTAGTTGCGGCTGCGGAGGCAGTGATCCGCCACGGAGAGGAGCGTGTTCGTGTCGGGCGGCAGGTACACCCGTATGACCTCGGCCTTCTTGTTCACGACGTGATCGATGAAGCCCGGATCCTGGTGCGAGAAGCCGTTGTGGTCCTGCCGCCACACGTGCGACGACAGCAGGTAGTTGAGCGACGCGATCGGCCTGCGCCAAGGCAACGCCCGCGTGACCTTCAACCACTTGGCGTGCTGGTTGAACATCGAGTCGACGATGTGGATGAACGCCTCGTAGCAGTTGAAGAGTCCGTGGCGGCCCGTGAGCAGGTAGCCCTCGAGCCAGCCTTCGATCATCTGCTCGGACAGCACCTCCATGACGCGACCGTGCGGCGCGATGTGCTCGTCGGTCGGCAGGATCTCGTCGTTGAAGACGCGGTCCGTGACCTCGAAGACCGCGCCCAGACGGTTCGACGTCGTCTCGTCCGGGCCGAGAAGGCGGAAGCGATCCTGATTGCGAACGATCACGTCACGCAGGAACGTGCCGAGGACGCGGGTGGGCTCCGCCGTCGTCGCTCCTGGCGCGGGAACATCGACCGCATACGCGCGGAAGTCGGGCAGATCCAGCTCCTCGAGCATGGCGCCGCCGTTCGCCCGTGGGTTCGCGCTCATGCGGCGGTCGCCGGACGGGGGCAGCGCGGCGAGCCCCGCGACCAGCGCGCCGTTCTGGTCGAAGAGCTCTTCCGGACGGTACGAGCGCATCCAGCGTTCGAGCACCATTCGATGTTCAGCGTTCGTCCGAGCGGCATCGACCGGGACCTGATGTGAGCGCCAGGTCCCCTCGACTGGTTTCCCGTCCACCGTCTTCGGTCCGGTCCAGCCCTTGGGCGAGCGGAGCACGATCATCGGCGTCGGCTCGCGGCGCGGATGCATGCCGCTGCGCGCCACGTCCGCGATGCGGCCGATCTCGGCGGCCGCGCGGTCGACGGCCTCCGCCATGAGCTGGTGCATGGTCGCGGGGTCGTCGCCCTCGACGAAGATCGGCACGTGGCCGTAGCCCTCGAGCAACGCGCGCAGCTCGCGCTGCGGGATGCGGGCGAGCACGCTCGGATTCGCGATCTTGTACCCATTCAGGTGGAGGATCGGCAGAACGGCACCGTCGTGGACCGGATCGAGGAACTTGTTCGAGTGCCACGATGCCGCGAGCGCGCCGGTCTCAGCCTCGCCGTCGCCGATGACGCAGCACACCAGCAGCGAGGGATCGTCGAGCACGGCGCCGTAGGCGTGTGCGAGCGAATAGCCGAGCTCACCACCCTCGTGGATCGAACCGGGGATCTCGGCGGAGACGTGGCTGGGGACGCCGCCCGGATACGAGAATTGCCGGAACAGCTTCTTGAGGCCCGCGACGTCGCGCGTCACTTCGGGATAGATCTCGGTGTAGGTGCCCTCGAGGTACACATTCGCGAGCAGCGCCGGTCCGCCGTGACCGGGGCCGGTGATGAAGATCGCATTGAGGTCGTGGCGCCGGATCGCGCGGTTCATGTGCGCGTATATGAAGTTCAGACCCGGAGTCGTGCCCCAGTGGCCGAGGAGACGCGGCTTCACGTGCTCGGCGCGGAGCGGCTCGCGCAGAAGGGGGTTGTCGAGCAGGTAGATCTGTCCGACGGAGAGATAGTTCGCGGCTCGCCAGTACGCATCGATGTCGCGGACCTCGTCCGCACTGAGCGGGCCCCCGGTCTTCGCAGCCATGTCGTGCAACTCCCCGCCCGCTCTCACGACGCGCGGGCCTACGCTTGCCGGATGCGGGTGCTCGTTCTCAATTCGGGCTCGTCGACCCTCAAGGCAAGTGTGCTCGCAGGAGAGCACGAGCGCGCTGAGGCGAGCGTCACTGTCCCGATGAAAGGTGAAGCCGACGCGGCGGACGCCCTCGATCGCGTGCTGCGTGAGCTCGCGCCCGACCGCGGCGGCTCACGGCAGATCGATGCCGTCGGTCATCGCGTCGTGCACGGCGGCGCGGAGTTCACTCGCACGACGGTCATCGACGATGCGGTGCTGGCGCGCATCCGCGCCCTTGCGTGGCTCGCGCCGCTGCACAATCCCGTCGCGGCCAGGGTCATCGAAGCGGCGCGCGCCGCCCTTCCCGGGATCATGCAGGCGGCCGCGTTCGATTCGGCATTTCACTCCACGCTCACGCCGGAGGCATACCTCTACGCGCTCCCGTACGAGTGGTACGCGGAATGGGGATATCGGCGCTACGGATTCCACGGTCTCTCCGTCGCGTGGTCCGTCGAGCGCGCGGCGACGCTCCTCGGCCGAAGCGACGTCGGGATCGTCGTCGCGCACTTGGGCGCTGGCTGCTCCGTGAGCGCGGTGTGGCAGGGACGATCCGTCGGCACGTCGATGGGCATGACGCCGCTCGAGGGCGTGGTCATGGCGACGCGCGCGGGATCGGTCGACCCCGGCGTCCTGCTCGCCGCCCAACGGCAGCATGCGCTGGGCGCCCGCGCGCTCGAGGACATTCTCGAGCACCGATCCGGTCTGCTCGCGCTATCAGGACGCACCGCGGAGATGCGGGAGCTGCTCGTGCTTGCCTCGACCGACGAGCGTGCGGCGCTGGCGATCGGCGTGTTCGAGCGCTCCGCTGCCGCCGCGATCGCCGCCGCAGCGACCGCGCTGCCCCGCCTCGACGCGGTGGTGTTCACTGGTGGCATCGGCGAGCACGCTGCGACGGTCCGCGCGGGGATCGTGCGGCGCCTCGGATCGATCGGAGTCCCGCCGGTCGGCGAGGACGCCGCCGACGGCGACAGGGTATTGGTCGCCGGCCGCTTCGCCGTGCTGGTCGTTGCCGCACGAGAGGACGCGATCATCGGACGCGAGGTGCGGGCTCTGGCGACCTGAGTCCACTCGCCGAGCCCATCCGCGCCGAAGGTCCTAGTACCGCTGCGCCCTAACGCGCCTCGCCGCGTCTCGTTGAGTTCGGAGAGTCCGCTGGCTGGTCGCATGCGGCCAGAGGCGTTGCGGGAGGAGCGGAGGACATGCGCAACTTCACGACGGCGGTATCGGCGACGTTGACGGCGATCATCATCGCCCTGCTGATCGCGAATGTCGCGAGCGCCGCCCGAGCCGCGGAGATCGCACATGACAAGGAGCAGCAGCTCGCCGCCGTTCAGGATTCGTACAGCACGAACGACCTCGCGTCCCAGCTCGAGGCGTATCGCACGCGCTATGCGCAGGCCTACCAGCAGCTCGCCGTCGCCTATCAGACGCTCTACGCGCGCGACGCCGACTACCGCGCGGCCCTCGACCGCGCGAACGCGATGAGCGGACAGCTCGCGAACACTGACGCCACCCTCGAGGCGAAGCTGAACGAGGCCTACCAGGCGCTGCGCGACGCGCAGGCGCTGGTCAACTCACTGCGAAGCCCGTCGGCGCCGCCGAGCGCGACGCCGACCCGGGCGGCGCCGCTCTCACCGGCAATGATCGCGCCCACTGCGAGCGCACCGGGGGCCTCCAGGGCGACCTCCGCCCCGCGCACATCGGCGACGCCACGACCGACGCCGACCCAGTACTGCTGGTACGACCAGGAAGGCAAGCGGGTATGCGAAGACCACCCGCGGGGCGAGTGATCCGATGAACAAGAAGGTGCTCGGCGCGTCGCTTCGGCGCGGCGTCCTCACAGGCACCGTGGCCGGGTTCGTCGCGGGATGGTCCGCGTTCGTCGGACACGGGAAGCAGCTCGACGCGGTGCAGCTCGACGCGTGGCAGGAGGTGCAAGACAAGAAGGCCGACCTCGTCCTGCCGTCGATACCGGGCGTGCCGCAGCTGCCCGCCGTGCCCGGCGCCCAGACATACCGGCTGCGATACGGACCCGACGGCCCGGCGCCGCGTGTCGTGGCGCCCGATGGTCGAAGCCCGAGCCCAGCCCTCGCGCCTGCGGCGTCGAGCGCTGCCACCGCGCCGTCCCTTCCGGCCGTGATTCCTTCCGCGGTCACGGCGCCTCCGGCTCCCATGCCGACCTTCGCGCCACTTCCCGCGCTCCCACCGGCGCCTATCGCTCCCGCGCCGACCACACGGTCGTCTCCACCGCGCAAGTGATCGTCGAACGGCGCTTCCGCGTGATGAATACGGACGCGCTCGTGATGGTCCATCCGCGTCATGCCCGATCGACGATCGCCGCCGACCGGCTCCTCGAGATGGAGGCGCTGGCGTGCCGGAACGAGCAGACGTTCAGCCGATTCATCTCCACGAGCGAGCTGTGTCGTGTGAACACGTCCGCCGGTAAGTGGATCGAAGTGTCATCGGAGATGTCCGAGGTGCTTGAGCTCGCGTACGGACTCCACGGGCAGACCGGCGGACTCTTCGACCCGGGCATCCTCCCCGACCTCGAGCACGCCGGATACGACCGCACCTTCGAGGACGTCCCCGTGGACCGTGACGCGGTCGGCGTCGTGCCGGTGCGTGGCGGCAGGTTCGCCGACATCGACCTCGGGCACCGACGCGTCCGGCTGCCAGCGGGCCTGCGCATCGACCTCGGCGGCATCGTCAAGGGCTGGACCGCGGATCTCCTCGCGGCCCGCCTGAGTGAACTCGGTCCATGTCTGGTCGAGCTGGGAGGCGACGTCGCGGTCAGCGGCGTGCCGCCGGGGACCCAGGGCTGGGAGATCGGCCTCCAGGCGCCGGGGACGAACGGCGGGCTGCTCGGTGTCGTGCGCGCCGCCGAAGGCGGCGTCGCGACGTCAGGCACCGACGCGCGCAGATGGCGGCGAGGCGGTGCGTGGGCGCATCACATCATCGACCCCCGAACCGGCGAGCCGTCGCGGTCCGAGCTCGCGCAAGTGACCGCATTTGCGGGCAGCGCCGCATTCGCGGAGGTGTGGGCCAAGGCCGCGCTCATCGCGGGCTCGGACGGAGCCGCGGTCATCCTCGCGGCCCACCCCGAGGTCAGGCTGGTCCTTGTGCCCAGCGAGGGGACAGCCGTTGGTTCCACCGGCGTGCCCTTCCTGTATGGCCCGCCCGTGCCGGCGTGACGCCGTCGAAGGGCAGGCCGGTCGATCCCCGCGAGGCCGCGCTCGCGGCCGACCTCGCGGCTCAGGGCCGTGTGGCGGACATTCTCTCGCTGGTCGCGGTGGGTCTGTTCGGCTGTGCCGTCGCGACCTTCCTGGCGTCTCAGCTCATCAGCGATCAGCCGATGCCCGACGACGTGACGCTCATCATCTGGTACGCGATCCGCATCGCGGGCATCCTCGCGTACGTGTTGCTCTGGCTCACGACGATCGCCGGCCTATGCATCAGCGGGGGCCTCTTCCCGAAGTGGGGCGCAGTGCTCCTGCCCGTCCATCAGCTCGCGGATCTCGCGCTTTCGCTCGCACTGCTGCATGCCGCACTACTGCTGGGCGATCGCTTTGCGGGGTTCACGCCTGACAGCCTCGTCGTCCCGTTCCGCTCCACATACGAGCCCGTGTGGACCGGACTCGGGATCCTCGCGCTCTACCTCGGAGCGATCGTGTTCTGGAGCGTCGACATCCGGCCGAAGATCGGTTACGCGCGGTGGCGCACCCTGCATTACCTCGCGTTCGTCGTATACGTGTTGGCACTCGCGCATGGCCTCTTCGCCGGGACCGATCGCGACACGGTGCCGCTGCGCCTCATGTACGCCATCACCGGTGGAGCGGTCATCGGCCTCGGAGTGGTGCGAACCGTCGCGCTCGCGCGCCAGAAGCCAAAGCCCGCGCCGTCGCACGGCACCCAAGGCGCGGGCAAGCGACCAGCAGTCTCGTAGGGGAGGAAGCCATGGCCTTCGTGATCACCGAGCCGTGCATCGACGAGAGGAACTCGGCGTGCATCGACGTGTGTCCGGCCGACTGCATCAAGATCAGCGACGTCGAGACTCAGGCCTACATCGACCCCGAAGAGTGCATCGACTGCGGCGCCTGCGAATCCGCGTGCCCGGTGAACGCGATCTACGCGCAGGACGCGGTGCCCGGGAAATGGATGAGCTACATCGAGCTGAATCGGACACGGACGCGAGGGTAGCGACAGGGCTGGGAGCTCTGGCCGAGGCATGCGGCGCGAACGACGTTCAGACGATCGGAAGCGCCAGCACGAAGACGCTGCCGGCAGTAGAGCTGGCCTCGAGCCACAGGCGCCCACCGTGACGTTCCGCAAGTCGCCTGCTGATGTGGAGGCCCAGGCCGGTGCCGCGCACATCTCGCGTCCTCGAGCTCCGGTAGAACGGCGTGAAGAGGAGATGACGTTCATCCTCCGGTATGCCAACGCCGTGGTCGGTGATGCGCGCTTGCGCCTCGGCACCCTCGAGCGCGAGCGACACCTCGACCGGCGCGGTTGCGGCGCTGTACTTCAGCGCGTTGCCGATCAGGTTGTCGAGGATCTGCGCGATGCGCTCCGGGTCGCCCTGCACGCTCACGTCGCCGGTGGGACGATGCAAGCTGATGCGCGGGTTCGCCTCGAACTGGTGGATCTCGATGGCCGTCGAGAGCGCGCTGGCCAGGTCGAGGACGATCACGTTGAGGCTGAGCCCGTTCGAGGCCAGCCGTGCATGGTCCAACAGCTCGGTGATCAGCTGCCCCATTCGGTCCACTTGAACGATCGCGCTGT
Organism: Candidatus Limnocylindria bacterium; assembly: GCA_041486085.1. Taxonomy (GTDB): domain Bacteria; phylum Chloroflexota; class Limnocylindria; order P2-11E; family P2-11E; genus CF-39. The sequence continues at coordinate 902 of JBGPKU010000018.1, read as the reverse complement.
CCATCGCCAGCCGTTCACGCGTTGGATCCTTCCCGATCTGCCGGCGCGCGAGCTGCACCTGACCGCGTATGACCGTGAGCGGACCGCGCAGCTCGTGGACGATCGTCCCGAAGAGATCCGTCTCGGGCCAGTCAGCCGCCAGCCTGCCCACGTCCGGGAAGACGGTGATGGGGCGAGCCGTCGCGACCTCGGATGCGGTCGGCGCCGTCGGCGGGTGCTCGACCGCGCTCTTCACGGTCGCCAGGAACTCCTCGATCACGAAGGGCTTGCTCACGATCCCCGCAAACCCGGCGGCCTGGCTGCGCGCCGATCGCCCCTCGCTCACTTCGGCCAGAGCGGCGCCATCCGCGCTGAAGATCACGACCGGGAGTGACGGATGCGCCTGACGGATCCCCGCGGCGTCGTCCCAGGTGCGGCTCTCACCGCTCGATCTGACCTCGCCGTCGAGGATCACGCAGCGCGGCTTCCAACGTTCGATGGCGGCATCGATCAGGTCGTGATCGGAGATCGCGACCGGGTCATAGCCGGCTTGGGTCAGGAGACCGGCGACGAGCGCGCTCAGCGCGGCATCGTCTTCGACGACGAGTACGCTCTGCGGGTCCATCGCTTCCTCGCTCCCCTAGCCGTACGAGCAGGAATTTCGGCCGGCCTTGTTGCTCAGTCAAACGCTCTCATGGGCCGAGGGCGGCCGCATGACGATTTCGTAACGACACCGTCCGCCCGGAAAGCGGGCCTATTCGGGCCGTCCCACCTCTGTACCGACCACGGTGACGAAGCGATAGCCGGCGCCGGGGACGGTCTCGATGTAGCGCGGCTTGTGCCAGTCGTTCTGCAGCTTGGCCCGCAGCGCCCGGACGTGGCGGTCCACGACGTTGCTCTCGATCACGAAGTCGGTGCCCCAC
>JBGPKU010000017.1:0-48383 GCA_041486085.1 Candidatus Limnocylindria bacterium | reverse complement strand
GACCGAGGTGCTGCAGCGCGCGGACTCGCTGAAGACCGCCCTGCTCAATGCGGTCTCGCACGATCTCCGTACGCCACTCGCGTCGATCATCGCGTCCGCGAGCAGCCTTCGGCAGGGTGATGTCGAGTGGACCGATGCCGAGCGTGAGACGTTCGCCACAGACATCGAAGAGCAGGCCACTCGGCTCTCGCGCATCGTCACGAATCTTCTCGATCTCTCGCGCATGGAGTCGGGACAGCTGCGCCCCGATCGCGGGTGGTACGACCTGTCGGCGCTCGTGGACGACGTCGTCGGCCGCCTGCGTCCCCTCGGCTCGTCGCACGCGCTCCACATCTCCGTCCCGGACGATCTGCCACCGGTGCCGCTGGACTACATCGAGATCGACGAGGTGCTCTCGAATCTCGTCGAGAACGCGTTCCGGCACACGCCCGCCGGCACGCGGATCGAGATCGAGGCGCGCGTCGAGCATCGCGAGGTCGCCATCGAGGTCAGCGATGATGGGCCGGGCATCCCCGCCGAGGCGCTTCCGCACGTGTTTGATCCGTTCGTACGGCTCTCGGTCGCCCGGGATGGCAAGGGAGGGATCGGTCTCGGCCTCGCGGTCGCGCGCGGTCTGGTGGAGGCGCACGGCGGCCACATCGCCGCGCAGCGCCGCAGTGGAGGCGGGACCACATTCCGCTTCACACTGCCTCTCGAAGCACCCGTCGCGGCAGCGCGATGAGCACCACGAGCGCGCGGATCCTCGTCGTCGACGACGAGCCCGCGATCCTCCGGGCGGTGCGCGCGAACCTCAGTCGACACGGTTTTCGCGTCGACACGGCCGCGACCGGGCAGGAGGCGCTCGAGCATTCCCAGGCGCGGCCGGATCTCATCCTCCTCGACCTCGGATTGCCGGACGGCGACGGGCTCGAGGTGCTCCGCGCGATCCGCGAGCAGTCGGACATCCCGATCATCGTGCTGTCGGCGCGGGGCGCCGAACGCGACAAGGTGCGCGCGCTCGATCTTGGCGCCGACGACTACCTGACCAAACCGTTCGGTCTCGACGAGCTCTACGCGAGGATCAGAGTGGCGCTGCGGCACAAGACTCGGCTGCCCGGAAGTGAGCCGGTGTTCCGCACCGGCGGGCTCGAGCTCGACGTTGAGCGCCGACGTGTGACGGTGGACGATGAGGAGATCCACCTCACACCAACCGAGTACACGCTGCTCGTCGCGCTCGCGAAGAACGCCGACAGGGTCGTGACCGATGCGATGCTGCTACGTGAGGTCTGGGGTCCGCAGTACGGAGACGAAGACCACTACCTGCACGTGTACGTCGCGCGCCTGCGCAAGAAGCTCGAGCGCGATCCGCAGCGACCGCGCTACCTGAAGACGGAACCCGGCGTTGGCTATCGCCTGCTCGCCGAAGATTGAGCCAACGTTGACGGCGCGCCCTCGGGCTTTGACGCGCCGTTGAGCCGCGCTCCCGGACGATGGTCCGGGAGGCGAACCGGATGGAAACGCGCGGCCCCGGCTACCTCATCGCCGACGAGGACGTCCTCGCGCCGAATGGACCATTCGGCCGAGCGGTCGAATCCGTGCGCCGGGTCCTCATCGGCCGCCGCCTGCGCACCGCCGAGGAGATCCATGAGCGCATCGGCGTCTTCAAGGGACTCGCGGTCTTCGCCTCGGACAACATCTCCTCGTCCGCCTATGCGACCGAGGAGATCATGCGCGTGCTGCTCCTGGCGGGCGCCGGCGCACTCGCGCTCACGATGCCGATCACCGTCGCGATCGTCGTCGTGCTCGGCATCGTCGTCATCAGCTATCAGCAGACCATCGGCGCCTACCCGAACGGTGGCGGCTCGTACATCGTCGCGTCCGACAACCTTGGACCCGGTGCCGGCCTCGTGGCGGCGGGTGCGCTGCTGACCGACTACGTGCTCACGGTCTCAGTCTCGATCGCGGCCGGCGTGGCCGCCTTGACCTCGATCTTTCCCGGCGCGTACGACTGGCGCGTCCCGATCGGCGTCGCCTGCGTCGTGATCCTGTGCGTCGGCAATCTCCGGGGTATTCGCGAGAGCGCGAGCATCTTCGCCCTGCCGACGTACGTGTACCTCGTGTCGATCTTCGCGCTGCTCGGCTACGGCCTGTACCTGTCGGTGACGGCGCATCTCCCCGCATACACGGCGCCGCCGGCGTGGGCTACGGCAGCGACCGGTCAGGCATTGGGGGTCGCGCTCCTCCTGCGCGCGTTCGCCGCGGGCTCGGTCGCGCTGACCGGCACGGAGGCCGTGTCCAACGGCGTACCCGCGTTCGCACCGCCGGAGCCGCGACGCGCGCGGACGGTGCTGATCCTGATGGGAGTCTCGTTCGGCGTCATCTTCCTGGGCGTGAGCGCGCTGGCGGGGCAGCTCGGTATCGTCCCCGATCCGTCAGAGCAGGAGACGGTGATCAGCCAGCTCACGCGCACGCTCGTGGGAGCCGGCACGCCGATGCACTGGCTGGTGCAGCTCTCGACCGCGCTGCTCCTCGTGCTGGCGGCGAACACCGCGTTCGCCGACTTCCCGCGTCTTGGGAGCATCCTCGCGCGTGATCGGTTCCTGCCGCGCGTCTTCCACTTCCGGGGTGACCGACTGGCGTTCAGCAGCGGCATCGTGCTGCTCGCGATCATCGCTGCGGTCCTGATCGTCGCCTTCGGCGGCAGTGTCACCGAGCTCATCCCCCTGTACACGATCGGCGTCTTCGTCGCGCTCACACTGAGCCAGGCCGGCATGGTGCGCCACTGGTGGAAGCGCCGGGACCAGCCTCGCTGGCTGACGCGTGCGGTGATCAACGGCGTCGGCGCCGTCACGACGGGCGTCGTCGCGATCGAGGTCGGGATCGCGAAGTTCACGCTTGGGGCGTGGATGGTCCTCGTGCTGATCCCCGCGCTGATCGCGGTGATGTGGGGCATCGCGCGCCACTACCGCGAGGTCGGCGACGCGCTCACGATCGAGCGAGCCGACACGCCACTTCCACGCCTGGCCGTGCCGCACGTCGTCGTTCCCATTGCCCGCCTCGACCGGTCGGCGCTCTCGGCGCTGGCATTCGCGCGTTCGATCTCGGCGGACGTCACGGCGTTGCACGTGACCGACGACGCCGCCGAAGCCGAGCAGCTGCGACGCCGGTGGTCGGCCCGCGACGACGGCATCCCGCTGGTGATCATCGAATCGCCCTATCGCGCGCTGATTCCGCCGCTCATGGCGTACCTGGACGAGCGCGAGCGTGCGGATCCCGAGCGCCCGATCACCGTCGTCCTGGCGGAGTTCGTGCCGCGGCGCTTCTGGGATTACCTGCTGCATAACCAGACCGCGCTGCGGCTGAAGCTGCGTCTCTTCTTCCGGCCGAACACCGTGGTGGTCGACGTTCCGTACCACCTGTAATCCCCAGCCGGCACGCTCGCCCTAGCCGGAGAGCGCCTTCCGCACTTCGGCCTCGTCTTTGGTAGGCGCGAGGATCACGAGACGGTCGCCCACCTCGAGCAGCACCTCCTCGTCGGCGTGCAGCACGCCGCCCTTGCGCACGATGCCGCCGACGGCCGTGCCGCGCGGCAGGTTGAGCGAGCGCACGGTCTTTCCGGCTGATGGCGTGCCCGGGAGGATCTCGGCCTCGATGAGCTCGAGGTGCGAGCCGGTGAGCGGCATGAGCGGGAGGAAGCCGCTCGACGGGAGCTCCTGCTCGATGACGCTCATGATGACGCGGGTCGAGGAGATGGTCTCGTCGATGCCCAGGGCCTTGAACACGATCTCGTTCTTCGGGTCGTTCACGCGCGCGATGGCGCGCGGCACGCTGCAGTTCCATTTCGCGAGCTGGCAGATGACGAGGTTGACCGGGTCCTCCCCGGTCACCGCGATGACCGCGTCGGCGCGCTGGCAGCCGGCCTCGAGCTGGAAGCGGCCCTCGTCGGCCGGTGCGTTCAGCACGACGGAGCCGAGCTGCTCCTCGATGAACGCGGCCCGGCGCCGGTCGCTCTCGATGACCATGATCTCGTGGCCCGACTCGAGCAGCGCCTTCGCCAGATGGAAGCCGACCTCGCCGCCACCGGCGACAACGAAGTACATCTAGACCCGTTCCGCCATCTGCGCTTCGTGCGCCTTCGCCTTCTGGATCAGGACCTTCCCCACCTCGGGATCGCCCAGGAGCATTGCCTCGAGCAGCGTGCCGATGATCGAGGTGCGCGAGAAGGTGCCAATGCCATGCTCGCGGTACGTCGTGGCGCGGATCGGGTCGTTCACCTTGGCGATCACCTGCTTGACGCCGAAGATCTGCTTCGCGATCTGCGCCGCCATGAGGTTGCGGTTGTCGCCCTGCGTGAGCGTGAGCAGCGCGTCGGCTTTTTCGACCCCGGCCTGCCGGAGGACGTCCAGATCGGTGCCATTTCCGAGGATGGTCGTGCCCTTGAAGCCCTCCGGCAGGTGCATGAACGACGAGCGCTCCAGATCGACGGTGGTCACCTCATGCCCACCGCTGTCCAGGAGTCCCGCAAGGAAGGCGCCGGTGCGTCCGCAGCCGACGATGACGATCTTCACCCGACCTCTTCCTGACGATACGCGAGGACGGCGCAGGGCGCCCCGACGTAGACACTCGTGATCGTCTGGCCGACGTACACCCTGCCGAGGCGCCTCCGGTACGGCATGCCGAGCACGATCAGGTCGGCACTCCGCTCCCGTGCGGTGTCGATGATCGCGGCCGCGGCATCGCGCGCCTGCAGGAGCTCGGTCTCGATGTGGACGCCGACCTGCTGGGCGACCTTCGCCGCGTCTTCGAGCAGCTGCTCGCCGCGCTCGGTCTCGGCGTCGAGCACCGCGTCGAGGGCGAGATTCCAGCGCACCTCGATCACGTGAATGGCGATCACCTCGGCCTTGTTCGGCTTCGCGAGCGTCGTTGCGACCTTGATCACGTCTGGATCCACGCTCGTGCCGGCGAGCGGCACGATGATCCGCTTGAGCTGCATGAGGTGCGCAGTCTAGGTTGTCGCGCTCGGCACCGCCCGTTTTCGCGGCGTCGCCTCGCTTCGTCTCGCTGGCGGACTCGCTCCTCGGAGCAGGCTCCTCGTCGCTCGCCTTGGCTCGGGTTCGTCGCTCGATCCGTTCTATACCGAGTCGTCTTCCTTCTGGCTCATGTGGCCGGTGTCCTTGAAGTGGTAGGGCACGTCGATGACGATCGTGTTGGGCCGGAAGAGCAGGGCCAGCTTCAACCGCAGCGCGGTCTGGCTGTGAAGGATGAACTCCCACGGGTTTCTCGGGACGAACTCGGCCAGCACGATGGTGATCGGGCGGTCGTCCCGCTCGTCGACGCGCTCGATGTAGCGGAGGAGCGGCTGCAGCAGCGAGCGGTACGGCGACTCGATGACATCCAGAGGCACGTCGCGCGTCCAGCGGATCCATCGCACGCGGAACTGCTCGGCGCTTTCCGCCGTCATCGCGATATGCACGGCGCGTACGGTCGGTGAGATCGAGCGCGCGAATGCCACAGCCTGCACCGCCGAACGGTCCAGACGCGCGACCGGGATCAGGACGACCGGCGGCTTGAACACCGGGAGGGGTTCGTCGAGTGACTCGAGGGTCAACGCGTCGGACACTGCCGCGTAGTGACTGTTGATCCGGTAGAGGAGCATGACGAGCACCGGCATCACGACGAGGACCATCCAGGCACCCAGCGTGAACTTCGTCACGGCGACCACCACCAGGACGGTGCCGGTGACGATCGTGCCGAACCCGTTGATCACCACCGAGATCCGCCATCCCGGGTTGCGCAGTCGCAGCCACCGGCGGACCAGGCCGCTCTGCGAGAGCGTGAACGCGACGAACACGCCGATCGTGTAGAGCGGGACCAGATTCGTGACGCTGCCGCCGAAGGCAGCGAGCACGACCATCGAGGTGAGCGCGAGCGCGAGGATTCCGAACGAGAACGCCAGACGCTCGCCGCGGAACGCGAATTGCCGCGGCATGAAGCGGTCCTCGGCCAGCACCGACGCGAGGCGCGGGAAGCCCGTGAAGCCGGTGTTGGCGGCCAGCGCCAGGATGACCGCGGTCGAGATCTGCACGACGAAGTAGAACGCCGAATCGGGACCGACGATCGACTTCGTGAGCATGCTGTTGACGGTCTCGAGCTCGCTGCGGTCGGGGATGATCCCGATCGTCGTCGCGAGATACGTCAGACCGAGGAAGAGCACGCCGAAGATCGTGCCCATGGTCACGAGGGTGATGACGGCGTTCCGCGGCTCCGGGGGCTTGAAGTTCGGCACGCCGTTCGCGATCGCCTCGCTTCCGGTGAGTCCGACAGAGCCGGAAGCGAAAGCTCGCAGCACGAGGAGCGCGGTCAGTGGCGCCGTGCCGTCGGGCGGGAATGGATCGGGGGGCAGCACGGGCAGGGGCATCGACCCGGCGTACACGCGGTACAGGCCGAAGGCGATGAGGCCCGCGAGCGAGAGGATGTAGATGTAGGTCGGCGCCGCGAACAGCACACCGGCCTCGCGGATGCCGCGCAGGTTACCGAGGGTGATGAGCACGATCAGGCCGAGTGCCCAGAGCACGCGGTGGTCGTGGATGGTCGGCACGAACGAGGAGATCGCGGCGATACCGGCGGCGCTCGACACCGCCACGGTCAGCACGTAGTCGATGAGGAGCGCGGACGCCGCGACGAGGCCGGCGATGACACCATGGTTGTCCTTCGCCACGATGTAGGAGCCGCCGCCGTTCGGATAGGCGCGGATGACACGCGATTCCGAGAGGATGACCACCGCGAGGACGACGCAGACCGCGATGGCGATCGGCATGGTGAGGGCGAGGGCGGCGGTGCCCGCAAGGGCGAGCACGCGCATCGCCTCCTCCGTCGCGTATGCGGAGGACGAGATGTTGTCGGACGCCATGATGGCGAGCCCGGTCGTCTTCGAGAGGCGCTCGCTCCCTTCCGACTCCGAGGTGAGCCGCTTGCCGAAGAGCACGCGCCGAATGCCCTGGTACGCGCGCCCCAGCCCGCCGCGCGCCGAGTCGGCATCGGTCGTCGCGACGTAGTGGCCGCCTCTGCGGCGGAACTCCCCTGCGGCCGGACGCACGATACGCACGGTCCTATCGCCAGGTCGCTTGCCGGTCCGCGTGACACGCTCTTCGAGGCCGGGCGGGCCTTCCTTATTTCCTTCGGTCATCGTCCGTGTCGGCGTCGTCGAGGTGGTACGGGACGTCCAGTACGGACGTGTTGCGCCGCGCGAACAGCCGCAGCTTCAAGAGCAATGCGGTCTGGTTGTGCAGCAGCGCATCCCACCAGTGCCTCGGAACGAACTCGGCCAACACCACGATGATGGGCCTTTCGGGGTCTCCCTGGTCGAGGGCGTCGATGTAGCGCAGCAGGGGCGGTAAGAGCGAGCGATACGGCGAGATGACCGTGTCGAGGGGGATGTCCGGGCCGACGACCTGGGCCCACCGTTGCTTGAACGCCTTCGCGCCGTCCGGGTCGAAGGAGATGTGCACGGCGTAGACGTCGCCGGACAGACCCTTGGCGATGCTCAGTGCCCGCACCGAGGCGCGGTCGATACGGCTGATCGGAACGACGACCCGCGGGACCGCCGCGACGATCCGCACGGGCTCGGTCGACGCGATGAGGAGGCGGTCCTCGATCGAACGGTAGTGCCGGCGGATAGACCAGAACATGGTGACGAGCAGCGGCAGGACGGCCATGACGAGCCACGCGCCCTCGGTGAACTTCGCGACGGTGACGACGACGGCGACGACCGCGGTGGCGACCGCGCCGAACGCGTTGATGACCGCGGAGGGCAGCCAGCCGCGGCCGTGCTCGCGCAGCCACTTCCGCACCATGCCGGCCTGCGACAGTGTGAAGGCGATGAACACACCGACCGTGTAGAGCGGGATCAGGTCGGTGACGCTCGCGTTGTAGCGCCATAGGAGGAGAGCCGAGAGAAGCGCGAGCGCCACGATCCCCGTGCTGAACGCCAGCCGGTCGCCCCGTTGCGCAAATTGGCGCGGCATGAAGCGATCGGTCGCCATGATCGACGCGAGGCGCGGGAATCCGGCGAACGCGGTGTTCGCGGCCAGCGTGAGGATCACGGCCGTCGAGACCTGAACGAGGTAGAAGTACCAGCCGTCTCCGACGATGGAGCGCGCGAGGAGGCTCAGCACCGTCTGCGTCTCGCTCCTGTCGGGCTGGATCCCGATGGTCGTCGCCAGATAGCTGATCGAGAGGAAGAGCGACCCGAAGAGCGTCGCCATGACGAGGAGCACGACGCTGGCATTGCGCGACTCCGGTTTCTTGAACGCCTGAACGCCGTTCGCCACAGCCTCGGTCCCGGTGAGGCCGCTGGACCCCGATGCGAACGCGCGCAGGACGAGGAAGAGCGTGAGCGGCTGAGCGCCGTTCGGATCGAAGGCCTCGGCCGGCGCGACCGGGACCGGCATGCTGCCGGTGGCGATCCGAAGAAGGCCGAATCCGATCATGCCGTAGAGCGCCAGCACGTAGATGTAGGTCGGGGCGGCGAAGATGAGTCCGGCCTCGCGCGCCCCACGCAGGTTCGCGATCGTGAGCAGGGCGACGATCGCCACGCCGATCAGCAGTCGATCGTCGTGCAGCTCGGGCACCGCGCTCGATACCGCCGCGACGCCGGCGGCGACCGAGACGGCGACGGTAAGCACGTAGTCGACCAGCAGCGCCGACGCGGCGACGAGCCCCGGCATCGTGCCGAGGTTCTGGCTCGCGACGATGTAGCTGCCGCCCCCGCTCGGGTAGGCCCGGACGACCTGGAGGTAGGACAACACGACGATGGCGAGGATCACCGCGATGGCGATGGAGATCGGCATCGTGAGCGCGAGTGCGCCGGCGCCGGCCAGCGCGAGCACCCGCATCGTCTCTTCGGTCGCGTACGCCGAGGACGAGATGTTGTCGGACGCCATGATCGCGAGGCCGACCTTCTTTGAAAGGCGCTCGCCCGGCTCCTCTTCCGAGGCCAGGCGGCGGCCGATCAGGACCCGGTGGAACCTCGACCACCCGCGGGCCAGTGCGCTTGTGCGCTCGAGCGCGTCTTCGGTCGCGACGAAGCCGGCCGCGGTACGACGGAAGTCCTTTGGACGAACGATGCGGACGCGCTTGTCGCCCGGGCGCTTTCCTCGGACCTCCTCGCGGCGGTCGAGACCAGCCCGCTTCGGAGGCTTCTCCTCCGAATCCCGACGTGGTCCGATGGGCTCGCTCAACCCTGCGAGTCTAGGTATCGCGATCGGGCGTTGAGGCCTTGTTTAGGTGAGCCTCAGGAGACCGCTGCGCGCGCGCGCTCCGCGCCAGCCGCGTCGAGCAACACGACCTCACGGACGCCGGCGATGTCCGCGCGGGCGACCGACACGACCTGCGCCGGAGACGTCAGCACCTGCGTGACGATCGCGTCGCGCCCAGGTTCGTTGATCGCGGCGTGAATGATGAGCCGGTCGCCGTCCCTCTCGATCGCGTTCACGCGGATCGAGAAGCCACCGGTGCGCTTCCCGCCCTGGAATGCACCGATGAGGACACGGTCGGGTGCGGCGGCGGCATTCGGCACCCGGGCGGTGATCTCCGCGCGTGCCGCGTCCGAGCTCCCAACGATCACCGCGGTCGGCCCGTCGTACTTGGCACCTTGCGCCGTGACGACGTCGGCGAACGCGATGGACCGCGCGCCCGCGCCCGTCGGACTCGCGCCGGTCGGACCTCCGCCGCTCGGGCCCGAGCCGGGGCTCAATGCCGGGCTCCCACAGGCGGCGGCGAGGAAGCTGGCCGAGGCGACGAGGAGCAGGAGGACCGCACTACACGCCCAGCGCGAGACGGTCGGCGAACATGTCCGGAAGACCGCGCGCGCGGATGCGACGTTGCGCTTCATCTATCGGGTATGACGCACGATAGAAGGTGGCGGTTCCGGCGGCGCTGTCGAGGACGGCGTACGCGGCGCGGGGGTCGCCGTCGCGCGGCTGCCCGACGCTGCCGGGATTCAGCATGCACCGCGCCTCGAGCGCGTAGGTCACGTCCGGCCGAGGCCGGATCGTCCGGATCCGGCGACCCTGCTCGACGAACACCGCCGGCACGTGCGTGTGCCCGTTGCAGGCGAACGGCGTCGGCGAGGCCGCGATGCTCGCGGCCGCCGCCGGCTCGCTCGTGACGTACTCCCACAGCGGATCGCGCAGGCTGCCGTGGCAGAGCGTGAAGCGATCGATCGTCTTCGTGAGCGGCAGCGCGGCAAGGGAATCGCGCTCGTCCGCGGAGAGCCACTCGCGGTGCATCCGCGCGGCGATCGCGGCACGCTCGTGGAACCACTCGAGGCCTTCACCCGTCGCGACCGCGCGGTCGTGGTTGCCCTGAACGAGCACCGCGCCACGCTCCGAGAGCAGCGCGATGACCTCGGACGGATCCGCGCCATAGCCGACCGTATCGCCCGTGACCCAGATCGCGTCGGGCCGAGCTGGGGCGTCGAGCGCCTCGAGCACGGCGACCAGCGCCTCCAGATTGGCGTGGATGTCCGAAAGGAGCGCTACCCGCACGCGGCCTTCGCCTCCGCGACGCTGAAGCGCCCTTCCAGGAACGCCCGTCCGATGACGACCGATGCGGCGCCCCATTCCGCGAGCGCGTGAACGTCGTTCAGGTCGCGCACGCCGCCACCGGTATGGAAGGACACACCGGCGCCGGCCTCTCGCCGAAGCTGTTCGAGCAGGACGATCGGCGGACCGCCGAGGCGACCGTCGGTGCCCAGGTCGATGACGTACAGATCCCGAGCGCCCCGCAGCGCCGCCGTCCGCGCGGCGAGCGCCGCGTCCATGCCGGTCGCCAGAAGCACGAGCTCGTGGGGACCGCCCCGCGGTGCGAGCTTGCCGTCGCGTGACTCGATCTCGATGATCGCGCCGGCCTCGCGAACGCACCGGCGAAGCGTCGGCTCGTCACCGAAGACCGCGCTCGAGAACAGCACCCCGGTGAGCCCTGCATCCGTTGCCGCCCGTGCCTGCTCGACCGACGCGATGCCGCCCGCGAGGCGGCACGGCACGCCGTTGCGACGCGCGATGTCCGACAGCAGTGCGAAGTTGGCGGGCTCGCCACGCTCGGCGCCGTCCAGATCCACCAGATGAAGCTCGTCGGCGCCCTCGACGACGTAGCGCGCGGCGAGCTCCCGCGGATCGAGCGCGGCGCCGGCGCCGCCACGGTACGCGACGCGGCCGCCGCGGACGTCGACCGAGGGCACGATCACCACGGGCGGCGGCGCGCCTCCGCGGCGGTGCGTGGATAGCGCGCCGGCGTCGGGCGCACCTTCCGTATCACGACGAGATTCCGGCCAGGCAGGAGGTCGCCGACGCCGAGCTCGGTCGTCGACACCAGACGTGCGATCTCACCGCCGAGCGCGAGACAGGCCTTGCGCGCGCTCGCGAGCTCGTGCTCGACGCGGCCCTTCCACACGATCGCCTCGCCGCCGAGGCGCAGGAATGGCAGCAGATACTCGCTGACCTCGGCCAGCGAACCCACCGCGCGCGCGGTGGCGACGTCGTAGCGGTCTCGACGGTCGCGGCCGAGGACCTCAGCGCGCTCGGCACGGATCTCCACGTCGCCGAGGCCGAGGACCGCGCACACGTCCACCAGAAAGCGTGCCTTCTTCCCGACTGACTCCACCAACGTCGTGCGCAGCTCGGGCCGCGCGATGCGAAGGGCAAGACCGGGAAACCCGGCACCGCTGCCGACGTCGATGACGCGCTCCTTGCCGCTCCAGCGCCGCACCCCGAACGCCGTCCACGAGTCGAGAAAGTGCTTGTGCGCGATGTCGGCAGGCTCCGTGATCGCGGTGAGGTTCACCGACGTATTGCGTTGGATGAGCTCGTCCGCGTACCGTTCGCACACGGCGATCTGCGAAGATGTGAGCTCGAGTCCGAATCGCGCCGCTTCGCGCGCGAGCGCCGCGAACGGTGGTGACGCGACGGGCATCTTGGGTATCGTATGCCGCCCATCATGAGGGCCCTGCGCCTCGGCGCCGCCGCGCTGGCGCTCCTGCTGTTCGGCCTCGCATCGGCCGCGAGCGCCGCGCCGCGGACTGCCACACAAAGTGTGAACATCCAAGGATTCGCGTTCTTGCCGAAGCTGCTCGATGTGAACGTGGGCGACAGCGTGAAGTGGACGAACCTGGACAGCGTCCCGCACAGCGCGAAGTTCGCGAACTTCCAGACAGCGGTGCTGCAGAAGGATCAGACCGCCACGCTGGCGTTCACGACCGCGGGCACGTTCGCCTATGAGTGCGGGATCCACGGGTCGAGCATGCCTGGGACGATCATCGTCCACGCTGCGGCAACACCGACACCGAGTCCCACGCCGCAGCCGACCGTCGCTCCCACGCCGCAGCCGACCGTCGCATCGACCCCACAACCCACGGTCGCGCCAACGCCGCAGCCGACGGTCGCACCGACCCCACAACCCACGATCGCGCCGACGCCCAGCCCGACGGCTTCTCCCTCTCCGAGTCCGAGCAGCACACCCACGCCGGTCGCGACGGCTGCGCCGACCGTCGCCGCGGCATCGCCGACGACGAGCGCCAACGCGAGCGCACCGCGCGCGACGCCGACGCCGGTGAATGACGCCGGTCCCGGTCCGCTGATCGTCGCCGGAGCCGCGGTCCTCGTGGTGGGACTGGGCGGTCTCGCGTGGCTGCTTCTCCGCCGCTGAGACGACCCTATCGTTAGCGCGGCATGAGCGGATCGGCGATGCGTCTCCTCTTCGCTGCCTGTCTGATGCTCATCTGCGCGAGCGCGACCACCGCCCGCGCCGCTCCGCTTGCGACCACAGTGGACGTGACGATCCAGGGATTCGCGTTCATGCCGGCGGAGATCACGCTCAACAAGGGCGACTCCATCCGCTGGACGAACATGGACAGCGCATCGCACAGCGCGGTCAGCATCCAGCCGGGGTTCGTCACGCTCGCCCTGACGCAGGGACAGTCGACCACCACCACCTTCGACCGGCCGGGCAGCTTCGCGTACGTGTGCGGCATCCACGGCGCGAGCATGAAAGGCACAGTGCTGGTACGAGGAGCGCCCGCGGCCGAGACCGCCGCCCCGAGCGTCGCCGCCGGTCACATCGTGCTCGACGAGTTCCAGGAGGCCCGGCCCGACCGCCCGTCTGCGCCGGCTTTGGAGCTGCCGTTCGTCTATGCGAGCCTCGCGCTCGCGCTCGCCGCCACAGCGCGCCTCGTGTGGGTGCTGCGGCACTGGTGACCTAGCATCGTCAGGGTGACCACGATGCGAGTCGCGTCCCCGGCTGACGACATCGCTGAGATCCTCGTCGATGAGGCCTCGATCGCGCAGCGGGTGCGCGAGCTCGGCGCGCAGATCGCACAGGATTACCGAGATAGGGACCTGGTCCTCGTGTCGATCCTGAAGGGCGCGCTCCCATTCCTTGCGGACCTGATGCGTCAGGTCCAGATCCCGCTTGCGCTCGACTTCCTCGAGGTCTCGTCGTATGGGAACGCGACTGAGACGAGCGGTGTGGTCCGCATCCTCAAAGACCTCGCGAAACCGATCGAGGCACGTGACGTGCTCGTGGTCGAAGACATCTTGGACACCGGACATACGCTGAGCTTCGTCCTCGAGCATCTCCGCTCGCAGCGACCGGCATCGCTTCGGCTCTGCACGCTCCTCGACAAACCGGCGCGCCGCGTCATTCCGATCACGATCGACTATCGGGGGTTCGAGATCCCCGACAAGTTCGTCGTCGGCTACGGGCTCGACTACGCCGAGAAGTACCGGAATCTCCCGTTCATCGGCGTGCTCAAGCCGGAGGTGTATCGGAGCACGACGTGAGACCGGGGTCGCTGTTCGCCCGCTGGCTCGTCGTCGCTCTGGTCGCGGCCTGCGTGTTCCCGCGGCAGGCGAGCGCCGCGCCGCTCCGGGCGCTCCCCGCGACGGTGCGCGTGAATGTCACTTCGAACGGGGTGAACTACACGCTCGTGACGTCGACCGGGAACGTCACCGCCGCGACGATCGACGGCAAGGTGCTGTATCAAGGTCCGCAGCGCCTCGTCGTGCGCACCGGCGTGCGCCGCGCGGAGGGCGTGCTCATCTCGCTTCCGCCGAAACCGGAGTCCCTGACACCCGACGAACGTCTGGCGCGCAGGCAGCTGCTGCGCGAGGCGCGGAACGCGGAGATCGAATCGCGGGCGGCGCCGGCCACGATCACCACCATCCCGTTCGAGATCTCGCTCCTGCGGTCCAACGAGGACGCCCTGGGCCTGCCGCTGCTGTCCGCGCAGAAGCCGACCTTCGTCCAGTTCACGACCCAGGACGGCATCCTCACCGTGAACGGCAAGGGCTTTCGCGGCAAGCTCGAGGTGACGACCGACGACGATGGCGACGCGATCATCGTCAACACGGTCGAGACGGGCGTCTACATCGCGTCCGTGGTCGGATCGGAGGAGCCGTCGACCTGGGAGCCCGAGGCGCTCGCCGCGCAGGCGATCGCCGCGCGGACGTACCTCGCGACCCATCTGCGACGACACGCCAACTACGACCTTGAGGGAGACACGCGCGACCAGGAGTACGGTGGCGTGGGCAATGAGGTGCGCTCCACGCTGCGCGCGGTCGATCGGACCGCGGGGATCGTCGCGACGTATCGCGGTGCCGCGATCGAGGCGCTCTACTCGGCAAACGCCGGCGGCGTCACCGAGGACTCCGAGAACATCTTCGCCAACGCGCTGCCCTACCTCCGCAGCGTGCCATCCCCGGGCGATGAGCTCGCGAAGGACAGCTCGTGGGGCCATGCCAGCTGGGAATGGTCACGCGAGTTCACGGCGCCCCAGCTCGGCGATTACATGCGCTTCCGGGGCATCGACGTCGGTACGCCACTCCGCATCGAGGTCCTCAAGGCCACCGCGGCGGGACGGCCCACGTTGACCCGCGTCACGGGCACCACCGGGACGAGGGAGATCTCGAAGGATGCGGTCCGGTACTTCTTCGGCCTGAAGAGCAATCTGTTCACGCCGGTGCCGCATCCCGCCGGCGACCTCGAGTGGGTCGGCGAACGCGATACCGACCGTCTCCGTGACATGGACGTCCTGGGTGCGACGAAGATCCGCGCGAACTACGAGCACACGTTCGACAGCGAGGGACGCCGCGTCGGGATCCACGCGTACGAGTGGCTCTTCCAGATCCCCGCGCGCTTCGACTTCGTCGGCAGAGGTTTCGGCCACAGCGTCGGGATGTCGCAATGGGGCGCGCAGGCAATGGCGCTCAAGGGGAACAGCTACGAGGAGATCCTGAAGCACTATTACCAGGGGATCGCGCTGACGAACGTGGGGGGTCCGTAAGAGGCCGAGGCTCGCTCAATGGACCGGGCGCAGTCAGTAGTGGCGCGTGGTCATTCCCCTATGAACTTCTGGCTATTTCCCATGTGCGGGTAGACGCGCTGCTGCTGGACGTTCAAGAGCTGCCGGGTGTGGTTACGGTCGTGATGGACCCACTCGTGAAGCAGGTCACGCACGCGCAGCAGGCCGACCTTCGGATGCGTGCCGCTCTTCTCGAGATCCGCCGCCGCGAGCGATCGCACCATCGCGACATAGCCGTGCCGCAGCCCAACGAACTCCATCCAGACGCTCTGGCTCATGCGGTCGCAGTCCTTGCGATCGCGCTCGACCTGGACCTGGTCCCAGGCGAGGAGCGGCTTTCCCGCGAGGATGTCGCGGATGCGGCCGCCGAAGCCCCGCTTCTCAGCCTCGATCATGTGCCCGACGCATTCATTGACACACCACTCGCCCGGCTTGAAGTGGAATCGGCAACCGTCATCGCCCAATGCCTTCATCTCGGCTTCGATGAGCGCGCACGTCGACTCCAGGAGCTGCGCGACATCCTCGGTCGCGAGGGGACCGCTCACGTGATGATGACGGGAGCTTTGCGGACCGGGACGTGGACGCTGAGTAGCACCGTGCCGTCGGCACGCGTCTCGTGGCTCGACTCGCCCTTGAGGAGCTCGAGCCGCTCGCTGCGGCGCAGGCCCGATTGCAGCTCACCGTCGGACGGGAGGTCCTTGCCGTCGGTCTGCAGCATGATGTCGAGCAGATCGTCCTTCCACACCATTCCCAGCACGAGGTCCTTGGCACTGGCCTTCTCGATGCGCTCTACGAGCGAATCCTGGATGAGCCGGAAGATCGCGACCTCGTCGTCCGATGGCAGTCGCCGGTCGCGGCCGGTGCTCGAAAAGTCGATGCGCACGCCGTGCTTGTCCACGAGCGTCTGGACGTAGCGGCGCATCGTCGGCACCAGACCGAGGTCGTCGAGGATCATCGGGCGCAGCTCGAAGATGAAGCCGCGAAGCTCCTGCAGCGTCTTGTTGACCATCTGCCGCAGCGCTTTCAGCTCGGCACGCGAGCGGTTCGGGTCGACGTCGAACAGACGCTCGCTGATCTCCGACTGAAGCACGACATTGGCCATCGCCTGCGCCGGTCCATCGTGCACCTGGCGCGCGATGCGCTTGCGCTCTTCCTCCTGCGTGTCCACCACGGCTTGAAGGAGCTTCCCCTCGTCGATCACGGGCAGCGTGTCGGCCGGCATCGCCATCGAGGCGCCGTTGCGCACGTACTGCTGCGCGGCGGTGAGCAGCGTTCGCACACGATCCATCAGCTTCCGCTTGCCCTGGAGTGCGCCGAGCTGTCCTTCCATGGTCATGCGCCGGGAGATCGCGGCCGCATGCTCGTCCGTCGCGCCGAAGATCTCCTCGCGCTGGAAGTTGGCCGGATTGTTCCGCACTTCGTCGACGCGAGTCTTGGTCTGGTCCTCGCGCGCCTTGAGACGATTGACCTCGGTCTGGGTGGACTCGATCAGGAGATCGAGCTCACGGATCTCGGCGGTGACTCTCTGCTGCTCGACGGCGAGCTCGTTGTTCACATCGCTCACGCCGCCAAGCGTCAATTGCCCAGCTCCGGTCCCTTGATCCAGCCCTGCCGGATCGCGTAGACGACCGCCTGCGTTCGGTCGTTCACCGACAGCTTGCGCAGGATGCTCGACATGTGGTTCTTGACGGTCTGCTCGGAGATCGCGAGGGCGTAGGCGACCTCCTTGTTCGTCATGCCCTGGGCGATGTTGTCGAGGATCTGGACCTCGCGCGGCGAGAGGGGCGCGAACACATGGGACGAGCCCGGGCCGTAGACCGACAGCTCGCGGAATTCGGCGAGGACCTTGGATGCGACCGCGGGCCGGCTGAAGACCTTCTCGTTGATGATGAACTGCCCTGCGCGCGCCTTTCGGATCGCATCGACGAGCTCCACCGGATCGACGTCCTTGTTCAAGTAGGCGGCGGCGCCAGCGCGGATCGCTTCGAAGAGAGTCTGCTCCTCGTCCTTCGCCGTGAGCACCACGACGCCGACATGGGGCAGCTCCCGGCGGATGCGTTGCGTGACTTTGATGCCGGACAAGCGCGGCAGGTCGGCCTCGATGACGAGCACGTCGGGCTCGAGCTCGAGCGTCTTCGTGACCGCCTCCTCGCCGTCGGACGCGGTCGCCACGACCTCGATATCGGGCTCGCGCTCGAGGACCTGGACGATGCCCATCGCGGTGAGCCGGCTCGAATCGGCCAGAAGGACGCGGATGCTCTTATCGGTCTTTTCCTTGTCGGGCAAGCGGACTTCCTCTCCTCCTATAGGGATCGGTCGGTAGCCTTCGCGGGGAGCAGGAGTGTAACGGCGGTGCCCTTACCGGGCATCGATTGGACCTGCAGGGAGCCTCCGATGAGCTCGGCGCGCTCGCGCATCGAGAGCAGCCCGACCGACTTCGCGCGCCGTGCGGCCTTCACGAGGTCGAAGCCACCGCCATCGTCCGTGACGTGCAGCGCCCAGGCGCTCGACGAGCGCTGCCACGCGACTCCAACGGTCGTCGCATGCGCGTGCTTGTGGACGTTCTGCAACGCCTCTTGAAGGACGCGATACACGGCGAGCTCTTGCTGCGGTCCGAGCTCGGTCGATGCGGTCTCGAGCGTCAAGACGACCTTGATGCCGCAGCGTGACTCCCACTCCGACGAATAGTTGCGCATCGCGTCGGCGAGTCCCAGCTCGCTGAGCTCGGGAGGTCGGAGGTCGTAGATCATCGCGCGCACCGAGTCGAGCGAGGAGCGGAACTGCGCCTTCAGGCTGCCGAGCTCCGTGCGGAACGTGTTGCGGACCTCCGCCGGCGCGCGCTCGGCGATGCGCTCGAGGTACTCGACCTCGAAGATCGCGTTCGCGAGCACTTGCGCGGGGCCGTCGTGCACATCGCGATAGAGTCGCTCGCGCTCCGCTTCGAGGCTCTCGAGCACCCGCTGGGTCACATCGACGTTCTCCACGCCGTCGCCCAGCGTCTCCCGCTCGATACCCCACCCGAGCAGGTACGCCGCGCTCGACTCGATGTGCTGCACGACGAGCTGGAGCTGCTTCAGGCGCCGGTAGGCCTTCTGCGTCGTCTCGGCCGGCTTGCCATCCTCGGAGCGACGCGATTGCGCTTCGGCGGTGCGCTGATATGCGCGCGCGAACTTCTCGACCTGCTGCCGGGTCCGCCGAACGTCGCGCCGAAGGGCATCGACGATCGCGTCGAATTGGGCTTCGAGGTCGTCACCGTCTTTGATGAGGCGGGTCGGTTCCGTGCTCGTCTCCGCAGTATGAACGCCCGTTTCAAGGTACGGCGAAGAGCACGAACGTCTCGGACGAAGCGAGTACGCGCCAGCCGAGCTCCCCCGCGCGTGCCGCGGCCGGATCGGTCGGAGTCAACAGCAGGGTGCGCACGCCACGCTTCGCAAGGGCTTCGCGCCAGCCTGGCGCGGCCGCGACGATCCGGCGGTAGTCGTCCAGGATCGCTCCCGCGTACGGCGTGAGCCGTCCGTCGACGAACACGGGCGCCGACGGCGCTCGCCAGATCAGCCAACCGCCCCATTCGTAGCGCGCCAGCGTCCCGTCTCCACTCGGTATCGATGTGAGCGCATTCACGGGATAAGCGCGTTCGTCGACGGCTACTGGAGCGATCAGCACGGCGGCGGCGATCAGGCCGAGGGCCGGCAGCAGCGCGGCGGCATGGCCGAGGGCCCCCGCGCGCGGGGGGTCCCCGTCGCGCCCAAGCGACGGGGTTCCGCGCGTTGAGAGGGTTTCGGTCATGCCGCGGCGCCGAGCACGCCTCTCGAGGTCGTCGATCAACGCTGCCGCTCGCTGAGCGAAGAGCGGCGCCGCGACGATCGCGAGCAGTGGCGCCTGGCGAGCAGCCGTGAGGGAGAGAAAGGTGACGGGAATGAGGATGACGAGGTCGCGCACATCGACGCGCGGGCCCCGCAACGCGCAGGCGACGAGGAGTGCGAGCGTCGCGCCATACGCCAGGCCGAGCGGCGTCCGCAGATCGATGAGCGCCCACTCCTGGATATCGCGCGGCGGTGAGAGGAAGTGGCTTCCGGGCGCGGTCCATGCTCCGATCCCGGAGGGCGTGAGGAGCGTCGCGCCCAGCGCGGTCGCCGCGACGAGCACGTACGCTCGGGCCCGCGCTCGGTCGCGAAGAGCGCCCTCCACCGAGACGGCGAGCGTCAGCACGGCGCCGAGCGCGAACGATCCATGCACGTTCGCCCACACAAGGATCAACAACGGCACGGCCACGAGGGCAGCGTCCCGCCCCTGGTATCCAGACGCGCCGCGTCCGGCACGGAGCAGAACGAGCAAGGCGACGAAACACACGAGCCCGAGAAGCTCGGGCCGGTCGACCCACAGCGCATGTGTGAGCAGGAAGGCAGGTATCGCGGCGGCCACCGCGGCGAGCGGACGGACGGAGCGACCCTGGGTCGCGTTGAGCGTGACGAGCGTGAGCAGCGCAACGACCGCCACGACGCGCACGACGGCGATACCGCGCCAATCGAGCGCGAGATACCCCGCGTAGAAGACGAGCTGGCCGAGCCATTGATCGATCGACACCGGCGCCCCGCGCACCGTCCACGAGAACACGTCGGTGTGGACGAAGCCGTGCGCCAGGGTCTCTCGCGCGGTCGCCAGGTGCCAGAAGAGATCGGTGTCCGCGATCGGCTGCGTCGCGGCGACCGCGCCGGCCGCCGCTCCGACGAGAAGAGCGAGCCTGAGCCTCATCGCAGGAGCACGACAGCGATCCGATCCGCGTACGCGATGCGCCAGCCACTCTCGGGCGCGCGCCTCGCGATCGGATCCGTCGGGCGCACGAGGATCGCGCGGACGCCACGGCGCGCCGCGACATCCTGCCACCCCGGCTGCGCGCCGATGATGACGCGATAGTCACTCAGGACGCTCGGCACGTAGGGGAACAGTCGTCCGTCGATGAACACCGGGATCTCGGGCGCCGCGTAGATCAACCAACCGCCCCAGTCATACAGGTTGAGCAGGCCGGGGCCCTTTGGGACGGTCGCCAGCGCGGCGCGCGGGTATCCCGACTCGTCGACGCGCCCATCCGCGAGCGCGACGGATACGGCGAGCGCGAGACCGGCCAACGCGATCCCGCCGGCACGACGCAGAGCGTCCCCACCGCGCGGTAGGCGTCGCTCGGTGGCGGCACGGTCGAGGTCTTTCCGGAAACGCGCCAGCGGATCGGGCCACCGGTCCGCGAAGAACGGGACGGCGGCGATCGCGAGGTATGGGGTGTATCGCGCGGCGGTGAGCGAAACGAAGGCCACGGGAACGAGGAACGCGACCTCGCGGAGAGATGCGCGGCGCGACGAGAGGAGCGCGGTCGCGATGAGCAACGCGAGCGTCACCACGAAGATCAGACCAGGGAGGGTGGCGATGTCCGGCACGCCCTCCTCGGAGATGTAGCGCGGCGGCGCGAGGAAGTGTCCACCTGACGACATCCAGGTCGCCAGCCCCGACGGGCCGATGAGCGTGGCGACAACGGCCCCGGCGGCGATTGGGGCCAAGTGCCATCGTTCGTGGCGCTCCTCGAGCGCTCGCGCGCCGCACGACGCGAGCACCAGGCCGAGTCCGAGAGCGAACGAGCCATGAAGCTGCGCCCAGACGAAGAGCAGCGGGATCGTGAGCAGCATTCCTCGGTCGCCACCGCAGAGGAGCCTGACCAGAAGCGCGAAGCAGACGAATCCGAGCAGCTCCGGACGATCGGTCCACGCGAAGCGAGAGAGCGCGATCGCCGGGAACGCGGCGGCGGCGGCGACGATGGGCCGGGCCGGAGGAGACGCGAGCGCGGTGTCGACGACGATCCCGACAAGAAGCGAGACGGCGACGACGCGCAGCGCCAGGACCCCTCGCCAGTCGCCCAAGGCCCGCGCGAGCGCCAGGATCGCATCGCCCAGCCATTGATCCGTGAGCACGGGCGCGCCGGCGATCGTCCACGAGAAGACGTCGACTCGCGGTAGATCGGCGGCGATCGTCCGGCGTCCGGTCTCGATGTGCCAGAAGAGATCCGTGTCCGCGATCGGCTGAAGACTGACCAGGGCGCCAAAGGCGGCGCCCAGAACGATCGCGAGCCCGTACGAACGGGTCAGGGGCGCGACAGCAGCACCCAGCGATCGGCGCCGGCGACCACATGCCAGCCATCCTCGCGCAGCGCCCCCGTCAGGGGACGATCGGGCCGGAGCAGCACGGCGCTCACCTTGTATCGCAGCAGCACGTCGCGCCAGTGCGGTCCCAAGAGCACAGCCTCGTTCCAGTCCGCGAAGACCGAGGGCAGATATGGGTAGAGACGTCCATCGATGAAGACCGGCCGTTCGGGTGCGCGCCAGATAAGGTAGCCGCCCCAGTCGTACTCGTTCAGCAGCACGCCGGTGCCCTGACGGAGCGCGGCGGGCGCGCCCGTGGGATATCCCGACTCGTCGGGCGCGCTCGGGAGCGTCGCGAGGCTCGTGAGCGCGAAGGCGCCGATCCCGACCACGATGCCCGCCGGCAACGCCCGCGGCACGTGCGGCCACGGCAGCGTGATCCGCGGGAGTGCGTCGGGCAGGCGGCGCGCGAGGTACGACGCCGCCGCGAACGCGAAGTACGGCATGTCGCGCTGCGCCGAGAGCGCGAGGACAAGCAGCGGAATGAGCACCAGCGCATCGAGGGGCGAGCCACCCGTGCGTAGCGCGACGCCGAGCACGCCCAGCACGAAGAGCGCGAAGAGGGCGCCGGCCGGATTCAGCACATCGGGAGGGGCCTCCTCCACGATGAAGCGCGGCGGTGATGCGGCATGCCCGATCGCCGATCCCAGGCCGAGCGATCCCGGATCGAGGAGCGTGGCGACGGCCGCGAACGCGAGCGAGGCGACGAACGCGCCCGCGTGCTGGCGACGGATGACCGCTTCGAGCGCGAAGAGCGCGATCAGCGCGAGCCCGAGCGCGTAGCCACCGTGCAGGTCGGTCCACACGAGCAGGAGCGGCGGCGCCAGGACGAGCCGTCGCGTGCGGCCATCGCGCGCGGCGAGGAGCAGATCGAGCAGCAACGGGAAGAGCGCGAGCGTGAAGAGGTGCGGTCGATCCGTCCAGACGATCGTCGAGAGCACGAGAGCAGCGACCACGATCGGCACCGCGACCGCAAGCCGCGCGCCCGAGCGCAGCGCGACACGGGCGAGGAAGAATCCCGCGACCGCGACGAGCAGCCCGCGCAGCAGGACGATCCCCGGCCAGCCGGCGATCGCGTACGCGAGATAGAGCACGACCTCGCCGAGCCACTCTCCGACGCTGTAGGGCTGTCCCACCACTGTGCTCGAGAACACGTCGGTCCTGAGGATGTCGCGATGCTCGAGCATCCACTTGCCTGAGGCGAGGTGCCAGTACATGTCGCTGTCGCCGGGTGGCCGAGAGACCGCGACGGCGAAGGCGCCGAGCGCGACGACAAATGGCGTGAGCAGGCGCAGGGTCACGGACCGTGCTCGCAGGCCGGAACGCCGCGGATCGCGTAGACCCTTATCGCGCCTCTGACGATCGGCGCGTCGAGCCACGCGGGTCGCACCTCATCGGTGTAGAGCTGGTCATAGGCGGTGAAATGTGCGGCCTCGAGGACGATCGCCCGAGCCTTCGTCAGCGCGGCCACACATGCGGCTTGCGAGAGACCATCCGCCGGAGTCACCACGACCGGACGATCGGCGATCCAGCGCCAGGCCGCCGCATCGATCGCGAGGAACGGACCAGCGGGGATCGCATCGAGCGCCGCCTCGCGGTCGCGGGTCCCGCCGTTGAAGGCCCTGTCCCATTCGCTGACCGCGGCGAACGAGATCGCGGCGACGAGCATCGCCGTGCCGATCGTCCACATGACAGCCACCTGTCGCGCACGCGCTGCGAGCAGCCTCTCCGCACCAGCCGCCGCGAGAGCTGTTCCGAAGGGAAAGAACGCCGCGAGCGAATGGAAATAGGACCCGCGAGTCGAGTGGAGCGTCCACACGAGCGACTGCGCGATCAAGACCAGGAGCGCGAGGCCGAACCAGGCGCGGACCTCCGCCCGCCCACCGAGCACGCGCAGAGCGGCCGCGAGCGGGATGAGCGGCAGGAGCCCGAACGCGAAGGCGAATGTGACGGCGTTGCCGAGCAGGGCGGCGGCCTTCGGCTCGAGGACGCGATCGAGCGACACGGGCGGGAACTCCAGGTAGGCAGGAGCGATCGCGAAGAAGTCTTCATAGCGGACCAGGAGGGCGGACCGCGCGAACACGCCAGGACCGAGCCCCGCGCTGACGTCGCGCGCGAGCCAGAGGCCGCCGATCGCGAGCGCGACAAGGGCTCCCGCGGCGCCAGCGGCGCGCGTGCGCCGGGCGACCAACAGCGGGAAGAACGCAAGGCCGAACAGTGCGCCTTCGGTGCGCGTCAGATAGAGGAGCCCGACCAGGGAGCCGGCGAGCGCGCCGGCGCGCATGCTGCCCGCGCTCGCTCGGGTGTACGCGACGAAGAATGACGTCCCGAGGACGGCAGCAGGTGCGAACGCATCGACGGCGACGAGGCCGGCGGCGAAGAGTCCGCCCAGACCGGCGAGCGCCCCTGCGATCAGCGCTGTCGGCCTGGTCGAGCCGAGCGTCCGCGCGGCGAGGAAGGTCACCGCCGGCAGCGCGGCGCCGATCAGCAGGAACGGCAGCTGCGCCGCGCGGAATGTGCCGAGCGCCGGCCCCAGCAGGGCGATGCCGATCGCCGCGAGCGCGGTCGGTAGGGGGACCCAGAAGAGATGGCTGGGCACGGGCAACAGCCATCCGTGCGCTTCGATCGGCGACCAGATGAAGTCGGCGCTAAGGCCCGCGCCGCCCGCCAGACGGACCGCCACATCCGTGAAATAAAAGGAGTCGGTGTACCCAGGCTGGCCGACGACGCTCGCGGTCGCGATGCGCACGACGACGAGGGCCGCGGATATGGCCGCGACCCATCGGATGGACGCGCTATCCGGCACGGATCGAACTCTAGGGAACCGGCGCGGCTCTTGTGGTGTCGCGCGCCCGTCGACGTGCAAGGAAGGCCAAACCACACACCGCCGCGATGAACACGAAGGGCTTTGCTGGAAGCGCGTAGCGCGCCTCGGTCCCGAGCGGGAGGGCCACGGCGCTCACGTACAGGATGATCACGAGTGGCAGGAGAGCCGCGTCCTCGCGGCGGCGCGCGAGGGCGATCGCACCGATGATCCCGAACACGAACACCGCGAGCTGGATCGCGCCGGCGAGGACGCGCACGCTGGGATCGAGCCCGGGGACCCAGTCGACCGGGACCGGCAGGTCTCCAGCCCAGAGGACGAGCGCGCGGACCGGGGTACGCGCGACGTACCCCAACGGATCGTGCGCGATGAAACGGTAGCCATGGAGGCCGAGCTGTTCGTTGAGCAGGATCCACGCGTGGGCCTGGTCGACGCGATCCGTGACCGTGTCGAACGCGGCCACCTCCCGGTTGACGGCCGCGAGCTCGGCCGCCTCGAACTCATCGAGATCGCCCTTCCCGACACCCTGGACGGCGCCGAGCCAGACCGCGGAGCCGCTGCTCGACGCGAAGGGCCGTCCGAAGTACCGCGCCGAATACAGCATGAGCGGCGCGAGCACGATCGCGAATGTGAGCGCCGCCCCGAGCATCGGCCGAAGCGCGCGAGAGGTGAGCAGCCGCCGACGATCGATCCAGAGTGTCATGAGCGCAAGCGCTGCGGGTAGGAGCACGTAGACGGCACGAGTAAGGGCAAGCCATCCGAAGAGCGCACCGGCCGCGATGCCCCATGCCACTGACGAGACTCGCCGGGCACGGAGAAAGGCGGCGCTCCCGGCGACGAGAAGGAAGGTCGCAAGGAAATCGGAATACGCGATCGCCGCGAAGTACGCGATGGGCAGATAGAGCGCGACCGCGACCGTCGCGATCCGTGCGCCGCGAGACCGCAGCGCTCGTCGCGCGATCTGGAAGAACAGCAGAACGAGCGCGCCGTAGAGGAGCGCCTGAACGATCGCGATCGTCCAATGCGAACAGCTGGGAACGCACAGCGGCGCGAGGAACAGCGGGTAGCCGGGCGGCCGCAGGGGTTCGGGGGCGAACGGCGCGTCGATCGAGGCGCGCGTGTACTCGCCGCGTTCGACGAGACCGTGGGCCAGACGCAGATATGAGACCTGATCGTCGAGGTACGGCTCGAAGCCCGGCGAGACGAGGACGGCGTAACCGAGGGCGAGCACGACGGCCGCGGCGGCGGCGATCCCGGCGACCCGCATCTAGTGCGGCGAGTCTACGGAAGTACTAGCCCACTGGGGGACTGTCTGGTGGCAAAGCCCCCACCTAGACTCCGAACGATGCTCGTCACCATCGCGATGCCGGCCTTCGACGAGGCCCCCAACGTGGAACGCGTCGCCGCGGAAGCGCTCGGCGCCCTCGCCGCGACGGGTCAGACGGGTGAGCTGCTTCTGGTCGACGATGGCAGCACCGACGGCACCAGCGACATCGTCGACGCCATCGCGGCGGGTGATGCCCGCGTTCGCGCCATTCACCACGAGACGAATCGCGGATTCACTGGCGCCATGACGACGTCGCTGCGAGAGGCGCGCGGTGAGTGGGTGTTCCTCGTGCCTGCGGATGGTCAGATCGACATGAGCGAGCTCACCCGATTCCTCGCTGCGCGGGTCGACGCGGACATCGTCGTCGGCGTGCGCGGCCACCGGCCGGAAGCGGCAGGTAGGGTCGTCATGTCGCGAGCCTTCCACAAGATCGCGAAAACACTCCTTCCCGTACCCCTCGACGAATTCAGCTCGATCTTCCTCTTCCGCCGTTCGCTGGTGGACGCCATGCCGATCCGCTCGCGGCCCCGCGGCGCCAGCTTCCTGCCCGAGGTGCTGTTCCGCGCGAGCACACGCGGAGCCCGCTTCGTCCAGTTGATCATCGAGCCGCGCGCGCGCTTCGGCGGCCGCGCGAAGGGTGCTCAGCTATCGGTTGCGCTGCTGACGCTCTTTGAGCTCGTGCGTCTCGCGCCACTGGTGCGGTGGGATGAGCTGCGCACGGCGCGCGGCGCCGTGCGAGTCCCTCGACCATCGCCGCCACACCGCTAAAGACCAGCCGCGCGGCGTCGCCGCGATCGCGAGCCTGCGTTCACTGGCTGCCCGTGCGCTCGTACACGTACATGCCCCCGGCCTGGCGCGCGAGCCGGTATCGCGACAGGACGACATCGACGAGGAGCGGATGCCAGCGCTCGCGTTCGTATGTAGGTGCGGTCGAGATGCCCGCGAGATCGACCTCACTGATGACGCCGTCGAATTCCCCCGCGCGGACCGCCGCAAGCAGACGTTCGCCGTCGGGGAACGCTCCTCTGTCCATCAGCCTCGACCAGAGGAAGAGATCGTCGACCCGCGGCGTGCGCCCGTCCGCGACGAGAAGGCCGGAGTCCTCGACGAGCAGATCGCCCGGGATCGCGTGCACTACCGACATGCGGTCGGAGGGCGCCCAGACACCCGTGTTGATGGCGCGTCCGGCACCCCACCCGAACGGATCGACGAGTGCGAGCGCGAGCACCAGCTGCCCCGCCACGACCAGCGCGTGCAACGCTCGGGGCGCGAGCCGGTCGGCGATCATTGCCAGACCGAGCGTGGTCGCCGCCACGAGATCGAGCACGTAGTTGATCGATCCGCCCTCGCGGCCGCCCAGCAGCACGATCCCCAACGCGGCGATGAAATACGCCGCCGGCGCTCCCGCCGGGCGCCCGATCAGGTAGAGCACGACGGGGCCGCCGAAGACGACGACGAGAAGGAACGCGAGCAGCAGCGCCCGGTCCGCATGCCAGGTGAGCGCGTTCCAGCTCACGATGTGCTCGAACATCCCACGCGGATCGCTCCACGCGAAGAGAAGCACCGCGGCCGAGGCCGCGGCCGCACCGGCGGCGTAGCGCGTGATCCGACGCCGATCGGGCAGGAGGTAGATCGCGAGCGCGACGGCGGGCAGCGCGGCCGTCGGTTTGGTCCAGATCGCGAGTGCGATGAGAATGCCCGCGAGCCCGGGCCGCCGCCGGCCGTCGGCGGCGAGCACGGCCGCGACCGTCAGTGCGATCGCGACGAGGTCGGGCTTCACCGCGGGACCCCAGACCGCGACGGGAACGCACGCCAGCCACGTGGCGGCGAGCGCGATCCCGACCGGGATGCCGCTGTGAAGGTACGCCGTTCGAAAGACCGCCGCCGCCACGAGGAGCGTGGCGACGATGCTCGCGAGCCGTCCCGCGACGAGTGGGTCGCCGAGCCCGGCAATGTGGAAGTAAAGAGGCGGATAGTTCGCCGCGACGAAGAGCGGACCGTGCGGATCGGAGAGCGTCGCGTACTCGAGACGATCGCGAGCCAGCTGTGCGGCATGCGCGACCGCGCCCTCCCCGAAGAGGATCGGACCGCCGCCCAGGAGAGCCCACACCCAGCGCGCGATCGCGACGGCCGCCACGGCACCCGCCACGCCCGCGACGAGCCACCACACGCGATGCGCCGGCGGGAGACGTTGGCCGAGCACGTGCCGCGACGATACGACGACGCCCGGACCGAGCGCTGACACCGGTCCGAGACATCTGCCGCCGGTTCTCTCCTCATCGGCTATGGACAGGGCGCCGCGCGAGCGCGACTGTGTTGACGATGCACTCCCGCGTCGGCGTCATCCTGCCCGTCTACAACGAAGGTGCGGCCGCGGCCGACCTCGTGCGCCGCATGCCCGACGTCGTCAGCACCGCGTTCGTCGTCGACGACGGATCGAGCGACGGCGGATGCGACATCCCGGCGGGTCCGCGCATGGCCCTCGTGCGGCACTCCCACAACCTCGGGATCGGTGCCGCGATCCGGAGTGGTCTGCGGGCGGCGCAGGCCGCGGGTTGCGACGTGGTCATCGTCATGGCGGGCAACGGAAAGGACCGTCCCGAGGAGATCCCGGCGCTCCTCGCGAAGATCGACGACGGATACGACTACGTGCAGGGGTCGCGCTTCGCCAAGGGTGGGCAATCCGTCAACCTGCCTTTGATCCGCGGGATCCTCATCCACGGCTTCACACTGGTGTTCCGGCTGCTCACCGGTTTCAACGGCACCGATGTCACGAACGGGTTCCGCGCGTACCGGCTCGCGCTGCTCGGCGACGCCCGGATCCGACTCGATCAGCGCTGGTTGGATCGCTACGAGCTCGAGTACTACTTGCACTGGAAGTTCATCAAGCTCGGCTATCGCGTGTGCGAGGTGCCGGTCTCGAAGACCTACCCCGCGCGACGCGGCAACTATTCCAAGATCCGGCCGGTCGTCGACTGGTGGCACATGGTCCGCCCGGTCCTGCTCCTCGCACTTCACTTGAGGACGTGACCGCGGGGCCCGACCCGAACGGCTAGCCCGCCTCGATGAACACTTCGAGCCTCGTTCGCGTGCTCGCGCCGCTCGCCGTGCCGCTCGCACTCGTCATCGCCGAGCTGCCGCTGCTCTTCCCCGCGCCCGCCGTCGGTGACAACCTCCAGTTCTGGGCCGCGGGCCACATGGTCGTCACGGGAGCATCCCCCTACTCGCGGTCCGCGTGGGAGACGATCGCCGCGTATGGCGCCGTCCCCGGAGGTGTGGCCGCGAACACGGCGGGGCTCAACCTCGCGATCACGCAGCAGGTCTGGCTCTATCCGCCGCAGACGGCCTTTCTCTTCGCGCCCTTCGGCCTGCTGCCATACGAGATCGGCGTGCCGCTGCTCCACGCCTTCATCGCGATGTCGGCGCTCGCCGCGATCGTGGTCGTCGCTCTGCTCGCCGGTCTGCGAGGAACGCATCTCGCGTTCGCGCTGACGCTCGCGGTCGTGTCGCAGCCGTTCGTCATCGCGGTGCGGAACGGCCATCCCGTCGGGCTCCTGTTGCTGGGCGGCGTCGTGCTGCTCGTTGGCCTGCGCGACCGCCGCGACGTTCTGGTCGCCGCCGGCGTGGCGCTGCTCACACTGAAGCCTCAGCTCGTGCTTCCGCTGGCCATCTTCGCCGTCGGGTACACGCTCGCGCGACTCGACATGCGACGCCTCTGGGTGATGACGCTCGCCGCGGTCGCGGTGACCGTGCCCTTCGAGATAGCCACCCCATTCCCGCTCGGCGCCGTGGCCGCCTCCACCGGCGAGCGTCTCGGGGTCGACCTCTCGACCATCGCCGCGCTCGCTCGCGATCTCGGCGGCGGGACGGCCCTGACCCTCCTGTTCGCTGCGGTCACCGTCGCTGCGTGCGCCCTTGCGGTCGTGTGGGCGAACCGCGATGAGCGGCCGATCGTTCTCGCTGCGTCGCTCTTCGTGCTCTCGCTCGCGTTGTCGCCGTACGTTCACGACTACGACCTGCTCATCGGCATCCCGAGCGCCTTCGCGATCGTCGCGGTCGGCGCCGTTCGGCGCACGGGCCTTGTGGCCTCGCTCGGCGCGGCGCTGTCTCTCGTCGTGGCGCCATGGCTGCTCTTCTACTGGTGGCCGCTCACGGGAGAGGGTGCCCGCATCTTCCAGGGTGGGCCGCTGGGCGCGGTGCCGATCGTCTTCGCGGTCGCGCTCGTCCTAGCTGCGTATGTCGGCCGCCACGCTCGGACCGTCGGCCGGACCACGCACGACCGCCCGCCACATCCACCAGAGCGCCAGATGGCGTAGCACGACGAAGGCGGCCATCGCCGAGAAGAGGGCCGCCGCGACGAGATCGTCGGGAGCGCGCTGCACGAGCGTGAGCGGATAGATCGTGAAGAACACGCCGAGATCGGCGATCGCGAGCAACGCGAACGCGCGAACGGGCAACGCAAGCAGCGCGAAGAATGGCAGCAGCCACAATGAGTACTGCGGCGAGTACAGCCGCGACCAGAAGAGCAGGGCGATCGTCGCGAGACAGCACCCGACCGCCGGATCGACGGCGCGCAGCCCGCGCGGGAGCACGCGCCACAGATACGTCGCGGCGAGGCCGGCGATGGTCACCGCGAGAACGAGCGTGCCCGCGTTCGTCGCTCCGAGCGCGGTGAGGAAGCGCTCCGCCAGTCCCCAGATCGAGTCGATATTCGACCGGATGCCAACGGCGTAGAAGCCGACGCCGCCGATGCTCGAGAAGGGCTGCAACGCCGTCGGGAGATAGAGGGCCGCGAGCGTCAGCACGAAGATCGTGAAGGCTGCCACGCGACGCGGCGCGCGCAACGCGGCCAGCGGCGCTGACGCCGCTGGGAACAGCTTCGCGGCGGTGCCGAGCGCGAGCGCCAGCATCGCGAGGACGGCACGGCCGGAGCGCTGCGCCACCACGGCCGCCGTCATGAGGGCCGCGGGCAGCAGATCGAAGTTCACAGTCCCGAGCAGCAGCAGCTGCGGCGCGAGCACGAAATACGGCCACACGCGGCGGCCACTCGCCGCAGCGAGCAGCGCGGCGCAGCACCCGGCTGCGATGGCGACGATGAACGCCCATGTGAGCACGAAGGTCATCGGATCCGGCGAGAGGAGCGACAGGACCCCGGAGACCACGCCGATGAGGGGTGGGTACTCGAATGGTGTGTCGACGTACGGCAGCCGGTGGGCTGAGAGACCACGCTCGTAGACGAACAGCGCGTCGCTCCAGACGAACGGTCGCAGGAGGTCGGGGAGCGCGCCCGCGGCAAGCAGCACCCGCGGAACGCCGCCGGCGAACGTAACGGTCGCCGCGACCACGCCCGCGACGACCATCGAGCGGCGGCTGGCGGTCATCGGCCGTCCTACGCCGCCCTCCGCAGCACGAGCTGACTATCGGCGAGTAGCCGCCAGCGCGACGCCAGCACGTACGCGGCGAGATAGCACACCGCGACGATCGGCAAGAGCCCCTGATAGCCGATGACCAGCGCCGACCACTCGACGATGCCGCCGAACATCGCGCCGAGCAGATTCGAGGCGAAGGCCGTATCCGCGGTGCGCGTGTCCGCGAACGAGCGCGTGAATACCAGGTTCGCGAAGAACACCGGCGAGAAGGTCAGCAGTGCCGCGATCCCGTAGCGAAGCCACGCAGGTTCGAAGAGCAACGACGCCGGTGGCACGACGTAGCCGATCGCGAGCGCGGCAAGCAGAGCGACGTAAAGCGGACGCGCATCCTTGAAGTGGAAGCGCGCGTTGAGGCCGACCGCGGCGAGCACGCTCGCGAGGATCGCGAGGAACACCAGAGCGTTCACGACCCAGGTCGTGCCGAACAGGAGTCCAAAGGTCACGAGGCTGCGAGTCTCCAGGAGCAGGAACGCGACGCCGAGTACGAAGAAGTGCGGGCTGAAGCGGCTCGCGGTCCCGCCCGTCCGTGCGATGCACGCCCCGATGGCGAGGACGGCGAAGAGCAGCATCGTCGCGAGCGCCGTCACATAACGATCGGGAACCGCCGGCGCCTGCAGGTACGGGAACGGCCAATCATCGGTCGACGCCCGCGGGGCGCCCGATATGTCGACCGGCTCGACCTGGTCACCGGGCGGTGCGGCGCCGTGGAGCGCGGCGATCCCCGGCCCGTTCGCAAGCACGGCCAGGTTCGCGCCCAGTCGAGCGTAGGAACGCGCGATCGGCGGCGAGCCGAAGGCCTGCGCGAGCATGCTCTCGTATCGCTGGACGAGCCAGGACTCCCGATACCAGTTGTACATGACGAAGATGCCGCCCGGCGCGAGATGGTCGCGCGCGCTCTCGAAGGCCTGTTCGGTGAAGAGGAACGACTCGAGTCGCAGGTTCGCGGTCGTCCCGACGAGCGTGAGCGAATCGGTCTGCGCGAACAGGATCAGGTCGTACCGCTGATCGCTCGCCCTGAGGAACGCTCGACCGTCGTTGACCAGCGTGCTCACACGAACGTCGTCGTACGGCCGGTTCGGATGGCGGTCAACACCCAGCTCGAGCATCAACGGGTCGATCTCGATCGCGTCGACGTGGCCGACCCCATTCTTCAGCGCGACCGCGGTGTCGGTCCCGGTCCCCGCGCCGACGATGAGCACTCGATCGAAGTGACGACCGGGGAACCATTTGTAGATCTGGTCGTACACCGGCTCTTTGGTCTCTGAGTCCGCCGGCCAGAGTGCCTGATGAGGGATCCCGTTCACGGACACGTTCTCGACCCCGCCGACCATGTTCACCGTGACCCGGTAGTAGGACGACCACAGGTCGCCATGCTGCACGTCCACCGCGCCGATGAAGATCACGCCCGCCATGGCGACGGCGCCGACGAGGCTGTGGCGATCGACACCGGACGCGAGCGAGAGCGACCCGGCGAGGATCGCCGCGACGATGAACCATGCGAGGGGTGGTGTCCGCAGCGCAGCGAGCCCGACGAAGAGCGTGATCCCGACGAGCGAGCCGGCGATGTCGATGCCGTACGCGCGCAGAGGCGGCATGGACCTCAAGAGTGGTCCCAGCGGCAAGGCGAGGGACGCCATCACCGCCGTCGCGAGCATGATCACCGGCACGAGGACGAAGACGTTCACCTCGACGAGATCGCGGTTCGTCGAGCCGATGAAGACCTCGTCCATCGTCGGCGGGCGCGCGTTCAGCTGGCCGGAGTACACGATCGCGACGAGCGCGAAGAGCAACAACGGGAAGAGCGCCGGCCGCATGCGTCGACCGTTCCGTCCGAGCAGGATCCCGCAACCGATCCCCAGGAAGCTGGCCATGAGCACGAAGTTGTTGAAGAACCCGACGTAGACCACGTTCGCCGGGATCCAGCGGATCAGCAGCAGCTCGACGAAGAGCAGCGAGGCGCTGGTCAGGAGCAGCCGGACCTGCGGGCGTGCGAGCCCGCTCAGCACGGCGGCCGGACCGGGCAAAGGGACAAGGTGAAGACGCTAACGCTCTTCACGTCTTCGACGGTGTCATCCGCGTTACTGCGGCAGCCAGGACCGCGGTCGTCGCCGGGATGACCATCGAGAGCGTTTCGTTGCCCCGCGCGAATGCGACGGCGTACAGGAGCCATGGCAGCAGCGAGGCGACGGCGACCAGGCACGCGACGAGCGCGACGGAGGCGGCGCCGCGCGCCCGCGCGAGCCGCCCGAGCACGAACGCCCAAGGGGCGGCGAGCAGGAGAAAGTCGTAGCTCCACGCGTGGAGCGTCACGACGAGTGACAAAGGCACCGTCAGCGCCAGGAGCGATAGCGCGTCGACACGCTTGGCGAGGAACGCGGACGCGCCGACGACGACCACGCAGATCGCGGCGCCCCACGCGACGCTGCCGAGGACGTCCGCGGAGAAACCCCACGCGGTCGGCAGGAGCGAGGCGATCTTGGCGCGCTGTCCCGCCTGACCAAGCCACTCGAGCGGCCAGGCCGGCCGGATCAGCAGCGGCAGCGCGAGCATGACCGCGCCGACGCCGATCGCCGTCACGACGAGGCGCGTGCGCCGCTCCGCCGCAGCGCGGACGAGCATCGCCGGCAGCGTCAGCACGACGATCTGCGGCTTCAGCGCGAGGAGCGCGAGCGCCGACCCTGCGGAACCCTCGCGTGATCGCGCGAGACCGAGTGCAAGGGCGCCAAGGAGTCCGAGCATGACGCCGGTGACCTGCCCGCTGATCAGGAGAACCCAGAACGGCTGCGACATGAAGACGAGCGCGACGAACAGCGCGGCGTGCCGGCGGGCTCCGCCGTAGGCCCGCCAGAGGGCCCAGGCCCCGAAGGTCGCCGCGCCGATCGACACCGCCATCCACAGCGTGGCGGCGGCCTCGATCGGCAGGAGACCGAGCGGGAGCATGAGCACCGCGGTCCACAGCGGATAGGCGTACTGCGCAAAACAGGACGACTCCACCATGCCGAGCCACGGATTGGCGTGCAGGCCGCCGGTGGCGCCCACCCACCACACCGGATCGTACGGGTCACGGCCGAGCGCGACCGAACGGGCAGCGTGGTACAGGCAGGAGAAGTCTGTCGCGTCGTACCAGAGGTTGGCTCTCGCCGCGACAAGACCGACGACGAGCAAGAGCGCCGCTATCGCGATGATCGACGCGGCCGGCCGGCGCGCGAGGGCGAGGCTCACGCTTTGCCGACGCGCTCCTCGTGTGGCGTCCGCACGTACACGATCGCGCCGATCACGATGACCGACAGCACGCTCACCGCCCGATCGACCACCGCGACGGCGATGGCGTCGTGCTGCACGAGCCCGAAGCCCTCCGTGAGCACATAGACCATCGCGATCTCGACGAATCCGAAGCCCGCCGGTGTGAGTGGCACGGTCGTCAGCAGGGCGACCGCGACCGCGACGAAGACGACGCCGGAGAGTGGGAGCTCCAGACCCAGCGCGGTCAGAACCAAGAAGAGCCGAAGCGCCTCGGCCGCCCAGATCAGGATCGTGAGGGGACCCGCAAGCGGGAGCGCACGGAAGCTGTGCAGCACGCCCTCGCGGAACAGTCGGCTGATCCGCTGCACCTCGCGCGGAAAGAACCGCGCGAGCCTCGGCGCGAAGAAGTACAGGCCGGCGAGGCCGGCCACGATGAGGATCGTGAGCCCGACGCCGGTCAGGTACACGATCGTCAGGTCGGGCAGCACCGTCCGCCCGAAGGCGACGTACCCGCCGACGATCAGCAGCAAGAACACCACCAGGATGTCGAGCAGGCGCTCTGCGACGACCACGCCGACGGTCCTCGAGAGCGAGATCCCGAATCGCTGCTTCACGAGGTAGGAGCGATAGAGATCGCCGAGCTTCGCCGGGACGATGCTGTTCACGAACCAGCCGAGGAAGAGGATGCGGAGGAGGTCGCGCCAGTGGACCGGAACGTCGCCCTCGCGCAGTAGGCGCGCCCAGCGCCACGAACGGAGCGGGAATGTCGTGTAGTGGACGACGAGGGCGAGGAGCACGAAGTAGGGATTCGCCTGGCCCAGCGCTCGCGCGGCCTCGCTCCAGTCCACGTTGCGGGCAGCCAGCACCAGGAGCACGATCGGGATCAGCGTCGAGATGAGCTCGCGACGGCCGAACAGCGTGCGGCGTACCGCGACGTCGTCGGTATGCGCCGCGACCTCGGCGAGCTCCTCGATGGAGGGGTCCTCGACGTGGGTCGGGGACCCCTTCGCTATGCGCTTCTCTTGGTCCGTCGTCGTCCGAGCCATTTCCGGAACACGTCGTAGCGCGTCGCGAGGTGGATATGGCTTCCGGTGAGGCGCCCGTGGACCGTGCCGCCGCGGAGCGCGGCGATGAACCCGTCCCGGTCGGCGAAGTCGTCGACCTCGATCCACGCGCGACCGATCTCCGAAACGCGATGCGCATCGCTGCCGACGGCGCCGGGGATGTCTCGCTCTTTCGCGTACGCCTCAGCACGCCTGTTGTCGACGGCAAAGGCTTCCCGCGCGTTGAAGACCTCGAGACAGTCGATCTCCGACGACACACGCTCGAGCGCATCGCGCCTCAAGTGATAGACACGGTTGCGGCTGAAGGGGTGCGGGATCGACACGATGCCGCCCTGATCGTGGATGCGCGCGATCGTCTCCTCGGCCGTGAGATCGCGCGGGATCGGCTTGGAGAGGAACAATCCGATGATCTCGCCGTCGCGGCTCGACACTTCCTCCCCCACGATCACGCGCACGCCCTCCGCCATCTCGCGCAGCCGCAACGCGCCTTCGATGGTGTTGTGATCGGTCGCGCACGCGACATCGATGCCCGCGGCGATCAGCGCCAGCGCCTGAGCCCGGAGGGGCGTGCGGCTGTCCGGGCTGTATTCGCTGTGGGTATGCATGTCGAGACGGACACGGCGGCGGCCGTCGGTTTCGGTCATCCGTGTGTCCATGATGGGGCTACTCGCGTCGCGACGGCCAACACCAGGAGCACCGCGAGCGGGACGATCGCGCTCCAGGATTCGTCCCCGCGCTGGAACGCGATGACATAGGTCGCCCACGGCAGAGCGATCGCGGCGATCGCGAGCGCGAGCAGCAGCGCGATCCGCATGCGATCGGGCGCGGGAGCGAGGATCGCCAGCGTGACCGCGACGGTGACCAGCAGGAGGATGTGGTCGTAGCTCCAGCCATACCGCGTACCGAACAACGACAGAGGGATCGCCGCCGCGAGGATGAACGCCGCGGGCGGACTCTTCCAGCGTGCCCAGGCGACTACCGCGAAGAGGCTCGCGATCACGATGCCCCAGGCGAGCAACGCATTGTCGGGGCCGAGAAGCCCGAAGACGGTGGCCTGACGTGAGGCGTACGCGGCGATCGCCCCCAGCTCGGCGATCAGCTGGAGGACCCAACTCGGTCTGATCAGCAACGTGATCGCGGTCAGTCCGCCGGCGACCGCGGCGGCCGCTCCGAAAAAGCGCACGAGCGTGGCTCGCGGCAGCGTCAACAGCAACACCAGGAGCGCGAACACGAACAGGTGTGGCTTCACGACGAGAAGGCCGGCGACAGCCCCGGCGGCGTACGCCCGCCCGCTGACCAGCAATGCGGCGCTCGACGCCACGATCGCGAGAAGGAAGCCACCGATGTTGCCGCCCGCCGCGAGCAGCCATGCGGGCTGGAACGCGACCGCCAGACCCAAGAGCAGCGTGAGGTCGCGTCGGAGCGTTTGCGGGAACAGAGTGCGTCCGAGGGCGACGAGTGCGCCCGCGCCAAGGACGACCTGTGACACGAGCCATAGCGGCGCGGCGATCGCCACGGGGAAGACGGCAAAGGGCGCGCACAAGAGCGCCGTAGTCAATGGATAGAACGTCGGCGTTCCGGCGACGACGATCGTGAGGGCACGACTGCCGATGGCTTGATGCGCCGCGACGTACGCGTTGAAGTCGTACTGGTCCTGGCCGTCGAGGAGCATGCGTCCCATGACCCAAAAGCTCGCGAAGTCGTTGTGCCGGTACTGCGCCTCCGGCCAGCCCAGGGCGTACAGCGCGGCGGCGCAGACTCCGGCGATCGCGATGACGACGAGCGCACGCCTCACCGCGTGAGGCGACCGGTGGCGTGCGCGTCCGCGACGATCTTTCGCATGCGCTCCTCGAATCGCGGCACGTCGAAGCGCCGCGCCGACTCCCGCAGTGCCTCGGGATCCCAGTGCCGTTCCTCGACGCGCTCGACCGCGGCCGCGAACTGCTCGGGATCGGGCTCGTCGACAAGCACGCCGTCCACTCCGTCGCGCACGATCTCGCGCGCGCCGCCCTTGCCGAGCGCGACGACCGGCGCCCCGGACGCGAGCGCCTCGACACACACCATCCCGAAGTCGTCCTCGGCCGGAAAGATGAAGCCGCGGGCGGAGGACATGAGCTCGCGTTTCGTTGCGTCGTCCACTCGACCGGTGAACGCGACGTTGTCGCGCGCGATGCGCTCGAGCGCCTCGCGCTCGCGGCCCGCGCCGACGACGATCAGCCGGCGCCGCGTGTTCGCGAACGCCTGGATCGCGACATCGGCGCGCTTGTACGCGGAAAGACGTCCGACGAACAGCCAGTGCTCGCCCCGCTCCGCGCGCGCCTCGATGCTCGACACGTCCACCGGTGGATGGACGACCTCGCTCTCGCGCCCGTAGTACTCCCTGATCCGTTCCGCGACCACGGCCGAGTTGCTTACCCAGCGGTCGACGCGCGCCGCCATCTCGCGGTCGGTCTCGCGCAGCCGTGTGAGCAGCTCGCGCACCGGACGGTGGAGCGGCGCGGGGACCTCCTCATCGACATAGCGCTCGCTCCAATCCCACAGGTACCGCGTCGGTGAGTGGCAGTACGCGACCTCGACCGTCGTGTCCGCGAGGCCGATGCCTTTGATGAACGCACTCGTCGACACGAGCGCTACATCCACATCCTTCGGCACCCGCAGCCGTCGGGCAGCGGACGGATACAGCGGCAGCAGGAGGCGATGCACGCCGCCACCCATGGGAAAGCTCTGCAGCGAGCTCGTCACCAGGCGCCAACCCGGAAGCTCCCCATAGCGCCGGCGGTCGTGGAAGAACGTGTACACCGGCGCCTCGGGCCACATCGCATGAAGGACCTCGACGACGGCCTCGGCTCCCCCGCGCGCGGAGAAGTACTCGTGCGCAAGGGCCAGCTTCACCGGCCGACCAGACGCTTGCGGATGACAAGGGCGGCGAAAAGCGGGAGCACGCGCTGCCGCCGCCAGCGCGCCGGGTCCCGGAGCAGGCGCCAGAGCCACTCGAGCCCGACCCGGTGCACGAGCGGCGGTGGGACCTTCTGGACGCCGGCAAGCTGATCGAAAACGCCGCCGACGCCGATCGCGAGCCTCACCGTTGGCAGCGAATCGAGATTGCGCGCGATCCAGCGCTCCTGCTTCGGCATGCCGTACGCC
The DNA here is from genome assembly GCA_041486085.1 of Candidatus Limnocylindria bacterium. Taxonomy (GTDB): domain Bacteria; phylum Chloroflexota; class Limnocylindria; order P2-11E; family P2-11E; genus CF-39. The sequence continues at coordinate 9,833 of JBGPKU010000017.1, read as the reverse complement.
ACGAGCACCACATCGGGAGCTGCTGCGGACACCTGCGCGACCGTGTCGTCGTCGCTGGGCAGACCGGCGTAATGGCCGACGACCCGCAGCGTCGGGTTTCGACGGCGGAGCGCGTCGGCGGCACGCTCGGCGACGCCGGGCGCCGCACCGAGCAAGAACACCGAGGCGCCGCGCGCAGCCAGGTGTGGCATGACCGCGTCGACGAGGAGCCTGCCCGGCACGCGGGCCAGCCCGTCCCCGAGAAGGCGCGAACCGGCGACGATGCCCGCGCCGTCCGCGACCACGATGTCCGAGCGTCGCGCGATCTCGGCAAGATCGCGGTCGCCGCGCGCCAGCATCACGAATTCGGGGTTCGCGGTGATCACGAAGCTGCGCACGCCGCGATCGAGCCGGTCGAGGAGGAGCGCCGTCGCGGCCGCCAGGTCGAGCCGGTCGAAGCCGATCCCGAGCACGTCGACGCGCTGGCGCGTCCCTTGATCCCTACTCGCTGCGCCGGCCGCGCCTGCTTCGCTCGTGGGGGCCCTCCGTTCAGTCAAACCGTCGCATCGGCTCGGACGCGCAGAGCCGTCTTGGCTCAGACGGGCAAAGTCCGTCCTCGCTCGGATGACGTTAGTGGACGGGGACCAGGCTCCGCCGGAAGAATGGCAGATGCTCCAGCGCGATACCCGTGCCCTTCGCGACGCAATAGAGCGGGTTCTCCGCGACGTAGCACGCGACACCGGTCACCTGCGTCATGAGCTTGTCCATGTTGCGGAGCAGCGCCCCGCCGCCCGAGAGGACCATCCCCTTGTCGATGACGTCGGAGGCGAGCTCCGGGGGCGTCTCCTCGAGCACGGCCTTCACCGCGCCGATGATCTGCTGGAGGACGGGGTCCATCGCCTCGGTGATCTCGTTGCTCCCGATGGTGATCGTCCGTGGCAGGCCGGCGATGAGATCGCGGCCGCGGACCTCCATCGTGAGCTCGGGATCCATCGTGAGCGCCGAGCCGATCTGGATCTTGATGTCCTCGGCGGTGCGCTCGCCGATCATCAGGTTGTAGCGCTTGCGGACGAAGTTGGCGATCGCCTCGTCGAGCTTGTTGCCGGCGGCGCGGACGCTGCGCGAAACGACGATGTTGCCGAGCGAGATCACCGCGACCTCCGCGGTGCCGCCGCCGAGACCGATGATCCTGTTCCCGCTCGGACCCTGGATCGGGAGGTTGGCTCCGATCGCGGCCGCGAGCGGCTCGGGGATCAGGAACGCCTCGCGCGCGCCGGCGCGGATCGCGGCATCCTTCACGGCGCGCTGTTCGACGCTCGTGCCGCCGGACGGGATGCAGATCATGAGCTGCGGGTGGAAGATGCGGACACGGCCGCACACCTTGTCGATGAAGTACTTGAGCATGTATTCGGTGATCACGTAGTCCGCGATCACGCCGTCGCGCATGGGCTTCTGTGCGGAGATATTGCCGGGGGTGCGCCCGAGCATGAGGCGCGCTTCCTCGCCGACCGCGACGATGTGCGGCCGGTTGCTGTGATCGTCCTTGGCGAGGGCGACGACCGACGGCTCCGTGAGGACGATCCCCTTCCCCTTTACGTAGACGATGATGTTGGCGGTGCCCAGGTCGATACCGATCTGTTTTTCAAACATATGTCGCACCCAGACTAAGGTGCGGAGTGACCGTCCGTTATGCGGCCAGCCGTCCGACCAGGACCGTTACGACGCGACGGCCTCTTTCGGTGCCACGATCGGTGCGCGCGCGAGCCTGGTACGCGAGAGCAGCCACGCCACCACGAAGTAGCCGAAATAGGTGACGACCTCGATCAGATGTGGCGAGTCCGCGTACCCGAAGAGCGACCGGAGGATCGCGCCAAGCCCGTCGTCCTCCGCGAGGATCGACCTCGTGGTCCAAACCACTGGACCTTCGATGCCGGCGAGCAGACCCGCCTCGGCGAATTCGTGCGCCGAGTGTGAGACGAGTCCGGCGGCGAAGACGACCAGAAGGATCGTGGTGATCCGGAAGAAGGTCCGTAGGTCGACGCGACGGCCGAACGCGTAGATCAGGATCCCGATACCGATGGCTCCGGCGATGCCGACCAGACCACCCAGGAGCTTGCCCTCGCCGGGCGCCGCGAACAGCAGGAGCGCGAGCTCGACCCCCTCACGGACGACGGCGAAGAATACGAGCAGAAATAACCCGCCTGCGGGGCCGCCGCGGTCCAAAGCGCTCTTGACGCCGCGCTGCAGCTCGCCTTTGAGCGAGCGCGAGTTGCGCGCCATCCAGAGGATCATCCAGGTCAAGAAGCCCGCCGCGAGCAACATCGTGCCGCCCTCGAACAGCTGCTCTGTCGTGCCCGTGAACTCTTTGTCGAGCGCGTTCAGGACGCCGAGGAAACCAAGGGAGACGGCGGTGGCCGCGCCGAAGCCGAGCCAGACCCAGCGCTGCGCGGCACGCGCGCCGATCTGACCGAGGTACGCGAGGACGATTCCGACGACGAGGGCCATCTCGGTGCCCTCGCGCAGGGTCAGGAGCAGCGCGCTGATGTCGCCCGCGCTCACGAAAGGACCTCCGGTGCGATACTTCGGGCGACCTAGGCGCTCGTGTTAGGTGCGCCTAACTCCGCCCAACGCCAGCGTACCGAATTCCGACCTGTGAGGTCAAGAATTGACTGGTGCTACCCCAGCGACCGAGGAATACCTCCAGGCCGTGTACACGCTCGACGACGAGGGCGCGCAGGTGATCGCCGCGCGGCTGGCCGATTTCCTCCAGGTCAGCCCCGCAGCCGTGTCGGAGATGGTCCACCGCCTGGAGCGAGAGGGCCTCCTGGCCCTGGACGAGCGCAAGTCGGTGCGCCTGACCGCGGGCGGGCGGCAGATCGCGGAGAAGGTCGCCCGGCGGCACCGGCTGGCGGAGCGTCTGCTCGTCGACATCCTCGGCTACGCCTGGTGGAGGACGCACGAGGAGGCCGAGCGGATCGAGCACGCCATGACCGACGAGATGGAGGAGCGCATCGCACGCGCGCTGGGCAACCCCCAGACCTGTCCGCACGGCAATCCCATGCCCGGTGTGGTCCCGCTACCGACACGCCGCCTCGAGGCAATCCCACCGGGCGGGTCGGCCGCGGTGGAGCGCATCCCGGACCAGTTCGAGCACGAGCCCGGCTTCCTCGAATACCTCGATAGCGTCGGCGTCAAGCCGGGCGTGAAGATCACGCTCGTCGCTGTCGAAGACGACGGGCTGAAGGTCGCGATCGAGGGCCAGGAGCGGCGGATCCGACGCGATTGCGGGAGGAAAGTCCTGGTGACGCTGTGACCGATCCGAACATCTACGTCACGGAGCCGCGAGAGGGGTACTGGCTCGCGAGCATTCCCGCGGTCATGGGCTGCAACGCGTCGGGCAAGACGCGCGACGACGCGATCGCGAACGTTCGGCGTGCGTTCCGTGCGTACCTCGAGCTGCTCGACGCGCGCGGCGTATCGGTCGAGCACTGGAAGGGTCTCGACCCGGATCGCTTCCCCGTCGCGGAGGCCTCGGGTCCGCTGTTCCACGAGGATCAGACCCCGCTCGAGGAGCACGACCTTCGCGACTTCCTCCATGTGTTCGAAGCGCAGCATGCCGCTCTGATCGCACTCGCGGGCTCGTTGCCGGCGGACGAGCTCGAGCGGGCGCCCGATGCGGAGACCTGGAGCGCGCGCGCGGCGCTCGAGCACATGATGAGCACCCAGGCCACGCTGCTATCGCGTCTGGAGCGCTGGCCCGATGATCCTTTCAACACGCTGCAGGCGCTCCACCGCGTCGTCTTCCAGCGCTTCACGGCGATGGAGCCGAAGGACACGGTGGGGGTCAAGGTGATCAGCGGCAGACCCTGGACGGTCAGGCGCGTGATGCGCCGGATCCTCGAGCACGAATGGGAGCACTACGGACATCTGCAGGAGATCATCTCCGCCCTCGGGCCGGCCCGCAAGAAGGAATAGCGCCGGCCGAGGGCGCTAAGGTCCGAGCTCGTTCGCGACCTCGATCAGATTGCCATCCGGATCACGGAAGTAGATCGAGCGCAGTGGACGGCGTGCGCCGGTCTTGGGGACCGGCCCGAGCTCGATCGCGACGCCGGCGCGCCCCAGGTGCGTGACCACCTCGTCGATCGGAACGTCTGTCACCAAGCAGAGATCGGCGGAGCCCGGCTGCGGCGTGCGTGCCATCGGCTCGAACTCGCGACCTGCGAGGTGCAGATTGATCTTCTGCTCGCCGAACGCCAGCGCCCGGCGTCCCTCGCCGAACGTGACGCGGGTCATCCCGAGGGTGCGCTCGTAGAAGGACAACGTGGTCTCGAGGTCGCGCACCGTGAGGACCACGTGATCGATCGCGCGGACCTTCATCGCCGCTCGCGCGCCCAGGCGGCGGCCGCCGCGGCGTGGCGTTCGATCAATCCGCGCTGATCGGCGCGCACCTCGGGCAACGCGAGCACGTCGAAGCCGCGGAGCTCCGCGACCTCGGCCGTCAGGCGCTGCGTCCCGCCGACCACGCGATAGGCGAACACGATCTCGACGCGCTGCCACCGGTACCCGGTGACGATCTCCAGGACCGGGCCGACCTCGACCCGAAGACCTGTCTCCTCCGAGATCTCACGGGCCAGCGCGTCCTCGACGCGCTCGCGGGAACCGAGGAAGCCGCCCAGAAAGCGCCATTGCGGCGCGCCGAACCGGTGTCGCGCGAGGAGGACGCGGCCGTGGTCGTCGATCCCGAGGCCGACGATGCCCACGAGGAAGCGCTCGTGGGCGGCGGTCATGAAGCGCCGCTGCCACCGGACCGGGAACGCATTGAAAAGGAGAGCCAAAGCGCGCATGAACATCCGAGAGAGACTAGGGCGCGCGCCCAGCCGGGGGCGTCGCTTGCGGGTCGAGCGAGGCCGGGCCCGCCACGCACGGGAGCGCGGCGGAGTAGCAGGTGGGCGTTGGCGTGGCCCGATTGCCGAGCGAGAGACGCAGGCGACGCTAGAACGCCCGAGGCGCGCCGGGAGACGCTGCGACGCTAGACCGGCCGCGCTACGGCGTCGAGCGAATGCCCACGGAGACGATCCCGTGCGCCTTGGTCACCGGGATCTTCTGGATCAGCTGGTGGGTGTGGAAGTTGATCACGTTGACCATGCCGTCGACGTTCGTCGTGACGAGGATCCGATCGCCCTCGGGATCGTAGGTCGAGTGGAACGGCTGCTGTCCGAGCTTTGTCTCGCCGACGATCCTCCGCTCGCGCCAATCCACCCAGAGGAGCGACGGTCCGAGGTGATCCGACAGCACCATCACGCTCGTGTCCGCCGGCGTGTACATCCCGTCCTGCAGGGGCTTGAGCGTGTGGAACGGGTAGCGGCCGGGGAAGTGGATCTCCTGCTTGACCGTTCGCGTCGTCGGGTCGTACACGATCATCCGATCGGATGGCTTGTCCAGGAAACCGCTGCTGCCCGACCAGATCTCGCTGCCGTCCGGCGTGAAGTACGCGTCGTGGACGTCGTTCACCTTCACCTTGGTGATCTGCTTGGTCGCGGTGTCGATCATGCGCAGGTGGTCGGCTTCGTTGGAGTTCGTCACGGTGAACCAGAGCTCGCTTGGATGGGCCGCGCTCATGAGGAGCACGTGCTGGGGCACGCCGACCATGAGGGCTGTGCTGTTCCAGGTCCCCGCCTCGAGTGCTGCGATGTACGGGTCCCGCTCGTGCGCGATGAAGAGCGTCTTGCTATCGGCTGACCACGTGATCCCGTGGGGCTGCTTCCCGACCATCACGCGCGCGATCTCTTTCATCGCGATCGGGTCGATGATCGAGGTCGAGTTCGCCATGCGGTTGTTCACGGCGACGTACTTGCCGTCGGGGGAGACGGACATCTGGTGCGGCATCCGGCCCACGGGGATCTTCGCGATCGTCGTGAACGGCGAGTCTGGCGCTGCTTCCATCACCCAGACCTGATCCGTCGATTCCGACGCGACGAACACGCGCAGCTTCTCGTACAGGCGTATCTCCGGCGTGGCGCTCGGCTGCGGTGAGCTGGGAGCGATGGCGACCGCGGCATCGATCGGCGCGGCCGATGCGCTCGGCTCAGCTGACGGCGCGGGCGGGGTCACTCGCGCGCCCACACACGAGGCGAGCACGATCATGCTCGTCGCCAGGATCGCGATGACCCTCAAGCTCCACCCCACGCGACACGTCACGCCTTCCCCAAAGCGAGCGCTTCAGCAAGCGTATCGGTGTCTGCGGGGCCGCGCTATCCCCTGGTACGCCGTCTCCGTTCACTGACGCGGATCCGGACCAGCGCGCGTTGCAGCGCAGCGCGCGCTCGCGCTTCGTCGGCAGCGGAAAGCGTTGCCGCCTGGTTAAGGACCTGTTGTGCTCGTTCGCGCGCTTCCTGCGCACGCTGCGCATCGATCTCCTCAGCGGGTTCCGCCGCCTCCGTGAGGACGACCACGCGGTCCGCCCGAACGTCCATGAATCCACCGAAGACGGCGAGTACCTCCTCGATGCCGCCCTTCTTGACGCGGAACTCACCGGGGCCGAGCGACGTGAGCAGCGGCGCGTGGTGCGGGAGGATGCCGAGGTACCCCTCGCTGCCCGGCGCGATGACCATGTCCACGTCGTCCTCGTAGACCCGCTTCTCGGGCGTGATGACCTCGAGGTGAAGCGGCACTAACCGATCGTCCTCTCGCCGCGCGTTCGCCTCACCCCTCGATCTCCTTCGCCTTGGTGTGGGCGTCCTCGACCGTGCCGACCATATAGAAGGCCTGCTCCGGCAGGTCGTCGTGCTTGCCGTCGAGGATCTCGCGGACCGAGCGCACCGTGTCCTTGACCGCGACGTACTTTCCGGGAAGGCCCGTGAACCGCTCTCCAGTGAAGAAGGGCTGGCCCATGAAGCGCTGCAGCTTGCGTGCGCGCGCGACGAGCAGCTTGTCCTCGTCCGAGAGCTCGTCGATGCCGAGGATCGCGATGATGTCCTGGAGATCCTTGTATCGCTGGAGCACGCGCTGCAGATCGCGCGCGGTGCGGTAGTGCTCCTCCCCCACGATCGCGGGGTCGATCGCGCGACTCGTCGACGTGAGCGGGTCGGCGGCGGGATAGATGCCCAGCTCGAACACGGACCGCTCGAGGCGGATGACGGAGTCGAGGTGAGCGAACGTCGTGACCGGCGCAGGGTCGGTGTAGTCGTCGGCGGGAATGAACACGGCCTGCAGCGAGGTGATCGAACCCTTCTTCGTCGAGGTGATGCGCTCTTGCAGCTCGCCCATCTCTGTCGCGAGCGTTGGCTGGTAGCCCACGGCGCTCGGCATGCGACCGAGGAGTGCGGACACCTCAGAGCCGGCCTGCGTGAACCGGAAGATGTTGTCGATGAACAGGAGGACGTCCTTGCGCTCGTCATCGCGGAAGTACTCGGCGATCGTGAGACCGGTCAGGCCAACGCGAAGGCGCGCCCCCGGCGGCTCGTTCATCTGGCCGAAGACCATGGACATCTTCTCGAGGACGCCAGCGTCCTCCATCTCGCCGAGGAGCTGCGTGCCCTCGCGGGTGCGCTCCCCCACGCCGCAGAAGACCGAGTACCCCGAGTGCTCGATACCGACGTTGCGGATGAGCTCCTGGATGACGACCGTCTTGCCGACGCCGGCCCCACCGAGCACGGCTGCCTTGCCACCCTTGAGGAAGGGGCACACGAGGTCGATCACCTTGAGGCCGGTCTCCAGGATCTCGGCCGACGAGGTCTGGTCCTCGAAGGACGGCGGCTCGCGGTGGATCGGGTCGCGTCGGACGATGTTCTTCAGCGGACCCTTGCCATCGATCGCGTCGCCCGTGACATTGAAGAGCCTGCCGAGGGTGCCCTCACCGACCGGTGCGGTGATCGGACCGTCGAGATCCTCCACCGGCATGCCCCGCCGCAGTCCATCGGTCGACGACATCGAGACGGCGCGTACCCAGTTGTTGCCGAGGTGCTGCTGGACCTCGGCGATGATGGGCGTCCCGTCGTCATGCTTCACCTGGATCGCACCGAAGATCGGCGGCAGGTGTCCCTCGGGGAACTGCACGTCGAGGACGGGTCCGATGATCTGCACGATCTGCCCACTCGTCGTGCTCTTGGACTTCTTCTTCTCAGCGATCGACATTCGTCCTATCCCTTCGAGAGCGCTTCCGCGCCCGATGCGATCTCAAGCATCTCTTTGGTGACGCGCCATTGCCGGGCCTTGTTCGCCTGCAGCGTCAGCTCCTCGATGAGGTCGGACGCCGCATCGGTCGCGTTGCGCATCGCGATGAGCCGAGCCGAGTGCTCGGACGCGAGGCTCTCGAGTATCGCCTGGTAGATCGAGACCTCGATGAGTCGCGGGAGGATCGCGTTTAGCACGGTCTCGGGGTCGGGCTCGAAGAGGTACTGCAGCGGCGGCCGAACGTCGATGTCCTCCTCCTCCGGCACGAGCGGCAGGATCCGCCGGACGGTCGGACTCTGGCGCAGCGTGTTCACGAACCTGGTGAACGCCAGGTAGACCTCGTCGACCGTGGCCGCGAGGAACTCATCGACCGCGACCTTCGCGATGACATTCGTGTCGGCGGTGGACGGCCGGTCGCCGAGGCCCGAGAACTCCGCGATCGTCGGCTGCGTGAATCGCCGCAGCTGTGCAATGCCCTTGCGCCCGACGGCGACCCAGCTCGTGGCGGGCAACGTTTCCGCGTGGCGAAGGGCATTGCGCATGTTGTTGGTATTCATCGCACCGACGAAGCCGCGATCGCTCGTGATGAGAACGATGAGCGCGCGCTTCACGGGCCGCTTGACGAGGAGCGGGCTCACCTCTGGATCGGCGTACGGCGCGAGGTCGTTCAGGACCTCGCGCAGCTTCTCCTCGAACGGACGCGACGCGAGGACCGCTTCCTGCGCGCGTCGCATCTTGGACGCCGAGATCGTCTGCTGCGCCTTCGTCACCTGCTGGATGTTCTTGATGCTCCGGACGCGCAGCCGGATCTCGCGCTCGGTCGCCATGGCTAGTGCGCGCCCGCCGCGGTGGGCGCCTTCGCGGCCGGCGCTTTCGGTGCCGCCGCCGGCGACTTCGCAGCCGGTGCGGCGTCGGCGGGCGGCTCGACATAGCTCGTCGTCTTCTTGAACTCCTCGATCATCTTCTTCAGCAGGTTCTCGACCTCCTCGTTCCACTCGTTGGACTTCGTGAGGAGGCGCTCCGAGAGAGGCCGGTGCTGCGTGTCCATGAAACGGCGCAGGTCGCGCTCGAAGTCGCCGCACTTCTCCCTCGGCACGTCGTCCAGGTAGCCGCGGGTCGCGGCGAAGAGGATGGCGACCTGATGATCGAGCCGGACGGTCTGGTACTGCGGCTGCTTCAGGATCTCGGTGATCCGCTCACCGCGGCGGAGGAGCTGCAGCGTGGCCTTGTCGAGGTCGGCCGCGCCGAACTGCGTGAACGCCGCGAGCTCGCGGTACTGCTGCAGCTGGAGCTTCATGCCACGCACGACGCGGCTCATGACCTTCGACTGCGCATCGCCACCCACGCGCGAGACCGAGAGGCCCACGTTGATGGCCGGGCGGAATCCGGCGTTGAACAGATCGGCTTCGAAGAACAGCTGACCGTCGGTGATCGAGATGACGTTCGTCGGGATGTACGCGGAGATGTCGTTCGACTGCGTCTCGATGACCGGAAGGGCGGTGAGTGAGCCGCCGCCGTGCTCCTTGTTCATGCGCGCGGCGCGCTCGAGCAGCCGGCTGTGCAGGTAGAAGACGTCACCGGGATAGGCCTCGCGACCCGGAGGGCGGCGCACCAGGAGGCTGACCTGGCGGTACGCCCAGGCGTGCTTGGTGAGGTCGTCGTACACGACGAGCGCGTCCTGG
>JBGPKU010000016.1:0-49645 GCA_041486085.1 Candidatus Limnocylindria bacterium | reverse complement strand
CCGGGTTGGTCAGCTCGAACGAGCTGGATCGGGCGGGCGCCCGCGCTCCGTCACGATGCCGACCAGCAGGGCGACCGCGACACCGACCACCATGATCGGCACGCGCAGATCGCCGAGAGCGGCCTGCGTCGCGCCGACATCGAGCCTGCTGAGCGAGCTGAAGACGCCGAGCCCGACGAGCCAGGTGCTCGCGGCGTCCCTCTGGCTCATGCCGTGCCCGACGAGGACCGCGGCCACCGCGACGCAGACGATCGCGGCGCCGACCGTGCCGTCGAGGACGTATCCGAAGGCCGCGGCGAGCAGGACGCCCGCCACAAAGAGCTCGATGATCGCTACCCGGTGTGGAAGCGAGGTCTTCACGTCCTCGTGAACATCGTCCTCCAGCGGTCAAGGGGCTCGAACGTCGGCGCATCCGCCATCATGTGAGCCGTGCTGATCCACCGTCACGACGCGCCGCTGGACGATGCCGAGTGGCGTGAGTTCCTCCGCGGTCACGACTTCGGAGAGGTCATCGCGCCCGGCAGGGACCGTGATCTGCCCGTGGTCGTGCCGGCGCACTTCATCTGGGATGGCGAGCGCGAGATCCTGCTGCATCTGGCGCGACCGAACGGGATCTGGGACGCCCTGGCCGAGCGTCCGAGAGCGCTGCTCTCGGTGTTCGGCGCGTACACCTACATCCCGGGTCATTGGAACCAGGACGAATACGGCGTGCCCACGTCGTACTACGCCGCGGTTCAGCTGGCGTGCGACGCCGAGGTGATCGACGAACCCGAGCGCATCGCGGCGATCCTCGAGAAGCAGCTCGCGCACTTTCAACCCGAGGGGAAGCACGCGCCGGTGACCGCCGGCGAGAACCGTTACGGCGAGCTGCTCCCGAACATCCGCGGGATCCGTCTCGTGGTCACCGATGTGCGCGCGAAGCTGAAGTTCGGCACGAATCGCGCGGTCGAGCACCGGCGCGTGATCGCCGAGAAGCTCGGCGAGCGAGGCGCGCCGCTCGACCTCGAAGCGCGCGGGCACGTGCTCGACCGCATCGCGCGTGGACGCAAATGATCGATCCGCGATTCCTCGCCGGCGTCGCGGTGCTTGCCCTGCTCACGATCTCGCCCGGCGCTGACATGGCGCTCGTCGCGAAGGTGACGATCGAGCGCGGTCGTCGCGCGGCCCTCTTCGCATCGGTCGGGATCTGCACCGGCCTCTTCGTGCACGCGACGGCCTCGGCGCTCGGGCTCTCCGTCGTGCTTGCCACATCGGGCGAGGCGTTCACCGTCGTCAAGATCGCGGGCGCCGTCTACCTCGCGTACCTCGGCGTGCGTTCGCTGCTTGCTTCTTTCGGGGAGTCGTTCGGACGCCCTGCGCCCGCGGAAGCGCAGCCGGCGCGTGCCCGGGCGTCGTACCTGCAGGGCCTGCTCTCGAACATCCTCAACCCGAAGGTGGCGGTGTTCTATCTCACCTTCCTGCCGCAGTTCATCGACCCCGCCGGCAACGTGCTCGCGCAGTCACTTCTGTTCGCGATCGCGCACAGCGTCATGGGCATCGCCTGGCTGTCGGCGTACGCCTACGTGTTGGCGAGGCTTTCACGCCTCTTCGCGCGAAGTGAGGTGCGCCGCTGGCTCGAGCGTGTGACCGGCGCCGTGCTCATCGGTCTCGGCGTTCGCCTCGCGTTCGAGCGCCGCTAGCCGTCCGCCGGCCGCCGGACGACCGGCGCATCACGAGCAGGTCGCGCAGCTCGATGAGCCGCGAGCGCAGCCACTCGCGCTCGTTCCCCGCAAGCTGCGTGAGGGATGCCGCGAGAATGGTGAGCTCGTCCGCCTCGAGCCCCAACAGGATCTCAGGGGCGGGGTAGCCCGCCGCCGCGAGCAGCGCCGCCGCCGGAAGTCCGAGGGCCGCGGCGAGATGTGCGAAGACCGTTGCGCGCGGCTGTTCGATCCGGCCCGCCTCGAGCTCGCTGATCGCGCTCCGCGAGACACCCACCTTCTTCGCGAGCTCCGATTGCGTCAGATGCAGGCGACCGCGCTGCTCGCGCACGAGTCGGCCCAGCGCAGCTCGATCGTCAGTGCCGGTGGGCATCGCGCGGAGCGTAGCCCGGGATGCCACCGGAGGCGACACTATGACAGAATACTGTCATGCCCGATGCTGCCGACGCGCAGGCTCCCTACGTGATCGCCGTGCTGGTCTGGCTGGGCGGCGTGATCGCCGTCGTCATCCGCAGGCTCGTCGCATGACGATGGAGACCGTGCAGGCGATCCTCGCGATCGTGCTCATCGACCTCGCTCTCTCCGGCGACAACGCGCTCGTCATCGGTATGGCCGCGCGGCAGCTTCCCGTGACGCAGCGGCGCAAGGCGATCGTGTTCGGCGGTCTGGGCGCGGTCGTCCTTCGGATCATCGCGGCGGCGGCGGTCACGCTCCTCCTGGCGATCCCGTACCTGCAGCTGGGCGCGGCCGTCGTGCTGCTCTTCATCGCCTACCGGCTGGTCCAGCCAGCCGCCCCGCACGGCGGCAAGCAGGTGCGGGCGGCGTCGAGCCTGCGCGCGGCGATCGTCACGATCCTCGCGGCCGACGCGGCCATGAGCCTCGAGAACATCCTCGGCGTCGGCGCCGCCGCGCACGGCAGCCTGGCCCTCCTGGCCTTCGGGCTGGCCCTCTCGATCCCCATCGTGCTGTTCGGCAGCTCGCTGGTCGTCGGGGTCCTGGAGAAGCACCCGCAGGCGATCTGGCTCGGTGCGATAGCGCTCATCTGGACGTCCGCCGAGATGATCCTCGACGAGCCCGCGATCCGCCTGCGCGACATCATTCCCTGGTCGGCCGAGCTCGTCCTCACGGCGGTATTCCTGGGGCTCGTCGTGGCGACGCGCGGGGCTCTTCAAGCGAGGCGGGGCGCCGCACTACACTGACCGCGCGCTCCGGTCCGATCAGAGGCTCGGGGCCAGAAAGGATCTAGCCCCGTGAGCTTCCAGGACAAGACCTTGACCTGTCGCGACTGTGGCCAGGAGTTCGTTTGGACCGCCGGCGAGCAAGAGTTCTACGCGTCGCGAGGCCTGCAGAATCCCCCGAGCCGTGACCCAGCGTGTCGCGCCGCGCGCCGCACGAGCCAGGGTGCCGGCGCCGGTGGAGCACCGCGCGAGATGTTCACCGCGACATGCAGCAACTGCGGTGGCGAGGCGCGAGTGCCGTTCCAGCCGCGCGGCGACAAACCGGTTTACTGCAGCAATTGCTTCGAGCAGATGCGAGGCGCCCGCAGGTAGAGCGACTCGCTAGTAGCCGTAGTTGTCGACGTCCGGATTGCCGCTGGGCCCGGCCGTCTTCACCGGAGTTGGCGTCGCCCTGGGTGCATCCGTCGTGGTTCCGCCACCGATCGGCGCGGCGCCACCGCCGGAGGATCCGCACGCGGCGATGAGCAGCGAGACCATGCTCGCCAAGAGAGCTCGTCGCATCACGTTCTCGATACGCTGCGGGAGCCGTGCCGGATGAGTCGGACCGCATACTGACCGCGTGATCCCGCGCGCTCCCTTCGGACGTACCGGGCATCAGAGCCGCGTGACGCTGTTCGGCGCGGCAGCGCTGTCGCGCGCGACGCAGGACCAAGCGGATCGCGCGCTCGAGCTGCTGCTCGCGCACGACATCGACCACATCGATACGGCCGCGAGCTACGGCGACGCGGAGCTGCGCATCGCGCCGTGGCTGGCGCGACTCGGACGCGGTCGTTTCTTCGTGGCGACGAAGACGGGCAAGCGCACCTTTGGGGAGGCGCAGGCCGAGATCCGCCGTTCGCTCGAACGGCTCGGCACGGACTATGTCGATCTGATCCAGCTGCACAACCTTGTCGCCGAGGACGAGTGGGAGATGGCCTTCTCGCACGACGGTGCGCTCCGTGCGGCCGTCGAGGCGCGCGACGCGGGACTCGTGCGATTCATCGGCGTGACCGGCCACGGCGTGCTCGCTCCTCGGCAACATCACCGGAGCCTCGAGCGATTCCCGTTCGACAGCGTCCTCTTTCCGTGCAACGTCACGCAGATGCGCGGGCCATACGCCGCCGATGCGGAGGCGCTCATCGCGCTGTGCGAATCGCGTGGCGTCGCCATGCAAACGATCAAGGCGATCACGCTCGGTGCCTGGCACGGCGACCGGCCCGCTGCGCCGACCACCTGGTACGAGCCGCTCACCGAGCAAACCGACATCGACCTCGCCGTGCGTTGGGTGCTCACGCGCCCGGGGCTGTTCCTCAACACCGTCGGAGATCTCGGCCTGCTGCCGAAGGTGCTCGATGCGGCGAGCCGCGGCGGTCCCCGCCCGACGGACGCGGAGATGGCCGGATTGGTCGAGCGCCGCGAGATGACGCCCTTCTTCGCCTAGTGCCCGCGCTCCTCCCGCGCACCATCCGCGTCCGCTTCCTCCTCGGCTCGGTCCTCGTGATCGTCGCGGCGGTGATGGTGATCGCGTTCACTGTGCCGCAGATCGCGCGCGATCACGAGATCGACGTGCTCGGCGCGCGCCTCGGCAGCGATGCGACCCTCGCGGGCGACCTCTCGCGCGAGGGCTTCCGGGGAGCGAACGCCGACGTGCTGGACACGCTCGCGCACCGCATCGCGTCGGACGCTCAGATCCGTATCACCTTCATCGCCCTTGACGGGACGGTCCTCGGTGAGTCGGACGAGGACCGTCGTCTCATGGAGAACCATGCCGGCCGGCCCGAGGTGGCCGCCGCGCTCGCCGGCCGCGAGGGTCGCGTCGTCCGACAGTCCGCGACACTGGGACGCGACCTGCTCTACGTCGCAGTCCCGGTGCGCGATGCCGATCGCATCGTCGGTGTGTCGCGCGTCGCGTTGCCGCTCGTGGCGGTCGACGCGCTGGCCGGCCGTCTGGCGGCCTCGCTCCTGGCAGGGGCGGTCGTGGCGGCCCTCGCGGCGATAGCGCTTTCGTACTTCGTCACTCGCGCGATCACGCGGCCGATCGAGCGGATCGCCGAGGCGGCCGAGCGCGGTGGCGGAGCCGACCTTGGCGATGTGCAGGGTCCCGAGGAGGTGCAGCGGCTCGCGGCCACGCTGCGGCGAGCGGCTGCGTCCGTCCGCGACGAACGACACGCCGCCCAGGCGGAGCGCGACCGCCTCGCGACGCTGATCGACGAGCTGGGGGATGCGATCTTCATCGTCGATGCCGACGGACGCGTAGAGCTGGCGAACGCGGCCGCGCGTGGTTCGGTCGGCGGTGACGTCATCGGACGGCGCCTGGTCGAGATGATTCGAGACCACGAGGCGCTCGAGGCGATCGCGGGAGCGCGCGACGGCCGCGAACGCGTCGCCATTGTCGATCGGAGCGAGCCGCGGCGATTCCTGCGCGTCGTCGTCCGCCCCCTCGCGGCCGCACAGCTCCTCGTCGTGGTGCAGGACCTCACGAACCTCCGACGGCTCGAGACGATGCGCTCGGATTTCGTCGCGAATGTTTCGCACGAGCTGCGCCGGCCGATCACCTCCCTGAAGGCCATGGCCGAAACCCTCGAGGAAGGCGCGCTCGACGACCCGACGGCGGCACGCGACTTCGTAGAGCGCATGCACCGGGAGATCGACGGGCTCGCGCAGCTCGTCAACGAGCTGCTCGCTCTCGCGCGCATCGAGTCCGGATCCGAGCCGCTCTTGCTCGAGCGCCGCTCGCCCGAGTCGCTGCTCGCGGACTGCGCCAGGCGTATGGGCCCGCTCGCCGCGCGGGCCGGGGTCGCCCTTCTGGTCGAGCGGGCGGTCGCGGCGGACGTGCGCGCGGATCCCGGCCGCGTCGAGCAGATCCTGGCGAATCTCGTTCACAACGCGGTGAAGTTCACGCCGCCCGGCGGAAGCGTGCGCCTGGAGGCCGAGGACCAGGACGGCAGCGTGCTCTTCAGCGTCAGCGACACCGGTGCGGGGATCGACGCGGCCGATATCGGCCGCATCTTCGAGCGCTTTTACAAGGCCGACCGAGCGCGGTCGGGCGAAGGCACCGGTCTGGGACTCGCGATCGCGAAGCACCTGGTGCAGGCGCACGGCGGTCGCATCGAAGCGACCAGTGCCGGCTCCGGCCGGGGTGCGACATTTCGCTTCACACTGCCGAGCGCCTGATCAGTCCGCAGCCGGTCGTTCGCTGAACGGTCTGAAGATGACCAGCACGCCGCCATCACGCGCCGGCACGATCGCGGTCACCACGACGTCACGATCGATGTGCGCTGGCTTCCCGTCAGCACCGACGCCGATCGTGTCGTCCGCGAAGATCACGGTCCGTACGTGGACCCAGGGATGTGTGCTGCGCAGTCGCGCGACCTCGATCACGTGGCCAGCGTGAGACGGGCATGTGCCGCGACGGTGAACAGCACGTGAATTCGCGGATGCGGTGCTAGCCTCCGTCGCATGACGCGACTGCTCATCGTCGACGACGATGTGAATCTGCGCCACACGCTCGGCTACGCATTCCGCCAGGAAGGCTTCGACGTCGTGACCGCCGACGACGGAGAGCAGGCGCTCATCTCCTTCCGCCATGCGCGACCAGACCTCGTGATCCTGGACGTCATGCTCCCGGGCCGCGACGGCTTCGAGGTCGCGCGCGCCCTTCGAAAGGAGAGCGACGTGCCGGTGATCATGCTCACCGCGCGAGACAGCGAGCTCGACAAAGTCGTGGGGCTCGAGATCGGCGCGGACGATTACCTCGCGAAACCGTTCTCCACCCGTGAGCTCATCGCGCGTGTGCGCGCGATGCTCCGGCGCAGCCGGCGCGCGGAGCCGGCACGGGCCGACGAGCGCCTCGCGGTAGACGAGCTCGTGCTCGACAGTGGCCGGCACCGCGTGAGCCTCGCGGGCAGAGAGGTCGATCTGAAGCCGAAGGAGTTCGATCTGCTCGCGTTCTTCATGGGTCACGCCGGCCAGGCCTTCGGACGTGAGCAGCTCCTGGCGAGTGTCTGGGGCTACGACTTCGCGGGCGACTCCCGCACCGTCGACACCCACGTGAAGACGCTCCGCGAAAAGCTCGGCGACGACGCCGAACGGCCCCGCTGGATCGAGACCGTCCGCGGCGTCGGCTACCGATTCCGCGACCGGCCCGCTCCCTAGCGTTCACCGTCCGTTCACATAGCCCTCACCGCGTGGACACGCGGGCTCACCACGCTCTCACTGCGGGCGGCGACGCTTGCCTCACACAGAAGTGAAAGAAAGGGAGAGAGAGCTGATGAAGACACGCTCGCTGTTCGCGATCCTCATCGCTGCCGGCACGCTCGCGGCCGCCTGCGGCGGCGCCGCCGTCATCCCGAACCCGACCACGAGCGCGGGAGCCACCGCCGCGACGAGCGCCTGCTTCCCGGTCAGGGGCAAGTGCGCCGAGGAGGCCACGAACCTGACAGGCTCCGGTGCGACCTTCCCGGCGGTCATCTACACGAAATGGATCGACGAGTACAACAAGCTCACCGGCGTGCAGATCAACTACCAGGCGATCGGCTCGGGTGGCGGCATCAAGGCCATCACCGAGAAGAGCGTGGACTTCGCGGGTAGTGACGTCGCGATGACGGACCAGCAGCTCTCCGACGCAAGAGCGGCGCTGTTCCACATCCCGATGGTGATGGGTGCGGTCGTCCCGACCTACAACATCGCGGGCCTCGCAAAGCTCCAGCTCACGCCCGAGACGCTCTCGGGCATCTACCTCGGGACCATCAGGACCTGGAACGACGCGAAGATCGCGGCCGACAACCCCGGCGTGACGCTGCCGGGCGCGAGCATCACGGTGGTCTTCCGTTCGGACGGCTCGGGCACGACCGGCGTCTTCACGGACTACCTCTCGAAGATCAGCGCCGAGTGGAAGAGCAAGGTCGGATCCGCGACCTCGGTCAACTTCCCGATCGGCATCGGCGCGAAGGGCAACGACGGCGTCGCCGGCGCGGTGAAGTCGACGCCGAACTCCATCGGCTACGTCGAGCTCATCTACGCGCTCCAGCAGAAGCTCGGCACCGCGACCATGAGGAACGCGGCCGGCAAGTTCGTCGAGCCGACACTCGACGCCGTGACCGTGTCCGCGGCGGGTGTCACCTATCCGGCGGACCTGCGCATCTCGGTCACGAACGCACCGGATCCGGCAGCCTGGCCGATCTCGACCTTTACCTACGTCCTCACCTTCGCCGACGTCGGCGACAAGGCGAAGGGTCTCGCGATGGCTCGCTACTTCTGGTGGGCCACGCACGACGGCCAGCAGTACGCGAAGGACCTCGGCTACGCGCCCCTCCCGAAGGACGCGCAGACGAAGGCCGAGGAGAAGATCCGCCTCATCACCTCGGGGGGCCAACCGGTGCTGCCGAAGTCGTGACCTCGCGACGCGTCGATCAGATCTTCGCGGCGAGCGTGACCGCACTGGCGATGCTGGTGCCGGTCACGCTCGCGTCGATCGCGCTCCTCGTGCTCATCGAATCGCTGCCAGCGATCACGAACACCAAGCTTTCCTTCCTGACCACGACCACCTGGGATCCGGTGAAGGGCGTGTTCGGCGCGGCCGCATACCTCTACGGCACCGTGGTCACGACGCTGATCGCCGTACTTCTCGCGGCACCGGTCGCGATCGGCGCGGCGTTGTACCTCTCCGAGTACGCGCCGCGCAGGGTGCGCCAGCCGCTCGCGTTCCTGATCGAGGTCCTCGCGTACATCCCGTCGATCGTCTACGGCCTCTGGGCGCTCTTCGTCCTGGTGCCGCTCTTCCGCGACCAGATCGACCCTGCGCTCCAGGGCGCGCTCGGGCCGATCCCGGTCATCGGCGCCCTCTTCGCCGGTCAGATCATCGGACGCGACCTCCTCATGGGCGGCGTGATCCTCGGCGTCATGATCCTGCCGATCGTCACCGCGGTCTCGCGAGAGGTGATCCTCGCCGTGCCGCCGGCGCAGCGCGAGGGCATGCTCGGTCTGGGAGCGACCCGCTGGGAGATGATCGCCGGTGCGGTGCTGCCCTACGCGCGGCCGGGGATCATCGGCGCGGTCGTCCTCGGCGTCGCACGTGCGTTCGGCGAGACGATGGCGGTGACGCTCGTCGTCGGAAACAGCTCGACCGACATCAAGGCGTCACTGTTCACGCCGGGGTACACGCTCGCCTCAGCGATCGCCAACCAGTTCACCGAGGCCGTCGGTGAGCTCTACTTCAGCGCGATCGTCGAGATCGCGCTCGTCCTCATGGTCGTGGCCCTCGTCGTGAACGGGATCGCCCGCCTTCTCGTGCGCCGCGTGGCGAGCGGACCACAGGGCGCGGTGATCTAGATGGCCACCATGGCTCTGGGCGCCCACGTCCAGCGACATCAGATCGGGCGCAGCCGCCGCCTGAAGAACATGCTTATGACCGCGCTCGTGGGGACCGCGGCGGTCGGCTCGGCCGCTCTGCTTCTCCTGATCCTCGGCTACGTCCTCGTTCAGGGCGCGCCCGCGCTCGACCTGGCATTCTTCACAGAGCGGCCGAAGCCGTTCGGCGTGACCGGCGGCGGCGTCGGGCCCGCGATCATCGGCACCGTGATCATGTCGCTCCTCGGTGGCGTCGTCGCCATCCCGATCGGCATCGGAGCGGCACTGTTCATCACGGAGTACAAGAGCGGGCGCGCGGCGAGCATCGTGCGCTTCTCGGCCGAGTTGATCGCCGGGCTCCCGTCGATCGTCGTCGGCGTGTTCGTCTGGTCATTCCTGGTGCGCTCGGTGATCCACGGCTACTCCGCTCTGGCCGGCGCCGCGGCCCTGGCCGTGATCATGGTGCCGATCGTGGGCCGGACGGCCGAGGAGGTCCTGCGCCTCGTCCCGAGCTCGCTGCGCGAGGCCGCTCTCGCGCTCGGGGCGCCGCGCTGGCGGGTCATCGTGTGGATCGTCCTTCCGACCGCTCGTGCGGGGATCGTGACCGCGGCGATCCTGGCCATCGCCCGCGCGGCGGGCGAGACCGCGCCGCTGCTCCTCACGGCGCTCGGCAATCTCTTCTTCAGCACCGATCTCCTGAAGCCGATCGCCGCGCTTCCGCTCCAGATCTATCAGTACGCCGCGTCGCCGTACGACGATTGGCACGCGAAGGCCTGGGGAGGCTCGCTGGTGCTCGTCGCGGTCATCGCCGTCCTTGCCGGCGGATTGCGTATCGCGACGCGGAGCCGACTGCGATGATCGCCGCACGCAAGCCCGAACAGGCTCCGGCCCTGCCGGCCCCGAGGGTCGAACCAGCGAAGCCCACTCCAGGCATCGCCGTGCGCATCGAGCACCTCGACGCGTACTACGGGTCGCTTCACGCGCTCGGCGGCGTGACGTTCGATGTCGCGGCGGGCACCGTGACCGCGGTCATCGGTCCGTCGGGCTGCGGGAAGTCGACGCTGGTGCGCTGCATGAACCGCCTGCACGAGGTGACCCCGGGGGCCTACGCGCGCGGCGGGGTGTTCATCGGTGAGACGGACATCTACTCGCCGTACGCCGATCCGGTCGCCGTGCGCAGCATGGTCGGCATGGTGTTCCAGAAGCCGAACCCGTTCCCGATGATGTCGGTGTACGACAACGTCGCGGCGGGGCCGCGCCTGCGGGGATGGAAGCTGTCGCGCCGCCAGACGGACGATCTCGTCGAACGTCACCTCCGGCGTGCCGCGCTCTGGGACGAGGTGAAGGACAAGCTGCACCGGTCGGGCGCCGCGCTGTCGGGCGGGCAGCAGCAGCGCCTGTGCATCGCGCGCGCGCTCGCCACCGACCCGAGCGTTCTCCTGATGGACGAGCCGTGCTCGGCGCTCGACCCGATCGCGACGTACAAGATCGAGGAGCTGCTGCGGGAGCTCGCGCACGAGGTCACGATCGTGATCGTCACGCACAACATGCAGCAGGCGTCACGGGTGTCGGAGCACACCGCGTTCATGCTCGCCGGCGACGACGGCGTTGGACGGCTCGTGGAATTCGGGCGCACCGAGGATCTCTTCACGAACCCCACCGATCACCGTACCGAGGCCTATATCACCGGACGGTTCGGATGATGGCGCGTTCGACGCATGCCCGCGCCGCGCTCGACGACGGTCTCGCGATGCTCCAGTCGGAGCTGCGGCAGATCGCTTCGCTCGTGGATGTCGCGATCGAACGCAGCATGCTGTCGCTGATCGCCCTGGATGGCCGGCTCGCCGGACTGGTGATCGCCGACGATGCCGAGATCAACCGTCTCCGGTATCGGATCGAAGATCGGGCGATCCACCTCATCGCGACCCAGCAGCCGATCGCCGGAGACCTCCGCTTCGTCGTCGCCGTGATCATGGTCGTGTCCGAGCTCGAGCGCATGGGCGATTACGCGGCGGGCATCGCGCGGATCGTCGAGCTCCACGAGGGCCGGCCGCTGCTGAAGCCGCTCGTCGACATACCCGAGATGGCGCGGATCGTTCGTGAGATGCTGCGCGATGCGCTCGACGCTTTCATCCGGCGCAACGCGCTCGCCGCCGAGCGGGTCGCGTTCCAGGACGACGAGATCGACCGGCTCTATCAGCTCGTCTACCGCGAGCTGCTGACATACATGGTGAACGACACGGCGACCATCGACCGCGCGACGTGGCTCCTTTGGGCGGCGCACAATTTGGAGCGGATGGGCGACCGCATCCAGAACATCTGTGAGCGCACGGTGTACGAGGTGACCGGGATCATGCGCGAGCTGCATCGGCCCGCTCCGGTCGTCGAGTGACCGTGCCGACGCGCGTCCTCTTCGTCTGCACGCACAACTCCGCCCGCTCGCAGATGGCCGAAGGCCTTCTGCGTTCGCTTGGGGGCGACCGCTTCGATGCCGCGAGCGCCGGGACCGAGGCGCGCGGGATCCATCCTCTTGCGATCCAGGCAATGGGCGAGGAAGGCATCGACATCGCCATGCAGGAGTCCAAGACCATCGACCGCTACCTGGGCGAGCCGTTCGATGTCGTGATCACGGTCTGCGATGACGCGGCCGAGGCATGCCCGGTCTTCCCGAACGCCCGCGAGCGCCGCCACTGGTCGTTCCCCGATCCATCCAAGACCACCGGTGACGACGAACAGCGCTTCGCTGCGTTCGCGGACGTGCGCGACGCGATCCGCCGTCGCATCGAGGAGGAGCTGCTCGTGCCCGCCTCAGCACCTAGCGGAGGATGAACCCCTCGCGCAGCGGATCGGTGGGATCGAACCACAGCTCGCCGCGCCCGGTGATCCACGCGCTGCCCTCGACCTCGGGGATCACCGCCGCGTAGCGACCGAACGTCGTCTCGCGCACCACGCGTCCGGTAAAGCGCGTGCCGAGGATGCTCTCGACGACGACCGGCTGGCCCGGCTTGAGTCGTCCGCGCGCGTATTCGAGTGCCACTCTGCCCGAAACGCCCGTGCCCGTTGGGGAGCGGTCGACCTCGCCGTCGGCGAACACGCAGACGTTCCGCGCGTGCGCGCCCGGATCCCTCGCGGCGCCGCCGATGATCGTGCCGTACAGGAACGAGAGCTCGGGCTCGAACGGGTGACTGATCACGCGCGTGCCCTGGATCGCTAGCTTGATCCGCCAGCCGATGTCGATGATCGCCCGGTACTCCTTCGCCGACAGATCCAGTCCGAGCTGCGCCGCGTCGACGTACGCGTAGAAGGCGCCGCCGAACGCGAGGTCGTAGCGGACCGTCCCGAGCCCGGGAACGTCGACGGCCTCATCAAGGCCGACGACGAAGGAAGGAACGTTCTCGAACGACACGCTCGTGACGTGGAGTCCGCGTCGCATCGGCCGGGCCGTGATGCGGCCCGCGGGAGCATCGATGCGGACGACATCGGTCGCGGCGAGCATCCCGGTCTCCATCGCGACGGTGGTCAGTGCGATGATGCCGTGGCCGCACATCGTGCTCCACCCCTCGTTGTGCATGAACAGAACGCCAAGGTCGCCGTCCCGCGTGACCGGCTCCGTGACGATCGCGCCGTACATGTCGGCGTGGCCGCGCGGCTCGAACATCAATCCTCGCCGGAGGCCGTCGAGCCTCTCGAGCGCGTACCTGCGCTTCGCGATGATCGTGGCGCCGGGGATCGGGTCGATCCCCCCGGTGACCACGCGCAGTGGCTCACCGGCGGCGTGCGAGTCGACCACCGAGATGCGCCGCCAAGACCGAGGAGGCTCCCAGCCGCGGCCGCTCGCCGGATCGATGGGCATCGCGCGGAGGTTATCGCTTTCTTCGCGTTCCTCCGGCTCGTCGCCGACAGCGCGTGCTTCGCTCTGTCGTGGCATCTGTCACCTCCGCGACACCGCTGTGCAATCGCCGCGCGCCCTCGGTAGCCTCGTAGGACCCATGAGCGAGCTCCAACAACCGAGCTACCGCGCGCTTCTCGCCACCCCCGGCCTGCCGCGTCTCGTCGGGAGCATGGTGCTCGCACGAATGGCGGGACAGATGACCTCACTCATCCTCGTCCTGTTCGCGCTCGAGAGGTACGGATCGCCGGCCGTCGCCGGCGCGGCAACGTTCCTCGCGGTCGCGCCGGGCCTTGTCGCCAGTCCAATCGCCGGGGCGCTACTCGATCGCCATGGCCGGACGCGCCTCGTGGTCCTCGACTACGCGGTGGCCGCGGTCTCGTTGTCGCTCATCGCGGCGCTGGCGCTCGCCGATGCCCTTCCAGTTCCATTGCTTCTGCTGATCGTCAGTGTCACCTCGCTCACGTTCCCGCTCTCACAGGTCGGCGTGCGCACGCTCTTCCCGATCCTCGTGCCCCAGCTGCTCTGGGAGCGTGCGAACGCCCTCGACAGCAACGGCTACGTGATCTCGAGCGTCTTTGGTCCGGCCCTCGCCGGCGCGCTGGTCGCCCTGTTCGGCGCTCCGGCGGCGCTTCTCGCCACCGCCGCGATCTCGGCCCTCGCGGCGATCATCGCGCTCGGCCTGCGCGATCCTTCGCCTCGTACCGAGTCCGGGCGGCTTCTCACCGATGCGTGGCAGGGCCTGCTGTACGTCGTCCGCCATCCGTCGCTGCGCGCGCTGGCGCTGGGAGTCTCACTCGCGAATGTCGGCTGGGGGATCTTCTTCATCGCGCTGCCGGTGATCGTGCTGCAGCGGCTCGGCGGCGACGCGGCGTACGTCGGGAATCTGTTCGCGCTGCTCGGCATCGTCGGATTCGGGACGGTGCTGCTGATGGGTCGCATCGCGACACGCGGCCGCGAGCATTCGTTCCTCGCGCTCGCGATCCTGGGCCAGGCCGTCGCGTTCGCGCTCTCTTTCCTCGCACCGGGCAATCCCCTGGTGATCGCGCTGGTCATGGTCGTGCTCGGCATCGCGACCGGGCCGTTCGATGTGACCCTCTTCACCGTCCGGCAGCGCCGGACCGACGTCGCATGGATGGGCCGCGCGTTCGCCGTGTCGATGGCCCTGAATTTCGCGGGCTTTCCGATCGGTTCGGCTCTGGGTGGCGTGATCGTGCCCATCTCCATCGAGCTCGCGATCGGCGTCGCGATCCTCGCGAATTGTGCGGGGGCCGCGGTCGCGTTCTTCGCGCTGCCACGCGAGGACTGAGCGTCCGGTCGCTACGTCCCGACGTCCCGTCGCTGCATCGAGATGATGGCCGCGGCCAGGCCCAGGAGGCCGATCGCCACGAGGGTGAGGCTGCCGGCCCAGTCGACCTTCGTCATCGGCATCCCGTAGAGCGCGAACAACGAGGTGTTCCGGACCCAGTCCGGCCACCCGAATAGCGGTACGAACTGCTGCACGAAGTAGGAGATCATCGCGACCGCACCGAGGACGAGCACGGCGAGGCGGGGCCGCCATCCCACGAGCGCGTGGCCGATCGCCCCGAACGCGAACGCGACCGGCAGCATCAGCACCGTCGCGACGATCAGGCGGTCCCCGGGCACGTCGATGCCGAAACCGGCCGCCGCCAGGGCGACGACGATCGAGCTGGCTGCGGCCACCAGGCCGACCATGACGAGCAGCGCCGCGATCCGCTCGACCACGACCCGGGCTCGCGACGCTCCCGTTGACAAGACCGTCTCGAGTCGGCCCTCCGCGTCGTCGGCGGCCCAGCCGTTCACCTGCACGATGGCAAGGGCCGACAGGATGAGCAGCGCGGTGCCGAACCAGATGACGCCGATGAAGTCCGAGTACGCCCCGATACCGAGGCGTTCGATGTAGACATGCAGTGACGGGATCGCGTTCATGCTGTCGATGGTGCTGCGAGTGAGCGACGTGAGCAGATACGCCAGCAGGCTGATGCCGATCGCCCAACCGAGGATCCACCAGCGCTGCTGGTCGACGGCGGCGAGCACCGGCAAGCGCAGGAGGGGGTCTTTTGACGGCCGCGCCGTGGGCTGCGTTCGCCGGCCCGCCGCAAACCGCACGATCGTGCCACCGAGGTCGCGTCGGGCGAACCCGATCGTTCCCAGCGTGAGAACGACGCCGCTCGTGAGCAGCAGCACGAGCGTCGCCCAGACGTCGAACGTGCCGCCGGCGAGGAGTGGCGTGCTGCGGTCGAAGAAATAGAACGGCGAGAGGTAGCGGATCGTCCCGATGTCGACGCCGGACCGTGACGCCGAGTTCAACACGTACGCGGCGACGACGACCACCGCTCCGATCGAGGACGCGGCGCGGCGCGTGACCACGAGCTGCGAGACCGCGATGCCGACCCCGAAGCCAACCAGCGCGATCGCGTACACGGCGATCCCCTCGAGGACGGAAGCGCCACTGTCGAGCGGCTCGTTCACGGCGGCGGCGCCTGCCGCGGTGGCCGCGATCATGACGAGCACGGACGCTGCGAGCGCGGCGGCGAAGCCCGCGACCCGTGTCGCGAGCAGGCGCACGCGCGACACACCGGCGGCGAGCCACTCCTCCACGAGCCCGCGCTCCTCGTCGCCGCGCGCGGCGCCCGTGCCCGCGAGCAGCGCCCAGAACACGTAGAGGAGCGCGACCGTGCCGAAGCTGCGCCAGGTGAGGTAGCCACCGATGGTGTCGAGCTGCAGTGGCGCCGGCAGGAGGTAGGTGAGCTGCCTGCCGAGCACCTCCATCTGCGCGGCGAACGTCTGGCGGGCAGCTGCGGTCGTCCCCACGACCTGCACGAAGCCGACGCCGTTGAGGAGACCCGACACGGCGCCGATCGCGGCCATCGCCAGCGCGCCGGTGCGGTGAGAGCGGATCGCCAGGCGCAGCAGGGTCACTGGTAGTAGCTCAGGAAGATCTCTTCGAGCGACGGCTCGCGCGAAACGAAGCTGACCACACGCTGCCCGGCGAGCGCCGCAAGCAACGGATCGAATGCCCCGCGGTACATCCCGCTGATGCGCGCGCCATCGACCTCGACCTGCTCGAGTCCGGGCAACCGGGAGACCATCGCCGCTACGGAAGGATCCGCGAGCTCGATCTCGACCCGGTGCGCCTTGGCGCCGAGCAGCTCGCCGATGGGACCCACCGTGACGAGACGACCCTCGCGCACGATGCCGACACGGTCGCAGATCTGTTCGACCTCTGAAAGCACGTGCGATGAAACGAAGATCGTCGCGCCGCCTGCGCGCGCATCGCGGATGAGGCCGTAGAACTCCTGCTGGTGGAGCGGGTCGAGGCCGCTGGTCGGCTCGTCGAGGATGAGGAGCGCCGGCTTGTGCGCGAACGCAAGGAGCAGCGCGAGCTTCTGCTTGTTGCCGTGCGAGTACTCGCGGTACTTCCGCGAGAGGTCCAGATCGAGGCGCTCCGCGACCCGCTCCACCTCCGCATCGTCGACGTCGCCACGCAGGCCCGCCAGCCAGGCGACGATCTCCGAGCCCCGCCAGCCGCCGAACTGGGGAAGCTCCCCAGGCACGTACCCGACCTTCTTCTTCACCGCGACCGCATCCCGGTCCGCGTCGAGCCCGAAGACCGTCGCGGATCCGCGCGTCGCGTGGATCATGCCCATGAGAAGCTTGATCGTCGTCGTCTTCCCCGCGCCGTTCGGACCGAGATAGCCGAACACCTCGCCCTCGTTCACGGCGAGCTCGAGGTCGAAGATGCCGTGCCCGCTGCCGTAGTCCTTCGTCAGACCCTTCGTCACGATCGCGTTGGTCATGATCTTTTCCCCTTCTCGCCGCGACGCGCGACACCGTCCCCGTGGCGGGCGGCGCGCGCGATCTCGGCCATCGCCACTTCGAGCGCGGCCGTCATGTGCCGCATCTGCCGTTTCGGCTCGGCGGCTGTCGCGGCGGCAGCCCCCTGTCGCAGACGGGCCATGAAGTCGTGGAGCTGCTTCGTGCGGGCAGCCAGGACGGTGTCCAGGTCGTAGTTCGCCGCGTACCGCAGGCGACGCGTGCCGAACTCACCGCTGCCCCGTGCCAGGCCGAACCCGATGAGATGCCGCGTCGACACGCTCGCCCCGCTCTTCGCGACGCGCAGGTCCGTGGCGATCTCATCGAGGCTGACCGGCGTCGATTGCAGCAGGAGGTAGGCGTAGATCCGGCCGGTCGTGCGGGCGAGACCCCAGCTGACCATCTGCTGGCCCATGTCGTCGACGAAACGCTTCTGCGCGGCATTCATATATTCTGGATATTCAGTCGAAACTGAACATAGGAAGAACACGATACTCGGCCGTCGCGCCTCGTGCCCTACGCACCCCGGTAGGCGCTGCTGAGGTGCGGCCCAGGGGGGTGTGATCTGCACGACACATTCACACGTTCTTCACGAGCGGCGTTGTAGGGTTTGCGAACGATGCTGATCCGCCTGTTGCGTCGACACCTGCCGCCCTACGGTCGTCCGGTCGCCATCGTGACGGCCCTCCTGCTTGTTCAGTCGATCGCGAACCTCTATCTCCCGAACCTCAACGCCGACATCATCAACAACGGCGTGTCGACAGGCGACACGGACTACATCTGGCGGATCGGCGCGCTCATGCTCGGCGTGACGCTGCTGCTCGGCGTGCTCTCCGTGATCAGCGTGTACTTCGCGTCGCGCGCCTCGATGGGCGTCGGGCGTGATATCCGCGGTGCGGTGTTCGGACGCGTCCAGCGCTTCTCGGCGCGCGAGATGAATCGTTTCGGGACGGCCTCGTTGATCACTCGGAACACGAACGACGTTCAGCAGGTACAGCTCTTCTTGCAGATCGCGCTCACGATCCTGGTGAGCGCACCGATCATGGCGATCGGTGGCGTGATCATGGCGATCCGCGAGGACGCGACACTCTCGTGGCTGCTCCTGGTGATCGTTCCACTGATGGCCGGCATCATCGGCCTGCTGCTCGTCCGGGCCGTCCCGCTCTTTCAGGCGATGCAGGTCAAGATCGACCGAATCACAGCGGTGCTGCGGGAGCAGATCACCGGTGTTCGGGTCGTGCGAGCGTTCATCCGCGGGCGCGCCGAGCAGGAACGATTCGAGGCGGCAAATGCCGATCTCACGGACACCGCGCTTCGCGTGAACCGCATCTTCGTGATCGCGTTCCCGAGCCTGCTGGCGATCATGAACCTCTCGACCGTCGCGATCCTGTGGTTCGGCGCGCAGCTCATCGACACCGGCGACATGCCGATCGGGAACCTGACCGCCTTCCTCATGTACATCTTCCAGATCCTGTTCGCCGTGATCACGGCCGTCTTCATGGTGATCCTCATCCCACGAGCCGAGGCGAGCGCGCAGCGCATCCTCGAGGTGCTCGACACCGCCCCGTCGATCGCGGATCCGGCCAGCCCGATAGAACCGCAGCCGTCGGGTCTCGTCGAGTTCCGCGACGTCAGCTTCGCCTACCCGCACAGCGAGCGCCCCGTGCTCCAGGGCCTCTCCTTCGTGGCGCGTCCGGGCAGGACCACAGCGATCATCGGCGGCACGGGATCGGGCAAGACAACGGTCGTGAACATGCTCACTCGGAGCTTTGACGTGACGTCGGGCGCCGTTCTCGTCGACGGTGTCGACGTGCGTGCGCAGTCGCTGGCCCGGCTGTGGAGTCGGATGGCTCTCGTGCCGCAGGCGGCGTATCTCTTCAAGGGCTCGGTCGCCGAGAACCTGCGCTTCGGGAAGGCCGATGCGACCGATGAGCAGATGTGGAAGGCGCTGGAGATCGCGCAGGCTCGGGACTTCGTCGCCGCGATGCCCGGGCAACTTGAGGCGCCGATCGACCAGGGCGGCACGAACCTGTCGGGTGGTCAGCGGCAGCGCCTCGCGATCGGGCGGGCGATAGTCAAGCGTCCGGCGATCTACCTCTTCGACGACTGCTTCTCCGCTCTTGACGCTGCGACCGATGCTCGTCTGCGCGCCGCGATGCGGAGTGAGATCGCCGATGCGACGACGCTCATCATCGCGCAACGCGTGAGCACGATCCTCCACGCCGACCACATCGTCGTCCTCGATGAGGGGCGCATCGTCGGCATCGGTTCCCACACCGAGCTCATGCGGTCAAGCCCCGAATATCGCGAGATCGTCGAGTCGCAGCTCGGGAGTGCCGCGGCGTGATGATGATGGGGCGGCCGCAGGGCCGCGGTCCCGGCGGGCGTCCCGGCGCGGGGGCACAGCGCGGCGGGTTCATGGGAATGAGCACGCCGGTCGAGCGGTCGAAGGATTTCCGCGGGACGTTGCGGAAGCTTCTCGGTCGGCTGCGCTCGGAGCGGATGACCATTGCGGTCGTCGTCGCGGTCGGCGTCGGAAGCGTGGTGCTGAGCGTCATCGGCCCGAAGATCATCGGCAAGTCGCTGCCCGCGGGGATCACGCTGGCCCAGGCGATCGCCGGTCTTCGCGCGCGCGGTCAGGACCAGCTTGCGGACATGCTCTCGGGCACCAACGCCGTCCCGGGCGTGGGCATCGACTTCACGCTGCTGGCGCAGATCCTCGCTATCGCCACCCTCGTGTATGTCTTCTCTTCTCTGCTCGCATGGCTCCAGGGCTATCTGATGGCCGGCGTCGCGCAGCGCACCGTCTACGGCCTGCGCCGCGAAGTTGAGGAGAAGCTCGGCCGCCTCCCGCTTCGGTACTTCGACAGCCACGCGCATGGTGACCTGCTGAGCCGCGTGACGAACGACATCGACAACATCGCCACCACACTGCAGCAGGGGCTCTCGCAGCTGCTGACATCCTTCCTGACCGTGCTCGGCGTGCTCGTGATGATGCTCTCGATCAGCCCGCTGCTCGCGGGCATCGCGATCCTGACGATCCCGCTCTCGCTCGTCGTGGTCGTACAGATCGCGGGCCGCTCTCAGAGAGAGTTCATCACGCAATGGGCCGGGACGGGCGACCTCAACGGCCATGTCGAGCAGATGCACAGCGGCCACGCGCTCGTGCAGGTCTTCGGTCGGCAGGCGAGTGCCATCGAACAGTTCGATGAGCTCAACGCGCGGCTGTATGCGGCCAGCTTCCGCGCGCAGTTCCTGTCAGGGATCATCCAGCCCGCGATGCAGTTCCTCTCGAACCTCAACTACGTCGGCGTCGCGGTGGTCGGTGCCTTTCGCGTCTCCACCGGCGCGATGTCGCTCGGCGATGTCCAGGCTTTCATCCAGTACTCGCGCCAGTTCACGATGCCGATCACGCAGATCGCGGCCCAGGCGAACCTGCTCCAATCCGGTCTCGCCTCAGCTGAGCGCGTCTTCGAGTTCCTCGCGGCGTCCGAGGAGGAGCCCGACCGCGTGACCGCGGCGGCGCTTCCGGCGACGCCTGGCCGCGTGACATTCGATCGCGTGTCGTTCCGCTACGTTGCCGATGAGCCCCTCATCGAGGACTTCAGCCTCGACGTGCGCAGAGGCGAGGCCGTCGCGATCGTCGGGCCGACCGGGGCCGGCAAGACCACCATCGTGAATCTCCTCATGCGTTTCTACGAGATCGACGGCGGTCGGATCCTGCTGGACGGCGTCGAGACGCGCGACCTGCCACGCGACACCGTTCGGCGCACCTTCGGCATGGTCCTTCAGGACACCTGGCTCTTCGCTGGCACCATCCGCGACAACATCGCGTACGGCAAGGAAGGCGCGAGCACGGACGAGATCGTCGCCGCGGCGACCGCGGCGCATGTCGACCAGTTCGTCCGCACGTTGCCGGACGGATACGACACCGTCCTCGACGAAGACGGCTCGAACATCTCGGCCGGCCAGAAGCAGCTGCTCACGATCGCACGGGCGTTCCTCGCGGATCCGAGCGTCCTGATCCTCGACGAGGCGACGAGCAACGTCGACACGCGGACCGAGGTCCTCATTCAGCAGGCGATGGCGCGACTTCGCCACGGCCGGACCAGCTTCGTCATCGCGCATCGCCTTTCAACGATCCGGAATGCCGACGAGATCGTGGTCATGGATCAGGGCCGCATCGTCGAGCAGGGCAGTCACACGGACCTTCTCGAACGCCGCGGCTTCTACTACGACCTGTACGAGAGCCAGTTCGCGGAGGCCGTTGGCCGGGCGACGGAGCTCGTCCCGAGCTAGGCGGGCCCAACTCAAAGCGCAGCCCTCGATGACGGGATCGCGATGTGAGCGAGCGGGCTCGCGAATCAGCGGCGTGACTGAATCGTCATCCCACGGTCTGCCGGAGCGAGCATGCTCGGCCCATGGCTCGTCGCTCCGTCCACGCTCTCGCATGCGCGATGGCGATCGTCGCGTGCGCATGCGGCTCCACGGCCGCTTCGGGATCCGCTGCACCGTACCCAACGAGCACTCCTGTCGCCGCGGCGTCGCCCGCGACGCCGGCGCCCTCGCCCACGAAGCTGAGCGACCCGAACACGAGCGATCTCGTGTGCGGCGTGCTATCGGCCAACAGCGTCACCTCTGGTCAAGGATCCGGTCCGAACACGTTCGAGCTGCGTCCGGCGACGAGCGTGCGTACGGGAACGGTGAACAGCGCGCGCTTCGGCGGCTGGGTCAGCGCCGACCGGCCTGCGCTCGGCGGGTATGTCTGCGTCTGGCTGGGGCAGGGTGCTCCGATGAGTGGCTTCCGATCGCAGGTGCGCGTCGGCGAGTCCGGCTACATCGCGGAGATGCTGCCAAACCTCTTCACATTGCCCGCCGGCTGTGCCTACGTTGCGCGTCCGGCGAGCGATCCGGATCAGGTCTCGGTGAGATGGCAGTTCGACTGTGGCACGACCGCGAATCGTGATGCCCGTGGCGCACTTGGCCCCGCATTCACCAAGCAGGGCTGGACGGTGTGCTCGAGCGGTCTTGCCAACCAGACCTGGCGGCAGAGCAGCTCGCGGCTCACCGTCTCCGAAGGCGCGGGCGGAGCGGGGGGATTTCCCGTGCTGACGCAGCTCTTCGTCTACACGCCGGGCGGTGCGGGCTGCGGCTGATCGAGAGCTGGATCGATCAATTGACTGTGGCCCCGGCGCGGGGCTGGGCGTTCCGCAGACGGATGCCGCTGAACTCGAGGGTCGATCCGGTCACCCTGTCCCATAACGTCCACAGCTCGTCCATCACGCGCAGCTCGATGCCGGCCCCGGCGTGCCTGCCAATCAGGTCATCGATCTCGAGGCAACCCAGCGGCCTGACCGAGTCGCGCGAGACGTAGTAGCCGGCCTCGGCGGCGTGCACTGTGAACGTCGCTGGGGGCATCAGGTAGAGGAACACTCGCGCCGCGCGGAAGCGCTCCCACCAGGCCCACTCGATCGCGTGCACGCGCGTCGCGCCGTTCAGCCAGGCGGTGTCCGCCACTGTGGTGCGTGGACCGACCCAGAACGTGGCGCGCGGGCAGTCACGCGGAAACCAATACGCGGGCACGTGTGCGTCATCGACGGCCCAGACGAGATCGTCATCGACCTGCGCGGTAGGAGCACGATGCGGATGGAAGATCTCGATCGATGGGTCGTCGCTCGCGTGCCAGAGTGTGAGCGAGTTCGGGGCCATAACTGAGCGGGAGACGCGATTCGAACGCGCGGCCGGCGCCTTGGGAAGGCGCTGCTCTACCAGACTGAGCTACTCCCGCGTTGCCGCCATTTTAGCCGCCTCCTGGAGGCTCTGTTTGATCCAGCCGAACTGAGCCGCCGTCCGACGTCGGTGACAGTTCACGCACCGGATCTCACATTTCGCGATCTCGGTCAGGACGGTACTCCACGTGTGTCTTGCCATCATCCGTGAAACGTTCGCGACCTTCGATTCGCGCTCGCGATGGTCGAATTCCAGCACCACGGGATCGGGCTCTCCGCAGTCGACGCAGCTGACCGCAACGAGATGCTTCGATTTGTTCACACGATTGCGATCTCGGTTCTTCTGTCTATTCTTCCGCGCCTTGGCCATGTAGGGCTGTTGATCCTTCCAGTAGTGGGCGCGGCTCACCGCCGCGATGCAGGTGTGGCACCGCGTAGCACGCCTGCCGGTCTTCCAGTTCTTCACGCTGTACTCCGTCAAGGGTTTGTCCGCGAAGCAGCCAGTGCACCTCCTGAGGACGCCGACATCGCCACGAAGAGCGTCGCCGGCGACTGCCAGGCCTCGCGCGACGACACTCTCGCGGACTGGCTTCACCGCTTGCGCAGCAACCGTCTTCTCGGCCCAGCCGAGTTGTTGGGCGGTTCGGCGGCGATGACAATTACCGCAACGCACGTCGCACTTGGAGATCTCCAGCGAGACGATCTTCCACGGCTTGCAGGTCGACAGTCTCGCGACCTCACTCCGTTTCGTGTCTCGCTCGCGGTGATCGAAGTCCAGAACGAGCGGTTCGGCCTCGCCGCAGTCGACGCACGCGTGCGAGCTCAAATACTCGAGGATGCGCGCGCGATTATCGAGTCTGTAACTCTTCATCCGCGCTACCTCGCGTGCGATGTACTCCTCGCGATGATCGAGATAGTGCTGCCGCCGGTACGCCGCGTGGCACACGCGGCAGTGGTCCTGTCGCACACCCGTCGCGGAGCGGAACGCGAAGTCGGAGTCGGGCTTCTCTTGATGACACATGCAGCAGCGGCGCATAGAGGCACCTCCGGCGGGCCTCCCATCGCCCATAATCGGCTTAGCACGCATGTTCTATCACACTCGCGAGGCCGTGTGGAGGTCCATCCTGAGTTCATGAAGTTCGACGACACCCTCGACGTCCAGCGCGCGATGGTCATCTACGCGCACCCCGACGACGCGGAGTTCGGCTTGGCGGGGACGATGGCGAAGTGGGCGCGCGCCGGCGTCGAGATCACGTACTGCATGGTCACCAACGGTGCGTCGGGCTCCGACGATCCAAACATGACGCGCGAGAAGCTGCGCGACACGCGCTATGCCGAGCAGCGCGAGGCCGCCAAGATCCTCGGCGTCAAGCACTGCGTCTTCCTCGGCTACGAAGATGGCTACCTCTACCCGACTCTCGAGGTGCGAAAGGACGTCGCCCGACAGGTCCGCATCCATCGGCCGGATGTCCTGTTCACGATGGACCCGACCTTCCGCATCGCGGACGACTTCTACATCAACCACCCCGACCACATCGCGGCGAGTGAGGTCGCGCTTCGCACGATCAACCCCGACGCGTCGACGCGCAACATGTTCCCCGAGCTCTGGCACGACGAGCACCTCGAGCCGCACAAGCCAAAGGCGCTCTTCCTGCAGGCCTTCGGCTCCGAGGGGACGGTCATCGACATCAGCGACGTTCTCGAGATCAAGGTCAAGGCGCTGCTCGCACATAGCTCGCAGCTCTTCCCCGGCGCGGAGCAGATGATCCGGGGCTGGGCGAAGGAGACCGGCAAGGCCGCCGGCTACAAGGCCGGCGAGTCCTTCCGCATCATCCATCTCGAGCGGCCGCCCGAGCCGGCCGCCTCGCGAGCGCCGCGCCCCTCGGCCGCCGGCAAGCGCGGCGTCCAGAGCCGCTCGCGCACATCCACACGCCCACCCACGAAGCGCACGCCCTCGCGCCGCAAGCGCTCGCGCTGACGCAGGAAGGGAGCCGCCAGCGAGCCATCGGCGTGCACGACCCGGTGGCAGGGCACGCTCGGGTCATCGCAGCCGAGCATCACGTTCCCCACCGCGCGCGCCGCGCCGGAGCGGCCGGCGAGCATCGCGACGAGGCCGTAGGTCGCGACGCGTCCGCGCGGTATCGAACGCACCACCGCGTACACGCGCGCTCGCCAGTCCGCTGACACGTCGGCCATTCTCGTCTGGAAGCGCCACTCGCGCGCGCGATGGCGATCCCACCGCCCGATGTCCTCGAGCGCCGCTCGTCGCGCTAGCCGCGGCGTGGGCCTGTTCGGCGTTCGTGCTGCTCGCGTCCGAGCAGCCGTTTCATGGCACGATGAGCGCCGATGTGCTGCGTTGTCCTGCTGCTGGCGCTGGTGGGGCCACGCCTGACGCTCTTTGTCATGTGGCTCTTCACGAGCTACCTCAGCCGAGCGTTCGACACGTTCGTTCTGCCGTTCCTCGGATTCCTCTTCCTGCCCTGGACGACGCTGGCGTACGCCGTGGCCCAGAACCAATTCGGCGGCCTGCACGACCTCGGTCTGCTTCTGGTCGTGCTCGGCGTGCTTGCCGACGTCGGCGTCTTGGGTGGCGGCGCGAGCCAACGGAGGTCCTGAGCCGAGGCAGCGCGGCGTCAGTACGCGCCGGCCCAGACGAGGTCGCCATAGTGGTGGGACGCGATCACCGATCGCTCGTCGCCGGCGAATCCGTCACGGTGAGCGGCGGCGTCGGCGCGGATCTGTTTGATGATCGCGCCCGGCGGGCCCTGGCAGCGCGCACTGGCGATGCACAGCGCGACGGCTCCGCTCACGTGCGGGGCCGCCATGCTCGTGCCGGACATCGTGCGGTACCCGCCGCCCGGCCACGAGGACCGGATGCACACGCCGGGCGCGGCGACCAGGTGCGCCGCGCTCGTCGCAGTTCGTGCGTAGTTCGAGAAGCTCGCGAAACGGTCGTCGCGCTCGGAGGACACGCACGTCGCGTTGCCGCCGCGCGCGCCAGGCAAGCCGTCCGTGTCGGACATCGCCGTGACCGCCAGCACCTCCGGGTAGCCCGACGGCACGTCCTGGGCGATGTCCGCGGCGTCATTCCCCGCGGCCACGACGAACACCACGCCCGCGTCGGTCGAACGGCAGATCGCCTTGTGCAGCACGTCGTGGCTGGACCGTCCGCAGCCTTCGTCAGGAGAGCCGGGCTGCCCGAGGCTGAGGTTCGCGACCCTGATCGCGAGGCGGCCGGCGTTCGCGGTCACCCAGTCGATCCCGCAGATGAGCTGCGAGATGCTGCCGCGGCCCTGATCGTCGAGCACCTTGACCGCGTAGACGGTCGTGCCCGGCGCGACGCCGATGCCCCCGCGCCCGGCGATCGTTCCGGCGACGTGGGTGCCATGGCCGTGGCCGTCGGTCACCGCTGAGGTCCTCCGGTTCGCGCCGCCGACGCAGTTCGTGCCGACGAGCGCGGAGACGTCCTGGTGCCCGAGGTCTACGCCGGTGTCCAGCACTGCCACCGCGACGCCGTCCGCCGCCTTCGCGCCGCCTCCGACGCGCTTCACGCCGGTCGCGAGTGAGGACGCGCGCGAGCTTCGGGTCGGCGCGAGCCTGACCGGCTTGTCGTCGTCGACCGAGGCGACGGTGGCATCGCGTGCGATCGCGTCGCGCTGGCGCACAGCCAGCCGTGCCGCGAATCCCGCGAGGCTTGCGCTGTAGCGGTGGTCCGAGCGGAACCCGTACACGCGCTCGAGCTCGCTGATCTTGGCCGCCGGCTCGATCCCGTCTTTGAAGACCACCACGTAGGCGGCCGTGCCGATGCCCTCTGCGGCTGTCGCGGTGAACGCGCCGACAGCCGCGGTGAGAACGACGAGGGCGATGAGGACCGATCGCATCGTGATGGGAGATCGGCCCGCCCTTGCGGTGGATCGTCAGCGTGCCCGGGCTCAGCGGACGGGCGATCTCCGTCCGGCCACGGTCGGACCGTGCTCTTCGGCCTGCTCCTGCCGCTGCGTCGCGCTGATGACCACGCTGGCCGCCGTCGCGAGCACGGCGCCGACGAACGCGGCGACGAGCAGGACAGTTTCAGCGGGGCGCGCGGGCGCCTTCGCGAGCGGTCCCCAGGTGATGAAGAGCATGAACAGGACGCTCGCGCCGGATGCGATACCGACGGCCTGCGCGAACACGTACAGCGCGAACCAACGGTTGGGCCGACGAAGCAGCGTGTCGAAGAACGTGCGCAGTACGCGCGTGACGGACCACACCACGAGCGCCGTGATCGTCCACGCGAGCACGGTGGCGATGGCCGTGACGTCAGCTCCGACGATCCGCGACACCAGGGCCGCGAGCTGGTTCCAGAGCACGTCCGGCGCGAGGAGCGCGAGAAGCGGGCCGAAGCGGTCGCTCGAGCCGACGAGGACCTGTGTCAGTGCGGATTTCGTCTCGGCCGCGCGTACGGGATCGAAGAGAGTCTGCTGCTCGAGGACGAATCCGGTCTCGACGAACGGACCCATGGTCTGCCGGCCCATCGCGACTGCGACGATGACCGTCATGAACGCGCCCCACGCCGCGGTGACCACACCGAGGAGGCCCTCGACGGCCGCCGCCGTGAGGATGAGCGCCGGCGCGATGCCGAATGGTGCGGTGACCGGCATGGCCATCGCGAGCGCGGTGCGCTCCGGCGGGACGTCGCGCACCCACAGCCACACGCCGAGGATCGCGTAGATGATGGCGAGACCCGGGACGAAGAAGAACAGCATCAGAGTCTCGAACACCCAGGCGATCGCGAGGGCCGCACCGAGCTGGCCACCGATCGCGGCCAGCACGACGGCGCCCGACGCGACGCCGACCGGGATCAAGCCGAGTCCCGCGATCGAACCGAGCGCGATGACCGGCAGAGCGATGAACACCGCGAAGAACACCTGACGGATGGGCTGGCCGTAATTCGAGAGGAGCGCGACGACCGGACTCTGGTCCACCTTCGGGACGAAGTCGCGGATGGGCTCGGTCATGACGCCGGTGAAGTGCGTCGTCGCGAGCTCCTTGTCGAGGTTCTCGATAGAGACGAGCGCCTGCGCGACCTCCGACGCCTTCTGGTAACGGAGACGCGGCTCCTTCGCGAGCGCGTGGAGCACGACCGTGTCGAGCTCCTTCACGAGGCTCGGGCGCAGATGACTTGGCGGTACCGGCATGCGAACGACGTGGTCGCGCAAGAGCACCGCAGCGTTGGAGCTCACGAACGGCGGCTTGCCCACGAGCATCTCGTAGAGAAGCAGGCCGAGTCCGTACACGTCGCTTGCCGGCGTCGCCGGCTTGCCCTCGACGCGCTCGGGCGCGACATACATCGCGGTGGCGAAGAGCTGCGGCGTGTCCGCTTCCTCCTGCGGTGTGCGCGCGATGCCGAAGTCGCAGATCTTCGCGTGGTCGCTCGAGTCGAAGAGGATGTTCGATGGCTTCAGGTCGGCGTGGATGATGCCCTTCGAGTGAGCGAACGCCAGGCCGTTCGCGATGTCCACGGTGTGTGTGACGGCCTCGATCGGCGTCAGTGGCCCGTTGCGTTCGATGCGCTGCTTCAGCGATCCGCCTGGCAGATGCTCCATCACGATGAACGGAAGGCCGTCGACCTCACCGACGTCATACACGGCGACGATGCCCGGATGGGAGAGCGCAGCGAGCGCGCGCGCCTCCTTGACGAACATCTTCCGCAGCGCCGGGTCTGAGGCTGCCGCGGCGTCGAGGACCTTGATCGCGACCTCGCGGTTCAGCACCGTGTCCTGCGCGAGATAGACCTGGGACGAGCCACCGGCGCCGATGGGCGCGAGGATCTTGTATCTCTTGTCCAGGACACGCTCCACGGCCAGCTCCGTCGCGGGCAGGCGCGCGCCTACGATAGCGTGGCTCCCGCGAGCAGCTGCCTGCGAGAATGGATTACCCATGCGTCTCCCCCGAGCGCGCGTCGTCGTCCACTCGACTGAACGCCGCGTGGCCTGCCCTCGTTACAGCTTCGGGACCCTTCGGCCTCGCATTGGTGCCCTATTCGCGACCGATTGGATACCGCTGCGGCCCCGAGCCTGAACGCCGAACGCCGGGACCGTGGTCCCGGCGCTCGCGGAGAGGGAGGAGGTGAATCCGTCTTACCGAGTTGCGGGCCTCTGGATCGCGGGAAGCTTCCCGATCGTGGTGTTCGCAGTGCCTTTGTGGTCGACGAGCTGCGTCACCGCGTTCAGCACGTCCGCCTTCAGCTTCGTGGCCTGATCGACGGTGAGCTTGCCGTCCTGCTGCGCCTTGTCGATCTTCGTATTGGTCGCCGCGGTCACGGTGGCGATGAGACCCGTGCGGGTCTTACCGGCCGTGCCGTCGGCGATCTCGCCAAGGCTCTTTCCTGAACGAAGACCCGTCATGACGTCCTGCACCGACAGACCAAGGTAGTCACGCGCGGCGCTGACCGCATCGCCGATGAAGCCCTGCACCTTCGGCGGCGCGACCACACGCGGCTTCGGCTTCTCATAGACGTGATCGACGAACTTCGCGAGGTGGTCCGGCGCGGCCGCCTTGGCCTTGTCGGCCTGGTCCTTGGTGACCTTGCCTTCCGCCTGTGCCTTGTCGATGGCCGCATTCACGGCGTTCGTGAGGTACTGGACGAGCCCGGCGCGGCTCTTCCCGGCGGTGCTGCCCGCGATCGCGGCGAGAGTCGTGCCCGGCAGCTTCGCCCTGAGATCCGCCGGCTTCATCTCGAGGTACGCGGCGCTCTGATCGAACAGGTTCGCGAAGACGCGGCGCAGAAGCTCCGCGCCCTGCTTGTCCTGATTCAGGCCGGCCAGGATCGCGTCCTCCTGTGCCTGCGTGATGATGCCCTTCGCGACGAGTACGTCGAGCACCGCCTTGAGGCGATCGCGGTCCGCAGTCGCGGCTTGCGGGTTGGACGCCCCCTGGACGCTCGCCTCGAGGCTCGTCTCAAGACTGGGAACGATCGAAAAGGTATCCGTCGGCGCCGGCGAGAACGCCGCGAGCGCCGCACCGCCCAGAAGGGCCGTACCCACGATCGCGCTCGTCGCGACGATGGCCGCCTTTCGTGTGATGAATCGTCCGAACACTTGTATTCAGCCTCCTCAAGCCCACCCGGTCTTTTGCTATCTGTACCTGCCTATCTAACGGCATCGTGTCGCCCGGGCATACGCCGGAACGGGGGAAGCCGCCTCTCCTTACAGGTCGTTAACATCCGGGGCGCCCGTGAGGATCGTTTTCGCCGCGGCTGAGGCCGCGCCCTACGCAAAAGTGGGTGGTCTCGCCGACGTAGCAGGTTCGCTCCCGCAGGCGCTCGCGGCCCTCGGCCACGCGGTCACCCTCTACCTCCCCCTGCACGGCACGATCGATCGAGCCCGCTGGGGCGTCCCGGCGAAGGGTCCGATGCGCTCCGTTCAGTTTGGCGTCACGCGATCCCGGACGCTGTACCCCGAAACGATGCGCGACGGTGTCCGGGTCGTGTTCGTCGACAACCCGCGCCGGCTCGCACGTGACAAGGTGTACGGGGCTCCCGACGACAACAAGCGCTACGCGTTCTTCTGCCGCGCGGTCTTCGAGGATCTCGAGGACCAAAAGCCCGATCTGGTGCACGCACATGACTGGCACTCCGCGCTGCTCGTTCCGCTCGTCGCGCGCTCGCGCCGGATGCGCGGCACGGCGACGGTGTTCACGATCCATAACCTCGCGTACCAGGGCCGCACCTCGGCCGACGTGCTGAAGCTCATCGGCCTGCCTCGCGCCCGCCTGCCGATCGAGGACCCGAACGAGTGCAATCCGATGGCCCGCGCGATCGCGACAGCGGACATCGTGAGCACGGTCAGCCAGCGCTATGCGGAGGAGATCCTCACGCCCGAGTTCGGCGAGCGGCTCCAGGGCCTGTTGCGCCAGCGGAGGCGGCGTCTCGCCGGCATCGTGAATGGGATCGACACGAGGGTCTTCGACCCCGCGACCGATCCGCACATCCCGGCGCACTACAGCGCGGACGACGTATCCGGGAAGGCAACCGACAAGGAGGCGCTCCAGCGCGAGGGCAAGCTCGCCGTCGACCCGCGGGCACCCGTATATGGCGTCGTCGGCCGACTGGTCGAACAGAAGGGCGTCGACCTGCTGACCGCGGCCGCGCCGCGGCTCCTGGCGTCGGGCGGGCAGATCGTCGTCCTCGGCTCGGGCGATCCGTCCTACGAGGCCAAGTGGAAGGAGCTCGCGGCGCGTTCAGCCGGAAAGCTCTGGCTCACGCTGGGGTTCGACGCCGCGCTCGCGCAGCGCATCTACGCCGGCACCGATCTCTTCCTCATGCCATCGCGCTTCGAGCCGTGCGGACTGGGACAGCTCATCTCGTTCCGCTACGGAACGATCCCCGTGGTGCATGCGGTCGGCGGCCTTGCCGAGACCGTGCGCGATGTCGGCGCCGATCCGAAGGCGGGGAACGGCTTCTCCTTCTCGCGGTACGCCGCCGAGGCGTTCACCGAGGCGCTCGATCGCTCGATGAAGCGGTTCCGGGCGGATGGCGCGCCGTGGACCGACCTGGTCACGCGGGTCATGCGCGAAGATCACTCGTGGGACGCGTCGGCCAGGCGATACGTCGACGTCTACAAGAGGGCGGTGCGGCTACGGCGCAGCGCGTAGGCCGGTCGATCGTCGACCTCGAGGACGCGATCGCGAGCCTTCCCGCCAACGCCCGCGCCCTCGCGGACCGGCTGTTCACGGTCTCGACGACGACCGGCCGGCTCGTGGCGCCACCCGAGATGCACGCGTGGATCACCAAGCTCTTCGGCTCGGTCGACGCGGTCGGCGAGCAGCACATCGTGCGCGTCACGAACACGGTCACGATGGAGGGCGCGCTCTTCAACGACCTGCGCGCGATGCGTCCGATGGAGGTGAAGGGCGCGGATGAAGTGCGCGCGCTCATCGCCGGTGCCGCGAACGATCCCTTCGACCGGCCACTCGAGGGCACGCCCGCCGATACGTTCGGCCGAATCAAGGGCAAGCATGGGATCACCGCATCGAACGTCGCGAAGTACGACGGCTATCACGGCGTGCTGGTCTTCGACGAGCACGACCCGCTCGCTCCCGTGAATGCCGGCATGGTCCGTGACTACCTCTCGACGACGCGGCGCTGGGGCGAAGCGGCGCTCGCCGACGACCCGTCCGCCCGGTACCTCTTCGTGATGTGGAACTGCCTGTGGCGCGCCGGCGGATCGATCGTGCATGGTCACATGCAGATGACCGCGACACGCGGCGCGCACTATCCGAAGGTCGAGACGCTGCGCCGACAGGCCCTTGCGTACGGCTCATCATCCGGCCGCGACTACTTCGACGACCTCTGGCTGGTGCACGACGCGCTCGGTCTCGGGGTCGAGATCGAGGGCGCGCGGGTGATCGCATCCATCACGCCGATCAAGGAGCGAGAGGTGCTGATCCTCGGCCGCCCCGGCTCGAACGAGACGAGCCTCGCCGCCGCCATCGCGGGTGTGGTAACGGCCTACCGCCGCGCTGGCGTGATCGCCTTCAACATGGCCATCTACCTGCCGCCGCTCGTGCCCGACGGCGAGGACTGGCGGCGCTTTCCCCCGATCGGGCGACTCGTCGACCGTGGCGACCCGGCGAACAAGACGTCCGACATCGGTGCGATGGAGTTGTACGCCGCGAGTGTGATTGCTACCGATCCATTCCGACTCGCGGCGGAGTTACGGGTCTAAACTCGGGCGTCCGCCTGCTCGCTTCGCCTGCCTTGCCACCACGCGGGCTATTGACGAGGTGCTCGCCGTCCTGCTTACTTTTATTCCAACGATGGCGGATCTGACATTCGTATCGCGTCGAGACTCCAGCTTCAAGGAGTTTCCGCCCGCCTCCGCGCAGATCGCGATGGTCATCCCCTTCTACGGAGATCTCACGGTGTGGGTCCGCTCGCCCGACGCCGGCGGTTGGCACTTCCCGACCAGCGCCCGCCGCTCAGGCGAGACGATCCTCGAAGTCGCGCGGCGCGAGCTGTGGGACGCCTCGCGGATCGTCGCCAGCCGCCTGGACCTCCTCGGTGCCATCCGCTACGAGCTGCCGAAGCCGACCACCGCCTACGTCTACATGTGCGAGCTTCAGCACCTGACCTGGTGGTACGACAGTCCTGAGAAGGAGAAGTCCGCCGAGATCGGCGTCTTCACGCGACTCCCTCGCCCGCTCGCCTCAGAGGCAGTCGAGATCGTCCACGAGGCTGCCGTCCGCGCCCGCCGCACCGGCCTTCGCTGAAAAACGTAGCCAGCTCTCGCCGTACACGGCCGCGGCGCATTAGTTGAACGACCCTGCTGCGTGCGGGACGCGCGTGGTCTTTTAGCTACGGAGAGTCGAACGCCGCGCCGATCGCCGTGATCAGCCCGTCGCCCGAAAGACCGTCGCCGAGGTAGCTCGTGCCGATGCGCACCTCGAGATGCAGGTGCGGGCCGCCCTCCTCGTAACCCGAGCTGCCGACCATGCCGACGACCTGCCCGCGCTCCACCGTCTCGCCGACGACCAGATCGGCCACCACCGAGAGATGCGCGTACCGGCTGACGACGCCGCGGCCGTGGTCGATCCAGACCTGCCGGCCGCGGATGCGATCGAGCGTGGCCGCGGGTGTGTAGCCGAGCCCGACCGCCGCCGCGAGTGCGGCGCCCTCTGACTCACGGCTCCAGTCCTCGAAGTCGCGATCGACGCGCATGACGGTACCGGCAGCCACCGCGTGGACCGCCGTTCCGCTGGGCGCTGCGAAGTCGATGCCCTCGTGCCAGCCCCCACGGAACTCGCGCGGCGCGTTCGGGAGCAGCTCGGCCTCGATCGGCAGCGCGACGTCCTCGAGCGGCAGGGCCAGGCCGCGCACGACACGAACCCTCCGGTCGGACCGTTCGTCGAGGGGAAGTCGGCCCAGCGTGGCGCTCGCGTCGACGCGGGATGTGACGAGCGGATCGGCGGTCGCGTAGGGCGCGATCGTCGCGCGCACCTGGGGGGACGTCGTCGACGCGGCGGATGGCGGTGATGCCGTGGTCGCAGCGACCGCGACGACGAACGCGAGCGCGCCGATAGAGAGGGCTGCGATGAGGAGACGCATATACTGACGCTAGCGCACCACCTTTAACGACCGGTCCCGAGAGGCCGGAAAGGGAAGTGGCGAATGGCCCAGCCGCGCAGCATCCTGCTCAGCGCCGACGACATCCGTCGCGCGATCTCCCGCATCGCACATGAGATCGTCGAGCGCGACCGCGATCTTTCCACTCTCGCGATCGTCGGCATCCGCTCGCGCGGAGACGTGCTCGCGACCCGGCTGCGCGACGCGATCCTCGCGCACGAGAACGTCCGCGTACCGCTCGGCTCGCTCGACATCACGCTCTATCGCGACGACCTCACACGCATCGGGTACGCCCCGGTCATCCACGGCTCGTCCCTCGACTTCTCCGTCGACGACCGCGTGGTCGTGCTCGTCGACGACGTGCTCTTCACCGGGCGCACGATCCGTGCCGCACTTGACGCGGTCGTTGACTACGGCCGGCCGCGGGCCATCCGCCTGGCCGTCCTCATCGATCGCGGTCACCGTGAGCTGCCGATCCGGGCCGACTTCGTCGGCAAGAACGTTCCCACTCGGCCCGCGGACGACGTCCGCGTCGGTCTGATGGAGGTCGACGGCCGCGATGAGGTCGAGGTCGTGGCGCGAGAGGCGGCGGGGGCCACCCCCGTTCAGGCGACCGAAGGGAGTAGTGCATGACCACGCGTATCGAGACCCTGCCGGCCGGGATCGAGCCGGTGCGAAAGGACGAACCTGCTGAGACGGCCGAGCTGCCACGGAATCCCGCGCGTTGGTCGCGCAGGCACGTCCTCGACACGGACGACTGGTCCCGGTTCGAGATCGAGTCCGTTCTCGAGACGGCGGGCGCCATGATCGAAGTGCTCTCGCGCCCGATCCGGCGCGCGCCGCCGCTGCGTGGCCGCACGGTCATCCTGTTCTTCGCGGAGGCATCGACGCGCACCCGGGTGTCGTTCGAGCTCGCGGCGAAGGCGCTCTCCGCCGACGTGGTCAACATCACCGCGAGCGGATCGTCCGTGGAGAAGGGCGAGACCCTCTACGACACTGTGCGCACGCTGCAGGCGCTCGGGGGCGACATCGTCGTCATGCGGCACGCGTCCTCCGGCGCCCCGTACTTCGTGGCCGAGCGCACCGATGCCGCCGTGATCAACGCAGGCGACGGCTGGCACGCGCACCCGACGCAGGGCCTGCTCGACGCATACACGCTGCGTGGCGCCCTCGGCGATCTTGCGGGGAAACGCATCGTCATCGTGGGCGACGTGATCCACAGCCGCGTCGCGCGGTCCGACATCAACGCCCTCGTGCCGCTCGGGGCATCGCTGACGCTGTCGGGTCCGCCGACGCTCATGCCGACGGCCTGGCGGCGCGGCGA
Source organism: Candidatus Limnocylindria bacterium (assembly GCA_041486085.1). Classification (GTDB taxonomy): domain Bacteria; phylum Chloroflexota; class Limnocylindria; order P2-11E; family P2-11E; genus CF-39. Next base: position 14,500 of record JBGPKU010000016.1, on the reverse strand, counting down.
GCTCCCGCTGGGCGTCACCTACGAGCCCGACCTCGACCGCGCGCTGGACTCCGCCGATGGCGTCATCGCGCTGCGACTTCAGAAGGAGCGTCAGGAGAGCGGGCTGCTCCCGTCGCTGCGCGAGTACTCCCGCGTTTGGGGTCTCACCGAGAAGCGCGTCGCGCGGATGCGGCCGAACGCGCCGGTGATGCATCCCGGACCGATGAACGAGGGCGTCGAGATCGATGCGTCGGTCGCGCATGGGGCGCGCTCGCTGGTCGAGAAACAGGTGACCAACGGCGTTGCCGTGAGGATGGCGCTCCTCTACCTGCTCATCGGCACTCCGTCGCTGGAGGCGGCCTGATGGAGAGAAGCGAGCTCGAGGCGCAGGGCTACTTCGTCACCCGCGGCTTCATCGACCTGCACGCGCACCTGCGGGAGCCTGGCTTCGAGGAGTCCGAGACCATCGCGACGGGCTCGCAGGCTGCGCTTCGCGGCGGCTTCACCACGATCTGCGCGATGCCGAATACCGAGCCGCCGATCGACACGCCCGGCCTCATCGCCGAGCTCGTGGCGCGTGGCGTGGCCGCCGGCGGCGCGCGGGTGCTCCCGATCGCCACGGTCACGCGCGGCCGGCGTGGCAAGGAGCTCGCGGATCTGGTCGAGCTCGCGGCGGCGGGCGCCGTGGCGTTCTCCGACGACGGGTCGCCGGTCGACGACAGCCGCCTGTTCCGGCACGCGCTCGAGTACGCGCGCACAAAGGAGCTCCTCGTGATCGAGCACCCGCAGGACAGCGCGCTCTCGGGCAAGGGCGTCATGAACGACGGCGCCGTCTCCGCGGCGCTCGGACTTGCGGGGATCCCGAACGCCGCCGAGGAGACCGCGGTCGCTCGCGCGATCCTCGCCGCGGACGCGGTGGACGGTCGGGTGCATCTGACGCACATCTCGACCGCCGGCTCGCTCGACATGATCCGCGCGGCCAAGGCCCGCGGCATCAGGGTGACCTGCGACGTCACGCCGCACCACCTCGCCCTGACCGATGACTGGGTACGCGGGCGACGCGCGCTGGCGTGGGAGCAGGGTCTCAAAGGGCAGGAGGTGGCCGCCGCGCCGGCGAACGCGATGCCGTATGACTCCAACACGAAGATGAACCCCCCGCTCCGCCGTCTTCACGACGTGCGCGCGCTCTGGATCGGCCTCGCCGACGGCACCGTCGACGCGATCGCGACGGACCACGCGCCGCACGCCAGCGTGCGCAAGGACGTCGAGTTCGATCAGGCGGCCTTCGGGATCAGCGGTCTTGAGACGGCGCTGCCTCTCGTGCTCGGCGGCGTCGATGCGGGTTGGTGCGATCTCGACACCGCGATCCGCGCGCTTACCGAGGGGCCCGCGCGAGTTCTCGGAATCAGGCCGAACGACGACGACTGGATCGCGATCAAATTGGACGAGCCGTGGATCGTGAGCGCACAAGGTCTGACGAGCCTCGGGAAAAATACTCCGCTCCTCGGACGGACGCTTCGCGGTCGCGTCGTGCTGGCGGTCGTTGGCGGGCAGGTGCGATTCGACGGAGGTGTGCGTGGCAAGGCGCAGGCTGCCGCCCGCTAACGGCATCGCGCGGCTGCTCGCCGAGACGCAATTGCATCTTTATTCATCCGGACCGTATAGTTATGCACCAATGAGCAGGGCGGCCGTCATCGGTCTCGAGGACGGGAGCGCGTGGTGGGGCGAGGCGTTCGGCGACGCGTCGGCTGGGTGGGGCGAGGTCGTCTTCAACACCGCGATGACCGGGTACCAGGAGATCTCGTCCGACCCCTCGTACAACGGACAGATCGTCGTGCTGACGTATCCCCTCATCGGGAACTACGGGACCTTCGACCGCGCAGCCGAATCGCGGCGTCCGTGGGTCGAGGCGCTCGTGGTGCGCGAGCTCGATACGACCTGCCGCGACGACACGGTCGACCTCGACGCGTACCTCCGGCAGTACGGCGTGCCCGGGATCTCGGGCGTCGACACGCGCGCCCTCGTGCGCAGGCTTCGCGCGAAGGGCACGCTCCGGGGCGCGCTGCTGCAGGTGCCGCCGCATCTCGCGCACGACCCGGGCATCGCGCAGGAGGCCATCGCGAAGGCCCGCGCCTCGGCGCCGCTCGCGGCGCGCCCGTTGGTGGTCGAGGCGACAGGCCTGGGGCGTCAGGTGGGCAGCGGGCCCAAGGTGGCCCTGCTCGATACGGGTGTGAAGGAGTCTCAGGTGCGCTGCCTCACCAAGCGAGGGGCGTCGGTGAGGGTCTTTCCCGCGACCACAAGCGCGCGCGAGGTGCTGTCGTGGGCGCCGGATGGGATCGTCGTGACGAACGGTCCGGGAGATCCCGCGGCCATCCAGCAGATCGCGCACAACGTGAAGCTCATGCTCGACGCCGCTCTGCAGCGCGGCACCGGCCGGCCGCTGCCGCTTCTGGGAATCTGCCTCGGACATCAGCTTGTCGGCCGCGCGATCGGTGCGTCCACCTCGCGCCTGCCGTTCGGCCATCACGGCGCGAACCATCCGGTGCAGGACGTGCGGACCGGGAAGGTCGTCATCACCAGCCAGAATCACGAGTTCCAGGTCGACGAGTCGTCCATCTCCGCGGATAGCGACTTCGAGGTCTCCGCACGCAACCTCAACGATGGATCGGTCGAAGGGCTCGCGCACAAGACACTGCCGATCCGCACCTACCAGTACCACCCGGAGGGCGCTCCCGGGCCGCGCGACAACGAGCCGGTGTTCGATGCGTTCATGGCCGACGTGCGGTCGGCGGTGGCGCGCCGATGAAGCGCACTCCTTCGGCGACCTCGGTTGCGCAGTTCCTGGCGAGCGTCTCGGCGAGAAATCGGAACGCCGCGAAGCGTGTGCATGCGTTGCTCGGATACGGCAAGTTCCACTATCGATGCGCGACCGGGCGCGAGGGCGACAGCGCGGTCGTCGCGCTCGCGGACCGTGCCGGCGGATTGGCGCTCTACGTGAACAGCGTGAAAGACGGCCGCTATCTGCCCGAGCTGTACGCGAAGCGGCTCGGGAAGGTCAGCTGCGGCAAGAGCTGCATCCGCTTCGCCAAGCTCGATGACCTCGACGAGGCGGCGCTCATCGCACTGGTGCGCGAGGCGAGCAAGCGCGGCGGAACAGGGCAGACGTGACCCGTCACGAATACGCGCTGCTCGACGTGTTCACCGATCGGAAGTTCGGCGGCAATCAGCTCGCCGTCTTCCGCGACGGCGGGCACATTCCAGAGTCCGCCATGCAGCCGATCGCGAAGGAGCTGAATCTTCCGGAGACCGTCTTCGTGCTGCCGGCCGAGAAAGGCGGCGACCACCGCTTGCGGATCTTCACGCCCGCGCGCGAGCTGCCGTTCGCCGGTCATCCGACCGTGGGCGCGGGGTTCTTCCTCTCAGGTGGAGCGGACGCATCGCTGCGTCTCGAGGAAGAGGTCGGGACGCTGCAGGTGACCGTGCACAGCGGCTTCACCGAGATGGAGCAGCCGCTGCCCGAGTTCCGGGCGAGGCCGGATGCCGCGGAGCTCGCAGCCCTCCTGTCGCTCCACGCTTCGGACATCGAGCCATCGCTCCCGATCGAGATCGGCTCGAGCGGCAACGAGTTCACCTTCGTCCCGGTAAGGGGGATCGATGCCGTGCGCCGCGCGTCGCCGCGCGGCCTGGTGGACGCCGCATTCATCTTCACGCGTGAGACGGTCGCACCGGACTCCACGGTCCATGGCCGCATGTATGCCGGATGGCAGGGCGTGACCGAGGACCCGGCGACGGGCTCGGCGTGCGGGCCGCTCGGCGCGTACCTCGTGCGTCACGGCATCTCCGATGGCAAGCGCATCGTCGTCGAGCAGGGCTTCGAGATGGGCCGGCCCTCGCTGCTGTACGTTCGCGTCGGCGGAACGCCCGAGGCCATCACCAGCGTCCACGTCGGCGGTCGCGCCGTCCTCACCGGCGGCGGCTGGATCGACGCGTGAAGGTCCTCATCATCGGTTCGGGCCCGATCGTCATCGGTCAAGCCGCCGAGTTCGACTACGCCGGCACGCAAGCGTGCCGCGCGCTGCGTGAGGAGGCCGTCGAGACCGTCCTCGTGAACTCGAATCCCGCGACGATCATGACCGATGCCGGCGTCGCGGATGTCACGTACATCGAGCCGCTCACCGTCGAGGTGCTCGAGCGGATCATCGCGAAGGAGCGGCCCGACGGTCTGCTGCCGACGCTCGGTGGCCAGACCGGCCTGAATCTCGCGGTCGCGCTCGCGCAGGCCGGCGTGCTCGAGCGATACGGGGTCCGGCTCCTCGGGACGCCGCTGCGCGCGATCCAGCAGGCCGAGGACCGCGAGGCGTTCAAACAGCTCCTGATCTCGATCGGCGAGCCGGTGCCCGAGTCAGTGGCCGCACGCTCGGTCGACGATGCCGTTTCTTTCGCGGCGCGTGTTGGTTATCCGGTGGTGATCCGTCCGGCGTTCACGCTCGGCGGCACCGGCGGCGGATTCGCGAAGGACGAGGCGGATCTCAGGAGCGTCGCCGCCAGGGGTATTGCCGCGTCGCCCATCGGCCAGGTGCTCGTGGAGCGGTCGCTCGTCGGCTGGAAGGAGATCGAGTACGAGGTCATGCGCGATGGCGCGGACACGTGCATCACGGTCTGCAACATGGAGAACATCGATCCGATGGGCGTCCACACCGGTGACTCGATCGTCGTGGCGCCCTCGCAGACGCTGACCGACAAGGAATACCAGATGCTTCGCAGCGCCTCACTGAAGATCATCCGCGCGCTCGGCATCGAGGGTGGCTGCAACATCCAGTTTGGCCTCCATCCCGATCGCACTCCGACGTCGGATCCCGATGCGTTGATCCCGTACTACGTCATCGAGGTGAACCCCCGGGTTTCTCGATCGTCCGCTCTCGCATCGAAGGCGACGGGTTACCCGATCGCACGCGTCGCGGCGAAGATCGCGATCGGCAAGCGGCTCGAGGAGATCCCCAACGCCGTCACCAAGAAGACGTCGGCCGCATTCGAGCCCGCGCTTGATTACGTCGTGGTCAAGATCCCGCGTTGGCCGTTCGACAAGTTCCCGGCGGCGGACCGCTCGCTCGGGACCCAGATGAAGGCCACCGGCGAGGTCATGGCCATCGACCGCACGTTCGAGGCGGCGCTGCAGAAGGCCCTGCGCTCGCTGGAGGTGAAGGGCGTGGGTCTCCTGTGGGAGGCGCCGGCCTGGGTCGACGTCCCCGACCCCAAGGCCTTCGTGATGCAGTTCCTCGCGGGCAGCGCCACCGACGACCGGGTCTGGCGCGTCTTCGCGGCGCTGCGCCGCGGCGCGACCGTCGACGAGGTCAACAACGCGACGCGGATCGATCGATTTTTTCTCCGAAGGATGTCGAGCATCGTCCGCTTCGCCGAGGACGAGCTGCAGGGCAAGACGCCGACGCCTGACCTGCTGCGGCGGGCGAAGCGGATCGGCTTCGCGGATTCGGATATCGCCACGCTCGCCGGGATGCTGCCCGCCGACGTGCGCCGTCTGCGCGCGCAGTGGGGCATCCGACCGGTCTACAAGATGGTCGACACCTGCGCCGCGGAGTTCGAAGCCGTGACGCCCTACTTCTACTCCACCTTCGAGCAGGAGAACGAGGCCGCGCCGCTCCCGGGTGAGAAGGCCGTGATCATCGGCTCGGGACCGATACGCATCGGGCAGGGCATCGAGTTCGATTGCTGCTGCGTGCAGGCCGCGATGGCGCTTCGCGAGCGCGGTGTCGCGCCGATCATGGTCAACAGCAACCCCGAGACGGTCTCGACCGACTTCGACGCGTCGGCGCGCCTGTACTTCGACCCCCTCGACGAGGAGTCGATCGCGAGCGTGCTCGAGAACGAGGGCGTTACGGATGTCCTCACGCAATTCGGAGGGCAGACCGCGCTCAATGTGGCCGAGCGGATCGCTGGCATCGGCGGACGGATCGCCGGCACCTCCGCCGACGCGATCGCGCTGGCCGAAGACCGACGCCGGTTCCACGAGCTCGCGAACGCGCTCGGCATCCCGCAGCCGCCCGGTGGGACCGCGGCGTCGCTGAGCGAGGCGCTCGCTGTGGCCGATGCGGTCGGCTACCCGATCCTGGTGCGCCCGTCCTATGTGCTGGGCGGACGCGGGATGGAGATCGCCTACGGGAAGGAGGACCTCGAGCGCTACTTCCACTCCGCTCTCGAGGCCGGCACCGGCCGCGTGCTCGTCGACAAGTATCTGCGAGGCAAGGAGGTCGAAGTGGACGCGGTGAGCGACGGCGTCGACACGCTCGTCGCCGGGATCATGGAGCACATCGAGCGCGCCGGCGTGCACTCCGGCGACTCGTATGCGGTGTATCCCGCGCAGAACCTGATGCCAAGCGAGCGTGACGTGATCGTCGCGCTCACGGCGCAGATCGCGAGGGCCCTTCCGGTCAGGGGACTCCTCAACATCCAGTTCATCGTCGAGGACGGCCGCGTCTGGGTCCTCGAGGTGAATCCGCGCAGCTCACGGACCGTCCCCTTCCTCACGAAGGTCACGGGCGTGCCGCTGGTGCGCCTGGCGGTCGCGATCTCGCTCGGATCGACGCTCGCCGCCGAGGGATACGCGAGCGCCTCCGGTCTTTCTCCGGAAGGGCCGCTGGTCGCAGTGAAAGCGCCGGTGTTCTCGATGGCCAAGCTCCTGGACGTCGACACCTACCTCGGACCCGAGATGAAGAGTACCGGCGAGGTCATGGGTGTCGACCGGAGCTTCGCGCCGGCCCGGTGGAAGAGCCGCGTCGCGGCCGGCCTCGCGCCGATGCCGAGCGGCGACGTGCTCGTCACGGTCGCCGACAAGGACAAGAAGGAGGTCGTCGCGATCATCGAGGGCTTCCATTGGCTGGGGTATGACCTCGTCGCGACGCGCGGCACCGCGGCGCTCATCCGCAGCCTGGGCATCGACGTGCGCGAGGTCGCCAAGCTGTCGGAAGGGACCGAGGAGATCCTCACGGTGATCCGGTCGGGGCGCTGCGCGGCGGTCGTGAACACGCCGACCCTCGGCAAGACGGTCGACCGGGACGGCTTCCTGATCCGCCGAGCGGCAGTGGAAGCGCGCGTGCCGTGTCTGACGTCGCTCGATACCGCGCTCGCCGTGGTGACGGCGTTGCGCGCTTCGGCCGTCGCGTACGAGGTGGCTCCGCTCGCGCAGTACCGTTCGCGCCAGACAGCCGCAGCGGCGGAATGACCCTGGGGCCGCAGAGCACCGCCGTCGCAGGAAAGCGCGCGGCCCCGGCGCTCCCGGTCGCGCTCGTGGTCTCCGCTTCGCTCCTCGGGGACACGTTCCTGTACACCGTCCTGCCGGTGCAGGCGTCGAGCCTCGGCATCTCGCGCCCGACGGTGGGCCTGATTCTCTCGCTCAATCGCTGGGTGCGTCTGGGCACGAATCCGCTCGCGGCGCGCCTCTTCGAGCGGTTCCCCGCGGGCGCGCTCGTACTCGTCGCGATCATCCTCACCGCGGTCTCGACGGCGCTGTACGCGCTCCCAGCGATGCTCTTCGTGTTCTTCGCCGGTCGGCTCCTGTGGGGCTTCTGCTACTCACTTCTGCGACTCGGATCGTTCCTCTCCGCTCTCGAAGACGCGACCGCGCACGCAGGGCGCCGCATCGGCAACACCCGCGCGGTGTGGGGCCTCGGCTATTTCGGCGGCGCGATCTTCGCCCCATTCGCGATCGAGCTGTGGGGCTGGACCACGGCCATCGTCGTCGCCGCCGGGCTCTCGCTCGCCCTCGGCCTGGGTCCCGCGCTCATCGCCTCAGGCTGGCGCCGCCACATCACCATCGACGGCGGTCACGTCCCGGCGTCCGTGTGGGAGCCGCGACTGGTCGCGCTCTTTGCCGCGGCCACCATCCAGCTCGCGCTGTACGCCGGGCTCCTCGTCGCCGCGGGTGGGTTCCGCGTGGACGAGCTGTTCCACGGCGGCGCGCCGGTGCTCAACGCGGTCGTACCGGCGACCTTCGTCGCCGCCGCGTTCGCGCTCACCCAGCGGATCGCGCAGGTCGCCTGGACGCCCATCGCGGGACGCTGGAGCGATCGCTCGGCCACCGCCGCGTTCGCGCTGTCGACGCTGGCGTCGCTCGCATCGGTCGCCGCGCTCGCGCTACCGCTCGACCCGGTGCTGTTCGTCGTGGTCGGCGGATCGGCGTTCGTGAATGGGCTCACCGCCACGATCGCCGTCGAGCTCGCGGCTGCCCGGCGCTCGCGCGAGATCGACCGTCCGCGCATCCTCGCCGCCCTGCACACCTGGCAGGACGCCGGCGCCGCGTCAGGCGCCCTCGCGGGAGGGATCCTCGCGACGCTGGGCGCTGCACCCGCACTGCTGGCGGGCGCGGGACTCCTCGCGCTGACCCTGCCACTCTGGTGGGCGAGCGTGATGCGGACATGACGTCCAAACGGACCGACGCGCAGGCCTGGAGCGTGAGCGCCGCGGACTACGGGCGCTCGCTCGCGGGACTCACGTTGAACCTACTGGTGCGCGACATCGACCGGAGCCTGCGCTTCTACACCGGTGTGCTCCAGTTCACGGACGCGCATCACGATCCGGACTTCGCCGCGCTCGAACGCGACGGCATCAAGCTGACGCTCCACGCGGACCACACGTATGCGGCACAGCCATGGTCGCCGCGCCTGCGCGAGTCCGGAAAGCGCGGATTCGGCGCGGAGATACGGATCCTCGGCATCGACCCCGACGCCGCCGAGAAACGCGCGCGCGATCGCGGCTACATCGTGCTGCACACCACGCGAGAGTGGCCGCACGGCTGGCGCGACTGCATCCTCGAGGATCCCGACGGCTACACCTTCGCGGTCGGCGTGCCGCTGTGATCATCGAAGAGGGCCGTGTCGTCGCGAGCACACAGATCGGCGAGCTCGGCGTGCTCCTTGCGCTACACGCTCCAGGTATCGCGGAACGCGCCAACCCCGGCCAGTTCGTGCACGTGCGCCCGGGACCGGGTTGGGATCCGCTGCTGCGCCGGCCCTACTCGTTCTGCCGCATCGACCGGCGCGGCGGCGAGATCGAGCTCATCGTGAAGCCGCTGGGCACCGGCGGCGCGTGGATCGCCGAACGCCGTCCGGGTGACACGCTCGATCTGCTCGGACCGCTCGGTACGGCCTTCGTCGTGCGGCGCGACACGCGGAACCTGCTTCTCGTCGCCGGCGGCACCGGGATCGCTCCGATGCGCGTGATCGCGGAGCAAGAGGCCTCTCGGCGCAGCGTGACGCTCGTGATGGGCGGACGCAGCGTCGCGTACCTCTGGCCGTCGGACCGCCTGCCGACCTCGATCGAGTACGTCACGACGACCGAAGACGGCTCGTTCGGCGTGACGGGCCGCGTCACCGAGGTGCTGCCTCCGCTGCTTCCGTGGGGCGATCAGCTGTTCGGCTGCGGCCCGTGGCCGATGCTGGCGGCGCTCGGCCGCATGCGCGACGAGGCGCTCCGCGGACCGATCGTTCCCGGCCGCCAGGTCCTCGTCGATGCCCAGGTCGCGGTCGAGCAGCACATGGGCTGCGCGATGGGCGTCTGCCGAGCATGCGTCATCGTCACGAAGCCTGGCAACGCCCGGGTGTGCCGCGAGGGTCCGGTGTTCCCGCTGGGCGACGTCGCATTCGAGGCGGGCGAGCCCGCGACGGTCGGGGTGCACTGATGCCGTGGCGCAGGCCCCGAAAGCTCGAGCAGCGCCGGGGCTCTTCCAAGAGCTCGCCTGAGGAGCGCCTGGAGCTTGCGGCGGAAGGCGAGGAGGAGCGCGACACCGTCGAGCTCGCGGCGGTCGATGGCGCGAGCATCGTCGAGGCGGCGACCGGTGAGCCCGACCGAACCCTGGACGATCCATCGCTCGCGATCGATGTCGAGCGGTTCGCCGACGCGAGCTACGTCAGCACCGCGCCCGACGACCTTCCCGAGCGCGGCGTCGATCTCGAGGTCGACGTGGCCCGCGGGCTGCGGCTCAAGAACCCGGTGCTCACGGCGTCGGGCACCTTCGGGCAGGGCCTCGAGTACGCGGAGCTCTTCGATATCTCGCGCCTCGGCGCGATCGTGAACAAAGGCACGACGCGGAACGCCCGTCCCGGCAACCCGCAGTACCGCGTCGCGGAGACGCCGGCCGGGATCCTCAACTCGATCGGCCTCGAAAATCCCGGTGCGGCCGAGGTCGCGCGGATCTATGGACCGAAGTGGGCGAAGCTGCGCGTGCCGGTGATCGTCAACGTCGCCGGCTACAGCGTCGACGACTACGTGTTCGTCGTCGAAACGCTCGCGCAGACGCCCGGCGTCGTCGGGTTCGAGCTGAACATCTCGTGCCCGAACGTGAAGGGCGGCATGCTCTTCGGCTGCGACCCATCGCTGGCCGCGGCCGTCACGCGCGCGGTCCGCGACACGACGGACCTGCCGATCATCGTGAAGCTCACGCCGAACGCTCCGGACGTCGTCGCGGTCGCCCGCGCGTGCGAGGAGGCCGGCGCCGACGGTCTCACCGCGATCAACACCGTGCTCGGCATGCGCATCGACGTGGCGAAACGCCGTCCCATGCTCGGCACGGGCAGCGGCGGGCTCTCCGGCCCGGCGATCCGCCCGATCGCCGTGCACATCACGTATCAGGTCGCCCAGGCCGTCTCCATTCCGATCATCGGGGCGGGCGGCGTGACCGACGCTCGCGATGCCCTCGAGTTCCTTATGGCCGGCGCTTCCGCCGTGCAGGTCGGGACCGCGACGTTCGCCGACCCGATCGCGCCGTTGCGCGTCATCGAGGGGCTCGCGGCGTACGTGAAGGAGCAGGGCCTGGCGTCGATCCGCGACGTCATCGGGGCCGCGTTGCCACGTGGAGCATCCCCCGAGTGAGGCTCCTTTCTCCGCGGTCCTTTGGATACGCTGCGCGGGGTGCTTAACGAATTGGCTTTTGGTCCCTTCCTCCTGCTCGAGAAGAGCGCAGTGGACCAGCTGCGCACCGTCGCCTCCAGCGTGAAGCTGCAGCAGGGCGAGGTCCTCATCGAGGAGCGGCAGCTCGACGACGACGCCTACGTGCTCGTCGAGGGATCGGTCCGTGTCTTCGCGCGGGCGGATGACCGCACCCTCGCGATGGTCGGCGCGCCAGCGATCGTGGGGGAGATGCCCGTCGCGAACGAGCGTTTCGCGACGATCGTCGCCGACACACCGTGCACCATCATCCGGCTGCCGGCGGAGGAGATACGCCGTCTCATGGAACGGCAGCCGCTGTTCGCGACGGCGATGCGCGAGCGCGCCGATCTGTTGCTCGCGGACGCGTTCCTCAAACGACGCAGCCCGCTGCGCGACCTTCCCGCGGAGATCGTGTCATCGCTCGCGGCGCGTTTGCGGCCGCGCGAGCTCAGCGCCGATCAGGTGATCGATGGAAGTCCGGACGACCTGTATCTCATTCGGCGCGGGGCTCTCGAGAACCTCGGCGATGGCACGCGCACCGCGCCGGGATCGTTCCTCCAGCGCCAGCCGGGCGAGCGCTACGCGGCCGTGGGTGAGACATGGATCTACGAGCTTCGGATGTTCGACGTCGCGGCCGAGATCATCCGGCATCAGGAGCGAGTGCGCGCGATCGCTGCCCGTTTGGGCGATCGCGTCAAGGTGAAGGCCTCACCCGCCGCGATCGCCGTCCGCGACGTCGATCTTGGCGGCGCGCTGGTGCACGACACCGCGCACCGCGCCGTCGTATCGGTGAATGTCGCTGCGCTGCTCGAGCGTCTCGACGGAAAACATGACGTCGCGACCCTGGTCTTCGACTCGCGACGCACGCGTGGTGAGATCGTCGAGGGTCTCGCGATGCTCATCGCGGCCGGCCTCGCTAGCATGCCGGACTGAATGACCGCCCCAAAGACGAATGAAGACTGGCGGACGCAATTCAGCCGCCGCATGACCGCCGTCAACGGCATGCTCGAACGGGCGATCCGCGACCTGACGCTCGAGCAGGTGAACCATCGCGAGCGCAAGGGAGTCCTCTCGATCGCCTTCAGCCTCGCACATGTCGTCGCCGGCCAGGATCGGAACGTGGCGAAGTTCCTCGACGGCGGACCGATGCTGTGGGAGAGCGGAGGGTGGGGGCAGCGCATCGGCTACACCGGCGAGCTGCCCGCGCGCGGCACGCCGATGGCGGTGGCCGAGGCGATCCAATTCAAGGACCTTGCGGCGTGGCGCGACTACCAGAGCGCGGTCTTCGCGCGGACCGGCTCGGCCATCGCCAACACGCCACTCGCGCGCTTCGACGAGATCGCGATCACCGAGCGGCCGGCCGATGCGGCGGGATCGTTCCTCTTCGCACTCGTGCCAAGTGGGCCGATCCGCCTCATGGACGTGTGCGAGGCCTACCTCTGCCAGCACGCCTCGCGGCATCTTGGCGAGATCGAGCACGCGCGCGCTCTCGTCGGGCTTGGCGGGATCTCCTAACCCCAGGAGAGATTGACGAACACCAGTACGCGGGTGTGCCGGGGTGCGGCAACAAGAGGCTCGGACCGACCTCTGACCCTGCCGCTTCATGCCGCGCCGCCCGCCAGCCATGACGTCACGCTTGCGCGCAGGACATCATCGACCTCTCCTCCGGTGTGACCGTACAGCCGCCGCCATTCGTGGCGCACCGCCAGTCCGCGAGCGTCGATCGCGGCGGCGACGGCCTCCGCCGAGTAGCCCCGCGCGAGCAGGTTCGCAACGCGATTGCGTCGATGGGCACGCACGTCAGCGTCAACATCGATCGCGTCGTCGAGCCATCCGAAGAAATCCCCGGTCCGAAATGCCCACCGCAGGTGCTGCTCGCGGATCATCTCAACTCTCGATGACGCCACGCGCCAGGCGGGGGCGACGAGCAGTACGAACGGCACTGCCGCTTTGTCCCTGATGACGCGCCAGGAGGGGTCGGGTCCCAGGGACAAGCGTTCAAGTCGGTACGCGCGCTCGATCAGCGCTGCCACGTCATCAAGAGTGGATCGCTCCGGTGCGAGCGCGGCCAGCCTCCTGGCGTATAAGGCGGTCAAGTCAGCGACGATTGAGGGACCAGACGGAGCGACGAGAACTCGGTCGCCTCTAAGTAGCCGCACGAGCGCACCTGTGCTCAACACTTCGTCCGGCTCTTGTCCTCCATCGACAAGCTGGTCGAAGGTGGCGACGACGAAGTTGGCCAAGCCTCCTAGCGAGGCGATGCGCGCCTGATCCACTGCGCGCAGCCCGAGCGGCCCCGTGGCGTGCTCCGCGAATAGGCTCCCGAACCCGAGGATGCGCGCGGCGTCAGAGTGCGGAGACGACCGCCCGAGGCTGGCGAGACCGACATCCCACGGCCCGTCACCAATGTCGGCACGGAGAGCGTCAGCAAGCTCGCGGCCGCGACGCTCGACGGCAGTGCGCATGCGGTCATAAGCGTTCCCGGAGAGAGCCAGGCCCGATTTCCGTACGTTGCGGGTGAGCGCGGCCGCTACGCTCTGGTCAGTCCCGGGCATTGGCCAGGGCGCGCAAGACCGTGGCGGTCGTGAAAACAGCCTGCTGGTCGACGCGGATGCTTCCTCCGCCCTTGGTGTCGGTCCGCCATCCGGCGAATGAGCCGGGATCGACGATGTCAGGGGGAGGGATTCGCAAGAGCGCCGAGGGCTCCCAAGAGCCATCGGCGCGTTGCGCGCTCGCGAGCCACGCGGCGGCGGCTTTGAGCCCCGGCTCTTCGCGCGCGACGAGCGCACGCCGACCCCAGAGAGCCCAGGCGGTCGCGAAAGGTGAGCCGCTCGGATACCACGAGGTCCGAATCGGACCGTCGCTGCCGATGCGCACCGCCAGCCAATCGGACCCGCGTTCGGCCGCTGCCCGAACCCGCTCGTTTGTCGAATTGACCAACGCCGTGGCGGCCAGCGCGGTCGCATATTCGGCGTCGATCCACCAGTAGGGGCCCCAAGCTCCGTCGTTCCGCTGTCTCTCGCACAGGAACGAGTGGATCCGTGGGTCGTCGCGAAACTCGGCCAATTGCGCGACCGCCGCGGTCACGCACGTGTGCTGGTCGCACCAGCCATCGAACGAGATCCGCCGCAGCCCTGTGAACAATCTGATCGGACGAGCCAGTGCATAAGTCGCGATCCCGCCTCCCGGACGCATGTGGGAATGGAGGAAGCGACGCGCGCGCCTGGCCGCGAGCGATCCGCCGTGGCCGAGACCCTCGGCCAAGAGCGCGAACCAGCCCGTCGAGTCCGCGTCAGCGGGGACCGAACCGTTGTAGCCCCGGCCCGCGGACCACCATCGACGGCGCGAAAGCGCTCTCCAAGCCCGCTGGGCCATCGGCAACCCGCCGGCGGCCGCAATGCCAGGCGAGGCAAGCACGGACGCTACAAACGCTGTGACCCACTCGTCGCTGGCGCCGGCGAGGGTATCGAAGTCCGCCCACCAGCCGTCCGGCGCCTGCGAACGGCGCAAGAAAGCGACCCCCTCGGCGACCGCAAGGCTCTTGCTAGTACCAACTCCCGCCGCCACCGCCACCACCATAGGT